>ONDP01000011.1 GCA_900316645.1 uncultured Prevotellaceae bacterium
CAACCGCTGGGAGGCTATACCAGAGCATCTTTCCATCACCCTCTATGGTGGCATCTACCGTTTCTATAACTTCACGGATAACTATCGCCATACCTATACTGCCTTCAACGGTGGTGCCAGCGTAGAAGCCTATCTTGGCCGATGGACGCTGACTGCATACGCGGATAATGGTTGGAACTTTATGGAGGGCGAACATCGGGGACATCAGGCACCCGCATGGTATCTCACAGCCTCTTACCAATTGAAGAATATCACCCTTTCCCTCTATGCCCAGCACCCCTTCTGCGCCCGTCCGCTCACCAACAAAACGGAGGTGCTTAGCCGCTATATCCACAAGGACATAACACAGCATAGTCGTGACTTTGGCAACATGCTGACACTCAACATTACATGGCATCTTTCTTCTGGTCGCAAATATCGCGACATTCAGCGCACCATGAATCATCGGGATACAGAAACAGGAATTCTACAAAGCAAATGACGATGCCAAATTCAGGGGTGGATGCCGACGTTTCGCATTTTGCCCCCTGTGACATTTAGAAATTCAATGTCATAATAGCTTGAACACATGGTAAAAAACCAGTAATGTTTGGCTATTTGCAAGGAATTCACTATCTTTGCAACGATGAAAGCGAAATTCATGATAGCGGCACCCATGAGTGGCTCGGGCAAGACAACGATTGCCCGAGGACTGATGGCTCTGCTGACGGAAGAGGGATATCGGGTGCAACCGTTTAAATGCGGGCCCGATTATATCGACACGAAATTTCATGAGAAAGTGTGCGGCAGACCGAGCATCAACCTCGATACGTTTATGGCTACGCCAGAACATGTGCGCCAACTGTTTGAGCGCTATGGGGCTGATGCCGACGTTTGTATCGTGGAGGGCATGATGGGACTGTTCGACGGATACGACAAGGAACGCGGCTCTTCCTATGAGATAGCACGCATAATGGATTTGCCCATCGTTCTGGTTGTTGATGCCAAGTCGGCTGCCTATTCCATGGCGGCATTGCTGCAAGGCTTTCTCCGTTTCCGTAATGACGTTCACTTTGCCGGTGTGATATTCAATAAGGTGGGCTCAGAAAAGCACTATGCAATGCTTCGGCAGGTGTGCGACGAACAGCAGATAGCGTGCTTGGGTTATCTGCCCAAGAGTGCTGCCCTGGAACAAGATTCGCGCTACTTGGGCTTGGATTTCTCGCAAGAAGCAGAGAGCAGGCAGCTATTGCAATTGCTGAAGGAACACGTTGACATTTCCTCCCTTAGGGAGAATAACAGTCCCAGGGAGGGAATGTTTCAGTCCCAGGGAGGGAATATTTCAGTCCCAGGGAGGGAATATCGTGTGAGCCGGGCTTTCAACGAGGAAAGTTTTTCGTTTGTCTATCAGGAAACTATCGATGCCTTCCCGAACTCTTTGGTTTTCAATCCCGAACAGGATGTGCCCTGTCTGGACGATGCCGATTTGCTCTATTTGCCAGGAGGCTATCCTGAAAAACATGCGGAGGCATTGAGCCGAAACGAGGCCTGCCGAAAAGCCATTCGCGACTATGCTGAACGAGGAGGCAGAATAGTGGCAGAATGCGGCGGTATGATGTATCTCTGCGAAAGCATCCTGACTGACGAAGGCGAATACCCCATGTGTGGCGTGTTGCCCTACAAGATAACGGCTCGCAAAGCCGACAGGCATCTCTCGCTGGGCTATCGCCGCTTCACACTGGACGGCAAGGAATATCGTGGACACGAATTCCACTACAGCCAGTTCTTGGGTGCCACACCGCCTTCCGCCGTGCAGGTATATAATGCCAAAGGCGAGCCTGTGGCCACCCCCGTATTCAAATATAAAAACGTATTAGCCAGTTACACGCATTTGTATCCACTATGAAACGACTCCATCCCATCATGTTTGCAGGAACGGGCAGCGACGTCGGCAAGAGCATCGTGGCTGCCGCCTTCTGTCGCATTTTCCGACAGGACGGTTATCAACCAGCTCCCTTCAAAGCCCAGAATATGGCCCTCAACTCGTTTGTCACTCCTGATGGACTGGAGATAGGCCGCGCACAGGCAGTTCAGGCCGAAGCAGCAGGTATTCCCTGTCATACGGATATGAACCCGCTGCTGTTGAAACCACAGTCGGACCACACATCGCAAGTGGTGCTGCATGGTAAACCCATCGGCAATAAGGATGCGTATGACTATTGGAGAAAAGGTAATCAAAATTCTCATGTCTCATCTCTCAATTCTCAATTCCGAAAGGAGGTGTGCGACGCCTACGACAGACTGGCAGCACGATACAATCCGATAGTGATGGAGGGGGCTGGCAGTATTTCGGAAATCAACCTGCGCAATACCGACTTGGTGAATCTGCCAATGGCGCGCCACGCCAAGGCTGACGTCATCCTTGTGGGCGACATAGACCGAGGGGGCGTGTTTGCCTCCGTCTATGGCAGCATAGCACTCCAGACACCCGAAGACCGCAAGATGATAAAGGGCATCATCATCAATAAGTTCCGTGGGGATATGCGCCTGTTCGAAGAGGGTCGTAAGATGATGGAAGATATTTGCGGCATCCCCGTTCTGGGTGTGATTCCATACATGAAAGACATCCATATCGAGGAGGAAGACAGCGTGGCATTGGCTATGAAAAGTTCAAAGTTCATAGTTCATAGTTCTAAGGTGAATGTAGCAGTCATCATGTTGCAGCACATCTCCAATTATACCGACTTCGACGTATTGGAGCAAGATGAGCGTCTGAACCTCTTCTATACCAATAACGTGGAGGATATCCGACAGTCGGACATCATCATTCTGCCTGGAACGAAATCGACACTCAGCGACCTCTAT
The DNA here is from genome assembly GCA_900316645.1 of uncultured Prevotellaceae bacterium. GTDB lineage: Bacteria > Bacteroidota > Bacteroidia > Bacteroidales > Bacteroidaceae > Prevotella. The sequence goes on from ONDP01000011.1 coordinate 2,845, forward strand.
GAACTGCGACGCAATGGGTGCGCACAGGCCATCATCAAGGCACATCACGACGGGGCGACTGTGCTGGGCATCTGCGGAGGTTACCAGATGCTGGGACGCGAGGTCAGCGACCCCCTGCATGTGGAGGGCGACATTGAACGATTGCCTGGTTTGGGACTGTTGCCTATCACAACCACGATGGAAGGCGAGAAAGTGACGCGACAGACGGAGTTCCACTATCAGGGACAACTCATGAAGGGATATGAGATTCACATGGGACAAACCACACCGCTGCCACCTGACGGAGGACTCGTTTGGGAACAGAACCACTGTCTGGGCACTTATGTGCATGGTATTCTGGACAACCAGGCTTTCGTGGAACATCTCTTAGCACCTTTCCACGACAAGTTGCAAGAGGCAGCCAAGCCCTTCGACTATCAGGCCTACAAGGAAGAACAGTACAACCGACTGGCTGACCACGTGCGCCAACATGTGGACATGGACCAGATTTACCAGATTCTGACACATGACTAAACTCCTGTCACTACTCATCGGTTGGATGCTCGACCTGCTGTTTGGCGACCCTCAGTGGCTACCCCACCCCGTCGTCGGCTTTGGCAAAATGATAGCTTTCGGTGAACACCGACTGAACCGAGGACTGCACCGGAAGCTGAAGGGAGCCCTTCTTTCCATCTTCCTGATTCTGATGGTCTTTGCACTAACATGGTTTCTCTTACATCTCATCTCACTTCTCCCCTCGCCCTTTGGAGAGGGGATGGGGGTGAGGCTCCTCTTAGACGCCATCATCGTTTTCTACTGTCTGGCAGGCACAACCCTGATTCGTGAGGTCCGTGAGGTGTTCTTAGCCTTAGACCGCTCGCTGGAAGAGGGACGCCGACAAGTGAGTCGCATCGTTGGGCGCGACACCTCTGAGTTGTCGGCACAGGAAGTGCGCACTGCTGCCCTCGAAACATTGGCAGAAAACCTGAGCGACGGCGTCATTGCCCCACTGTTCTGGTTTGCATTCTTAGGAACACCGGGTATGCTGACCTATAAAATGATCAATACCCTCGACTCGATGATAGGCTATCGCACTGAGCGCTATCGTGACTTCGGCTGTTGGGCTGCACATATCGACGACATAGCCAACTACATCCCGGCACGACTGACCGCCCTGCTGATGATTCTGCCCCGGATTGTCAATTGTCAATTGTCAATTGTCAATTTCGTCCGTCGCTACGGACGACACCACGCTTCGCCTAACAGCGGCTATCCCGAGGCTGCCTTGGCCGGCATCCTGAATTGCAGGTTTGGAGGTCCGCACTATTACTTCGGACAACTCTTCGACAAACCGTTTATCGGCGAGAACGACAGGCCCCTCACCACCGACGACATGAAAAAAGCCGTCCTGGTGAACAGAACGGCAGAAGTATTGATGATACTGATAGTAGGACTATGCGCCTGGATGGGTTACTAAACAGGCTACTACCAGATAGACCGTCAGCTCTACCAACAGACAGACAGCCCCACAACAGTCGCCTGTATAGCCACGAAGCCGATGCCAGATAAACAGGTAGAGGAAATACAGCACCAATCCGGGCAGGAAAATAATGTATTGCCAAGATAATCCTGTGAGATAAAGGAATCCCACCATCGGCAACATTCCCTGTATAGCCAGACTGACACCTGCCGAGGGCTGTATCTTGCGATAAACGGTCTTCGACTTGGCATCTTCCTCGCTGCGGGCATAGGGCATCATGATAATCAGCTGACTCGCCACCATCTTGCTATATGGGTCGGCAGCAAGAATAGCTAAAGCCGCCATCTGCGGAGGCAACGAAAAGAGCGTCGTAAAGAGCAGCATTTCATAAACTATCAGTCCCAACACCCCATAGGTACCGATGCGCGAATCCTTCATGATGTCGAGAATGCGCTGCCTATCCGTTCCGCCTCCCCCAAACCCATCCATGAAGTCTGCCAACCCGTCTTCATGCAGGGCTCCCATCAGTAGCAGGCGCACAAGAATAGCTGCTATGACGGCAATGGGATAAGGCACCAACATAGCACCAAACCACAAGGTGGCAGCCATTGCCCCACCCGTGAGCCAACCCGTCAGGGGCCAATGCTCGACCACCGTCTTATAACATTCCTTAGGAGGTTGATAGACTCGCCAGAAAGGCAGTCGGGTAAAGAAGATAAAGGCTGCCCAAATACGCTGATACCATTTCGTCTGGTCTATGTGTACTTCCATCGTTCAGAAATATTTAGTGATTGATGCATTTTGAAAGTTATTCATCTCATTGACCATTCGGACAGCACTGTCAACAATGGGGAAGGCACACAGGGCACCGGTTCCCTCGCCCAGTCGCAAGCCCAGACTGACCAATGGACTGGCACCCATCGCGTCGAGCATTTTCCGATGACCTACTTCATCGCCGCTATGCGTGAAAATCATGTAGTCTCTGCTCTTGGGTTCTAACTGGATTGCTGCCAAAGCACAAGCCGTCATGATAAAACCGTCAACCAGTATAACGAGATGCTGCTCTGCCGCACGAAGCATAGCCCCAATGGCTGCTACCATTTCAAAACCGCCGAAATAGCTTAAAGTGAAGAGTGAAAGGCTACGGGTAGGCGAGCTTTGCTCGGGAATGGAGTGAAGAGTGGAAAATTTGCTGCCGCTCTTGTATTTGTGATAGTTGGATATGGCTTGTGAGAGCACGTCGTATTTATGGCGAATACCCTCCATGTTAAGACCGGCACCTGCGCCTATACATTCCTCCAAGGGAATCTTGCAGAACAGGTGCATCCAAATGCTGGAGGGCGACGTATTGGCAATGCCCATCTCGCCGATACACAGGATGCGACAGCCCTCGGAAACACAGTCGTCAACCAATGATGCCCCCACCTCGATAGCCTCATCAAACTGCGCTGCCGTCATTGCCGGTTCGTAGAGGAAATTACAAGTGCCACGGGCCACCTTCTTATCGATGATACCTGCCACGTGACTCAAATCATAATCGACACCCACATCAACAATCCGCAACTTAAAACCATGCTGACGGCAAAACATATTGACACCGCCTCCGCCACGGGTAAAGTTAATCATTTGCTGCCATGTGACTTCACGGGGCGACACACTGACTCCCTCACGCTCTATACCATGATCGCCTCCCAACAGCAAATGGCAGGGATGAGCCAAAGACGGAGAAAGCGTCTGCTGAATCAGACATATCTGCATAGCCAGTTCCTCCAAACGGCCCAGCGAACCCTTTGGCTTATTCAGATTGTCAATCTTTTCCTGTATCTGGGGGCGTAAAGCCTCATCAGGCGATGTTATCTTAAACGTTCTCATTTTATTTGCACTGCTATTCCACTAACCATCAATATAACTTCATTGGCACACGAAGCAATATACTGATTCATCCATCCCTCCAAATCGGTAAACTTCCTTTGAATGGCATTCTCACTCACTCCACCACTGCCTATCTCGTTGGTTACGAAGATAAAGGTGGCATCATGGTCGGTGAAACGGTCGAATTCTGCCTTGACGGCTTCAAGCGTATGGTCAACATCAGCATTCTCAAAAAAGAAATTGGTGAGCCACAGCGTCACACAGTCAACGACCACCACCCGACCTGTCAGGTCGTAACGGCTCAGGTATTTCTCTTCTTCAATATTCGTCCACTGGGGACCTCTTCGCTCCTGATGCCTTCGCACCCGCTCACGAAACTCGTCATCCCAGATATGAGCAGTAGCCAAATAAACGGGATTGTCAACAATACCCAGTGCCACCTCTTCTGCCTTACGGCTCTTGCCTGAACGCTGACCACCTGTTATCAAAATTATTTGCTTCATCTTTTGAGTACTATTAACTAATTTACTGGCAAAGTTACAAAAAACTCTAAACTCTAAACCATAAACTCTAAACTTTTTATTATCTTTGCAAACAATATGATGAAAATAATTGTTGCAGGAATCGGTCCAGGCTGCCCAGAAGACATCACCCAGGCGGTGAGGGATGCTGTAGGTGTGGCCGATGTGGTAGTGGGGTATAAGTACTACTTCCAGTTTGTAGAACCTTACCTAAGAACGGATTGCCAATGTATCGACACTGGCATGAAGAAGGAACGTGAACGTGCCGAACAGGCTTTCCTCCTTGCCGAACAGGGCAAAACGGTTGTCGTCATTTCATCCGGAGATGCCGGCATTTACGGAATGGCCCCTCTCATCTACGAAATGAAACAGGCACGCCATTCGGATGTGGAGATTGCAGTGTTGCCTGGTATCTCTGCTTTCCAAAAGGCTGCTTCGTTATTGGGAGCCCCTATCGGACACGACCTCTGTACCATTTCCCTTTCCGACCTGATGACTCCATGGGAGTTGATAGAACGTCGCATACAGGCAGCTGCTATGGGCGATTTCGTGACTGCCGTCTATAACCCCAAATCACACGAACGCTACTGGCAACTCTATCGACTGCAGGAAATTTTCCTTTCCCAACGCTCACCCGACACACCTGTGGGATATGTGCGGCAGGCGGGGCGGGAGGAACAAACCGTCAAGGTGACTACACTCCAAGCGTTCAATCCCGAAGAAATTGATATGTTTACCGTCATCCTGATTGGCAACTCACAGTCGTATATTGCCGATGGCAAGATGATAACCCCACGCGGATACTATCGTGAGGAAGACACTAATCCGGAAGGATTGGGAAAACGCATCATGACTGAATCCTTCCATACCATCAAGCGCGAACTGAGCCGGCAGGACTATCCTACTGACCACCTTTGGGCTTTGCTCCATGCTATCCATACCACCGCTGACTTCGAGATGGAAAAGATTCTCTATACCGACGAACATGCTGTGGAGAATATATATAATAAGGTGAAGGACGGAACTCTGAAAACCATAGTGACAGATGTAACGATGGTAACCAGCGGTATTCGTAAGGGAGCCCTACAACGTCTGGGCATAGAAGCCAAATGCTATCTCAGCGACCCACGCGTGGCTGAAATGGCAGTTTCTGAAGGAATTACACGCACGCAAGCGGGCATCCGTCTGGCAGTTCAGGAACATCCCGATGCCCTCTTTGCTTTTGGCAATGCGCCAACAGCACTGATGGAACTCTGCGAATTGATTCGTAAGGGGAAAACTCAGCCTGCCGGTATCATAGCTGCCCCTGTGGGCTTTGTACATGTCAGGGAATCCAAACACATGGTAAAGCCGTTCCACGATATCCCAAAGATTATTGTTGAGGGCAGAAAGGGAGGCAGCAATCTGGCTGCAACACTATGCAATGCCATTCTGACTTTCGACGATGCAGAACAACTGAACCCCGGACGCGACCTATGAAGTTTATTGTCATTGGCATAACAGACCATCCCAAGCCTTGGTTTCCTCCCGAGGTAATGGACATTATCCAGCAGGGGAGTGTCTTCTCTGGTGGTAAACGCCACCATGAGATAGTGGCACACTTGCTACCTGCCGATGCCCAATGGATTGATATTACCGTCCCTCTTGATGCCGTCTTCGAACAATATAAGCGTACCCCTCTCTCTTGGAGAGGGGCCAGGGGTGAGGCTTCCCTCGTCGTCTTCGCCAGCGGCGATCCCTTGTTCTTCGGTTTTGCCAACACTATCAAACGGGAAATGCCTGAGGCAGAGATCGTGCTCTACCCTACTTTCAATTCCCTCCAGATGTTGGCCCATCGCCTGACGATGCCTTACCACGATATGCGCATTGTCTCGTTGACAGGTCGCCCTTGGCAAGAATTTGACAAAGCGCTTATAGAGCACGCCACAAAGATTGGCATCCTGACGGATAAGGAACACACCCCTGCAGCCATTGCCCAGCGGATGCTGGAATATGGTTACAAGGACTATACCATGCACATAGGAGAACACCTTGGCAATCCTGCGAAGGAAAAGGTGACGACCTTATCCTTAGAAGAAGCCGCCCTTCGCCAGTTTGAAAGTCCCAACTGCCTCATACTGTCCCCCTCGGGGGACTATAGGGGGGTCCGCCCTTTCGGCATTCCTGAATCAGCCTTTGAACTACTCGACGGGCGAGAGAAGATGATCACTAAGATGCCTGTGCGCCTGCTGACACTTCAGGCACTCGGACTCCCCAAGCGCCATGTGTTCTGGGATATAGGCTTCTGTACAGGCAGTGTCTCTATTGAGGCCCGCCTGCAATTCCCTCATCTGCATGTTTGCTCGTTTGAAGTACGTCCTGAGTGTGAGGCTATCATACAAGATAATGCCCACCGCTTTGGGGCTCCAGGCATCGATGTACATATCGGTGACTTCCTTGAGACAGATATTAATTCGCTTCCTCGTCCTGATGCTGTTTTCATAGGAGGACACGGAGGTCGTCTCAAGGCCATCATGGCAAAGGTCCTCTCTGTTCTCGCTCCCAACGGTGTCATGGTCTTTAACAGTGTTACCTCGCCCAAGGTGCCAACAGATAGTCACAAACTTTGGGATGAAGCTTGCCAGGAGCTGAATCTCCTGCAAGCACCACCATTACATATACAACTCAACGACTATAACCCTATTGAGATTTTGTCAGCTTCTGCACATACTTCACAGGAGTGCCTTCGCCTTTGAGGATTTCAGCAAAGGTTTGCGGTTTGGTAGTGACAGGTCCATGCATGAATTCTGGGATGTTATAGCATCTCATGAACTGACGGTGATAATCTGGGTCTGCACTGGGTAATTCGAATGGTTTGGTGCCGTGCCCGTTGTTGTCAATGTGGGCAAAGAAGGGACGGGTATAGGTACCGTCATCACGGCGACTACTGAAGACTACCCATTTGCCATTGCTCGACCATGAATGGTAACTCTCAGTGTCAGGTGAGTTTATTTCCTGTAGGGCTCTTGCCTGACCTGTCTGCAGGTCGAGCAGCCAGAGGTCGGCATCATGGTGCCATATATGGAACACACCGTATTCGGCAAGCGCGAACATCAGGTAACGTCCATCGGGTGAGATGCGTGGTAAGGTAGCACTTTTGTTGAGGCTGTCAGCAGAGAAGACAAGTTCGCGGGGCCCGAAAGCCATGGTCTCTGGGTTGAAACGCTTGCGGTAAATATTATATTTTATCTCCTGCGAACGTTTGATGATCTCATCGACTTTCGTCAGGGCAGAATCCTTCCATTCAAAATGGGCACTGCAGTAGTAAAGAGTCTTGCCATCAGGAGCCCATGCTGGGAAAACCTCCAGTTCGTTGGCATCGTTCTCGAGATTGGTCACTTCGCCCTTGTCAATATCGTAGGCAATCAGGTCGCTCTCAGAGTCATAGACTTCAATCTTGTTGTGATGGGTGGTATGGAAACTTTGGGCGGTCATGTTTGTAGAATAGACAATCAGTTTCAGCCAGGGATGCCAGGCGGGATAGACGCCTGCCGAAAGGATGGAGTCGTTCTTCATGTCCACCTTCTTGATGTGCCCATCATAGGCGATGATCGTGCCACCAAAGTTCTGACGGGCATGAAACTGCATGCGCTCTACATTGTCCCTCCTTTTCAATACTGCAAAGCATATTGTCGTAGATAACACTTTCGTCGTAGTTTTCCAAACAGCGTTGACTAATGGTTAGCGACTCGTAATTGACAAAAGAAGGATAGATAAGACGGTAACTCAGATGACTGTCTATGCTGTCCGGTGACACAAAGATACTGAATGGCTGATAGTGCGTCCAACGGTCACCCTTTCGGGCATAGACATCCACCTTGATAGCACCGCCCTTTGCTTTTTCCGTCAGCATCCGCCAATCGTCCAATGCCGGCTGTACTTTGTCAGCAAAGACAAGTTCCTCATCGCATGCGGTATAACGGGCAATCATCTCGTCAGCTTTCTCGTCAAGTTCAAAGGTAAGCGGAGCGATATTTATTGGAACGGTTACGTTGGTATAGTCGGGATAGATGTCCGGCAACACCTTGGAGTCAGTATATACTTCTGGCACGGAAGGTCCCGAACAACCCATTATCATTAGGCAACATCCTATATAAACTAATTTTCTCATCGTCACTATTCAATTCTTAATACTCTGGTAACTTGTTCATGGCATAATAGTCATAATAATAGGTATCACCGAAGAGAGGGTACAATCCCTGACGCGCAACCTCTATTGTCTCTTTGTAGTAATTGGGAGCTACAGACATGAATCGTCTATAGGAATCTTTGACCTCTGCATCGAAAGGCATCGCCTCTACCTCTGCCCTTCCCTCCAGATGGCCGTAGAGATAAGCGGCTTCCTGATAGTAGCGGGGAATGGGACCTTGAGGATGTCGTGAGGCATACTCCTTGAAATGATACCAAAACTGATTGATATTCTTGGTCCACAAAGTGGCAAGCAGGCACTGTTCCTGAAATACTGGGTCATCAACAATAGTTCTTGATGCCAGCTCTGTCATGAGGTATCGTTCCGTGTTGCCCTGATCACCACCAAGTGAATTCTTGTAATGGAGCATATGGGTGATAGGCTCACGCTCAGCATCTTTGGCTATCAGTTCTGGATGGTCTAAAAGCGTCTCAGCCTGTTCTGCCCAATCACGATAGAAGAGCGTCTGCTTCAAAACATGGATATACTTACGGGCAAGGGGCTTATCACCACTCAATAAGGCGCAATTTGCCAGCAACTGATAGTCTTCCAGACGGAAACCGAATAAGACACCCATTTCCATGCACAAACGGTTACAATAGTTCAGCATCCCATATTGGTAGTAAATTTGCGGACCGATAACCATCATCAAACGCATGGCAAAAGGAGCAGCATAGGCCTTGGATCCGTTTTTGTAAAGGAACATGTCATCCCCTTGCCTACCGATACGTGAGAGGGCAAGGTTCCGCATCATCACAATAGATCGTGTCGGTTCGTCCTTTTGGGTGACAGCTTCTTCCAATACCCCTCTCCAATCACACTGGGCGATACGATGCTGCATAACCAACTCATGGTGGAAATTCTCGTCCTTCATCCAAAAGTGATAAACGCTACCCACTATCAGAATGGTAACAATAGTCTGGCACCCCAGATATTTAAATCTCTTCATAGGCTTTACATCCTGATTCCCCGCATGATAAGTTACAGTCAGAAAGACAAAAAACAGTGCCAAAAGATAGAAAGGTATATAATAGGCATGGAACTCCTCGGTCGTAATGAAGACGGGTAATTCTGCCCATAGGACATTCGCCAAATTCGTTTGGTAATACACGAAGCGATAGTATAATAGAGGTACTGCTGCTATACTTAAAATGGCCATCAAACAACATACAATAGCTTCTGTACGACGGGCCGACAATCGCCACGTCCAAAGTCCCATCAACAGCGTGGCAGCTAATCCGTAGATACCTAAAAGAGGATAGCCTATGACGGTAGTGAGAACTAAACAGACAGCACGCAGGCAGTATTTGTCGGGGATGTATCGAAAAGCCCATAACAGAGCTACTACAGCCGTCGTTCCGATAGTCGTTACAAAGAAATGCCCTTTCAGTTTCAGAACATAAATCCAATATCCCATATCCATATTGGCAATCAATAAGATAGCAACGGGAATAAGCATTAGGATAGCCCAACGGTCGGAGATGCAGAATGTCTTTTTCGTTAGTGTCATCAGCAGAAGCCACCAGCTACAAAGCAACAAAACACCCAACCATGGATAGTATAGAAACTGCGTAAACCATGTACCCATCCATGTGAGCAGACCACCTGGCACTATCATTTGCTCCTTCAAAAATAACACCGAGTAAAGAAAGAGGTTTTTCTCCTGCACCTTCCAGAGTTGGTCACTCTCAAATATGAGCAAGGCTCCGGCAATGATTGCCAGAGCACCCAACCACATGACTACTGTCAGATGTTTCTTAAGCCATTTCATACCTTGTCATACTATTTTTTGTGCAAAGTTAGCGATTCTTTCGGATAAATCATTGGGGTATGAAGTTTTTTTGTTAATTTTGTCACTGGAAAGTATTGCAAATTGACATGAAGACAGCAATTATACTGATTAGTGAGGCTGGACAGGATATTGCCGACCTCCTGAAGAGAGAATTAGGTGCCCAGTTGATGAAGCGAACTGACGTTGGAAAACAATGGAAGAAATTTGACGCCTTCATCTTTATTGGAGCTATGGGCATCTGTGTACGCACCATTGCGCCCTATGTCAAGGATAAGCATGAAGACCCTGCTGTTGTCTGCGTGGACAGTCTCGGGCTGAACGCTGTTTCGGTCTTATCAGGACATATCGGTGGCGCCAACGACTTGGCACACGATGTGGCTGCCATCATCGGAGCACGGGAAGTCATCACTACCCAGAGTGACAATGCTGGACTATGGGCACTCGATACGTTTGCCGAACGCTTCAACTGGGCCATTGCCAGCGATGATGACATGAACGAATGTATTTCTGCTTTCGTCAATCGCCAACCCACCGCCCTGCTGATGGAAATCCGTGACGAGGGTACCGACTATCTGGAGAAGACACTGCCCCCTCACGTTACTGTCGTCAAGAGTCTGGAGGAGGTGGATCCCAAGAAATACAGTCTTGTCATCTTGGTGACACCCTATAATCTCTGTGTGCCTTATGGCATTCTCGAACTGCATTTCGTACCTATGATAGCTGCCTTGGGCTTTGGACTCGCCAATCATCCTGATGACTATGAATACATCTACGACGAAATTGACGAAGCGATGAGCCAGATTGGTGTTTTACCTTGCTACAAACGCTATTGCACCATCGATGTGAAGGAGGACGAGGAATTCTGTGCTATGCTGGTTGATGATTTAAACGAGGAACTGGTGTTTTATTCCGCTGAGGAACTGGCAAAAGTGGAAGTACCCAATCCCAGCAAGACCGTCGAGAAACATGTGGGCACACCCAGCGTTTGTGAGGCTGCAGCCATCCTTGGCTCTAACCACGGAAAACTGATTGTACCCAAGGTTAAGGGCAGAAACTGGACTGCCGCCCTTGCCATCGACTACAAATATCTCCGTGAGGACAAAGGCCACATAGAGATTGTTGGAGCGGGGCCTGGCGACCCTGATTTGGTCTCCGTGCGAGGAAGGAAAATGTTGGAGCGTGCCGACCTCATCCTCTATGCAGGTTCACTGGTTCCCAAGGCTTTGACGGCGTGCCATAAGCCTGGTGCCGTGGTTCGCTCGTCGGCTGATATGGCACTCGAAGAACAATGTATGCTGATGAAGGAGCACTACGATAAAGGACATTACATTGTGCGCCTCCATACTGGCGACCCCTGCATCTTCGGAGCTATCCAGGAGCAGATGGCCTTCTTCGATGCCAACGGCATGGACTATCACATCACCCCAGGCATTTCGTCGTTCCTCGCCGCTGCTGCAGAACTGCGCAGTCAGTTCACTATTCCCGAACGCTGCCAGACCATTATCCTGACGCGTGGCGAAGGGCGCACACCCATGCCTGTAAAAGAACAGCTGCACCTGCTGGCTCGCAGTCAGAGCACCATGTGCATCTTTCTCTCTGCCGCCATTGTCGACGACGTGCAGCGCGAACTCCTGCAGGAATATCCTGAGGATACGCCCGTCGCTGCCTGCTACCATCTGACATGGCCCGACCAACGCATCTATCGCGGCGTGTTAAAAGACCTCGCGAAGATCGTTCACGACAACCACCTCACCCTCACTACGATGCTCGTGGTTGGTGAGGCTATCGACAACCGCACAGGTCTCTCTGAGTTATACAACAAACACTTCACCCACCTCTTTAGGCAGGGTGAAGCATCATAAATCAAATATAATAAGTATATGTTAGTCAATACCGTTATTAACAATCGCATCTGCTATGTGGAGATGCAAAACGCTGACCATTTTAACTGTCTCAGCGAGGTGATGTGTCAGGATTTGTGTAACGCCATTCGTTCGGGCTACGATCAGGAATGCGTGGCTGTCGTCATCAAGGCTCAATGCAAGAAAGGTGTCTGGAGCGCTGGTCACGACATTCGCGAATTGCCTCAGAATGGTGATGACCCCCTGTCTTACGACGTGCCTATGGAACGTCTACTACGTTGTGTACAGGAAACGGCTATTCCTGTCATTGCCTGCGTCGACGGTAGCGTGTGGGGCGGAGCCTGTGACCTGTGTCTATCGTGCGACATGATTGTCAGCACCGATATGGCTACCTTTGCCATCACACCCGCCAAGATTGGCATACCTTATAATGCTTCGGGTATCATGCACTTCATCAACCAGTTGGGCATGAACAAGGCCCGCGAGATGTTCTTCCTCGCACAGCCCATCACGGCACAGGATGCCCTGAACGTCGGACTCATCAATCGCGTAGTGCCTGCCGATGAACTGGACAACGTCCTGGAGGAACAGTTCCTGAATCCTCTGCGTCGTAACAGCGTGATGTCCATCAGCGCCATCAAACGCCAGTTCCGCATCCTCAGCAAGGCCGCTACCGTGCTGTCGTCAGAGAGTTTCGAGCGCATCAACGCCTATCGCACCAAGGTCTATCAAGGTGCCGACTATCTGGAGGGCATCCATTCGTTCCTCGAAAAACGCGCTCCCGAATACAAAGGCAAAGCCTCCGACCTCGACACCAGCAAGTAATAATGATACTGGTATTCGGAGGGACGACGGAAGGTCGCAAAGCAGCAGAGGTGCTGGAAGAGGCTGGCAGTCTCTATTACTATAGCACTAAGACGGGTGAACAGGAATTGGCCCTGCATCATGGTGTGCGCATTGATGGAGCGCTAGATGCTGAGGCCATGAAAGTGTTTTGCCGCGAGCACCAGATACGACTGATAGTAGATGCTGCCCATCCGTTTGCGTCAATGCTGCATCGGACGATAGCAGATGTGACGTCTGATAGGCCGATTCCCGTCGTTCGTTACGAACGCATCTATCCTCCGAGAGACCCTGACATCACTTGGATTGACGACTACTCGCAAGTACCGACAGAAATCCATACCCTTCTTGCCACCACGGGGGTGCAGAGTATCAGTAAGTTGAAGTGGCTGGAGGAGCAAGGAGTCAAGGCTATCTATAGAATCTTAAGACGCGAGAGCAGTCTTAAGATGGCTTACGAGCAAGGTGCCACCGATGAACAACTGTGCTATTTTGAGGATGGTCTCCTGCCAGAAGCAGATGCTATTCTGTTGAAGGAAAGCGGACTCAGTGGCGGATTTGCCGAGAAGGTGGAAGAAGCGAAAGACAAAGGCATGCGGATTATCGTATTGAAGCGACCAGAGTTTCATTTCGACAACTGCGTCAACGGTCCTTATGGATTAAGAAGAATGGTAGAAAAGCTGTTGCCAGAGTTCTATCCATTGCATAGCGGACTGACAACTGGCACCTGTGCAACTGCCGCTGCTGTGGGAGCAGCCATGATGAGGGTTCAGGGTTCAGGGTTAAGGGTTAAGGGTTCAGGGTTCAAGATTCAGGATTTGCCGCAGGAAGTACCTGTCGTTCTGCCCGACGGTGAGACGATTCATGTACCCGTGACTTATGGGGACGGATATGTCTCCGTATTCAAGGAGGCTGGCGACGACCCTGATGTGACAAATGGTATTGAGATTAGGGCATGCCTCACCCCCGTCCCCTCCCCTGAAGGGAAGGGGGGCGTTGTGATTCGGGGGGGAATAGGCGTGGGGAGGTTTACGCTCCCTGGGTTTGACTATCCGCCTGGAGAGCCTGCCATCAACAAAGGTCCGCGAGAGATGATCCGACGGAATCTGGAACCGTTCACCCTGAACCATGAATCATTAACCGTCGTGATTTCTGTTCCTCAGGGCGAAGAGATTGCCAAGCGTACATTCAATCCCCGTCTGGGCATTGAGGGTGGTATCTCTATTATCGGTGTGAGCGGTATTGTCGAACCTTTCTCCGAAGAGGCTTTCATCCAAAGCATCCACAAATGCATGGAGGTGGCAAAGGCCAGTGGTTCACAGCGAGTAGTTATCAATAGCGGAGCTAAGAGTGAGCGATTTGTGAAAGCCCACTATCCCACCCTGCCATCACAGGCTTTTGTAGAATATGGCAACTATATCGGTGAGACATTGAAAATAGCCAATGAACTGGGATTTGAGAAGATTACATTAGGCGTCATGTTAGGCAAGGCCGTAAAACTGGCAGAAGGGCAATTAGATACACATAGTCGGAAAGGGACAATGAATCTGGCATTCGTCCAGCAGATGCTTGACGAAGCTAATTGTCAATACTCCATTCAAAATACCCAATTATCGTTGGCTCGCGAATTATGGGAGAAGCTGCCTAAGGAAAAAACGGAAGCTTTCTGCCAAGTTGTTATCCGTTATTGTCTGAAGCATTGCAAGCCCTTGGTGCCTCAGGCAGAACTTACTCTTCTATTGATTGCCGACGACGGAACAATACACTCGCTATAATCGGTGCACCCACCAGTGCCGTCACACTGTTGACGGGTAAGGCTCCCTCGAATCCTGGCATCCGCGCTATGAAATTGCAAAGCAATGCCAGAACAGCGCCACAGAGTGCCGTAGCAGGCATCAAGATGCGATGATCGGACGAGCGGAAAATAGCACGCGCTAAATGAGGAACAGCCAGTCCGATAAACATGATAGGACCACAATAGGCTGTGACTATAGCCACCAATATGCCCGACGACAGGATGACCAGCATACGACTTCTGCGTATATTCAGTCCCAAGTTGGCTGCATACTTATCGCCCAACAACAATAGGTTCATCGATTTCACCAAGAGAAAACTCAAAGGTATCAATATGGCCATCAAAACTACAAAGAGCACCATCTCGTCGCCACTGACTCGCGAGAACGAACCCAATCCCCACACCACGAAAGCCTTCACGTCTTCCTCTGGCGACAGAAATTTCAAGACTCCAATGATGGCATTGGCCAAATAACCGATCATCACACCAATAATCAACAGGGTAACATTGCCTTTCACCCTTTGTGCTATCCACATAATCAGCAACATCACAGACAGAGCCCCCACAATAGCGGCAACCGACATGGCTGCCTCGCCCAGATAGCCTAAACGCGACAGAGCCACACCGCCCAATCTGCCCGACAACAATACGACGAAGGCTACGCCAAGGGCTGAGCCATTCGATATGCCCAATACCGACGGACCTGCCAACGGATTACGGAACACTGTCTGCATCTGCAGTCCGCTTACCGCCAGTCCTGCACCTGCTACTATCGCTGTCAGCACCTGTGGCAGACGCGATTTCCAGACGATATTATACCATATCTCATGACTGGTATCACCCACCAAGATACGACAGACATCATCCACTGGTATTTGGACGGAACCGATGAGCAAGTTGACAATAGCCAGGGCAGCTATTGCCAATACCAACACCAATATCCGAACAATTTTTTTCATCAGTAGTTTTTCGTTATTTCAGCAGTTTGTAGAATGTCGGCTGATAGCCTTCCTCCACCAGTTCTGGATGGAAGACGGCGACAAAGTCTTTCAGCAGCACATCTGGCTTTACAGGCGATATCTCATAGTAAGGAGTCTTTTTCATGTTGCAATAGATAACCTTGTGCTCCTTAAAAGCCTTGAACAGTTCATTACGAGGTTCCGAGGCCTTCAATGCCTCATAACTGAACTCTCCGTCGAAGCTGTTCAAGATGCGCCAATAGTCGGCTTTGGCAGCCAGTTCATACATCTTTTCAAACTCCAAGTTCTCGCCTGCCGTCTCGTCGTCCTTTATAACGTAGTCGGCACCGGCATCGCGGAATATCTGGGCCAGATAGTTCTTACCACCCACAGCATGCCACGTTCCGTAATGCATCTCACCACTAGTTACGGTAGGTTGCTCTTTCTTCTCCAAACGCTCAACTTTAAGCTTCAAACTATTATAGCGTTCTTCAATACCTGCAAAGATATCATAAGCCTCTTTTTCCTTACCGATAAACATACCGACAAACTTAATCCATTCAGCCTGGCCAAGCGGATCGAGTTCCTTGTAGCCTAAATGAGGAATGAGGGTGATTCCCGTTTCGAGAATAGCGTCATAACCACCACGCTTGAAAGGTGAAATGAAGATAACATCAGGATTGGCTGCCATCACCATTTCGGTATCGAAATTGCCCTCCATACCGATCTTCACGATACGACCATCCTTTACCCTTGCTAAAATATCCTTATTAAAGAGGTTTTTCGTTCCCGTCAGTCCCTTCACCACGTCATGGGCATCCAAGATGGTGAAGTTGGAGAGTTGGAGAGACGTCATGCAGATGGTGCTCTTGATAGGAACCTGCACCTTTGTATATCCCGAGGGAACATCTGCATCCTCCTGAGCCACTAAGGCAAAGTGATAGTCTTTTCCGACATCCACCAAACGAATACCAGCACTGTCCTTCACCTGATAACCCGTAGCATAATGGGGAATCACCAAGCTATCTGATACTGTATTCCCTGTCACACCGCCTTGTCCCTGTCGGCACGAACTGAACAGCACAACGATACCAACCAAGAACAACATCACTTTCTTTTTCATAACTGTTTTTTCTATTTTGCGCTCAAAGGTACGAATTATTATTGAATTGTCAAAATACTGCGACAAAGTATTTCCGCCTCAGCTCGGGCTGGTTTACCCGTTGCCGTCAATGGAATCGTTTCAATATGCAGATACTGGCGGGGCTGCCAATAACGGGGAAGAACCTTCTGACAGACTACCCTTACAGCATCAACATCCAATGATGTAGTGAGCAGTACTACCTGTTCGCCGAGTTTCATATCTGGGGCTTTGCTAATCAGGAAAGGTTGACGCAAATGCGGATGCAGCAGTCGCTCCACCTCTTCTATCTGTATCTTGATACCACCAGAGCAGACTACATTATCTTTGCGTCCGAGAATGCGGAAGTTAAGGCCTGACAGTTCTGCAATATCGTTGGTGACTAACGGACCGTCATGAACAGCCGGAGCATTAATCACCAAACAGCCCTCTGGATTAAGCGATACATTCACCCCATCAAAAGGTGTGTACCACAAATTGCGCTCTGGTCCGTTCAGTCGGCGAAGAGCTATATGCGAAAGCGTTTCCGTCATACCATAAGTACTCCAAATGGCATTAGGCATATCCTTCAGGGCTTCTGCCAGTTCGTTGTTGATGGCCCCACCACCGATAATCAAATGACGAATCTGCCGAAGACGCTCAGGAGCCTGCTGGAGCAGATTCCATACCTGCAGAGGCACCATCGCTGCAAAGTCTATTGGGCCCTCCCATTCCGGACAGCCCTTCGGTTCGACGGCAATCAATCGAAGACCACAGGTCAAGGCTCTCACCACCATCATCTTACCAGCAATATAGTCGAGAGGCATGCAGAGCAAAGCCGTATCGCCCTCCTTCAATCCAAGAAAACTGCAGGTGATGCGAGCCGAAGCCTCCATGCGCCGTTTCTCTACAAGCAATGGCTTAGGCTTTCCCGTCGACCCACTGGTATGCACCAGCACAGTCTCTGAAGAATTGCTCCACTCCTCAAGGAACTCCGTTAATAACATATTTCAATTCTCAATGATCAATCTTTCACCTTGCATTTTCAACGGCATCGGGATATTATCTGTAAAGAGGAGACCTGTGCCTAAGCCTTGTGGCATACGGATATTGGGGCCATATATGTCATAGGCCAGCCTGGCAATGGCATAAAGTCCCACATTACTCTCCAGAGCGGATGTAATCCACGAACCGATACCCATGTCGTTAGCTATTTCTACCCACTCGCGAACACCCATCATGCCACCATGCAACGAAGGTTTGAGTACGATGTAAGCCGGACGGATAATATTCAGCATCTGACGCTTCTGTTCGGGGTCGTTCACTCCTATCAGTTCCTCGTCGAGGGCGATACGAAGAGGTGATTCTCGGCAGAGCTCCGACATATTTGCCCACTGCTTGGCCTTGATGGGTTGCTCGATAGAATGCAGGGCATACTGTGACAGCAACTCTAACTTATATAAAGCCTCATCATAGGCAAAGGCGCCATTGGCATCCACACGCAACTCAATCTCACGAGGTCCGAAACGCTTGCGTATCTTCTTTAGCAGTTCCAGTTCTGCATCGAAATCGATAGCTCCTATCTTCAGCTTTATGCAATGGAATCCCTGTTTCAGTTTTTGCTCTATACGCTGCTCCATCTCGTCATAAGAGCCCATCCACACCAGTCCATTGGTGGGGATAGAGATGGGCTCACCCCCCACCCTCTCCCTCTGAGAGGGAGCTAAAGACGTTTTCAGACCATCCAGCGCCGTCTCCATACCGAAGAGCATGGAGGGATAGTCGCGCAATGTCTCGAAGAATGCAGTTATTGCTTCATCACCCTCTTGAATGGCGGCAGCAAATTCTTCACTCTTCACTCTTAACTCTTCACTATAATCAGGAATGTCGTCACAACTAAGTTTGGGCAATGGCGCACACTCGCCTATCCCTACCCTTTCGCCATCTATCACCTTCACGAGCCATATTCTGCGTTCAGTATATATGCCCCGAGAGGTACCTGCCGGTTGCTTAAAATGGAGCATCCGCTCCTCAATGTCTATCTTCATGGAATCTTCGGATATTGTTCGAAATCGGGCTTACGCTTTTCCAAGAAAGCTTTACCACCCTCCTGAGCCTCGTCCAGGAAATAGTAGAGCATGGTAGCATCACCAGCCAACTGCTGAATACCTGCCTGTCCGTCAAGTTCTGCATTGAGCCCGGCTTTAATCATGCGCAGGGCAATCGGTGAACGCTCTATCATCTCCTCAGCCCATGCCACACACTCATCCTCCAACTGTTCAAAAGGCACTACTTTGTTTACCATTCCCATCACTTCGGCTTCCTTAGCGGAATACTGTCGGCAGAGGAACCATATCTCACGCGCCTTCTTTTGGCCTACAATACGAGCTAAATAACTACTACCAAAGCCTGCATCAAACGACCCAACCTTTGGTCCTGTCTGTCCGAAAATGGCATTCTCCGACGCAATAGTAAGATCGCACACCAGATGCAACACATGACCACCACCTATGGCATAGCCATTCACCATCGCTATCACAGGTTTGGGCAGTCGGCGAATCTGCATCTGAACGTCAAGTACACTCAAACGGGGCACACCTTCCTCGTCCACATAGCCTCCACGTCCTTTCACATGCATGTCACCTCCCGAGCAGAACGCCTTGTCGCCAGCACCCGTCAGCAATACCACCCGGATGTTTTGCATCTCACGGCACAGAGCAAAAGCCTGACTCAGTTCCAATGTTGTCTTTGGTGTAAACGCATTACGATAACGCGGACGATTAATGGTAATCTTTGCAATACCATGATACTCTTCGAAGAGGATTTCTTCGAACTTCTTAATCTCTTTCCATTCTCTTTGTACCATATTATTTCTTGTTTTGTTTTTGATTACAAAGATACGAATAAGTGAGAACAATACAAAATAAAAGCCATTTTATTTTTATTGTCGAACGAAAGTATCTTCGACCGCCAGGCCAAAGATACGAATAAGACCGCCAGGCCAAAGATACGAATAAGTGAGAACAATACAAAATAAAAGCCATTTTATTTTTATTGTCGAACGAAAGTATCTTCGACCGCCTGGTCTAAGATACAACAATATCATGACACTTCAAAGAATATTGAAAAAACGTTCGTTAAGCCGGATAATGAAAAACCGCAGATCACAAAGACCTGCGGTTCTCTAGGATTTTTTAATCGTTTCTAATAAATTTACTTCAGACCACGATTTACCATCGTGACGTTGAGCAGCATAACGTACTTACGATACTGATCTCGGTTCAAAATGTAGTTCATGAAGCCCAGATCCTTCTTAATGGCTGCATCAACACGAGCATCACGCTCTTCTTTACCATACTGTGTGGCAAACATCATCTCAGAACAGAAGGTCTTGTGAATCTCAGCCACAGCCTCAACCTGGTCGTCTGCCAAACCCAGAGCCTTACTCAGCTGATTTATATTTACGCTCAGATTGTAGGCTTCTGCAGTGTTAACACTGTTCATGTTCTCGTTCTCAGCAAATGTGAGCGTCATGCTCAACATAGCTACTACGGTTAAAAACAATCTTTTCATTTTCGTTACCCTTTCTTTTTTTTAATTATACATTTGCGCCCCTCTTTTTTCACTCATATACCTTATTTATTATATAAGGGGCTCGTTATCCTTAGTCGCTCAGTTTTATCTGATTGACGATGCAAAGGTAGGACATTTTTCGATACACACCAAACTTTTTTATTTGCTGTGTGCGCAAACAGTGCCTTTTCTTGACCTCAGTCAAAGAATTACGGTTTTATTGATTTTCTTGATTTTTCGCATTAATCAGGTTTATTTTTGCCTATTTCAAAATAAATTCGTAACTTCGCACCCAAATTATATATTAAGGTAGACTATGAGTAATAATACGAATAAATACATTGCCGTGAGCTATCGTCTCTACGTGGACAGTGAGGACGGCAAAGAATTGCTGGAAGAGGCCACCGCAGAGAAGCCTTTCCATTTCATTACAGGTTTTGGTATCGCACTTGATGCCTTCGAAAGTAAGCTGCTGGCTAAGCAGAAGGGCGACGACTTCAGTTTTGCACTGGAGAAAGAGGACGCCTATGGTGATTATCAGGAGAAACTTGTAACTGATGTCAGTCGCGAGATTTTCACTATCAATGGTAAGTTTGACTCGGAAAACATCTATCCAGAAGCCATTGTCCCCCTGCAGAATGAAGATGGCCAGCGCTTCTACGGCAAAATTGTAGAAGTAGGTGAACAGACTGTGAAAGTGGATCTGAATCACCCATTGGCAGGTGAGACGTTGCACTTTGAAGGTAAAGTGTTGGAGAATCGTGATGCCACGAATGAGGAGATTCAGAGTTTGATATCTCACATGAGTGGTGGCTGTGGCGGTTGTGGCGGCAACTGCGGCAGCTGTGACAGCGATTGTGGCAGTTGCGGAGGATGCAAATGAGCGTTGAGTGGTAAGAGTTGAAAGTGAGATGAGTAATACATTTGGCAACATATTTACGCTGACGACATTCGGAGAGAGTCATGGCGAAGCAATTGGCGGCGTCATCGACGGAATGCCTGTTGGTATCAGTATCGACCTGGACTTTATTCAGAGCGAACTGAATCGCCGTCGCCCAGGGCAGAGCACTATCACCACCAGTCGCCAGGAAGGTGACCAGGTGGAACTGCTGAGCGGTGTTTTCGAAGGTAAGAGTACAGGATGCCCCATTGGTTTTATCGTGCGTAATACCAACCAGCACTCGCAAGACTATGAAAATATGCGCCAGTTGTATCGTCCATCACATGCCGACTACACCTATGCCCAGAAATATGGACACAGGGATTATAGGGGTGGTGGGCGCTCGTCAGCCCGTATCACTATTAGCCGTGTTGTGGCTGGCGCCTTGGCAAAACTGGCTCTCCGACAGATGGGCATCCGCATTCAAGCCTATACGTCTCAAGTGGGCGAGATAAAATTGGATAAGGACTACCGCAATTATGACCTCTCGCTAACTGAAACAAATATTGTACGCTGTCCTGATCCCATGAAAGCTGCTGAAATGATTCAACTGATATCACAGGTGAAAGCCGAGGGTGACACTATTGGCGGCACTATCACTTGCGTCATCAAGGGCTGTCCTCCAGGACTTGGCGAACCGGAATTCGGAAAGTTGCACGCTGCCCTTGGTTCTGCTATGCTGAGCATCAATGCTGTTAAAGGCTTTGAATATGGCGACGGATTCGACTGCGTGACAGCTCGCGGTTCACAGCAAAACGATGTGTTCGTCAACCGTAACGGCCAGATTTCGACAGTAACGAATCACAGCGGCGGTATACAGGGAGGTATCAGCAATGGCGAGGATATTTATTTCCGCGTGGCTTTCAAGCCTGTGGCTACCCTACTCCGCGAACAAGACACGATTGACATTTACGGAAATGCAACCAAACTGACTGCAAAGGGACGTCACGATCCATGCGTCTTGCCTCGTGCTGTACCTGTTGTTGAATCTATGGCAGCAATGACTATTTTAGACCACTATTTGCTCCATAAGAGTGTAAAACTTTGATTTTTTGTATTAAAATACTAAAAAAAACGACAAATCTTTTGCAGTTTAAAAATATTGTACTATCTTTGCAGTGCTATTGCAGGGTTTGTGAAAATCCCAATATGCTTTAGTTAAGTCTAGTTTAGTTTTTGTGTTGGTTGAGAGCAGTCACTTGACTGCTCTCAAATTTTTTAATCCAAACACCCAATTATTTCGGCTACAGAACGGCATCCATGCTGGTCAAGCCAATCGTTGATTCCATCGCGAACCTTGATAGTCACGGCTGGGTCGATGAAGTTGGCTGTACCTATCTCAATAGCTGTCGCTCCAGCCATCATGAACTCGATAGCATCACGGGCATTCATGATACCGCCCAACCCTACTACAGGAATCTTGACAGCCTTTGCTACCTGCCATACCATGCGAAGAGCTACAGGTTTTACGGCAGGACCGCTCAGTCCGCCCGTATTAATGCTCAACACGGTGCGACGCTTCTCAATATCGATAGCCATTCCCATCAACGTATTAATCAACGAGACGCTATCGGCACCCTGAGCCTCACAGGCTCTGGCTATATCAGCAATATTGGTCACATTGGGCGAAAGTTTCACGATCAGCGTCTTGTGATAACGCTCTCGAACGGCTTTCACCACACTCTCTGCACCGGCACAGGTGACACCAAAGGCCATACCTCCATCCTTCACATTGGGGCAGGAAATATTCAGTTCTATAGCAGGAATATTCTCCAAGGCATCGATACGGGCTGCACACTCTGCATAATCTTCTGGTGAAGAACCACTGACATTGACTATCATATTGGTGTCGATATCCTTAATCTGGGGATAGATATGCTCACAAAAATAATCAACACCCTTATTCTGCAATCCCACACAATTCAGCATACCTGATGGAGTTTCTGCCATACGGGGATAATCGTTACCCTCACGGGGCTTCAGGGTAGTACCCTTCACGATGATACCTCCCAAACCATCGAGAGGAATGAAATCAGCAAACTCCAGTCCATATCCAAAGGTTCCTGATGCCGTCATCACTGGGTTCTTCAGTGACAGACGACCTATTTTTACGCTTAAATCTGCCATAACAACTGATTTACGTTAAACACCGGTCCTTCCTTGCACACACACAGGTTACCTTTGGTGGTTTTCTCAACACAACACAAACAGGCACCCAGGCCACAGGCCATCATATTCTCCAAAGACACTTCACATTCTACGCCAGACTGCTGGGCAAAGCGGGCAACAGCCACCATCATAGGTTTAGGACCACATGTGGCAATGCGGTCAAAACGCTCATTCTGCAAGATAGAGTGATTAGTCACAAAACCCTTCTGGCCCTCAGAACCGTCCTCAGTAGTAATAAACACCCTGCCATATTGGCGGAACAGGTCGAGTTCCAATAAATCGGACTTAGTACGAGCTCCCAAAAGGAATGTAGGCTCAATACCCAGTTTCTTCAATTCTGCGCCCATATAAAGTAATGGCGCAACTCCTACGCCACCACCGACGAGAAGAAATTTAGAATTAGGGGCGCTAGGCATCGTAAAACCATTGCCTAGAGGGAGCACACAGTTAAGGGTATCACCTGACAGCAACTTACCCAACTGGCGAGTACCATTACCCACCATAGCCACTAACAACCAAAGCTCATTGGCCTCCTTATCCACGAAATTAATGGAAATAGGACGACGCAGGAACGTAGAGTCCGCACAATCTACCCGAACCTCAACAAACTGTCCTGGCAGCATATCCGGAAGCGGTTTATTATCAGTCAAACGCAATAAAACATGCTTAGGACTGATTCTTGAAACCTCTTTTACGTTCAAATCAAGGATATATTTCTTCATTTTAACACCTTATTTAATAAAAACAGTGCAAAAATACGAAAAAAAAATGAGAACACGATAGTGTGTGCTCTCATTTTGACTTCATTGGAACAAAGGTTTCATAGGTCTGATCATCGTAATAAACTCTTATCTCTGTAACTTTACGAGGGTCTTTGTCAATTATTTTCAAAGTTTGAGGATTATTATCCGATGGTGTATTTCTTACACCCTGTGAAAAACTGCCAGTCGGATGCTCATTAAACGGTTGATCGAAATCTAACATTGGTTCACCTGGCGAATTATGAGTAACATCTTCCACATCAGAAGGTGTCGAAACATACATATTTCCAACTCCCATCAGGAGCCAATCGGTACTTATGGCTGGAAGTTTATTTTTGATCGCCTCAACCACATTCAGGGTAGGGCGGGTCCTACCTGTGAAGATACTACTCAATGTCGCAGGTGACAAACCTATAAAATCAGCAAACACTTGTTGACTCATGTGCTGCTCTTCCATGATACGTTTAATTCTGTCTTTCATCACTAATCAAATCATTTTTGGGGTAAAAAACCTATTTTTCTATGATTTTACAAAGGTAAAACAAAAATTTGAAACCTGCAATAATTACAACAATAATTTTAATTTTTAAACTTTAGCTATTAAACATTAAATTTGTAAACTGTTGATGAATAAAATACAATTGTATGGTTTGGATTTTAAAACACAAATTCAATTAGCTCGATACTATTCGCAATAAAATTGAGTTAATTAGCATAAATGTCTGATTTTAAATATATTAAACCGCTAGAAATGTCTTTATGCAAGGGCGATATGCAGATTTTAGCCTCCTAAATGCTAGTATTCTCTTCGATTTTTACATTGATAAATAGGAATAACAGCATGGTTTTTAGGGATTTATAGTATATATTACAACGTGAATATCTTCTAAATGAAGGGTTATGGGCAACCTCTTTAATTTTTTAGTTCCGAATTTTGATTTAAAAAGCTAAATACAATTGCAAATTTCCCGCTTTTCGAATGCCAAACACCAGTTAAACCTTTTAACGATTTTGATTTCTAAATCTACGAAACTGAATGTTAAAAGAATACAACTCTAAATATCTTTGACGAAAAATGGCGAAATTTTGAAGATTTCAGCGAATTCCGCACGAGCGATCAAAAGGCTGAAAATTCGCAAAAATAGAGAGGGTAAAAATGGGCAAAAACGCTTTCGCCATCGGGCTTTAACGCCCAAAATTTATGTCTGAGAAAATGGAGGAAATAGAAAAAAAGAGCTCCAAAAAAGCCCTTTTTTAGTGTAAAATGAAGAAAATTAGCTCCTTCATGAGCTCCCCTGGAGGGGTATTTGGGTTGTCTAATCCCTTACTTTTGGCATCAATTTCTCGTATTTTACTCAAAATCTGCATCACTTTCATACCCGAGTAGTTTCGCATACCAGTCATATAGTCTTTAGCAAACCAGGCGTTCTTCATTTCCAACCATTCCGCTACCCTATCCGCACTGTTTTTCTGCGGACAATAATGGGCAATCATGAGGTTTTGGAAATAATTAAAGAGCAATGGGAGAAAAGAGTAGATACTTCCAGCCTTTGGATTTTCGTCAAAATATTTCACGATTTGATTAGCTTTGAGCACATTTCTGTTCACAATAGCATCTCTGAGTTCATATCCATTGAAATCTTTGCTGACTCCTATCTGGTCTTCCACTACTTGGGGCGTCACTACCCTATTATTTTCGGGTAAAGAGAGCAAGACCTTGTCTAATTCGCCCACCAAACGGCTTAAATCGGCTCCTACGGCCTCGGCAATGAGTTGGGTGGACTTTGGGTCAATAGAACAGTTTTTTGCCTTCAGGAAGCCTTCTATGAAGGTGGGCAGATCGCGATCCTTGAGTTTTTTGCTCTCAAAGAGCACGCCATTTTGCTGAATAGCCTTCACATATTCCTTTTTTCTGCCATCAACCGTACCGTTTTTATGGCACATCACGAGGATTGTTGATGGCATAGGCGACTTAAAATACTTCTCCAGCGGCTCCGTATTCTTAATATTCTGTGCTTCTTTAACGATAAGAACCTGATATTTTGCCATCATGGGATAGCGTTTTGCCATATCCGCAATCTGCGAAGCCGTTACATCCGAGCCAAACAATGTGAGCTGATCGAAGCCTCTTTCCTCAGGCTGCAGCACGTTTTCAGCAATCCAGTTGCTAATCTGGTCAATATAATACGGTTCGTCCCCCATCAGATAGTAAACGGGGTGAAACTTGCGCTCTTTCAGTTCGCTGAGAATCGAATTATATGTCACTGTTGCCTGAGCCATGCTGCAAAGTTATCAATAACTGGTCAAACCACCAAACTTATCAGGTTATTTATTGGGAATTTTAAGGATAAACCGCGTTCCCTCCGTATAATTGTCGTCTAAAAGCAGGTCGCCCCTTATCATGCGTGCTATGCGCCTTGCCATAGGCAATCCGAGTCCCAGTCCACGTTTGAAGGAATCGACCTTATAGAATTTCTCAAAAATATGTTCACGCTGATCGGCAGCAATACCGATTCCTGTGTCTGTCACGCTGATTTCCAAGCTGGATTTATCAAACGTCTGCACAACTTTCAGAATGACGCTACCCTTCTCGGTAAACTTCATCGCATTGTTGAAGAGTTGTTTCAGAATGCGTTCCAAAGCGCGTTGGTTACTGGTCACCGTCAGTTGGCTGTCAATATCCGTTTCGAACAACAGTTGCAGATGTCCATTATTCACGGTCTCTGCACTTTCTATCAATGATTTGCACATCAGATTGACGTTGACACAATCATTCATCGGATAGTTGTTCTGACTCTCGTTTTCCGAAAATTCCAGCAGTTCGTTGACGAAGTTAGTAATCTCGCGTGTATTCGTTTCAATGCTTTCCACGATATTTGCCCGCTGTTCGTCAGTCAATCGGAACGTGGGGCTAGCAATCACCTGCGAGAATCCCGTAATCACATTCAATGGTGTGCGAATCTCGTGTGATACGTGCTGTACGAACGAACGCTTCATACGGTCGCTCTCCTGTGCTTTGTCAAGTGCTACCGCTAGTTCCCTGTTCTTCTGATGCATGCGCCTCATGAAATATAGCACCAGCAGCATTATCAGCAACAAGGCTATAATAATGATAATCAGCACGATATAGATATGACGTGTATGAGCCCGAGCAGCTTCCTGTTCCATCTCGTCCACCTTAAAGAGTGTGTTAAACTCGTTCAGCTGGTTTTTGGCATCATGCAGATTGAGCGAATCAGCCAGGTAATACACTTGCTTGTATAGTACAGCAGCCTCATCGAAACGATCCGACTGAAGCATGATTTCCGCCCGCTGTTTCTTAAGCATCAACAGTCCAGAAGGGTCGTCATGCCCAGCATTCCCGATAATCCGGTTATTGAACTCGAGTGCTTTGCCATACTCACCCTTCTTCATATACAACTGGCCTAAATTATAAAACACAGTCAGTTGCGAATTATCCTTCACATCCTTTGTAGCCTCGTAAGCCAGCTTGAGCAGGTCCTCGGCCTCCTTCAGGCGTCCCAGTCCCATCAAAGCCGTTGCTCGTGAATTATAATAATAGGCATAGTATGACGAGCTAGCAGTCTTGCTATCCAGCCCTAATTCAGCCTTGTGCTGATCCAGATAATTGCGCCACAGGTCGGTAACCTCCAGCATTCGCTCATAGTTTTTCATCTCTGAAAGCACAGAGCAGTAATAGGGATAGACATCCAACAGTGTTGAAGAGCCCATTTTCGCCTGGTTGAGGATCTTGATGCAACGCTCATACGACTGTATGGCCTCCTCCTGGAAACCGATGTTCATATAGGCATTTCCCATTCCGTAGGAAGCCAGTCCCAAGCCATAACTGTTGTCGCGTTGCTGGGCATCGTCGTACATCCGTTTCACCTCTCGCAGGGCCGTATTACTCTTACTGGTGAAAGTATAGTGGTTGACGATGAGCACCCAGATGTCGTAATACAACTTCCAGTCGCCATTTTTCCTCATGAATTCCAACTGTGCAGGATATTGCGCCAACAGCGAATCGTCCTGATCCGTATTGTAATAGTAGTAAAGCAATGCCGTGCGAGCCGTAGCCTGTTTTTTTACATTGCCCTGACGATCAGCCTCTTTCAAAAGGTCGTCGATGGCCTTTCTTTCAGCCTTTGTATCACCTGCATAATAGCAGAGATTATATATTTTAAAGTAAGCCTGCAACAAGTCGTCTCCCTTCAGTTTGGGTATTTCCCGGCGCAGGGAGTCAACCCTTTGCTTTTCTGCCGACTGGGCCTTGGCTGTTATCGAACAAAACAGCAGGAGCATCAGACTTATTGTTAGCCAAAGATATCGTTTTTTCATTATTTTTAGTTTAAGTACCTGCAAAATTACGAAAAAACGAGAGAAACGCAAAAGGAAAACAGATTTTTTTCATACCTTTGCACTATGTACGAACTCAATTTACCGAAATTCGAACTGCAATTAGGAGGAACGCGCGAGAAACCCGAGATATTCGATTTTCTTCGTCGCCGTTTTGTCAAACTGACGCCCGAGGAGTGGGTTCGCCAGCATTTCGTACATTGGCTGGTTGAGCACAAAGGCTATCCTAAGGGGTTGTTAGGCAACGAGATAGAACTCCGTGTGGGGGAAAAGAAACTGCGTTGCGATTCTATCCTCTACAACCAGTTTACTGAGCCTCGTATGATAATAGAATACAAGGCTCCCACCGTTGCCTTGACGCAGAAAGTGTTCGACCAGATATCGGCCTACAACCTGTTGCTTCACGTTGATTACCTGCTGATTAGCAACGGGTTGCAACATTTCTGTTGCCGGATGGATTACGAGCATCACAGTTATATTTTCCTGCCCGACATTCCTGACTACGAAAAAATATAGGCGTGGGAATTATTTCCTCACGCCTATTTCAATGATATCCCAAATGAGATTAATCCTCTGACTCAGGAACGGCATCGTCGGCCTTCTTGGCGGTACGGCGAATGGCACGCTTGCGTGTCTTCTTCTCCTCTGTACCAGCAGGAGTAATCTTTACGCCAGCCAGTTCTGGGTCAATCATGATACGACCGCAATATTCGCAAACAATCACCTTCTTGTGCATCTTGATATCCAACTGACGCTGGGGTGGAATCTTATTGAAGCAACCGCCACAGGCGTCACGCTGTACATAGACGATACCGAGTCCGTTGCGAGCATTCTTGCGGATACGCTTGAAAGAAGTCAGCAAACGTGGCTCGATTTTGGCCTCCAAGTCCTTCACCTTGGCCTTCAGTTTGTCTTCCTCCTCACGAGTTTCCTGCATAATCTCGTCGAGCTCGCTCCTTTTCACCTCCAGCGCCTGCTGACGGTCATCCATAATCTCGCGATTCTCGGCAAGCTCCTGTTTTTTATCCTCAATGCGATACTGAGCCTCCTTGATTTTCTTGTAGCAGAGTTCAATCTCGAGCGACTGGAACTCAATTTCCTTCGACAGTGTGTCGTATTCTCGGTTGTTCTTCACCTCGTTGAGCTGGGCTTTATAGCGCTCTACGCTGGCCTTGGCAGTCTCGATATCACCTTTCTTCATAGAGATAGCCGACTCATACTCCTTAATCTCAGCATTGATGTTTTCGATGCGAGTGGTCAAACCCTCGATTTCGTCTTCAAGGTCTTGTACTTCCAGAGGTAACTCACCTCTCAATGCACGCTTCTCATCGATACTTGAGAGCGTGGTCTGCAGCTGATAGAGGGTCTTCAGGCGCTCCTCAACCGGCATTTCCATTGGGTCTTTCTTTGCCATAGTTTTTTCTTTTTTTTCTCGTTATTTCGTTATTTCGATGTTTCGAATTATAAATAATAAATCGGATTCGTGCAGGTTTCCGCCATTTCCGTTCTCACGCCGGGACATTCGCGCTGAATGATGTCGCGGAATATCTCGCTGGTGAATTGTTCGCTCTGATAGTGACCGATGACACATATCTGAATGCGCTGTTCGTAACCGAAGTACTGGTGATAATGCATTTCGCCCGTGATAAAGGCATCGGCACCCTGGCTTACAGCGCCGTCCAACAGGAAATCGCCAGCTCCACCACAGATAGCCACCTTGCTGATAGGACGGCGCAACACTTCGTTACACATAGCGCAATCCACGTCAAACTGCTTCTTCACCAGCAATATGAAATCGTCGGCAGCCATCGCTTCAGGCAACTGGCCTATCACGCCACTACCGCATTCAATATCTTCCACGTTCTTCGATGCGAAAAATGCCGTCTCCTTCAGCCCTAAGCGCTCGGCTATCTTCCAATTCACACCGTTCATGGCATTATCCATATTGGTATGCATCGATACCACCACGATGTCGTGCTTGATGGCCTTGATGACGGTGCGCTGCACATCGTTGGCGCCGCTGATTTGCTTCAGTCCACGAAACAGCAGGGGGTGATGGCTCACAATGAGGTTACACCCTTTTGCAATGGCCTCGTCAACAATGCGTTCGTTGACGTCTAGACACAATAATGCCCCTGAAACCTCCGCCTCTGTTAGTCCTACTTGCAGGCCAGCATTATCCCAGCTCTCCTGTAAGGGCAGAGGCGCGAATTGTTCAAGGGCGCTCAGCACTTGCTTTATTTTCACGCTTCTACGAATTTTCTGCAAAATTAGTCAATTTCCTTCGAACATCGACTATTAGCTATCGAAGATTATTGTTTTTTAACGATATCAGGCGCGCCAAATGTCCGTCGTAATGTCGCTCGGACAATAAGAACTACCATCGAAACAATGGGTACAGAGTCGTTCCTTGGGAATACCAATCGACTCTATCAGGTCTTCTAGGGTGGCAAACTTCACGCTCGTCAAACCCAGTCGGCGCCCTATCTCCTGCACCATGCGCTGATATTCCGGTGTACCAGTTGTGGCATATTGCTTCAGATTCTTTGAATCGTCGCCCTCAAAGTCCTTGATAATGCGACGCGTTATCAGTTCCAAATCGCTCTTCGACGAGGTGAAACCGATATATCTGCAGCCATAGACCAATGGCGGACAAGAGATGCGCACATGCACCTCCTTGGCACCAT
Organism: uncultured Prevotellaceae bacterium; assembly: GCA_900316645.1. Lineage (GTDB taxonomy): Bacteria > Bacteroidota > Bacteroidia > Bacteroidales > Bacteroidaceae > Prevotella. Next base: position 33,782 of record ONDP01000011.1, read on the forward strand.
TCTCGAAGAAAGTGCGCACATTGTCACGCAACTGGGTGCCGCGAACGATGGAGTCGTCGCAGAACACAATGCGCTGGCCTTTCAGAATGGCAGGATTGGGAATCAGTTTCATGCGGGCTACCAGATCGCGACGGTTCTGGTTGCCGGGAGTAAACGAGCGGGGCCATGTCGGCGTGTATTTCAGTACGGCACGCTTATAGGGAATTTTCTTGCCATCGGCATAACCCAAGGCCATACCCACACCCGAATCGGGAATACCGCACACCAGATCTGCCTCCAGTTCGGTGTCTTTCTCACCCATCCGTTGTCCGTTCTTCTCGCGCACAAACTCGGTATTGATTCCCTCGTAATCGCTGGCGGGGAAACCGTAATACACCCACAGGAATGCGCATATCTGGCAACGGCTCAGCGGATTCTGCAGCACCTCGACACCAGTGCTTGTCAGACGGACTATCTCGCCGGGACCTAAATCGCGCACGATTTTGTAATCAAGGTTGGGGAAACTGGTTGTTTCGCTCGAAACGGCATAGGCACCTTCCTTCTGACCTATCACGATAGGTGTGCGTCCCAATGCGTCGCGCGCAGCAATAATACCGTTCTCGGTCAGTATCAGCATCGAGCACGACCCGTCAATCTTCTGGTAGACCTTATTGATGCCCTCCACGAACGTGTTACCCATATTGATGAGCAGGGCCACCAGTTCCGTCTGGTTGATGGTGTTGGCCGACAGCTCGCTGAAGTGCATCCTGGCTGCCAACAGTTCGTCGGCTATCTCTCGCTGGTTATTGATTTTCGCCACCGTCACCACCGCATAGCGGCCCAAGTGCGAATTTACGATAATCGGTTGCGGATCAGTATCGCTGATGACACCGATACCCTGATTCCCCTTGAACGAATCCAGCTCGTCCTCGAAGCGCGAGCGGAAATACTGACGCTCCAACGAGTGGATAGCACGGCTGAAACCCTTCTCCTCGTCGAAGGTCACCAGTCCGGCGCGTTTGGTTCCTAAGTGCGAATTGTAGTCTGTCCCGTAAAACAAATCGTTTACGCAGTCTTTTGTCGAGATAGTACCGAAAAAGCCTCCCATATTCTTACCTTGAATAAAATTAATACCTTTTAGGCGTGCAAAGATACAAAAAAACATTTTTTTTTCATCAACTCTTCTAATTTTTTTGTATTTTTGTAGCGCATTTTTGATTCATATCGGTATGACGGCACGTATTCAAATGGTCTTCGGACTCTTATTGATACTCCTCGGCGGACTGATTTACCTTTCGTTCCGCCCCACTACACTCCTACTCTTCCACGCCCTGGACAGAATGGGTCTTATGCTGCTCATCACCGATTGGCGCGCATGGATGTCAGCTTACCATCCTACCGAATTTGTACTCTATTCACTGCCTGGCGGACTGTGGGCAGCTGCCTACATCCTCATCATCCTCAGTCTTACGGGGCGCACACCGCTCACTCAGCGCGTGGCCATTGCCAGTATGATTCCCCTGGCGGGCATTGCCTCCGAACTCCTACAATGGGGAGGTCTGCTGCCTGGCATCTTCGACGCTACCGACCTTCTGTGCTACACCCTGCCGCTCTTATTCCTTATTATATATGTAATCATTAAAAATTTTAGAATATGGCAAGTTTTTTCGACCGCTTCAGTAGTAAGCAACTGACTATTATTATTATCTGCATCACCGCCTGCTTCCTCATGATGGGCGGTTGCACCATGGTTCTTGGCAACGAAGACACATCCGACAAGAAGGAAAAGAAACTCGTCTTCGACGATGACGACGATGGCGACGACGTGAATGGACGCAAGTATAAATTCGTCGACAAAGAAGACCGCGAAGAGGGCGTCAAGGACGACAGTCTCGTGGTGAACAAAGCCCTGGAGGGCGACCCATACAAAGAGCTCGACGAACTCATCGGACTCGATGCTGTCAAGGCGGAGGTGCGCTCGTTGGCCAACTATGTAAAAGTGCAGAAAGCCCGTAAGGAAAAGGGACTCAAAACCCCCAACCTCAACTATCACCTTGTATTCACAGGCAGTCCCGGTACCGGTAAGACCACCGTGGCCCGCATCGTAGCCCGCATCTACAAAGACCTGGGCATCCTGAAGAAAGGCCATCTCGTTGAGACCGACCGCTCGGGACTCATCGGACAATATGTCGGACAGACCGCTCCACGCGTCAACCAGATGTGCGACTCAGCCCTTGGCGGTGTACTCTTCATCGACGAGGCCTATGCCATCACCCAGAGTGATGCCGGTGCCGACTATGGTAAGGAGGCTGTTGCCACCCTGCTCAAACGCATGGAGGACGATCGCGACCGACTGGTAGTCATCGTGGCAGGTTACACCAACGAGATGAAGAAATTCATCGACACCAACCCAGGTCTTGAGTCGCGCTTCAATCGCTATATCCACTTCCCCGACTATTCGGCTGAAGACCTCTACAAGATTTTCCGCCAGTATCTGAAGAAGAACCAGTACACCATCACCAAGGAGGCTGCAGCCTTCCTGCAGGAGCACTTGGAGCACAAGGTAGCCACCAAGGACCGCAACTTCGGTAATGCCCGTTATGTGCGCAACCTCTTCGAAAAGACCATCCAGGCGCAGGCCAACCGCATTGCCAAGGCCGGAAAAGTGTCCGACGAAGAACTGGTAGAAATCACTATTGCCGACGTTAAGAAAGCAGTATAAAATAGTAAAACAGAAGTATAAGTAATGCAAAAGAAATATCTATGGATGCTGACCGTCATCCTATTTTACGGTCTTGTTCTGACATCGTGTTCGAACGACGATGCCGTAACACCCCCTTCAGCCGAGGTAGAAGCCATGCTGAAGAAGATGACGCTACGCGAAAAAGTGGGGCAAATGTTCTTTGTACGCGTAGAGTCGCTCGATCCATCGATAGAATGGACCACTTATGATGACTTGGCGAATCTCAAGAATCAGGAGATTACCATGAAAATGAGGAAGGTCAACCATGATTACCCCGTGGGCGGCATCATCCTCTATGCATGGAATATCGAGGACGAAACCCAGCTGGCCAGCATCATCAAGCAGGTTCGTTCGCTGAATGGCAGTCCGCTACTCTGCATCGACGAGGAGGGAGGACGAGTGTCGCGCATCGCCAACAATCCCAACTTTCACGTCAAGAAATACGAGTCGATGGCAGCTATCGGTGCTACCGGCGACCCGAAAAACGCCTACGAGTGTGGCAACACCATCGGAACCTATCTGAAGCGTTACGATTTTGACATCGACTTTGCTCCCGTGGCTGACGTGAATACCAATCCCGACAACATCATCATCGGTCCCCGTGCCTTCAGCGACGACCCTGCCGTGGCTGCCCCAATGGTGACCAACTATCTGCAAGGTCTGAAGGATGCGGGCATCACGGGCTGCATCAAGCATTTCCCCGGTCATGGCGACACGACTAACGACACTCACTCAGGCTATGTGCAGTCGCTGAAGACCTGGGACGAGATGAATCAGTGTGAGATGGTGACCTTCCGTGCAGGCATCCAGTGGGGTTGTCAGCTCATCATGACCGCCCACATCGCCGTGCCAAATGTCACAGGTACCAACATTCCCTCCACGCTGTCGCCAGTTGTCCTGCAAGACAAGTTGCGCGGCGAGTTAGGCTATCAGAACATCATCATCACCGACGGTATGGAGATGGGTGCTATCACCAAGCACTATACCAGTGGCGAGGCAGCTGTGGGCAGCATCAAGGCAGGTGTGGACATCGTGCTGGGTCCTCGTGACTTCACCGAGGCCTTCGATGCCGTTATCGCCGCCGTGAATAACGGCACCCTCAGCGAGGAGCGCATCAACCAGAGCGTGCGTCGCATCCTGACACTCAGATATGCAATGAAAAGGATGCCGCAGCGATCACTTTAGTCCCTCGTTTGTTCAGATAGTCTCTTTCACTCGTTCAGATAGTCCCTTTCACTCGTTCAGATAGGGCCTATAGGGGGTAAGAAGCCGTCTGCGCAGGGGATGGAAGCCATTCTAACAGGGGATGGAAGGCAGGTTAACAATCGTTTGCGCCTACGCAAACGATTTGACGCGCACACGCAAACGATTGTTCGCCTATACACAAACGATTGTCCGCCTATACGCAAATTGAATTCTTTTTTTTTGATATTTACCTTTCCGACTTTTTTATACCAAAAGTTTGCATCATTCCAAACAAATGAGTATATTTGCAATCGGAAAGCCTCGTGGTAAGGTATTGTACTAATAACTAATAAGGAATATAAGATGATAAATACTAACCGCTACTGGCGGTTATTCTGGTGCTGGTATTGGCGGTGCTCATTCTATGAGGTTGCAAACATCATCTATAAAGATAGCTGATAGCAAATTACCAAGCGAGGCTTTGGCTTCTATACGGCGCTCTTTGGCTTCGCCTCCCAGGAGCCGAGACCATCCACCGCGTTTTGGGTGATTTGGGTGACTCGCTTATTTTTCGTACCTTTGCGGCATGTTTGTACGTAAGAAGAAAAAGCCGCCGGGCTTCACAGTACAACGGCTAAAATATCCAACAAATCATTTTTACCATAATGATAAAAATTATGTAATTCCAGAGGTCACTACCTCTGTATATCGCCTGGCACAAAAAATCATCCCGCAAGTTATTAACCTGCGGGATGTGTGATAAAAGTTTTCTGCTGAAATTCTACTTATTGCCTTGATCATGATGCAAAGTTAGGCAATTCTTTTGGAACTGCAAATTTTTTGCAGACTTTTTCACACATTTCTGGTTCTTCTTTAATTTAGTTGAAAGATCGTAATTTTTGACAATTTAGCTGACTACAATTCGGTGACAAGATTCACACCATCATTTGGCTCGATTCAATTTGCCATTTGGCCCGAATCAATTCATCGTTTGACTCGAGTCAATATAATGAGGGGTCTTGGTACATGTTTATGAACTTCTTCTGAAATATTGACAAAATATTCAACCAAACTGAAGAAGAGCCACATTTCTTGTACCAGTAAGTCAAAGATCGCGATGAGCGAGTAAAGAGCGTGAACTCGTTTACAAGCTCTTTCGAGCGTAGCGGTTTTCGAGGCAAAGCCTCAAAGATCGCGTTTCTATATCATCACACAGAGGGACTGTCCCGCTGTGTCATCCCTTTGATCTAATCTGCATCCTAATAAGTAAATATTGGGCGGATATAGCGTGATGCACCCGTATCTTGGTTAGTCCAAACACCATTCTGGAATGTCCATCTTCTAACTACTCCTGACACAGATGAACTATGATATTTTCCCCCCCCAAGGCTTCTTCCCCCTGCATTCACAATAGTTGTATTGACCGTTGACCACAAATTTGTTATACAGGCTTCATATTCACCCTTAGTGCCAGTTTTCCAAGTTTTACCCGTAACGCCATAGGTTCCATTTGCTGAATTACATTCTTTATCTGAATCTGTATACGATGCATTTTGTCCATCAGAATTTGCATTACCTTGATTGTTCCACAGCATCACAACATAGCCAGAAGCAGTAATAACTCCAACGTTCGTCGTATTATAATGACTGAAAACAGCTGAAGGGATTTCCATACTATTGTTTGCTGAACTGAAGACACTGGCATCCCTTGCCACTACATTTCCAACTTCCGCATTGGCAGTAGTAAGTGTTGTGGCAGCTGCCAAATGGAATGTCATTGTGAGCGGGTTGCCGTCAGCAGTCTTATGATTGTCGTCTGGTGTCAACTTAACCGTCACTGGAGCATAAAAAGCCTTGTCAGATGACCGCTTGACAGTAATAGTGCCTTGCTTATCGTCATCAGCACTGCTGGTTCAATCGGCATACTGATAAGTGACCTTTGAGTCAAGCGTTGAAGATTCTGCCGTCAGAGTGCCTCCTTTGAAATTTACCACCACAGGTTTCGTGCTATCACTCAACTGAGATTTTGTGAATATCAAAGCCTTATCGGTAAGATATTCCATGGATTGGAATGATAAGTCATCTGCCGTTATCTCTTTCTTATTAATAATAAACGGAATCGTTTTAGTTCCAGTATAATTACCCTTTCCTGTAAGCACCAGATCATAACCAGTTTCATTGGCATCCGTCTGTTGATACCCTGAAAGATCATAGTGATCAGTAGCGTTCAATGGGATATCATCTCCACCAAAATTGTCAGACGCCTCAACTGTTGCCGTCTGCAAAGCTCCGGTATAGGTATAGTCACCCGTTACACTGGCTGTCACCGCATTAATGTCTCGGGGCTTAATCACAAAAGTCTGGGTGCCCACCTTCCCCTCATACGCTCCACCGTCTTTGCCTTTTACAACCACGATACCCTGGCCTGCATTGACATTGCCGAAATACTGAGGGGCATCGAAATTCTCTGTATATGCTGCGGTCGTAGATTCATAACTGCCTTCAGCCGTCAGTATCACAAAATCTGGTTCATGCGCCGTATTGTCGTAAACACGTCCGTCGTCATCAGGAATGCTCCTGATAGCGAACTCGCCCTCGCCCAGAGGAGCGACGGTGTCAGACGTGCCGTCATCACTCCAGTCAGTAATCGTGGTGGCACGGACCGTCATCGCCTGCATGCCAATGTCGAGGTTGAAGGTGTACTGGTGACCTTCTTGTAGCAACAAGTCAGTACCCAATTTAAACATGGCCGTACCCTTATTGGTGGTGACCTCAATGAAGTCGGCATCGGTGGCAACGGTCTGCTTTGGCGGCAACAGAGCGGCGCCGTAGTTGCTTATCGTGATATCACTCGCGTCTGCCAGGGTACCCGCATCACCCAGCACACCTGTTGTGGCATTGAAACCGATAGTACGCTTAAAGCCTTTCAGTTTAATGCTCTGGACAACAAGTCCAGCCACCGTACCGTCGTTCTTGGCATTGACGACGATCTTCGCCATCTTATGCGAGAACTGAATCTTGATGGGTGACACTTCTGCCGACACGGGATTGCCGTCTGGCGTTCCCCACATCATGTCGCTGCCCTTGTAGCCGCGTTGTGCCTCATCATCCGCATTGTCAGAAGCCTCGATGGTGGCATCGCCCGCCTCGCGCTGGTCGGCAGAGACGGTGAAGGAGGTAGAACTGCTGGTCAACCACGAGGGATAGAGTGCATAGGCACTGACTGTCGTTGTTCGGTCGGACGGTCCTACCATATAACGCTCAGAATGCAATGGGTTGATATTGTTCTCGTCGGCCTCCATCGTAGTGAGCAGAATGCCATCGTAGTTTGTGGAATGACCTCCATCTATAAACGAAATGTAGCCACGTATCAGTTCGTCGGCATCGAATGCTGCCGTCTGGATATCTACATCTGCACGCATAGTGGTGCCACCTGATCGGACAGCCGCCAGTTTCAGTTGAGGTTTGTCAACTTCTCCTGCACCCATTTCAGAACTGTCGTGAGTGGCACAGGCAGCCAACGTCAGGGCTGCCAGCGCCAGGATCATTTTTTTGATATTCTTCATTGTTTTCATCGTTTATCGTTTAGAATGCGAAAAGCTGCAGGATGCCCGTGTCAATAGTGATGTCAACACCGAGCAGGGTAGATTTCTTTGCCCGTTTTTCGAGCGTGACACTACTCGGAGCATTCTCAGAATGATGCGGGATCATACACCACACACTGCTGCCGCTTTCCGTGCTTGTAAACTTGTTCCATGACCAGAAATGGAAATTCTCACACGTGCCATAGTAGCTTAAGATAGGCGGGAAGAGCCACTCCTTATTGATCACATCATTGGCAATGACAGCCTTTTGGTAGTCTTCCTTGGTGCCAAGGTACCACCAGTATTTTTTCTCTGATGGATCGCCGGCATTCTCTACGACACGATGCTGATTGTTCCAGTTCGTTGCTGTCGCCTTGGGATTATCAGCCCATTTGCAACTACCAGCATGGTCGTTGGCAAGCACATAGCCGTGACCACCGGCAGTCCTGTTACCATTTTCGTCTTCGCCTACGGCATCAGAACCTATGTATGTGATAACACCACGTAAACAACTCGGAACCCCATTGTAATATGCGATGGAAATTCCATGATCCGCAGCCATCATATCAAAACCTTCATTTGTATTGGGATAGATATAGCCGTCGTATGTCACCATATAGCCCAGATATTTGGCATCGGTAGCCTTGACCTCACTGAGCTTAATGACCACCTGGTTGATAGTCAGGGCACACTGAGCCTGGGCAGGCAGATAGTTATCATCGCCAGAATCGCTGATGATGATAGTCTTTCCTGTACGCTTGTTATCAGTGGTACGTTTCAGGCTTAACTTGTTGCCTGTCAGCGTAACATCCACGCCCGGGTCACTTGTTATCTCATAACTGAGGGTTCCCGTACCAGCATGATCGATGGTTATCGTCTTGATCGTGTTGATACGCTCGCTTCCCTTGAATATGATGGGCATCGGATCCAATGTCACGCGACCGTTGGCCTTTTGGATGGTAACATCTATGCTCTGTGGCGTGGTATCCTCATACTTGCCACCGCCATCCACTTTCCACCATACTGTGTAGGTGCCTGCATTGGTTCCCGTAGGGATATCGGTGGTATAGACACCAGTTTGACTGAGGCTATAGACCATTCTACCTACTGTAGTAACACCTTCCGTGACGAGTGCCTGAGGTTTCTCATTATAAGTAAGACTGTTAGCCGTCGGTGCTGTCGGTGTCGGTGTGGAAGCCAAATTGATGACGGTGGGATTCTCCACCATCTGCGGCGCAATGCCACCATAATTCTCAGTCGGATCTATCTTATACCATACAGAATAAGTACCTGGCTCTGCTATTGTTGGAATAGCAGTGGTGTAAGGGCCAGTCTTGTTTAGACTATATTTTATCGTAGCAGGAGTTGTTGTGCCGCTAATGACGGCAGAGCCTGATGAGCATAGCTCCTGCAGCGAACCATTATATGTTTTCTCGCCCAATCCGTTTGGCGCCACAGTAATTTCTGCCGCTGCAGCTTGAATATAGAACGTTTTGGCGGCAATCTTACCTTCATAGCCAGTCCCTTGTCCTCGAACCACTACGACAGCATACCCCTTATTCACGTTACTAAAAAACTGGATGGTATAGTTTTCTGGATCAACAGGTGCTCCATCCATCGTGACAGTGATTTCAGGCTCTATGGCTGATCCTGTATAATCCTGATTGGGAATATCCGCAATGACAAGGCTGCTTGCATCAAGCGCATCAACATTCAGAGTCTGACTGGTACCCCATTCGGGTATAGTCGCTACCTGTGTAAGGTTTTCTGCATTAATACTGATGTTTATCGTATAAACCTTTCCAGACTCAAAAGTCTTAGTTGTGGCAAGGGCAACGACAGCGACCGCACCGTCTGAGGCATCGGTCTCAATCTCAAGGAACTCGCCTCCGATTGTCTGCGGCGGTAGAAGGCAAGCACTGCCGTTAGTGCTGATGTTGCCTGTCTCCGACAATACAATATCACCGGTATTGTCGAGTGTACCTGCATCACCTAAGATGCCTGAAAGCGGAGTAAACCCAATTGTGCGCTTGACACCTTTCAGTGCCACATTCTTCACCGTTCCGGCACCATCACTTGTAACCTTGACGATGAGCTTTGCCATCTTGTGTTTAAAGAAGAGGTCTATCGGCTCAATGGTGGCAGACAAATCACTGTAAATGGAGCCATCATTCTTTCCGCCCCACATCAGATCGCTGAGTTTATAGTTGCCATCGCTCTTCTGATCCTCGAGAACAGAGAACGCCGTGATACCTCTGGTAGCGGTCTGTGGATAAAGGCCATAGAGACTAATGTGTGAACCATCCTCAGGGTAACTGGGTTCCATGCCCACATCAGGTGTCAGCACATTCTTACCTGCATTAGCCTCCTCCGTCGTACACAGTGTAGGATTGCCAACCCAGGTCTCACTGCCTATTGCGCCCGACCAAATATAGACGTTCAGCCGCTCGCCTGCATCGAACAACGTGTTCTGTATGTCGGTCGCTGCACGCATCTGATCATTGGCAACAGTGCCTGCTGTGAGACGGATGGGGGTTCCTTTACGTCCAAAAGCATTGCGGTCGCCAAAGTCTTCCACAGAGCATGCTGCTGTCATCAACAATAGCAGTGAGGCAAGTATGTTATAATAATATTTCTTCATCATACATTCATGCTGCTATGGGGTTTGTAAGTATCCATTACCGTTCACACGGTCGCCTGCCAAATCGGTCCATGGCGAAATGGTGCTGGTAACTGTAATCGCTGCCTTATGAATCTTGACGGTATAGGTGTAAACGTGGGCTGCCTCAAAGGTCTTTGCAGTATCCAGCGTGTAGATAAACGTATCTTCACCCACCTCAATCTTGATGAACTGTGTGCTGGCAGCCAACGCTTGTGGCACGATAACTGCAGCCACATCCTTACCCGTATAAAGTGTATGGGTGAGAGGATGCTCATGATCGGGATCTGTTGAATCATCGTAATAAGTCTCACTGCCTACCTCGCGCGCGACAATAGGTGTAACATCACCTGATGCTGCTGTCAACACACTACTGAAATTACTACCGTTCCATACACCTACTTTAAATGTCGTCGTAGGTTTTGTTCCCAGAATGGTCACCTTGGCAACTGACAAATCAGCATCGGTGTATTCTGTTGCATCCGTCTTCACTATCTTTACTATAATCTTCGAGAGCATGTGGGTGAAAGTGAGATGGACAGGTCCGGAAGATACTGTTTGCGTCAGAGGATTGGCTGTTGTAACAGGCTCTGTCGTGGTCATCGGAATACCAATCATCAGATCGCTACCCTTATAGCCCTTGGCTGCATCCACCTGTGCATCATAATCTGCCTCATATGCTGCATAATCGGTGTCGAGATTAGTTGCATCATAACTGGGGTCCTGGGCTTGTCGATCAGCCCAAAACTCATCTTTAGTCATCTTTGCCTCTGGATTAGCCTTGCTATAGGCACTCTGGTTCTTTGCTACCGAGAAAGTATAGGCAGTCGAACCAACCAGGGCATTTGCGTCACAAAGTCCTGAGGGATAGACACCCCATACACTCAGTGGGTGCAGCAGCTTGGGCCAGTATTGAGGTGTTCCGTGACTCAGGTTGCCATCACCGTCGGAGGTGTAGATCAACGGTTGGGTGTATGTACTCTTGTCCTCGCTAACAGTGTGAGCGTCCTTGAAGAAGATGTCCACTTTCTCACCGTCGAGGAAGTTGCCTTCGTTCTGCTGCACGTCGGTTGTCGAAGCACGCATCGTGCTCTCAGCACTGTTAGTAGTCAGCGTGATGACAGGACTGTGGTCGTTACCGCCCACCGCCAGGCTTTCCTGATCGCTGGTAGAACACGCTGTCAGCAGTGCTGCAGCCGTTATCCAAAGGAATGATAGTTTCTTATTGTCCATATCTTTGTATTTTTTATTGCCAAATTCCGATTCCTGGGATTGCAGGGTCGTCAGCCCCTGACCAATTCGAGATGGTGGCTGTCACTGACAGCGCCTTCTTCATGACGGTGATGGTATAGGTGTATTCTTTTCCCGGTTCAAACGTCGTGTCGTCAGCTATCACATAGCTCAGTGTACCAAACCCCTCCATCGTAACGTTGATTTTCTTACCTTCCATATTTTGTGGCACCACGATGGCAGCATTCTTCACATCAGTACTGGTAGAGGTGGTGAGCGTCATCTGTTCCCTTGTGCTGCCTGCAGTTAATGTGCCAGTCGTCTTATCGAAAGTAGCAGCAGTGATAATCCCCTCGCCTGTCGCCGTCGTACCGAGTGTCACCGTTGTCGTTGCCAGATCTGTGGAAGAAAAGCCATCGTCAGGTTTGAGAATCACCACAATCTTCGACATTAAATGGTGGAACTCCAACGTGTTGGCAACGCCTCTTGTCAGTGCATTGTTCGAAGCATACATCAGGTCGCTGGCAAGATAATTGGCAACACCCGTAGCTGTCTGATCCTGATTGGCTGCAACCGTGAACGTTGCACTTGCATTATGTGGGTAATAAGCATAAGCCTTGATGTCGCTGCCCGTAGGGAAGTATTGTGTCGAGGCGGGAGTGAGGGGTGACAAGTTCGTCTGACTGTCATAGGTGCCTACGGTATAGAGCACCGGTGCATAGCTGACGGGGGAGGTTCCCTTGTCAGTTAGTTGGACAGTAATCTGCTTGCCTGCTGTCAGTCTGCCGTCCTGCAACAGGTCGTCAGCATTGTTGACGGCTCGCATACCGCTGACGTCACCCACGCACAGCAGAACTGGTTCGCTGCCAGTTGCCAGCTTGCTGTCTCCATCACTGTCGCCTGAACAGGCTACTGCGAGGAGAGCAACACCGGCTATGAGGAAATACTTGATATTCATAGTTTTTACTTGTTGTGACTTTCCTGTGTCTAATACTTCAGAACGGCTGAGTCGTCGCCCACCATGGGATCCCACTCCTGGACAGTGGCAGTTACCGACACCTCGTAGAGACCCACTGTGACGGTGTACACATATTCCTTACCAGCTTCCAGCACCACGTCGCTACTGTTATATTGCGGAACGGTGAACGATTTCACACCGCTGTCTGTCAGTTTCACATTGATGGTCTTGCCTGTCAGCGTCTGCCCCGGGGGCAGGATGCAGTAGTTTGTCAGACTGGTATTACCTGCAGCATCGCTCTTCAAAGTCACAGTACCCTTGGTTCCGCTGGTCTTTGCAGTAGCTACACCACTGTTGGGAACCACGTCAGCCTGAAGGCAGATGTCGTTATTACCCAACGTGACAAGAGCACCGGTCAGCTGATTCTTAGTAGGGTCGTTGGCATCCGTACCGTCAACAGCAATGCCATAGCCGTCGCCCTGAATGGTGACGACAACCTTGCTCAGACAATGTTTGAAGTTGAGGTTGACAGCAGCAGCCGCACGCTGATTGTCGGTGGGACGTGGAACGGGATTGCTTGTCGCCGTTCCTATCGGACGACCGTTAGGCTCACCGAACATCAAGTCGTAGGGCATCGAGGCAGTGGCAGTTCCCTGACTGGTGCTGACGGTGAAAGTCTGAGGTGTTGTCGTCGTGCTTTTTACAGGACCCGTCATGGCTCCTTTGGGATAATAGGCATAGAAATACAGCCCATTTCCTGATGCCGGCCAGTAAAGCGTCACCTCGCTGCTTCTGCCAACATCGGAATAAGTCTCAAAGTTTCCCTTGCCTACTGCCCCCGCTCCGTCAGGTGCCGTTGACTTCAGGTAGCGCACCTCACCCTGATAGGTGGCGGTGGTGCCTGGTGTCAGCGCCTCGTCGATGAAGAGGTCTATCTCCTGTCCTGCGGTGAACACCTGATTACTGCCTTGTGTAGTGATGTGCGTATCAGTGGTGCTGCGCATCAGGGCCTCACCAGCCACGCTATAGCTCAGCGTGATGGGCAGCCGATGGTCGTTCACGTTGTTTCCGTCAGGTCCTTCGTCGCCCGAGCATGAGGTGACTGCACCGGTCAGCATAGTTGCCGCCAGCAGTGCCAGTATTGTTTTCTTGTCCGTTGTGATCATTGTCTGATATATATTGTTTTTATGCTTGTTTTCTATTCCAAAGGTCGCCCTTGTCACAGCCAGCTTTCGTCAGGGTTGGCAGTATTGCCACTCGCCCATGGTGTGATGGTGCTGGTGATAGTAACGGGCTGAAGGATGAGATGTCCCTCGTGGTCATAGCCTCCGCCGAAGTGGAGGGTGTATTCGTAGTTGTGGTTCATCTGCCAGGTGGCAGAGAACGGGATATAAATATAGCCATTATCGGCAAACTCACCCTCGTAACCATCAATGGTAATGGAGCACCCTATCTTCAGGTAGGTGCCTGGGGTGGTGAGCAGATTGTTGGCGGCAATCGTATTGGTGGTATTCTCCCATGCCGTGAGAAGCTGGGGAATAAACATGGTAGCAGTCGTCAGTGACTGTGTGGCTTCGGTGAGGATGACTCCCGTAGCATCGTTATAGAGCATGAAGTTCTGTGGAGCACCAATAGTGGTCCAAACACCCAGCAAAGGAGCTTCACCAGGGGCATTGGGAAGGTCCTGGAAGCGGAAAGTGCCCGCCTGTTGGACATTACATAGCTGTATGGACTTCAACGTGATATGGGGCTGTGGCGACTGGTCTGACTGCAGTTTTGCCTTGAGCGTGATACGGCTCAATGCATGATGGAACCGTAGCTTTACCAAGCCGTCGGTACCGCCTGCAGCAACAGCATCTTTCACAGCCTGGTCTTTATTACTGGTTGTGGCTGCCAGCATGAGATCGATAAGGCCCTCATCATTATTAAAATCGATGTAGCGTACAGGGCGTTTCGAGCCAGTACGCGGTAGCACCTCGATATCGGGACCCTGCGAGGGATAGACGGCATAGAAGTCGCATGCCACGAAAGTCTTAGGCCAATAATAGGTGCCGACAGGAGTCCATGGCTTCTGCCCGCTATCTCCACCACTGAACCATACTAACTCCGGAATGTACTCACCCGAAGCTTCTTGCAGACCTACCCATAGGTCGTCGCTATAGATAAATTCACCACTGCTCGCAGCTGTCTCCGCACTGTCGCGTTGCCATGCCAACACCTTAAAGGCGCCAACCGTCAGCACATCGTCACCGACGGCATCACCAGCCGAACGCAAGGTGGTAGCAGTGATATTGACCCGACGGTCGCTTTCCTTTTCGCCAGAAGCAGCGGTGCCGCCGTCGTCGCAGCCCACCAGGAGCAGCGACGACAGTGCACAGCATAAAATCACTCTGAAGTTACTTTTCATCATCATGCTTCAGAATTTTTAAATAAAAGATTTTGGTTTAGACATTTCTGTCTTCTGTAATCTCATCCCAGTCGCTAACTGTTACGTTGAACCACAGCTTCACTGGACCCTCAGGAATAATGTCCTCACCAGGAACGGCACCGTCCTCAGGATCGGTCATACCAATACCTGCAGCACTGTAGTTGAGGGTGTAAATATACTTCTTGCCAGGCTCCCAGTTGGTGTCGATGGGTACACATGCCCATGCGAACTCGTCAGTGGCTGAGCAGAAAGCACAATTAGCCTGCTCCTCAGCAGACAATCCATCATAAGTAGTCTTATCAACGTACTTACCTGCAGCGAAGGTTACATCGCCTTTGGTGAATGCAGTTGCTACCTTGGCGTATGGCCAGATGTTCTTCAGAGTGTTGGCTGCATTGTAAACTGCTGTTGACACAGTTCCTGAACTTGGGTTCAGGGCGACATATTCGCCTACATAGTAAACTCTGATAAGGAACGAAACATACTGCTTGGTCTTGTCGCCAGCCTTCAGCGCATCACCATCGGCTGCTACCAACTGCTGGGGAAGCAGATAGAAGTCCTGACCGTCGCTCATAGCGGTGGCTACACTCTGGATGGTCTGGTTAGCTCCATTGATGCCATAGTACCACTGTGCAGTAGAGGCATTTGCCCATGGGGTGTACTTTGACCAGTCAAAACCTGTGCCAGTCATGATGGTGGGATAGGTCAAAGAAGCCTTGGAAGCGACATTGCCCAGTTTGATAGCCTTGATTTCCAATACCATACCATTAGAAGCATCCTTGTTGACAGCCTGGAACTTAATACGTGACAACACATGACGGAAATTGATGGGGACACCAGCCGTGAAGTCCTTCTTGGTACCCTCGTTGTAAGCAACGATGATATCCTTCATGTCAGTACGGCAGTCGGAAGCAGCAGAATAGTTCTCGGTGCTTACACCACCAGGAATGATGTTTTCACCTTCCTTCACGTCCTTTGGAGCCACTGCCTTGAAAATGGCCTTCGTCGTCTTGTCAGCCCAGTAGATTGAGTTACCTGCAGGGACAACGGTGTTAGCCAGATTCCACTGTCCACCAGTATAGGATACGGTGCAGTCGAAGGCGGTAATCTTGTTGGCTGCTCCTGCTACATCTTCAACTGAAGGAGCAGGATTCGAAGCATCTTCCAGCAATGAGAAGTTACCCGTACCAATCATACGGAACTCCTGACCGTCCTGATTGATGGTAGAGGTAGAGTACTCAGTGATGGCACGCATGTTGGCACTTACTGCGGGCAGAAAGCGGAGTTCGCTCTCCAATGCGGCAGGCGACTTCTGCTGTGCCACAGTGTCTTCACTTGAACAAGATGTCAGGGCAGCTAAAGCTGCGAGCGACATCAACCCAAAATACATTTTCTTCATAATCATAAAAATTTAAAGATAAATAAAAATATATAAACTAATTTGTCTTATAGAGAGTTTACTAAGTTTTAGAGATAAATATCTTCGTTGATTTCAATCCACTCATCCACCTCGGGGGTGAACATACCGCCTCCGCCATCAGGATCGTCGGAATAGGGCAATGCAGGACCTTCGACGACGATAGGATCATCGCCACCATTATCGTGCTCACCGTCATGCAGACGGTCGGTAACATCAATGACAGCATAAAGTTTCTTGCCATTGTCGAGTTCATAATAGACAGTCAGCAGGTGGGTATGGGTATCGTGAGAAGGACAGTGACCAAAACTCTGCACACTGCCCGTTACAGTGCCACCGTCACTTGATTCCATTGTAAAGGGGATGAGGCACTGCGTATCAGTGCAACGACCATAACCTGCCAGCCACGACTCACTCATACCGCTGATAGTGGCAGTAACTGCGGTGACATGCTCCAGATTCTCGACGCCTTCAATAACGAAGCGATATACTTTTACCGCCTCGTGCATCTTGAACTCGACAGTCTCCGTCTTTTCAGTTAACACCATGTGCTCGATGCCGTCAGTCTGCAGCCACTCGGGTTGCATATAATAATGCTGACCCTCTGTTCCAGAGGCAAGAGGAATGGAACGATTGGAGGCAAACATACGCGAGAAACTGGGGAGGGTGGTCTCCGGAGCCAATACCTCGAAACCCTCAAACGTCGTGCCACGCGTTAGCATTTCCGTTCCGTCGTTCATGGCAATGAACTGATAGTCGGCAGGAGCCAGTGCAGCAGGACCGCCATTGATGTCGGCAAATGGCAGTGCCACGGGCTGAGCCTCGCCTGAGAACACGTACATGATCATGCTCTCGGGCTCCGCTTGGGGAGCCTCATCCCACAGGAATACCACACGCATGTTATGCAGGAGTTCGGAGTATTCGAGTTCCTTATAGTGGCAGCTACTGAACAGCAACATGCCACCTATCATATATAGTAAAGTTTTCCGCATACTTACTTTAGATTAGCCTTTTGATGTTTCTTACGCTTGGTGAGCAGCCACTTCAGCGAGATTTCTGCCTTGGTGGGACCAAACCAGTTGCGGCGGTAGGTGCCACGCCACTTGAACGAGTCGCCGTCGGGGTCGTATTCCTTGTATTTCAGGCGCAGATAGCCGATACCTATCGAGAAATCGATGTTCAGGCGGTTGCTGAGCCAGGCACTGTAGCCATACTCGATGCCACCTCCCCAGTTAGGATAGGCTCCCTGCCAGCCCTTGTTACCGAACTCGATGTCGAAGGTGAGCAACTGACCATAAACGCCAAAATGGTGCCCCATGAAGGGACGCCCCTCGTCGTCGGCCTTGAGATAGCGGCGCAGCATCAGGTAGCCACCTATGGTCTGCCAGTAGCGGTGCCGGCTGACGCTGTAGAACCAGGTGCCGTTATAGTCGAAACCGATGCTCCACAACTTGCCTAAGTCGAATTCGGCACCGATGGTGGGAATCAGGGCAGCATCGTAGAGCAGGTTGGTGCGCAGGGCAATGCCGTTGTAACCGCGCGGTTCGTCCTTGGACTGCAACTCGGCTAACAAGGCTCGGCGGATGCTGTCGGACAGGGCTTCGCGCAGGCTGTCGGTGTTGACAGCACGCTGGGCTACTTTTTGCTCAGCCACAGGCTGCTCCACTACTGGCTGCTCCACTACTGGCTGCTCCACTACTGGCTGCTCAATCACGAACTGTTCCTTTATAGGCTCCTCTATAACAGATTTTTCTTCGGAACGTTCATGGATGGGGGCATAAGACTCCACCAATTCGGGCGTTTCCGTTTCCTGCACCTCGGTCCTTTTCCCGGCAGAGGTTGCTATAGGCTTTGACACAACAGTAGATTCCTTGACAGGGGAAGGCACTGCTTTAGCGGAAGTACTGCCCACATCGACAATGGGCTTCTCACGCTTCTTGTCTTGAGGAACAATGGATGCATTAGCCCCCTTTGCCTTAGAAGCTTCTGTGGCAGGCTGTGTGGTCGTAGCGTCCTTAGAGGACTGCTCCGACGGAACAGTTTGCTGGGCAAGCGCTGCTGGATTTTGCGACTCAGAACTGTCATGACTATCCTGACTGCCACTGTATTTCCAAAGCAACAGTAACAGGATAGCGATGGCTATTATACCGCCGAATATCCAACGAACAACACCGTTTCCTTGACTATCTTTTCCTTCCATATCTATCATAGATTAGTAAATTGTCATTTTAGGTTTGTGTGCAAAGATACGGCGGTTTTCGCAAACAAAAAAAAAAAACGCAAAGAAATGTTAAAGAGCGGGAAAAACTTTATACACCTTATATATAATAAGAAAGAAATGAAAAGTGAAAAATTAAGGTAATAGTGAATAGAGAATAGTGAACGCTGACTCCGAACGCAAACGAGTTCAAGCGAAGCTCAAAGGTTATAATTAAGTAAGAGAAAAACTTGCCGCCATCTCTTCGGTTGAAGGGGTGGCGGCATTTTTAAAATCCTACCAGTCGGCAAGCGAGGATTTGGACTCTATGCGGCGCTCTACATCATCGGGAAGGGATGAGAAGAAGTCAAGGCCGGTGATTTGCTCTATCTCGTCAACGGAACGGACGGCTTGGTGCATGGGCTGCGACGAGCCGTTGTTGTCGTAAATAAAACCGATGGCTGCAGGATTCTTGCCCGTGCGGAGCACTACTTTATAAAAGGCCTCAGGAACGGTGATACGACGACTGCGCTGGCGACCAATGGTCTTATGACTATCGCCACGGAGCACGGGACCACACACAATATAGACACGGTCGTAACGCTTAGCCCATGTGCGGCAGAGCACTTCCAAATCGTTCCAGTCGCCCCCGTTCAGTTTGCCGTTCTGCGGACAGATATTGGTCATAAGGAACGATTCCTCCTGTGCCCGCTGGCTCCATTTGTTATCGCCCGAAGGACACATGTGACCACGCGAATAGCCCGACTGCATGTAGTCGAAGGTGGTGACGGGATTGCTGACCTCCTCGTCGGGATGGAAAGCCACACCCTTACGCTTGAAGGAGCCCGAGACATGATTGCCCGTGAGATACCATGCGACGGCAAGGGGAATGCGCATTTGGTCGGAATACCATACACGATAGGCATAACGCTTGAGCGGGGTATTCTTCTGGGGAACTATGACTTCGGTCAGATCGTCGCCTGACGATGAAGATTCAACACGCTGTCCGCAGGACTGCAGACTAAGACCGAGCGAAACGGCAATCAATAAAAATATTCTTTTCATAGGGGGAAACTATCAACTGATACGGGTATAGAAATAGATAGAAAGCACGAGGACGAGCATGGTGCTGCAGAGGGCTGCTGCCGTCAGTATGGCAAGAAAGCCGATGGCTTGCAGCGGCGAGATGCCACCAATGAACATACCGCACAGGAGTGACGGAATGAAGACGATGCCCGCCAACAGCAATTGCTGCAACAGGGGATTGAAGGCTCGAGTGATGGCCTTGGTGACATAGGGACGCAAAGCCTCCAACTGCGAGGCACCATTGCCACGGAGATACTCCAGCAGTTCCTTATGCTGACGGCGCTCTAAGACATAGGTGGTAATGGCACGACGGCACACGAAAAGGGCCTCGGCCTGCAACATGGTCATCACGGGCAGGAAACAATAGGCGCTGAACAATCGGGGCACTCCCATCAGCAACAGCACGATGATGCCCATCAGGAAGGTGACCGGCGTCATACTGATAAAGATGGGAATCGACTGCCAGCGCTTGCGGCAATACACCAGCGTAGCCACTGCACTGCTCAGCAACACCCAGAGAATGTTGACCCAGGTGGTGTCCCATTCAAACACGAAATAGAGACAGCCCAGCAATACGAGCAGGGTGATGGAGAAACGCCCTAACACAAACGCCGTTTGCCGCAGGAAGCGACGGTCTAACTGGAAGAGTATCAACACTGGTATGATGAGTAGCAGGATACCAATAATAAGTCGGAGAATAGTGATATTCATAACTGTATCTGGTTTTGAAGTATTCTTGAATTAACAGCAAGTACGGTGGCTCCACGCCCTGCAGCCCCTCTGAGCAGGTCGTCCACCTGAGCCATCGTTTCGACACTGATGGGTCCGTCGGGCTCATCGACTATCAGCAGGCGCTTATCCAGTTGCCGGGCATTCTGCAGCAGCAACAGGTAGCGCTCGTCAACCGAAAGCTCAGCCCATCGGCGAGTGTCGGTAGGCACTTTATACGAAGCACCGCCCTTATTGACCTTCAACCCGAACAACAGCTCGGAAAGGTCGGCCAGACTGTCGTAGTCGTCAATGGCTGTCAGATGTTGGGGCACATAGGCTATCTGTCGGCGGAAATAGGGTGCCGAGCGGGGGGTGAGCAGTTCGCCGTCGATACTGATATGACCGCTGGTAATAGGTATCATACCGAGTACAGCCCTCAGCACAGTGGTCTTTCCTACCCCTTGCGAACCCGTAAGGCACACCAGCTGACCATCGCCCACCGTAAGCGAAAGCGAATGTATCAGCGGCTCTATTGTAACATTATGCAGTTCTAACATCTTTGCCGAAATTTTCGGCAAAGATAATAATTTCTTTTAACTTTAAACTCTAAACTCTAAACTTTTTACTAACTTTGCACCCATGAAATCGAAAAACAGGCGAATGCCTGCCGAATGGGAGAAACAAAGTGCCGTTCAGTTAACGTGGCCGAACGAGCATACCGACTGGGCTCCAATGCTATCGGAAATCACTGCCGTTTACGAAGAAATGGCCCGTGAAATCATCAAGCGCGAGCCCTTGATCATCGTTGATGACATCCCACACAACGACACGTGGGCACGCGACCACGGCTTTATCACGTGCCTCACCACTACCCCCTCTCCTATAGGCGAGGGGGACGAAAAAGCCATTCTCCTCGACTTCAAGTTCAACGGCTGGGGCGAAAAATTTCCTGCCGAACTGGACAACCAAATCAACCGGCACATGCTGGAACAAGGTATGGTGAAGGGCATTTACGAGGACCATCTGGACTTTGTGCTGGAAGGAGGCTCGATAGAAAGCGACGGACACGGCACCATTTTCACAACGGAATGCTGTCTGATGGCGCCCCACCGCAACCAGCCACTCAGCAAACAAGAGATAGAAGAGCGACTGAAGACCTATTTAGGTGCCGAGCGCATCGTGTGGATTCAGCATGGCTCACTCATCGGCGACGATACCGACGGACACATCGACACCCTGGTGCGCATTTGTCCTGACGACACCTTATTATATATAGGAGGCGACGACGACCATCCCGGCCTCTATGAGATGGAACGTGAACTGCAGGCGCTACGCACGATAGAAGGAAAACCGTATAGGTTGCTGAAACTACCTTTACCGAGACCCATCTACGATACGTCAGCCATCAGCCATCAGCCATCAGCCATCAATCGACTGCCTGCTACCTATGCCAACTATCTGGTGGTGAACGGAGCCGTTCTGGTGCCGACCTACGGACAGCCCGACCTCGACCAAGAGGCGATGCGCATCATCGGCAAGGCTTTTCCCAACCGTGAGATAGTGGGTATCGACTGTCAGGCTGTCATTCGACAGCATGGCTCCCTGCATTGCTGTACGATGCAATACTATTGAAGTGAAAAGTGAAAGAAGTGAAAAGTGAAAAGTGAGATAATGAAGATAGGACTGATACAACAACACAACACGGGCGACCGTGAAGACAACAAAGCTCGGCTGGCAGAGAAAATAGGTCAACTGGCGAAGAAAGGAGCTGAACTCATTGTTCTGCAGGAACTGCACAACGGACTCTATTTTTGTCAGATAGAGGATGTTAACCTGTTCGACCAAGCCGAACCCATACCAGGACCCTCTACCGAGTTCTTCGGACAGTTAGCTAAACAATATGGCGTAGTGATAGTCACCTCGCTTTTTGAGCGCCGGGCACCAGGACTCTACCACAACACAGCCGTGGTGCTGGAGAAGGATGGCACGATAGCAGGAATGTATCGCAAGATGCACATCCCCGACGACCCAGGTTACTACGAGAAGTTCTACTTCACACCGGGCGACTTGGGATTCCACCCCATCGAGACCTCGTTGGGAAAACTGGGAGTATTGGTGTGCTGGGACCAGTGGTATCCCGAGGCTGCCAGACTGATGGCACTACAGGGAGCCCAGCTGCTGATCTATCCTACTGCCATTGGCTTCGACCCTAACGACACACCCGACGAACAGGAGCGCCAACGAATGGCTTGGCAGACCGTACAGCGCGGCCATGCTGTAGCCAACGGACTACCCGTTGTCACGGTCAACAGAGTCGGCCAAGAACAATGTTCAATGGTCAATGGTCAATGTTCAACGATCCCCTTCTGGGGTACATCCTTTGTGGCAGGTCCGCAGGGTGAGCTGCTTTATGAAGCACCTACCGACCGGGAAGTGGAGACAGTTGTTGACGTTGATATGCAACGTTCTGAACAGGTGCGCCGCTGGTGGCCGTTCCTGCGCGACAGGCGGATAGAGAACTACGACGGTCTGACGAAACGATTTATAGATTAGCAAACTTCAAGCAACAAAAAAAGACATAGACAATGAATAACTTAAGATTTCAGGTAGTAGAAGAAGCTTTCAAGAAGAGAGCCGTTGAGGTAAAAACGCCCAATGAGCGCCCCTCGCAGTATTTCGGCAAATATGTCTTCAACAAGCAGAAGATGTTCAGATACCTACCTTCCGACATCTATGAGAAGATGATCGACGTGATTGATAACGGTGCCCGACTGGACCGCTCCATAGCCGACGCTGTTGCCGATGGCATGAAACGGTGGGCCATGGAAATGGGCGTTACACACTATACGCATTGGTTCCAGCCCCTGACCGAAGGCACTGCCGAGAAACACGACGCCTTCGTGGAGCACGACGGCAAGGGCGGTATGATTGAGACATTCAGCGGAAAACTGCTGGTTCAGCAGGAACCTGATGCATCCAGTTTCCCCAACGGCGGTATCCGCAACACATTCGAGGCTCGCGGCTACTCTGCATGGGACCCCACAAGCCCTGTGTTCATCATTGACGACACACTCTGTATTCCCACCATATTCATTGCCTATACCGGCGAGGCTCTCGACTACAAGGCTCCTCTGCTGCGTGCACTCCATGCTGTTGACAAGGCTGCAACGGAGGTCTGCCGTTTCTTCTATGACGATGTGCAGAAGGTACAGGTCAACCTCGGTTGGGAACAGGAATACTTTCTCGTGGACGAGGGGCTCTATTCTGCACGCCCCGACCTGCTGATGACAGGACGCACACTGATGGGGCACGAGAGTGCCAAGAACCAGCAGATGGACGACCACTACTTCGGCACCATCCCTGACCGCGTACAAGCCTTTATGAAGGACTTGGAGATTCAAGCCCTCGAACTGGCCATTCCCGTCAAGACACGCCATAACGAGGTTGCCCCCAACCAGTTTGAACTGGCACCTATCTTTGAGGAGTGCAATCTGGCTGTGGACCACAACATGCTGCTCATGTCGCTGATGAAGAAGGTGGCACGCAACCACGGTTTCCGCGTGCTGCTGCACGAAAAGCCCTTCAACGGCATCAACGGTTCGGGTAAACACAACAACTGGAGCCTGTCTGCCAACAATGGGGTATTGCTGCATGCTCCAGGTAAGACACCCGAGGAGAACCTGCGTTTCGTCACCTTCATCGTTGAGACTCTCATGGCAGTCTATAAACACAACGGACTGCTGAAAGCGTCTATCATGTCGGCTACCAATGCCCACCGTCTGGGTGGCAACGAGGCTCCTCCTGCCATTATCAGCTCGTTCCTCGGTACACAGCTCACTGAACTGCTCGACCATATTGAACAGAGCGAGAATAACGAGCTCTTCAACCTGAAGGGCAAACAGGGTATGGAGATTGATATTCCGCAGATTCCCGACCTCATCGTCGATAACACCGACCGCAACCGCACATCACCCTTTGCCTTCACCGGCAACCGCTTCGAATTCCGAGCACCAGGCTCTACAGCCAACTGCGCATCGGCTATGATATCCCTGAATGCGGCTATGGCTGAAGCACTGGAGTCGTTCAAGGAGCGTGTAAACAAGAAAATAGCTGATGGTGATAATAAGGTGAGTGCCATCCTCGATGTACTGCGCGACGATATCAAGACGTGCAAGCCCATCCGTTTCGATGGTAACGGCTATTCTGACGAATGGGTCAAGGAGGCTGCTCGTCGCGGTCTTGACGTTGAGAAATCGTGCCCCGTCATCTTCGAGCGCTACCTCGACGATTCCAGTGTGAAGATGTTTGAGAGCACCAAGGTGATGAACCGCAAGGAACTGGAGGCACGTAATGAGGTGAAATGGGAAATGTTCGTCAAGACCGTGCAGATTGAGGCACGAGTCCTGGGCGATTTGGCTATGAACCACATCATCCCTGTTGCCACACACTATCAGAGCAAACTCATCAAGAACGTACAGGGCATGAAGGACGTCTTTACAGCCGAAAAGGCTACACGTCTCTCTACCCGTAACATGAAACTTATCGAGGAGATTGCCGAGCGCACAGAGAAGATTGAACAGTTTACTGAGGAACTGACCGATGCCCGAAAGGTGGCCAACCGCATTGAGGACATTCACGAACGTGCTATCGCCTACCACGACACGGTAGAGCCCCACATGGAGGCCATCCGTTACGAGGTGGACAAACTGGAACTCATCGTTGAGGATGGGCTCTGGACACTCCCCAAATATCGCGAACTGTTGTTTATCCGATAAAAGCAAAGAAGGTAGCCAGCGGTCGGCTACCTTCTTTTTAGTTTTTAGTTTATTCCTGTGTTATTTCCTCTATCTGACGGAGAATGTCATCGTTGGTGCGTTGCATCTTGAAGTAGAAGATGAGAGCGAGGATAATTGTTTTTCTAAAGTTGTCATTGTTTTGTCTGTCTTTTGGATTTTATTTACCCGTTAGACGCAATATAGTAGAGAAAAACTACTAGAAAAAACATTATTTTTATTTCAGCTGAAGGATTTTCCCCTCCAGAAAGAAATCCGTCAACTGGTATTTATCCGACGTCTTGACATCGAGCATGATGGGTGTTTCCACCTGTATGTCCTTCATCACAATGTTATTACAGCGTGAGAGGGGCATCTCGTCGCGCTTCTCCGGTTTAAAGAACTGAGTCCAAGGGTAGATATAAAGGAATCGGTCGCAATGGCCTGTGATGTCCTCCACCGTGATGTATTCATAGTGCTGAGGGGTATCGGGACGCATCTTCAGCCACAGTACGCGGTTGGCATCCTGCGTCCGACAATGGCGAAGAACGACATTCCTGTTATGGAGCGACTCAGAACCCAAGGTCAGACAGCCGTGCACCTTTCCGTACGTACAGTTTTCTATCAGTATGCGTTGGTTGTCACCATTCGTCGAGTCTTTGTCCGCCCAAGTGCCCTTGCCGCCTTTCAGCACGACTGCATCGTCGTTCACGTGCATGTAGCAACCGCTGACCAATACATCCGTACACGCATCAATGTCAATGGCATCCGACGAGGGTGCTCCCTTCGTCGAGTCCTGTTCCCAAACATGCTCCGTAGGGGCATAGATATAGCAGTCGAGATAGCGAACATGATGACTCTTATAGACATGATTCGTCCAGAAGGGCGAGTTCACCAGATGCACATCCTGAATGGTCACGTGTTTGGAATTGGCAATATAGGTCAGTCGCGGACGCTGGCTGTCCTTATTTGTACAAGCAGGATTCCACTGTCGGCGCAGCCAGAAGTCTTGCCAATAACGCAGCCCATTGCCGTCTATCGTGCCGTGTCCCGTAATGGTGAATCCGTCAACACCGTAAGCATTCACCAGCGCAGGGAAATATTTGCATGTCTCGCCTTCAATACGGGTCAGCATCACGGGAAAATCAGCAATACGGTTACTGCCCTTCAGCCTGCCGACTACATGCAGATGCGTACCTTGTTTAAAGAAGAGTGCCCCCGAAAGGAAAGTCCCCTCTGGAATCACTATCACACCCCCACCCTCGTCGGCACAGCGGTCGATGACACGCTGAATAGCAGCCGTCTGCACCAGCGTACTGTCAGCAACTACGCCATAATCAGTGATGACGTATGGACGTCCCAACTGTTTGACATCTACTTTCTCCTTTTTACCGAACCACGCGTCCATCTCTGTTCCGTCGGGCCATTTGTCGGCTTTCGCACCCATTGCCACCACCAGCAGCATGAGGGTTAATAATAAAAAGTTTCTTTTCATATCCATTTGCAAAGATAAAACAAATATACGAATAAAGTGAATTCTGGGGAATTTATTTGGTGAGGTCTTAAAGTTTTACTATCTTTGCAACCAAGGAACTTTAGAAAAACGGAATTATGCAGAGAATCATCACAATGACACTGATGCTGGTGGGAGGGCTACTCGTCGTGCTGGCACAGCCCAAGGACGAACAGGTGAAGCGCATCAGGCAACTGTATGCCGAGGCTAAACAGAAGATTGCCCAGAACGGTAAGAACGGTAAGGCTCCGTTAGACCTCACCATCGTAAGAGAGAACGGTGAGGAGGTTGACCCCGACTTTATCCTGGACAGCCACACTGAACTGACCTTCTACTTCGATAATGGGAAGACGAAAGCTGATCAGGAATTCTACGATCAGTCGAACTGCTATTTCATCAACGAATACTGGACTTCGCACGGGCATGAGTCTTTCTTAGAGGTTCTGGTAGATGCCAAGGGCTATCCGCTCTTCATCTTCTCGAAGGGAATTACAGATGGCGGATACGTGCAGGAAAACCGCTATTATTACAACCAGCAGGGGCAAACCATTCACGGAATCTTCAAGTCGGGCATGTACGACCAGCCTTTGTCTGAGCGTGATGACGAACAGCTGACGCCCACCATTGGCGACGAGAAACTGGAAGAGGCGAAACATTTGCTGAAGGTTTTCCAAAGTGTCATGCACACGTCGAACCATGTTCCGGCATCAACGGCTAAGGCAACCACCCCGAAGGCTGAGCGCATCAAGGCGATTCGTGCTGCCTATGCCAAAGCGCAGGAGAAGATAGCAGCCGACAAGACTTCAGAGAATCCGCACCACATCTTCATCACCCTGCACGAGGCTTTGTCAGAACAATTTCCACCCGTCACCGAGAACACTAATATTTATTTCGACAAGAAGGCGGATGCACAGGGGAATGAGGTCGGTACCTGCTACTTCATCAACAATCGCCGCCAGTGCATGTACTGGGACAATTACGTGGAATTCCTGGCGAACGGGAATGGCACGGACGTGATGTTCACCTATCAGCACAACAAAGAGGAAGGTGAAAACTACGAATGGCGCTACTATTACGATGAGAACGGCAAGTGCATAGAAGCCAAGACCAATGGCATCGAGGAAGGTGACGGAGTGGCTGAGCGACAGACGTTCTTCAACTATCTGAATACTGCCAAACTATTGGTAGGAAACTAACCGCTCCACCTATTTCAATTTCTTAAATACAAAGCCCACAATGTAGCCTGCCGTCTAGGCAATATTCACATTGATAACCAACTGGAGCAGCCAGTAAACAGCGTAGTGGATGACCGTAATGAGGACACCCACTATGCTGAAGCGAACCATTTCGCCAATTTGTTCCTTCGTCAGTTTCATTGTTTGTTCTTAAATGCTTCCAACTCTTCCACGATTTCATCAAAATCGTCAGTCAGAGAGAGCTGCAGGTTCTTGTACTTGCCTAACTTGACAAGTTCCTGCAAGAAGGGATAAACGGGCATTTCCTTGGTCCAGAAATCGGTACCGAGGAAAATCATCGGACTTGAATAGCCGAACGACAGGTAGTGATTCTGAACGGCGTCCTGGAAGATTTCCTGCATCGTGCCTGCACTACCTGGAGTGTAGATGATACCGCCAAAAGCTACTGTGAGGATAAGGTCCTCACGGATGCTGTTCTCGAAGAACTTGGCAATGTGGGTAGCGAAAGGAGCTGAGGGCTCATGACCATAGAGATAGGTCGGTATGCCGAGGCTCACATAGTTGCCCTTGCGGGGATAACGCTTCATCACCTCGAACGAACTGGCCAACCAGCCTTTATCGCTAAACGACGGTGCCACCTTCAGAATGTCAACAGCAGCGTCAACATCCTTTTCCGAACGTCCTGCCAACCAGGCTCCCAAATGGGTTGCCTCCATAGCACCGGGGCCACCTCCGCTCAGCATGATGAAGCCCTGTTCGGTGAGGCGCTTGCTCAGAAGCACCACCTTCTTATACATAGGGTCGGTGCGCTTCAGGGCGTGTCCTCCCATGATGCCCAGGCAAAGGCGTGGATTATGCTCCTTGAAGAACTGGTCAAGAGCCACATGAATGCAATGGTCGTGCAAGGTACGCGCCAACGACTCTTCCACGCTCTGCGCTTGTTTGCCCGTTGCGATGAAGTGACGATAAACCTTTGTGTCATAGCAGGCCTCGAAAGTGGCCTCGTTAGTAGGATCATAGCCGGCATAGAGTTCGTCGGCTGTGTAAAGCGTGGTTCGGTTAACATCGAAAGGCACAGCCTTCAGGTACTCCATAGCCTTTGGCGTGAACAATTCTCCTACATTCTGTGCATTAACAGTCATTGCTGAAAGTAAGGTCAATGTCATAAAATAAATCTTTTTCATATTGTTTGTGATTAATTAGTTAGACTTATTATTTCTTAATCATTCGTCCTTGTGGGTGAGCATACTCCTGGCCGACGTGACCACGAAGGTTCTTGGTGACATACTCGATGAAGATGTCGTTGTAGGTGCGCTTGGTTTCCCATTTGATGTTGCAACCCTTCAGTCCGTTGTAAAGACCACCATCAGTCACGCAATATTTCGTGGTGGCTACCGTATAGACGCGATCAGGATTGATGGGCTCGTAATGCTGGGTAAAGCTGTTGAGTACTTGTACATCGCTCACACGATGCTCTCTTTCGTGGATGATGAATTTGATGCCCGACACCTGAGGGAACTGTCCGTCGGGCTTGGGCAGGAATGCCATCAGTTTATTTAGCATGGCAACAATGGTGCTGCCCTTTGCCTCTGCCACAACGATATAGTTGTCGTAAGGCAGCATAGAAAGCAAATCGCCATAGGTGAGGTCGCCAGCCTTCACTTCGTTGCGGATTGCGCCACTGTTGAGCACGGAGATGTCAGACCCTGTCACCAAACGGAACGCATCGGTCACGATATCGCCGGCATTGGTTTCACTCATACGAGCAACTTCATTGCCCTGATCGTCATTAATTCGCAAAGGCACTTCACTATGACACATCAAGCGACTTGTCTGGGCATTCAGCATAGTTTGGATGCTGTCAACCAACTGGGCTACATAGGCATTTTTCTCTTTGACACTCTCCACAGGAATAAGCGAAGTGGAGAACTGGCCATCGGGAGTAATTATCAGTTTACCGATAGCAGCAAACTTCGTTCCCGTCTGGGTGACGATAATGGGCTTGCCTGCTTTGTTCAACACGGTATCTGCCACTATCTTGGCATGGGAGTGACCATCGAGCACAATATCGATACCTGTGGTATTGGCCGACACTGTATGGGAATCGGAATGACGGGCTGTAGGCTCCTCACCCAGATGGGAATTCAGTATCACATAGTCGGCACCTGCCTTTCGGGCCTCATCGACAGCACGCTGCACCAACGTAGGAATATCCTTGATCTGAAGGTCATAGATAAGACTGTCCTTCTCGTCACGGAAGGCATAGGCCTCATCCTCCATCGACGTTGGAGTGACCACGCCCACAAAGGCTATCTTCTTGTTGCCAACACGCTTCATGACAAAGGGGGCAAAGACCATCCTGCCCGAACGCTTGTCATAGAGATTGCAGCACACAATAGGAGCAGGAACCTGACGCAACAACTCATACATGCGCTCCATACCATAGTCGAACTCATGGTTGCCAAGGGTAATGGCATCATAACTCAGAGCTTGCATCACGTCAACAACATACTGTCCTTTCGAGATGGCACCTACCGTCTGCCCCTGCACATAGTCGCCATTTGAAACCAGGCAGACATCGGCAGTATCGGCAATAGCATCACGCAGACCGGCTAACTTTGCGTAGCCGTCCATCGCACAATGAACATCGTTCTCATAAAGAATAACGATGTTCCGCTGTTTCTGGCATTGGCTGTAGGCTGGACTTGCATAGCCAAGCATAGCATACACCAATGCTGAAATCCACAAAATTCTTTTCATAATGATTCGGTTTATTTTTATTGATTGAATAATAACAGTAGATTAAGGCTTCTCGAAGTGCTGATAGTCCTTGACTGTCTGCCAGTTGCCGCCCCATTTGAAACCATGCTGTACAAAGAGTCGGTAGCAGAGGTCGCGTTTCGTAATCTTATACTTGAACTTCTTACTGCGGTCAACATAGGGCTTGCCTGTAGCAGGCTGTATCAGGAGTGTGCCATCCTTCTTGCGGCGCACACAGGGGTTATAGAGCGGATTGACGTCAATAGCCAGCCCTCGGGCATGGTTCGACAGTGTTGTACTGCCCTCCACTACGCGATAACAGTAGCACGAGGTATTGTTATCGCTCATGGACTTTTCGTCGTCATCACCATACTCAGAAATTGGTCGGATACGCTCAATGGGGTATTTTGCCTTATATAGTTCGGCAAAAATCTCCTGAAGGTCTTTTGAGATGGTCTTATTACAAATCAGGATACCCGTCTGGGACTTTCCATGAAAGTCGATATGCTTGATGTTCAGCGTGTCGAGCGTTACACCTGCCGGTTGGGCTGATAAAGGCAGAACGGGAAATAGGTAAAAAGGCAAGAAACCTATTACCCTCCTCAAGCCTGCAGTCAGTGTCGTTATTCTCATATTGTTTACTTTTTTACTTTTTTCTTCAATTTCCCGATAGCGTTTTGCAAACTCTCTGTTGGCTCTATGATGTTATAGTCTGCCCAGAAATCGGGGTCTTCAAAATATTCCACCTTATCGTAAAAACGGTCGCGAATGCCAAAGGAATTGCGACCCTTGGGACGCTTGGCTTCATCGCCTATCTGGCGGCGATCAGTAACCACCATCTCGCTGACAGTCGTGAAAGGCGAGGCAAAGAGCCTACGCTTCCAATCGCAGTTAAAGCGCATCTCATTACGCACATAGCTCATCCGCGTGATACCATCAACATCTGTTTCGTAAACCACCGTCACCTGCAGCTCCTTTGGACGGAAATGAAGTCCGAAGGGCTTCCTTACCAACATATATTCGGAGGCAGAGCGCCAGTCGTGTACATCAAGTTGCAGTTCGGCACGGGTAAACGCCAACGTTTCCTGATCGATATACAATTTGCCATACATGAGCGGGAAAAGCGTAGCGGCCTGAGGTTCCAGACTGACCACAAACTGCAGACGGTCGTCAATGACAACTGGCATTTCCATGTGGAAAGCATATTTGCCAAGTCCCTCCTCATTGAGCAGGTAAGCCGGATTCTTAGCCACATCAACCATCAGTGGCATCACAGGACCGCCCTGTATCTTGACACCTAACGTGTCCTTTGCCTTCATACTCATCAATCGACGTCCCTTCAGTATGGCTACAGCATCTCTTTCGGGACCACGGTTGTATGCTGACTTATACATATCGGTTACAGCTTCCGCAACAGAGATAAAACGAGAACCCTTGCGAGCTGTCTCGCGATAGAAACAGCGAACCAGTTCGGGACGGTCGGGATAATTCTGCTCGATACGCTCCATAGCTGCCCGGACGATTTCTTCTGGGTCGTTGCGGGTAATAATCACTTCATGGAGTCCCACCGTATTGGCAGTCATCATGATGCGAAGATTGGTAGAAGTGCCTTCATCCAATGACTGGCGGCGTGTCTTATAGCCAATGTGGCTCAGTTGAACATACTCGGGCTTGCGCTGGGTCTTCAGCACGAAGCGCCCTTCGTCGTTGGTTACGGTATGCGCTTTACCACCTTGCGCCGTAACACTCACATGGCTTAAAGTGCGACCCGTCTGGCGGTCGATAACCACACCGCTGACAACTGATTGTGCACTCACAATCAGCGTAACCATCAATAATGTGGCAGTGATGAATAGTTTTCTCTTAGTCATTGTCTTGTCTATTTTGTCGATACAAAGATAAACAATTTATTTGAAAAAGAGCGAATTTTCACAAATATTTCATATCTTTGCATCCCAAGAAGACAACATAACAATCAAAGTCATGAGTAAAGAAGCCAATGACATCATACTGAAAAATGTGAACCTGCTGTCGAAACTGACAGAGCAGGAAGTGAAAATGATGCCTGCCACAGAGGCTCCCCTCCCCTCTATTGAACAGGTGGAGCGCATTGTCAACCTGGTAAAGGACATTATCTTCCCTGACTATATGGGTAAGCGTCAGTCCGACGAATCCATTCGTTCATATCATATTGGTGAATGTGTGGTGGAACTGAATAGAAGACTGATCAAGCAGATAGCTCACGGATTGCAGTTCTGTGAGGATTGCGAGGCTATTTCCACCAAGGAGAAAGCGTACGAAGAGGCCAACCGACTGGCTCTTGCGTTTATCGACGAACTACCCGAAATCAAACGACTGCTCTATACAGATGTCAAGGCGATGTTCGACAACGATCCTGCTGCTCCTAATTTCGGAGAGGTGATATTCTGCTATCCAGTAGTTAACGCTATGACACACTATCGTATCGCCCACAAGTTGCACGAATTGAAGGTGCCCGTCATTCCGCGCATCATCACGGAACAGGCCCACTCTAAAACGGGTATCGACATTCATCCCGGTGCCACTATCGGTGAATACTTTGCCATTGACCACGGCACGGGTGTGGTAATTGGTGAAACATGTATCATCGGTAACCACGTGACACTCTATCAGGGTGTGACGCTGGGAGCTAAAAGCTTCAAATACGACGAGAACGGCAACATGCTGAACGTGCCTCGCCATCCTATCATAGAAGACCATGTGACGGTTTATTCCAATGCCTCTATCTTAGGGCGCATCACCATCGGACACCATAGCGTGATCGGTGGTAATATCTGGGTAACCAATGACGTTCCTCCCTACTCCCGCATCCAGCAGTCTAAAGCCGTCGATGCCTCGTTCAACGGAGGTCTTGGAATATAAGTAAAAAAAGAGAGCTGCGAGCTCTCTTTTTTTATTTGAATTCTTCTTTGGTCACTTCTACAGCACCCTCTTCGTCAGCAACGGAACGCATATTTGACACCTTCACCAAATTAAACGAGGCTGTCGGGGTTCCATCAATAGCGTCATCAAAGGTACCTCTAAAGTGCATCGTACTGCCTACGTCATAGATATCATAATCTCTGATGACAATCTCGTAACCATCATTATAACGGATATAAATTCTTTGATTTCTTACTGTCCAATCGAAATTAAAACGTGTATATTGTCTGGTATCACGATTTCGGTCTATCTGATAGCCTGTACCTCCTTTAGAGAAATCACCATCTTGATAGAAACAAATTTCTGTATCGTAAACATCTTCCCTTACTACACCAGAATAACGATCAACATAATAATCACCGACTATTGTACCAGACCAGATTCCATTCAAGTCCATAGCCAAACGGGTATCCTTGTCACAACTAGTAAAAGTTGTCATGGTCAGCACCACCATGAGTGCCATCACTAAGTAAGTATTAATCTTTTTCATAATCCATATATTTTTGTATTTCTGCTGCAAAGGTAAGGAAAAAATCCTACACTCCCAAGATAAAACTCCTATATTTGAATAGGGAATTTCCTATTTTGCCCCCTGAAATAAATGTTTAATAACATAAAATGCAATTTTTGTCAAGAAAAAACATGGTTGAATGGAAAAAAAGAAGTACCTTTGAACCGTCAAAATAACAACAATTCTGAAATAAATTACTAATTTATTAGATACATAAATTTCTTTTCCATTATTAATACTATCATTAGGATTATAAAAAAGGCGGCACGGTTGTGAAACCCTGCCGCTTTTCTTTAGTATCATGAAGAATATTATTCTTCTGCCTTTTTCTTACCAAACTCTGGATCTATCTTCAGGAATGCTGTCACGATATACGTCAACGAACATGCTACGACAACAATCAAGAAGAAGGCTTGATAACCTACTGCTTCCTGCAAAGCACCGGCAAACATGCCTGGAATCATCATCGACAGAGCCATGAAAGCGGTACACAAGGCATAGTGACTCGTCTTGTGATTGCCCTGACTATAATATATAAGGTATAACATATAGGCAGAGAAACCGAAACCATAGCCGAACTGCTCTACAAAGACACAAACATTGATGACTATCAAATCAGACGGCATCACATAAGAGAGGTAAACATACACAACGTCGGGCAAGGTGATGGCAAGAACCATAGGCCAAAGCCATCTCTTCAAACCGTCACGGCTGGCAACAATACCACCGAGAATACCGCCTAAGGTGAGGCCGATGACTCCCACTGTGCCCTGTACCAAACCGTATTCTCCATCCGAAAGACCCAGTCCGCCATTATGGGGAGCATCAACAAGGAACAGAGCTGATATCTTGGCCAGCAAACCTTCTGGCATACGATAGAACAGCATGAAACAAATACCTGCCCACACTTGTGGCTTCTGGAAGAAGGTGACAACAGTCTGCTTGAACTCCTGCATAATTTCACCTGCCGTCTTTTTGGTCTTCATACCATCCTCTGCAGGTTTGGGAAGTATCCAATGGTGATAAAGCCACAACGCAATAAAAAGACCTGCCATCAGGTAAAACACCAAACTCCAGGAGTAACGGATATTGCGAGTAAGTACCTGCAAGGCTCCTGCCAATCCTACCAGCAATCCTGATGAGAAAATGGTGGCAATGCGATAGAACGTGGAACGAATGCCCACGAAATAGGCTTGCTCATGCTGGTTGAGTCCCAACATATAGAAACCGTCTGCCGCTATGTCGTGAGTAGCACTACTGAAAGCCATCAGCCAGAAGAAGCACAATGACCCTTGCAGCCACCACGGTCCGGGAATAGTGAAAGCCACACCACCCAAAGCAGCAGCTATCAGCACCTGCATAGCAACAATCCACCAACGCTTAGAGCGCAACATGTCAACAAAGGGACTCCACAAAGGTTTGATGACCCATGGCAAATATAGCCATGAGGTGTAAAGGGTAATATCAGTATTCGACAAACCTAGTCGCTTATACATGATAAGCGATATGGTCATCACGGCTACATAGGGAACTCCCTCGGCAAAATAGAGTGTGGGCACCCAAGTCCACGGAGATTTTTTATTCATCTGCATTTAATATATTTTTTTGATTTCTGCACCACGATAATAATGCAACAGTATTTCTTTGTATTTATAACCTTGCTGTCCCATGACGGCAGCACCTATCTGGCAGAGGCCTACACCATGTCCCCACCCTTTTCCGTTCAAGCGGAAACCGTTAGATGTCTTCTCCACGTCGAAAGCTGAACTATAGAGATGTGTCTCGCTAAGTGCACGGCGTATCTCCAGTTCCTTGCCGATAGTCATGGTCTTCTTGGTACCGACTATCTTCAATTTCCAGATTCGCCCGCTCTTGCCTCGCTCCACAGGAATGAGGTCTGTGATGGTACCGAAGTCGTCCTTCAGCTTTTCGTTGACAAGCTGGGAAAGCTCGTCCACAGTGTATTCCACTGTCCAACGATAGAAGTCATTTGTCTCTAAATCGTAATCATTGAGTACCTGAGAGAGCACCTCCCTGTCATCCGTATTGCAGAAGGGATCTTCTACTGATATGAGATAGGGTTTCGGCGTGTCTTCCCAACAATATTGGAACTCTTCTGTCACTCCGCCACAGCACTTCGAGAAACGAGCATCGCAGATTTCATCGCCATAGCACAGAATACATCCGCGAGTGGCTTCCAGTGCCTGCTCTACAGCCTTACTGGTTTGCTTGGTAATGCCCTGATAACGCTGACAATGGTCGTCGGCACACACATCGAAGTTTGTATGGTCTTCACGATCATACCAGCGAATCAACTCGTCGTCTTTCTTGACAAACGAGAAGAAACCGTCTTTCTTCTCACTGTTGTCCTGACGGCGTTTCATCTGTGCCAACAGCCATGAGCGCGAAATAACGGCATGTGCCTTCAAGAGTTCAAGACCTGCTGTCGCCTTCATCTCACTGGAGATAACACTGGCCAGATACTGCTCAACGGGCAGTTGATTGATGGCTGTTATCTTGTCGGACTCCACTATCAAACGGAGTGTCCCCAAGAACACCTGCGTCTCTTTGCGCTCCCAATGGAAATTAACACCGATGGTTACATCATGAAGTGAGAATGAGGCGGTCGGCGACTGGGGAGTAAATATCAACTCACGGTACTGAACCCCACGCCAGAGAATGCCACCCTCTGAAAATTCCACAATCTGTTCGCCCTCTATCATCTCTCCTTTCGCTATATATGGTGCATTGAGCGAGAAAGATATCTTATGCCCGCTCACAATACCGACAGTGACATCGGGCTGTGTGGATATTTGATCTGAAAGGCAGGCTGACACCTCGTCGTTCTGCAGACGGTCTATCACTTCCTCTATTTGCTGAGGAGTAATTGATACCTCACGATAGATGTCCATGGCCACTTCTGGGGTAAGCTTGCGGAAATCCTCTTCGCGGGGCGTAATCATCAGACCGCCCATATCAATAGCTCCAGGACTGATAATAAACTGTGCATCTCCTTCTTTTGAATAACATTCTGGGCGATGCTTTCTTCTGGGGAACACAACACTGAGCGTTGTCTCACCCTGCCGCCACATGATAATATTCATCATGGGTTCCGTATCGTCCTGTTGAACGGGCAGATATTTATAAAGTCGATGAAAAAGTTGCACATCGGCTTCCTGTGAATGGCTCCGAATTAGGAAAGCGGCTGCAGGAGAGTCAACTATCTGGAAGATACCCTCTTCCTCATCCGTTTTCACCACCTCCTTCAGATTACGGCTCAATCGCTGCCACGAACGCTGCAAAGGCAGGATATTGGAACTCACCGCCTGCAGATGGGCATGGTCAGGAGCAGAGGCGCCACACTTAGGACCATTATATAATATGGTGAGTTCTGGCGAATTGGTTGCCAACTGATGCACCTCGTCATACATCGACATGATTGCCTGTGGCTGATGCTTTAGCGTAGGAATCGTGAAATGGATTGGTAAGATAGGATATGGGTTGACGAGCAATTCGTAGTCCTTGTCAATCACCCGATGTATCTGTTCCTTGGGACGATTCTTGCCACAGAGGAAACAAGGACGCTCAGCCAACGACTTGGCATCAATCTTGGCACCTGTAGAACGAATGCGAGCCGGATTCCACTGTACTGCCATTTCCATACCATCACCCACTAGTTCACGGGTTTCCACGGATTCCAAATCACGATAGCGCTGACGTGTTTCTTCCCATGAGCACAACTGGCGTTCGAAGAAGCGATACCATGATGACAGTGTTCCCTGCGGCATTCCCTCCTTGTTGACACGCTGACGAGCCTTAACTTCCATCGTGCGCAAGCGATCCTTATAGAGATTGTTGGCATTAGTCTTCTCCACAGAAAGAGCAGCATCGGAATTGCCTCCCCAACGGCGACAGAGATAAAGCTCGGAATAGATGCGCCCGATACGATAATGACGTGAGAACATCAAACCTAAGGCATAGTCTTCACCATACGACGTATTGGGGAATCCAAAGCTGCGCAGAACAGGGGTGAAGAAAGCACGTGGAGCACCAAGTCCATTGATACGCAAGGCATTATTAGGACCGTTTTCGTCAGTCCACTCCTTATGGTCAATGAGCCCCGGCGGCAATGTATTCAAATCAAAGTCGCACATTCTATACGAACCCACTATCATGGCTGCTTTCTGTTTGTGAAAGGCATCAACAACCGTCTGAAGGGTCTTTGGAGAGGAATAGAGATCGTCGGAATCCAATTGCACTGCAAAACGTCCGCAATAAGGACTGTTTACTGCCTCGTTCCAACAACCGCCAATGCCGAGGTCGAATCGTTCTGGAACGATAACAACAAGTTGTGGATGATGTTTTGAAAGCTGAGAAAGTATTTCACCTGTACCATCTGTAGAATGATTGTCAACCACAATGACATTATACTTGAAATTCGCTTTCTGAGACAACGCACTTTCTACGGCATCCTTGATGGTCTTCTCGCGGTTAAAGACTGGAATAATGACGGAGGCCTCCATCTCGAATTCCTGCTCATCGAAATCTACATCTTGATACTGACTGGTATCAACCAACGCCCCTATCTCACGAAGATGGGCTGTACAGGCCTGCTCCATCTCTATCTGCACCTCACGATTGGCAGGATTCACATAGTCGAATTGCTTGACACCTGAAGCGCGCAGGTCGGTTTCTTCCTCGGTATAGAGATATTCATTCAGATGGAAGAGTTCACCTTTCCTGCTCAGGAACAGTCGCAGGTCATAAAGTCCTGCCCACCGGTATTCACGCTCTCTGTCAATAGTGGCGTACTGATGGAGCAGTGAAGTGCGCACCAAGAGCAAACTGCCGAAGTCGAAATCATTACGAAGGGCACCCTCTTGATAGTCTATCACAGGATGTGCCTGACGCGTTCCTGCTTCCATCTGCCAACGGTCAGCATATACCATTGCCGCATTTGAATCATCTGCAACCAACAGCATACGCTCTAAAGCCGTCGCCCCCAATACAATCGGGGTTGACTTCAGGCTTAACAACACATAGGGTGCTACGGCATGTTCAGCTATCTGCATTACATACTGACTACTCTGCAGCTGGTCAACCACCAACAAAGTACAGTCCTGAGGAAGCTCCATATCCGTCTCTTGACAAACCATCAGAAAGATATGACGCACGGCACTACTCTGCCTCAATTGTGCTATCGTGCCTGACAAGACTTCTGGTGTCTGACAGGCAAGGAAGCAATCTATTTTTTTTCTCATTTTTCTGTTTTTGATAATTTTAGCTGCAAAGTTACAAAAAAATACAGGATAAAAGCCAAGCAACCGCATTTTTTTCACTTTTCACTTTTCACTTTTCACTTTATTTTGTACCTTTGCACACATGAATTCGAAAAAGAGACTGCTGGGATTGACTCCGACGGAACTGAAAAGTATCGTCGCAGAATTGGGTATGCCTGCCTTTACGGCTAAGCAGATTGCTCAGTGGCTATACGAAAAGAAAGTACGGAGCATTGACGAGATGACCAACATCTCTAAGCAAAACCGAGAACGTCTGGCAGAAGATTATGAGGTGGGAGCGATGGAGCCTATCGACTGTCAACGCAGCAAAGACGGCACTATCAAATACCTATTCCCTGTGCTAACAGCAAATAGCAAACAGCCAACAGCCAATAGCCCCCTCTTTGTTGAAACGGTCTATATCCCCGACGGCGAGCGAGCTACAATTTGTGTATCGTGCCAGGTGGGATGCAAGATGAACTGCCTGTTCTGTCAGACAGGGAAACAGGGATGGCAAGGCAACCTCTCAGCTGCCGACATCCTCAACCAAATATATGCATTGCCCGAGGCTGAATCGCTGACCAATATCGTTTTCATGGGACAGGGAGAGCCAATGGACAATCTGGACGCAGTTCTTCGAGTATGTGAAATAATGACGGCTCCATGGGGCTATCAATGGAGCCCGAAACGCATTACCGTCAGTTCTGTCGGTGTGCCAGGTAAACTGAAACGCTATCTCGACGAAAGCGATTGTCACGTAGCCATTTCGATGCATTCACCATTGCACGAGCAACGGCTACAGTTGATGCCTGCTGAGAAAGCGATGCCTATTGCCGAGACAGTAGGACTGCTGCGCCAGTATGACTTTACCCATCAACGCCGCTGTTCTTTTGAGTACATCTGTTTCGGTGGACTTAATGACTCACCCCTCTTTGGACGCGAGATTGTTAAACTGCTCAGTGGACTGGAGTGTCGTGTCAACCTGATACGATTCCACGAGATTCCTGATGTCGACCTGCCATCGTCCGACGAGAAAAGAATGGAGGCGCTGCGCGATTATCTCACTCACCACGGCATTACCACCACCATCCGTGCCAGTCGCGGACAAGATATTTTGGCTGCTTGCGGCCTGCTTAGCACGGCTAAGCAAATCACTACATCCCCTAACAACCCTAACATCCCTAAATAATTATGGAAGAAAAAATGATTCGCGTGGCTATCACGCAAGGAGATACGAACGGAGTCGGCTATGAGGTGATTCTAAAGACTTTTGCCGACCCTGCTATGCTGGAGCTATGCACTCCCATTATCTATGGTTCGCCGAAGATTGCTGCCTACCATCGGAAGGCGCTCAATCTGGAAACAAATTTCAGCATCATCAACAGAGCCGAAGAGGCTCGCAATGGCAGAGTCAACTTGTTGGCATGTTTCGATGATGATGTAAAAGTTGACCTCGGACAACCTTCTCCAGAGGCAGGACTGGCAGCTTTCAAGGCACTCGACAGAGCAATGACCGACTATCGTTCCCAATTATTCGACGTACTAGTCACTGCCCCTATCAACAAGGCAACCATTCAAAGTCCTGGATTCCATTTCCCCGGGCATACGGAATATATTGAAACCAGTGTCGGCGAGGGGAACAAAGCGTTGATGATTCTGATGAATGAAAGTCTACGCGTTGCATTGGTCACCACCCATCTGCCCATCAAGGATGTTTCCAAGGCCATCACCAAGGAGGCCATTATCGAGAAGGCAAAGATATTCCACCAGAGCCTGAAACGCGACTTCCGCATTTCCAACCCACGCATTGCCGTTCTCTCACTGAATCCTCATGCCGGCGACAACGGATTGTTGGGTTCTGAAGAACAGGACGTCATCAAACCTGCTATCGAGGAATTGGAGAAAATGGGCATTCAGGCTTTCGGTCCCTACCCTGCCGACGGTTTCTTCGGCAGCAACACGTATTACCATTTCGATGGTGTGCTGGCCATGTATCATGACCAGGGACTAGCTCCTTTCAAGACCATCGCATTGGAAAGCGGCGTTAATTTCACGGCAGGTCTTCCCATCATCCGCACTTCACCTGACCATGGAACAGCCTACGACATTGCCGGACAAGGAAAAGCTGATGAAAATTCGTTCCGTCAGGCTGTCTATACAGCCATTGACGTCTATCGCAACAGACAGAATTACGACGAACCGCTGAAGAACCCGCTACCCAAACTTTTCCACGAGAAACGTGATGACAGCGAGAAGGTACGCTTCGCCATTCCAAAGGCAAAAGACGCAATAGAAAGTTAAAAAACTGTCAAGTGTGCCATTATGTCAGATTTTCTTTGTACCTTTGCAGGCTAAATGAAGTATTCGGAGCTACAGACCATCAAACAGCGTTACAATATCGTAGGTAACTGCGAGGGATTGAACCATGCGCTGGATGTCGCCTTACAGGTGGCACCCACTGACTTGAGCGTGCTCATCGTGGGTGAAAGTGGTGTAGGCAAGGAGATTATTCCTCGTGTTATTCACGACAATTCTCCACGCCGTCGCGAGAAGTATTTCGCTATCAACTGTGGCTCTATTCCGGAAGGCACTATCGACTCTGAGCTCTTCGGCCATGTCAAAGGTTCGTTTACAGGGGCCATCAACGACTCATCCGGCTATTTCGGTG
Organism: uncultured Prevotellaceae bacterium; assembly: GCA_900316645.1. Lineage (GTDB taxonomy): Bacteria > Bacteroidota > Bacteroidia > Bacteroidales > Bacteroidaceae > Prevotella. The sequence continues at coordinate 75,619 of ONDP01000011.1, forward strand.
CAGCCAACAAGGGAACACTCTTCCTCGACGAGGTAGGTGAACTGCCACTGGCCACGCAAGCCAGGCTGTTGCGTGTTCTTGAAACTGGCGAGTACATCCCTGTCGGTGCCACTGAGGTACGCAAGACCGATGTACGCATCGTGGCTGCCACCAATGTCAATATCCGTCAGGCTATCAGTGAGGGACGCTTCCGTGAAGACCTCTATTACCGCCTGAACTCCATTCCCATTCAGATACCTCCTTTGCGCGAACGTGGCGAAGACATCGTATTGCTGTTCCGCCTGTTTGCCTTACAGATGGCAGAGAAATACAGAATGGACAAAGTGGTACTTACCGACGAGGCCAAACAAATACTCATGCGCTATAAGTGGCCAGGCAATGTGCGCCAATTGAAGAATATCACCGAGCAAATATCCATCCTCTCTACCGAGCGACTGATTACGCCCGACATTCTTTCACGTTTCATCCCGCAGGATCAGGAAACCACCCAATTGGCTACTATCCACTCTGAAGGCGACCATTCGTTTGAAAACGAGAGAGAAATCCTGTATAAGATTCTCTTTGAACTGCGCAGCAATGTGAATGACATGCGGCGCGAGATGAGCACACTAAAGAAACAAATTGAGGACGTGCAGGCCGTTCCCTCTACAGCAGTTCCTACCGTCCCCACCATACCGACTATTCCTACCATCCCAACTACAACACCTTTGGAAGATGCTGTAGCCGAGGAATATGTAGAGCCCGTTAAGGAACCCGAGAACCTCAATCTTGACGCATGGAGTCGCCAAGCCCTTGAAAAAGCACTCGACCGCAACGGGGGTAATCGTAAGAAAGCGGCACTGGAATTGGGAATCAGTGACCGTACACTATATAGAAGACTGAAACAATATGGACTGGACAAATAAACTTCGCACCATCGTTTGCCTGACAGCCATCATGCTGCTCGCGGCCTGCTCCGTAAGCTATAAGTTCAACGGAGCCAGCATCGACTACTCCAAGACGAAGACCATCCAGATAGCCGACTTCCCCATCCGTTCCAGTTATGTATGGGGACCTATGGGCCCAATGTTCAACAATCAGTTGAAGGATGAATTTGCCAACCATACCCGCCTCGAGCAGGTTCGACGTAATGGCGACCTGAAGATTGAAGGCGAGATTACCCAATATCAACAGCGCAACAAGTCGGTGTCGGCAGAGGGATATTCCGCCCAGACAGAACTCTCCATGACAGTCAATGTGCGCTTCACCAACAACACCAATCACAAAGAAGACTTCGAGCGCCAGTTTACGGCGACTTCGACATACGAGACAACACGCTCCCTCAATTCCGTACAAGAGGAGCTCGTCACACAAATGGTCAAAGACCTCTGCGAACAGATATTCAATGCCACAGTGGCTAATTGGTAAGACAAAATGGATTTAGTAGAATTGATAAATCATCCGGAACGAATGGATCGCGACACATTATATGAGTTGCGGTCTATGATGGCGCTGCATCCCTATTTCCAAACAGCACGCCTGCTTCTGCTCCAGAATCTTTATCTGCTACACGATCCGTCATTCGACGAAGAACTGCGCCGCTCTGCCATCTACATCACCGATAGGCGTTGTCTCTTCAAACTTGTTGAAGCTGCCCACTATCAATTCAAGAAACCGGCCCCCGATGCACAACGCTCAAACGTCAACACCCAGCGTGACGAAAGTCGCACTATGTCGCTCATTGATTCCTTCCTCGACTCCATACCCGCTGAACAGGAAGAACCAGAGCATCGTAAAAAGCGCCGCCCTACCCCCAAGGATGCCACTGTCGATTATGTAGCCTACCTGATGGAGAGCGAGAGCGACAACGACAATTCTGCTGAAGAAGCCCCATTGATGCAAGGCCAGGATCTCATCGACCATTTCCTGGAAGAGGAACAGGGACGCATTCTGCTCAACGAACTGCGAGACGAAGAACAGCCCATCGAAGCACCTGTCTTAGAAGAGGAGCCACAAGAAGAGGAATATTTCACCGAAACTTTGGCACGCATCTACATCAAACAAGGACGCTACGAGAAAGCACTCGACATCATTAAAAGGCTCAGTGACAACTACCCCGAGAAAAATGCCTACTTTGCCGACCAAATACGCTTCTTGGAGAAATTAATAATAAACAATAATAAAAAACAAAAGTAACATGTACACATTATTTGTAATTCTTATCGTAATTGCAGCCATACTGATGATCGGTATCGTGCTGATTCAAGAGTCAAAAGGTGGCGGTCTGTCTTCCAGTTTCGCCGGTTATAACCAAATTGGCGGTGTCCGCAAGACCACGGACTTCGTCGAGAAAGCCACATGGGGACTTGCACTTGCCATGGTTCTCTTCAGTGTTGTATGTGCTTGGGTAGCTCCTACAGCATCTACCGATGCCTCTGTCATGGAGAACTATCAGGCACCTGCCACCAATCCCAACACGCTGCCAGGCTTCGGAGCCAGCCAGCAAAAGGATGCTGCAGCACCTGCTACTCCTGCCAAGGATGCACCTGCTAAAGAGGCACCTGCTGATGCTCCCAAAGCACCTTCACAGCCTGCAAACTAAAGTTTTTCGCAAAAAATACGGGAATTATTTGGTTTTCTCAAATAATTCCCGTACCTTTGCACTCGCTTTACGAAAGAAAGCGCACGATGGTGCCCGTAGTTCAGTTGGTTAGAGCGTCAGATTGTGGTTCTGAATGTCGACGGTTCGAGTCCGTCCGGGCACCCTCCTAAGAAAATCCCTGTAAGTCAAGCACTTGCAGGGATTTTCAATTCCAACACCTTCTAATTTTGATGGAACATTGATGGAACATTTTTAAGTTGTTCCATCAATGCAATAGGGCTTGAGTTTACAAAGAGCCATAATAATCCAATCACATTCATCCCTTTATGATTGGTAAAATCAGTTGTTGTCATTGGTATTTATTATTAATGACCCATTTGCCTTCCTTGCGCCCACCTTCACGAGTGAGAACACCCAATTTCTTCAGTTTGGCAATATCCCTTTCGATATCATTTCAACTATTACTTTCTGTCTGTCAGTTAGTTCTTTTAGGCCGTCTTTGGGGCCATCTTTTGGATCATGATTATCTTTACTGGCTATGTCAGCAATGATATTACCAGCAGCCTCATGGCAGGGGATGGTGATGCGGAAGAAGGTGCGCTCTTCATCTGTGACTACGATAGCACGAGGCGATCCATTGGCCTTCAGCACATTCTGGATGGTGGGAATACCAGTGCTTCGTCCTTCGGTCAACTCCAATTCCTTCAGATATTCGCCCAAACGACGGTTACGATAACGTTTAGAGATAAGCAGTTCACCACGACTGATATCAGCAGCAGGGATGCTGCGGTCTGGTCCACCAACGTTCTGAATGGTAATACTCTTCGGTTCAACAGTGATTACTACAGGCTCCCACTCCCGATAATCGCGATGATAAAGCGAGTTCGTAATACTTTCCTCCAATGCCTGATAGGGATAGGTGTAGAACTTAATACTGTGGTTATCATTCTTGGGCTTAATGATGGACTGCATCACCACCATGCGATTCAGGTATTCCAGTGTCCGTTCAATAATCTGTGTCACGGAACCAGTAATGACAGGAGCCTCATAGAGATTGTTAGGATTTGCCAACC
>ONDP01000023.1 GCA_900316645.1 uncultured Prevotellaceae bacterium
ATGCAAAGGTACAACTATTTTTTCAACCACACAAACTTTTCACAAACTTTTTTCGAAATAAACAAAAAGTTTTCGCTTTTCACAACAAAAAGCGAAAACTCTATACCTTATTATATAATATTTATTATTCTCTCTTTCCAAATATGCGGAGAAGATAGATAAACAGGTTAATAAAATCGAGATACAATGACAACGCTCCCAAAAGAGCATATTTTTGAGCCTGTTCACCTGCATCAGGAGCTTGCAACAGCATATTTTTGATTTTCTGGGTATCATAAGCCGTCAATCCGACAAAAATCAAAACACCCAGATAGCTTATTCCTAGGTCGAGAATCGAACTCTTTACAAAGAACACATTAACCAAAGTTGCAATAATGATGCCAATCAAAGCCATCAGTAAATATTTTCCTAATGACGAAAGGTCCGTCTTTGTCGTATAACCCACAAAAGCCATTGCTGCAAATGTTCCTGCCGTAATGAAGAACACAGTAGCTATCGAACTTTGGGTATAAGCAAGGAAGATAAACGATAGCAGCGCTCCATTAATGATTGAATATAGTACAAACATCAACGTAGCTGTTGTCAACGACAATTTATTGATAGCCGAAGATACACCAATGACCAATGCAAACTCAGCAATAATCAATCCCCAAAATAGAATTTGATTTGTCACAAGAGCCTGAAGAATGCCAGGACTGTTTGCTACTCCATAAGCAGTAAAGCCAGTAATGGCCAATGCAAATGTCATCCACACATATACCTTTCTCATTAATACAGGAAAAGCAGCAGAAACATCCCACTGTCTTTCACCTGCATACTCTTTTAATTCATAATCGTTGTAATTCATCTTTTTCGTTTTAATCAATAATTCGGGGGCAAAGATAACGATTTCTTTGTCTTATTTATCAAAAATGAGTATTAAAAAAAAATAAATTCTTGTCTAATTATGAAATTCTTTGTATATTTGCCGTTGCAGAATGCAAAGTGCATCAATCTGCAATTAACTAATACTTAATCCATTATGACTTACAAAGTAATTGACATTGAAGGTGTAGGCGACGTTTATGCAGAAAAACTGATTGCCGCCGGTATCAAAACAGATGCAGAATTATTAGAGAAATGTGCCAAACCTGCTGGTCGCAAGGCATTAGAGGCAGAGACCGGCATTAGTGGTAAACTGATTTTGAAATGGGCAAACCACTGCGATCTTTATCGCATCAATGGCGTAGGTCCTCAATTCGCAGAACTATTGGAGTCTGCCGGTGTTGACACTGTGAAAGAACTGAAGCACCGTGTAGCAGAAAACCTTCAGGCTAAGTTAGAAGAAGTAAATGCTCAAAAGAATCTGACCAACCGTGTTCCTGCAACAGTTGAAATTCAGAAAATGATAGACCAGGCCAAAGAGTTGCCTGCTGTGATGGAATACTAAAAGATGAAACAACGAATATATACATTTATCCTGACGGCTCTGCTATGCGGAGCCGTCAATGCTCAAACAGGTTTCACACATCCTTGGATGCAGAAGCGTGTAGCCTTTTTCGGCGACTCCATTACTGATCCGAAGCACAAAGGATCCAACGTAAAATACTGGCAATACCTACAAGATTGGTTAGGTATTACCCCCTATGTATATGGCATAAGCGGACGCCAGTGGAATGATATTCCCAACCAAACCGACAAGTTACAGAAAGAACATGGCGACACGGTTGATGCCATTCTTATTTTTATAGGCACTAACGATTTCAATGACGGAGTACCCATTGGCGAGTGGTATGACATCAAGGAAGAAAAGGTGATGGCTGGTATCCATGAACCCAAGCACATGGTGGTTCGCAAACGCATGTATCCAATCATGACGACAACCACGTTCAAAGGCCGCATTAATATAGCGCTCGATAAATTAAAGCGTGCTTATCCAACCAAGCAGGTAGTATTGCTCACACCTATACACCGTGCAGGATTTTATGCGAACGACAAGAATTGGCAACCAACAGAAGACTATTACAATCGCTGTGGTGAACCCTTTAAACGTTATATAGACGCCGTCAAAGAGGCTGGTAACATATGGGCTGTACCTGTTATTGACTTGAATTCCCTAAGTGGCCTTTTCCCTATGATGGATGAACATGTCGTGTACTTCAAGGATGGTACAAACGACCGTTTGCATCCCAATGAGAAAGGACACGAGCGTATAGCCCGTACCCTATATTACCAACTCAATGCCCTACCCTGCTGTTTCTAATCAGCAGGGGTTTTCTTTGCTGTCGTACATTCGTTCACGAGATAAACAATACTCATATACGGAATACCCGTATTTGTTTCCAAACCAATTTCACAGGTACGGCTGTTGCTGTATCCCACCTCAATGTGATATTTTTCAATTTGTGGGCGCAGTTTTCGCAACGCGTAGCGGTTTAATTCAGGGAAAGTGAACCCCCTATCGCCAGCAAAACCGCAACACCCTACTCCTTCTGGTAGATATACATTGCTCGAGCACAGTTTGGCAAGTGCTATCATATCCTTATCCACTCCCATCTCACGCGTTGAACAAGTCAAGTGGAGGGCTACAGGCCGATCTGTCGGATGGAAGTCTAACCTATCCACCAAATAGGTCATAATAAACTCTGCAGGCTCATACAATTTCATCTTATGCATTACTTTACGCATACGATGCAGACATGGGCTCTGAGCACAAAGCACAGGGTATTTACCTTCCTTTGAAGCTTTCCATAACGCCAGTTCCAACTCGGCGCTTTTCCTATCGGCAATATCAAGCATTCCTTTCGATTCCCAGATCTGTCCACAACACATCTTTTCCATTCCTTCAGGGAAGATAACTTCATAACCAGCTTTAGCCATCAGCTGAATCACCTCATCAACCAAATCATGTCTTTTCCCACCATGTTTCGACTGTCCCATCGTCTGATTGATACAGCTGGGGAAATAAACCACCTTCAGAGGATTATCTATCGAAGGTTGGTTATGTGGCAACGAACGATCGATGATAAACTGAGTCAAATCTGATGGTTTCGGCTGACGGTGCTTCTTAGGCATTGCCGTCGTCCAAAGCGGCAGGCCCATTTTATTCATCCCCCTACAAAGTTTTGTCATGACAGCCGGTCCAAGGGTTACATGTCCCAAATGGGCAACATCCAAGACGAAGCGCAGTCCCTGTTTTATGCCAGCCATATGATTTGCCGCAAACTCACCCACTTGATACCCCAAATTATTGTTGAGCATATCCATCTGGCGAATCAGATGGGTAAGCTCACCCGTATTAATTTTCATCGGGCATGAAGTCGCACAAAGTCCGTCTGTAGCACAAGTCTGATCTCCATAATATTTATATTGTTTCTTCAATGCAGCCAGTCGCTCTGGATTCTCACCGGTATGTTCAAGATTTCTTATCTCTCTCTGTACGGCGATTCGCATTCTTGAAGAAAGAGTCAGGCCACACGATACACAGTTTACTTCGCAGAATCCACACTCAATACATTTGTTTGCCCGTTTCACCTGCTCAATCGTCTCCTGAGCAGTCGATAGCTCTTTATCCATTAAATAATGGCCTCCGTCAGGTACTTGTTTAAAGTTAAATTCCAACACGGGCAATGGTTTTAAGCACTTAATGAAACAGTCTGGATCATCATTGAAAATCACGCCCTGATTCAGCAATCCGTCCGGATCGAAAATATCCTTCAGCTCCTTCATTGCCTCATAGGCTTTTTCGCCCCATTCGTATTTCACAAAAGGAGCCATGTTACGACCCGTTCCGTGCTCTGCCTTTAACGAGCCGTCATATTCTTCCACCACCAGTTTTGCCACATCGCGCATCATCTCAGCATAACGGGCCACCTCATGTTCATCTGCAAAGCTCTGGTTAAGAATAAAATGATAGTTACCTTCAAAGGCATGACCGTAGATACAAGCATCCGAATAACCATGATCGGCTATTAACTTCTGCAATTTCACAGTAGCCTCAGGCAACGACTCGATAGGGAAAGCCACGTCTTCAATCAGACATGACGTGCCAATAGGACGAGTGCCACCTACCGAAGGGAATATGCCCGAGCGGATGGCCCAATACTTTCCATAAACCTTTGGGTCTTCAGTGAACTCAGCTGGCATATACAACTTAAATTGCGACAAGCACACTTTTATCTTTGCTATTTTCTCCAGCAATTGTTCATGTGTAACGCCTTTTGTTTCAGTCAATATTGCCGTTATGTTATGATAATCCCCTGGGGCTACCCCCTCAATCTTGCCAGCATCCACATCTTTCTTATACTGCAGGAATACAGGGTCGTCCACCGAGCTAAGCGATTTATAATCCAGCATTTCTGCACTTTTTACCATCAGGTTCTCGGCACTCATCGCCATGTCTTCGTCACCAGCTTTCAGTTTTTTCATAGCAACCACAGCCTCGCAACTCTCTTTCATAGTCAGGAAATAGACCATGGCCGATGCCTTGAACGGATAGTCACGAAGAGTTTTCATCGTCACTTCCGACAGGAATGCGAGTGTGCCTTCCGAACCAACTATTGAATGGGCAATGATATCGAACGGATCGTCATAGGCAATCAACGGACGCAGATTTAGTCCTGTCACGTTCTTGATAGCATATTTCTTGCTAATACGGTCTGCCAGTTCCCTGTCATCACGCACCTTGTCACGCAGTGTTTCTATCCTTTTCAAGAAATCGGGATGACTCTTTCTGAAAGCCTCCTTACTTGATTCATCGCCCGTATCAAGAATAGTTCCATCTGTCAGGATGACGCGTGCCGAAACCATCATTCTATCGCTATTGGCATGCACACCACAGTTCATGCCCGAAGCATTATTGACAACAATACCGCCCACCATCGCACTGCCAATACTGGCAGGATCAGGCGGAAACACCCGTCCATAGGGTTTTAGTATCTCATTCACCTTCGCTCCAACGATACCCGGCTGGAGACGAATCGTTTCCTGCCGCTCTCCTATTTCATATTTCTCCCAGTGTTTTCCTGCCACTATCAGCACGCTGTCAGAACAGCTCTGTCCCGACAGTGACGTTCCTGCGGCGCGGAAAGTAAAAGGCATTTTATGTTTCCGACACATCTGCACGATTCGTGCTATTTCCTCTTCACCGTCACTGCGTATCACCACTTTCGGTATTTGTCTGTAAAAACTGGCATCGGTTCCCCATCCAAGGGTACGCAATTCATCAGTATAAATACGTTCCGACGGCAAAATCTGTCTTAGCTCATTCAGAAAATCGCTAACCATAGGCATTAAAATTGTTAGTATTTCATATTATTTGTGCAAATATACAGTTATTTCTTGAAAAATAAAATATTTTAACCATCTTTTTCCGCCAATATTAGATTTTATTTTGTACATTTGCCACAGAACTTATGAAATAATAACTAAAAATCAGACTCCAATGGCAGCACTTATTTCAGCAATACCTATTGCATTACTCTTTATTCTCATGATGGGTTTCAAAGTATCGGGATGGAAGAGTGCTTTAATCACACTGGTTGTTACCATTTTATTAGCACTCTTTGCTACACCAGCTTTGGGCATCGTACCAGAGAAATATGCAGATGTCTCGATAGTCGGCATCACTATCTGGTCAGTCTTCGAGGGATTCCTCAAAGCCTGTTTCCCTATTATTCTGATTATCATCTGTGCGATTTTCAGTTATAATATCCTGTGTGAGACCAAGGAGATAGAAACCATCAAGACCCAGTTCACCCAACTTACAACCGACAAAGGTCTGTTAGTACTCCTGCTCACTTGGGGATTTGGAGGTGTATTAGAAGGTATGGCAGGATTCGGAACAGCAGTGGCCATTCCAGCTGCCATTCTCATCGGATTGGGTTTCAAACCCATGTTCTCTGCAGTCATCTGCTTGATTGCTAATACCGTAGCTGTCGGTTTCGGTGCTGTAGGTCTTCCTGCTACCACACTGGCCAACGAAGTTGCAGGCGAACTGACGGGCGGCATGGCGTCTCACGAGATGCTGTGCAGCATTTCCACCTATATTATCATACAGCTCTCGCTGATGTTCTACATCACGCCATTCATCATCCTTATGATGACTGACAAGACTAAGGTTATCAAGAATCTATCACTTGCACTCTTCGTTGGCACATTCTCCATTATCATCCAGTTCTCCTGTGCCTTCTTTCTTGGTCCTGAAACGCCAGCCATTCTTGGTTCTGTGGGAGCCATCATTGCCATGCTTATTTACAATCAGCTCTTTCTTCGTCACAAAACAGAAAAAGATGCTGTCCTTGTCGAGAAACAGGAGTTTGGTTTTGCCAAAACATTTCGTGCTTGGAGCGTTTACGGTTTTATCATTTTCTTTATACTCATCTCCAGTAAGATATGCCCAGACATTAACGCCCTCTTGAAATCGACGCTGGTCACCCAGTTCCAGATGCCTGTTATCGGCAACACGTTCTCGTTTGGCTGGCTGTCGAATGCAGGACTGATGGTATTCTTAGGTGCCATGATAGGCGGACTCATCCAAGGATTGTCTTTTGGACGTCTCATGAAACTCTTGTGTCAGACCACCTATAACCTACAAAAGACGGCACTCACCATCTGCTGTCTTGTAGCCCTTGCCTCTCTGATGAACAACACGGGTATGACACTCGCCATTGCCACAGGACTTGTTTCTCTGACAGGTGCAGCATATCCGTTCTTTGCGCCACTCATCGGCTCTATCGGCACCTTCGTCACAGGTTCTGCTACCTCTGCCAACATCCTGTTCGGAAAGCTACAGGCCGCTGCTGCCGGTCAGTTGGGATTAGTCAACGAAGCTAATTTCTTCGGTGTCAGTGGCAACGAGACCAATTGGTTGGCTGCTGCCAATTGTGCTGGTTCTGAAGGTGGTAAGCTACTCTCGCCACAGAGTATTGCCATTGCCACAGCAGCCTGCGATATGGAAGGTCAGGACGGTGATATTATGCGCAAGACGTTGCCGTTTGCCGTATTCTGGATTCTGATGAATGGTCTCATGGTATTCCTTGGACTGCATGTTATATGAGAAGTGAAAAGTGAAAATTATGATAAAGATAGGATTATTCATTCCCTGTTACGTTGATGCCGTTTTCCCTGAGGTGGGTATGGCCACTTATAAGTTATTGCGGCATTTAGACTTCGACGTAACCTATCCTGAGCAACAGACCTGTTGCGGTCAGCCAATGGCCAATGCCGGTTTCGAGAAACAGGCTATTCCCTTAGCCGAAAAGTTCGACACACTCTTCAGCGGTTTCGATTATGTGGTTGCTCCCAGTGTGTCGTGTACGGCATTCGTCAAGCTCAACTATCCGCGTCTCTTAAACCATGAGTGTCAGTCGGCCAAGCATTGCATGGATGTGGTAGAATTCCTTCACGACGTTGTTAAGATTAATCACCGTTTGGGCACCTTCCCCCATAAGGTCAGTCTCCACAACTCTTGTCATGGCGTACGTGAATTAGGTCTGTCGTCACCTTCTGAGGAACATGTCGCACCGTTTAATAAAATCAAGGACCTTCTCCGACTCGTTGACGGTATAGACATCGTTGAGCCAGAGCGTCCTGACGAGTGTTGCGGCTTCGGTGGCATGTTCTCCGTTGAAGAGACTGCAGTATCCGCCCAGATGGGGCTTGACAAATTAGAGCGTCATATCCAGACTGGTGCAGAATATATCACTGGTCCCGACTGTTCTTGCTTGATGCATATGGCAGGCATAGCCCGCAAGCAAGGCAAGAATATCGAGTTTAAACATGTCGTTGAAATATTAGCAAGTGGATTATGAGTACAGGACATAGTAAAGCAGCAAAAGAGTTCTTAAAGAACCAGACCTATGCCCACTGGCACGACGCCACGTTCTGGTCTGTCCGCAGTAAACGCGATAACATGGCTTATGGACTAGACGAGTGGGAACAGTTGCGCGATAAAGCCTCACAAATCAAGCGCCACACCATCACCCATCTCGATGAATATCTCGACCAATTTGCCACTAATGCCGAGAAGAATGGCGTGGAGGTGCACTGGGCTAAGGATGCTAACGAGTTCAACGAGATAGTTTATGGCATTCTGAAGAACCATAATGTCAAGAAGATGGTCAAGTCGAAGTCAATGCTTACTGAGGAATGCGAGATGAATCCCTACTTGGAGTCGCGTGGCATTGAGGTAGTAGAGACCGACTTAGGCGAGCGCATCATTCAACTCAAGGGACAGAAGCCCTCCCATATCGTGATGCCTGCCATCCATCTGAACCATGACGATGTAGGCGAGCTTTTTGAGGAGAAAGGTATCTCCAACGAGAAAGGCAACCACGACCCCACATATCTCACCTACAGAGCACGTCTCTCCCTGCGCAATGAGTTTCTCACTGCCGATGCTGGTATGACAGGGGCTAATTTCGGTATTGCTGCTACAGGCGACATTGTGGTATGCACCAACGAAGGTAATGCCGATATGTCAACCTCCTGTCCGAAGTTGCATATCGCAGCTGTCGGAATAGAGAAGATTATTCCGAATTACGAGTGTCTGGCCGTGTTCCAACGCATGCTCTGCCGAGCAGGTACCGGTCAGCCCACCACCACCTACACCTCACATTTCCGCAAGGCGCGTCCTACGGCTCACCACATGCACATCATTCTTGTCGACAATGGTCGCTCAGAATGGATAGCCAATCCCCAGCACTGGGAGTCGCTCAAATGCATTCGCTGTGGATCGTGCATGAACACATGTCCTGTCTATCGTCGTTCTGGCGGATATTCCTACAGTTATTTCATTCCTGGTCCCATCGGCATCAATCTGGGCATGTTGCGTTCGCCACAGCAACATAGTGGCAATGTCAGTGCCTGCACCCTCTGCCTTAGTTGTCAGACAGTATGCCCCGTCAAGATAAATCTCGGCGACCAGATATACCTCTGGCGCCAACAGTTAGACGATTTCGGTACAGCCAATCCGCAGAAGAAGCTCATGTGTCGCGGCATGTCCATGCTTTACGGTTCCCCTGGCTTCTATAACATTGCTACGTCTCTTGCCCATTGGGCTAACTTCATCCCCTCGCCCATCATCAACTGCAGTATTAATCCGTGGGCAGAAGGTCATAAGATGATGCAGTTCCCCAAGAAACCTTTCCACGAACTTTTTAAAGAATTGAAGGGGTGAAGAATTGAAAAATTGAAGATTATGAGTAGTAAAGAAGATATTTTGAAGAAATATAGGGCAAATATCCATGAACAATACGATATGCCCGACTTGAGTGATATTAAGGCAGTCACCTACCCCGATCCACTCTTGCAGTTTATGAATATGACCAAGAACGTGGGAGGTAATGCCATTGAAGTGGAAAAGGGACGCGACGTGAACACCATCATCAGCGAACTCTATCCTGATGCCAAGGAGATAGCCTCTAACTTGCCCGAGATTACCATTGCCACCCGTAATCCTGACGAAATGGGCAGTGCGCTCGATCTCAACGGCACCGATGTAGGCATCATCCGGGGGATGTTCGGTGTAGCAGAAAATGCCTGTGTGTGGATTCCCCAGCAAATGAAGGAGAAAGCTGTTTGCTTCATCTCCGAACACCTTGTCATCCTGCTTTCAAAGAGTCAGATAGTCAACAATATGCATGAGGCCTATCGGCGCATCGAGTTCAACGACTATGGCTATGGAACGTTTATCAGCGGCCCGTCTAAGACCGCTGATATCGCCCAGGTGCTGGTCATGGGGGCCCAAGCTGCCCGTTCAGCCACCGTATTACTGTTAGACGAATAGTCTCAACAGCAGTTTTATTGTTTTTGTGAACTGATATTACTCTCCACAATATTCAACATTTTGAACGTAGCCTTGATGGCGGCTTCCGTCTGGTCGGCATCGAGTCCTCGTGTGCGCAGAATACCGTCATTATAATGCCATGTAATCACCGTTTGTACCAAGGCGTCAGTACGTCCACCGGGTGGAATACTGACCTGATAGTTGGCCAAGGTGGGGAACGTTCGGTTCAGATACTTCTTATAGATATAGCGCAGGGCCTTGACAAAAGCGTCGTACTGACCATCACCGACGGCACTGCCCTCATATTCTTCACCGTTGATTTCCACCTTGATATTGGCACCGGGGCGCAGTCCATAGGCAGTCGATACGACATAGCTTACCAATTTCACTTTATCTTCTGGTGCATCGTGCTTCAACACGTCGCTGACAATATAGGGCAAATCGTCCTGAGTCACTATCTCCTTCTTGTCGCCCAATTCCGTGATGCGCTGGGTCACTCGCCGCGTTTGTTCCGGAGTCAGTTCAAGTCCCAGTTCTTCCAGATTCTTCAGAATATTAGCCTTGCCACTGTTCTTACCAAGGGCATATTCGCGTTTGCGCCCGAATCGTTCAGGCATCAGTTCGTTGTAATAGAGCTTATTCTTCGAATCACCGTCGGCGTGAACGCCAGCCACTTGCGTAAACACGTTTTCGCCCACTATCGGCTGATTGGGTGCTACGGCAATACCGCTATAGCCCTCCACCAGTTGACTGATGCCGTTCAACTGGCTCTCGTCGATACTGGTCTTGGCGTGAAACTGGTCTTTCAGGATTACCTGCACACTGGCCAGAGGCGCATTACCACAACGCTCACCAAGTCCGTTGACAGTGACGTGCAGTCCCTTGGCACCGCTCAGCACGGCAGCCAGAGAATTGCTCACAGCCAGATCGTAGTCGTTATGGGCATGGAAATCGAAATGTGCATCAGGATAGTGCTTAAGCATCTTTCGGAAATACTCAATCACCTGCAAGGGGTTCATCACGCCCAACGTATCGGGAAGCATAAACCTCTTAATAATACTCCCCCCGGATGTAAGGCTATCCATCAGTTGATAGACATATTCGGGCGAATCCTTCATACCATTCGACCAGTCCTCCAGATAAAGGTTGACGGAGAGTCCTTTTTCGTTGGCATACTGGATGGTTCGCTGGATATCGGCAATATGCTCCTCCGGTGTTTTCTGGAGTTGCTTGGTACAGTGTTTCAGCGAGCCCTTGGCCAGCAGATTAATCACCTTACCACCACACTCGTCAATCCAATCGACAGAAGCTTTTCCATCGACAAAGCCAAGCACCTCTACCCTATCCCCTTTGCCTATTCCCTGGGCATAACGGCATATCATCTTCACAGCCTCTTTCTCACCTTCAGAGACACGTGCCGATGCCACTTCGATGCGGTCAACATTGACGTCACGAAGCAGCATGCGTGCTATCACCAACTTCTCGTGAGGAAGGAACGATACCCCGTTGGTCTGTTCACCGTCACGGAGTGTCGAGTCCATAATCTCGACATAACGAGGCGACTCTTCCTTTATCTCGTCTTGCTCTCCCATTCTACAATCTTATCCTTATTTGCCACAAGGAAATCGATATCGTCCAGTCCGTTAATCAGACAGTGCTTCTTATACCCGTTAATCTCGAAAACCTCCTGACGACCGGTAGCCTTATTGGTCACAGTCTGGTTAGGCAGGTCCACCTCAACCTCCGTCTTCGGATTCTGCTTGATGCTCTCGAAGAGCTCAGCCAGAAATTCCTCACTCACCACTACAGGCAGTACGAAGTTGTTGAGTTCGTTATTCTTATGAATATCGGCAAAGAACGAACTGATGACCACGCGGAATCCATAGCCGGCAATGGCCCATGCAGCATGTTCACGCGACGATCCGCTACCGAAGTTCTTACCAGCCACGAGGATACAGCCTCCATAAGTGGGATCGTTCAGCACGAAATTCTTGTTCACCGTTCCGTCAGCGTTGTAACGCCAGTCGCGGAACAGGTTGTCGCCGAAGAAACTCTCCTCGCGTGTGGTTGCTTTAAGGAAGCGGGCGGGAATTATCTGGTCGGTGTCCACATTCTCCAGTGGAAGGGGCACACATGTAGATGTTATAACGTCAAATTTCTGTTTCATAATAGTTCTCTTGGATCAGTAATTACTCCTGTGACGGCAGCGGCAGCTGCTACTAAGGGCGAACAGAGGATGGTGCGTGAACCAGGTCCCTGACGGCCCTCGAAATTACGGTTTGATGTCGATACGCAGTATTTGCCTGCAGGCACCTTATCGTCGTTCATAGCCAGACAGGCCGAACAACCGGGCTGACGGATTTCGAAGCCAGCTGCCTCAAGCACCTTGTCAAGCCCCTCCTCACGTATCTGGCGGTCAACAGCCCATGAACCTGGCACCAACCATGCAATCACGCCGTCAGCCTTCTTGCGACCCTTTGCGATAGAGGCAAAGGCACGGAAATCTTCAATGCGGCCATTGGTGCAGGCACCCAGGAATACATAGTCTATTTTCTTGCCCAACAGTTTCTCGCCAGCCTTGAATCCCATATAGTTCAGCGACTTCTCAAAGCCAGCTCCGCCCTCGGCAGGAATGCTCTCTGTGATACCGATTCCCATACCGGGATTAGTGCCATAAGTTACTCGAGGCTCTATGTCTTCTGCACTGAATACCAGTTCTTTATCAAACACAGCATCGTCTCCACTCTTCAGTGTTTTCCAATACGCAACGGCCTTATCCCAGGCTTCACCTTTGGGGGCAAATTCCTTATCTTTGAGATAGGCAAAAGTCACCTCGTCGGGAGCCACGAAACCTCCTCGGGCACCCATCTCGATTGACAGGTTGCAGAGTGTCAGTCGGCCCTCCATCGAGAGGTTACGAACCACGTCACCGCTATACTCCACGAAATAACCGGTAGCACCGCTGGTGGTCAGTTTCGACATCAGATAGAGTGCCACATCCTTGGCTGTCACGCCCTTCTGCAGTTTTCCGTTGATGCTGATGCGCATCGACTTGGGTTTCTGCTGCAGGATGCACTGCGACGCCATCACCATCTCCACCTCCGAAGTTCCGATACCGAAGGCTACAGCACCCATAGCACCATGCGTTGAGGTATGCGAGTCGCCACAGACAATCGTCATACCGGGCAGACTCAAACCTTTCTCCGGGCCTACCACGTGGATAATACCATTCGATTGGTCCATCATGCCATAGTGTGTCAGTCCGAATTCCTTGGCGTTCTTAGCCAGCGTCGCAACCTGATTGGCACTGACGGGGTCCTCGATGGGTTTGTCCTGATCATGGGTTGGCGTGTTATGGTCGGGCATACAATAGATGTGGTCAGGACGGAAGCATTTCAGTCCGCGTGCCCTCATGCCGTCGAAAGCCTGGGGTGATGTCACCTCGTGGCAATACAGCCTGTCGATATATAACTGGGTGGGACCGTCGTCCACTTTCTGCACGACATGCTGGTCCCAAATCTTATCAAATAAAGTATTCATGGGAGAGTCTTTTTATTTCTTAAACTTGTTGATACAGTCAATATAGGCCTCTACGGAAGCGGTAACGATATCAGTATTGGCACCGAAGCCGTAATACAGCGAACCGTCGTACTCCACCTGCATGTGCACCTTACCCACATCGTCAGAGCCCTTCGAAATAGCCTGAATCGTAAACTCCTTCAGCGTCATCTGCTTCATGATAATCTTCTTCAGTGCCTTGATGGCAGCATCCACAGGACCGTTACCCGAAGCAGCAGCCTCAAATTTCTGACCGGAGATGTCCAGTCCGATAGAAGCCACACTCTTCACGCCCTTACCGGTGGTTACCTGCAGGAACTCCAACTTCACGGCGTGAGCTTCGGCAGTGTCGGCACCAGCCAGCATCAGCACGTCGGCATCGTTCACCTCCTTCTTCTGGTCGGCCAACTGCAGGAACTTCTCGTAAACCTTGTCGAGCTTCTCCTCCGACAGTTCCACGCCGTTCACACTCAGACGATATTTCAACGCAGCACGACCTGAACGGGCTGTCAATACAATCGAGTTGTCGTCGATACCCACATCCTTGGGGTTGATAATCTCGTAGGTCTGCACATTCTTCAGCACACCGTCCTGATGGATACCGCTTGAGTGGGCAAAGGCATTACGGCCCACGATGGCCTTGTTAGGCTGAACAGGCATATTCATCAGGCTCGACACCATACGGCTCGTAGGATAAATCTTCGTGGTGTTGATATTCGTCTCAATGCCCAATCCCTTGTGGCATTTCAGAATCATGGCAATCTCCTCAAGCGACGTGTTACCGGCACGCTCACCGATACCGTTGATGGTCACTTCCACCTGGCGCGCACCGCCCATCACACCGCTGAACGTGTTGGCAGTAGCCATACCCAGGTCGTTGTGGCAGTGGGTCGAGATAACGGCCTTGTCGATGTTCGACACATGCTCCTTCAGATACTTGATTTTCTCAAAATACTCCTGAGGCAGACAGTAACCCGTCGTATCGGGAATGTTCACCACGGTAGCTCCGGCAGCTATCACTGCCTCGACCACACGGGCAAGATACTCGTTCTCGGTTCGTCCGGCATCCTCGCAATAGAACTCCACATCCTCCACATATTTCTTGGCATACTTCGTAGCGGCAATAGCACGCTCGATAATCTCCTCGCGGGTAGAGTTAAATTTGTACTTGATGTGCGAATCGCTCGTACCGATACCCGTATGGATGCGCTTGTGCTTGGCATACTGCAATGCGTCGTTGGCCACGTCGATGTCCTTCTGCACCGCACGCGTCAGCGCACAAATGGTAGGCCACGTCACAGCCTTCGAAATCTCAATCACGGAATTGAAGTCGCCCGGCGACGAAATGGGGAATCCTGCCTCAATCACGTCGACGCCCAGCTGCTCGAGTGCCTTTGCTACCTGAATCTTCTCAATCGTATTCAACTGGCAACCTGGCACCTGCTCGCCATCGCGGAGCGTCGTGTCGAAAATAAACAATCTGTCACTCATAATTCTTTTTCTATTTTAATATTATTACTCTCACTTTAATGAAAAGTGCCTTTCACACCATCGGAAGTGAGAAAGGCACCGTCGTATCTCCATTGTTGAGCTACATGCACGTCTTATCACTTCCGACAACTCTGCGCAGTCGAATAATAATAATGCCGTTCAGCAGACTCAGATTCTTCATTTCTTTTGCGTCATTTTTGTTTAACGGCTGCAAATTTACGCATTTTCCACGTAATACACAAACAATTCGCAACTTTTTTTCGCTTTATCCTTTCAGATTGTTATTTTTATCAAGTTTTTCTCTTACTTTTCACTTTTCACTTCTCTTTCCACTTCTTCATCTCCCACCCTCGGGCGATGAAAGGCACCAGCTCTTCCTGCTGTTTCACGCTCAGTCCGCACTCCATCGTCGCCATTGCCAGCACGATGTCGCACCACATCACCTTCGTTTCCTCCTTCATCGGAGGCAGCTGCTGGTCGGGGCTCAGTCCTGTGTGCCTGCACACCGTCTTGACATAGGCATCAATCACCTTTGGTCCCTCGGGATCCCATCGTGCCACGATTTGCCGAATCGTCCTGCACCCATGTTTTTGGTAGTAGGTGCGGAGCAGCTTAAAAGCTGCCCGCAGTCCATACTCCAAGGTTTCAAACTGGGCAAAGTTCGGATCCGTCGAAGGCTTCACCTCCCCCTGCCAATTAATTTTCTCACTCTTAATAATATTCAGCGGATTATTGTTCCGCATACCTCTTGCTTGTTTCATAATAAAAATGTTAAATGTCCAAAGTTATAAGTTATAAGTGAATAACTTTATGAAAATTCGTCCTTCAACTTACGGTATAATCCATACTTAACTTTTTCAACAAAGCCATCCGCTTGTAACCTTGTAATAGATTTAGAGGCAGCAGGTTGCGACACTCCGAAACACTCCATAAACTGTTGTGTCTTGAACTCATCGGGCAGTTTTCGGAAGCATTCGTCATAGCGGGTACTGCGGCGACGTTGCACAAACTCCTTGTTCTGGTCAGCGAAATAGTTGAAAGCCATCTCACCAAAATAGAACTGCTGGCAGCGATACTGAATCTCCATCGCCAGGTGACACAGGCGGCGGTCTCTATCGTCCATCGTCAGCGTCTTGCTCTCCTGCCACTCGTCCCAATGACGCATCAGGATAAAGGGCAATGAGATGCCGATGCCGTAATAAGGAATACGCTTCAGCAGCGTACGGTCAGCCTTGTCGTCGTTAAACTCCGCTATCTCCAAGTGTGCCGACTGCCACTCGTAGGTTTCATCGTTCAGCGGTTCGATGGGGATTTCTCCCTCCACCTTATCCAGTCTATAAGCCCACATCTTCAATGTCTCGTTGGCATTGGGATCAACCACTTGGTTACGCAGTGCCCTACCCTTGTCAGGCAGAGGGATGACAGCCAGTCGGGTTGACATACCCGTTCCGAAGTTCCTTTGGTTCACCTTGCGGTGCAGGGCGTATGGCGTACCGGTATAGATAAAATTCCAATACACGTTGAACATACCCGTGTAGCTTTCCTGATTGGCATACATCTGGCCTTCCTCCTCGTTGTGGAATGCTTTCAGCTCCATAATCTCGCGGTCTTTCCAGTCACCGCCCTTGTTTTGTTTCGTCACGTTGTCCAGCTCAGCATCGAACGAGAACATGTGCAGGTTCAAGGGCTGTCCCTGTACCGTCTCAACAGCGGCATTCATGTGGCGGATAAACTCTCCCGTTGCCGTTCTTGCAGGGTGAACACGGATGGGCACTACAGGTCGTTTCAGCGCCTCTGCCTTCTGAGCCTTTGTACTGGTGGTGCGCTCCGTCCTGCCTTCCTTGTATCGGTTCACCGCGTCTATCAGACACTGGTCTGCCTGTATCATCGGGTCGGCAATCTTCTTGTAGAATTTTTCCACAATATTCTTTCCCGCACCCGGGTCACCGATGATGAAGATGCAGTAGTTCAGTCTGCGCACTATCTCCGGCTCATACCAGAAGTGATACCATGCTCTTGTCATCAGCGTACCGAACAGTGCTGCTGATGAGAACCACACTGCAGGCAGCTTGTGCGGATGCACATTCAGGAACAGCTCCTTCATGCAAGGGTAATACTGTGCCATCTCCTGCAGTTCCTCAGCCCAAGCATCCAAAGGAAGTGCTGCGTAAACGTCGGTGTCGGTGTTGGCGGCAGCAAATTTTTTACTCTTCACTCTTAACTCTTCACTTCCTACCCCAGCAGCCTCTAAGGCTTTCTGCATTCGCTTGGGAACACCCCTCAGGAATTCATAGCCCTGGGCACTCTTCACCGTCGTTGCCACATCCTCGTTACGCTCCTTCACGATGTCCATCACGAAAGGTGTCTGCCTCAGAATCTGCTCTATCAGTGCAGCGTCGTTATCCGTGATATAACGCAGATGGTCAGCCAACACCAGCGAAGTATGATGCCTGTCGCCAGGTTCCACCGTCTTACCGCCCAGCCATGCATCCACTATCTTGCCGTAAGGCACTCCATGGTATGTCAGAAGCTCAGCAGATCGGTCGTTTCCTCCATCACTTTCTGATACGGGCGATTGGTTTTCTCCAGTACTGCAAACGGCAGCACGATGATGAGCAGCATCAGTGCTCTTACCATGATTAACAGTGGGCTGACTATTACCAGCATGATACTCACTGTCAAATTTCTCAGCAAATTCTTGATTGTCATAATTAAAAAGTTTTTCCTCGTTAATAAAAATAACATCCTCGCGCGAGGTGAGGAAAGCCCCACGGCTCGCATCCTTACACGATTCGTCGGGGTTCAGTCCCAACTTCTCAGAGAAGACAATCTGGTTGTCTATCAGATTGCCAGTATTGACATCGGCCATGAACACCACCTTCAGTCCTTCACCCGAAGGTGTCACAAAGACGAAGAGGATTCTTTCCTTATCCTCATCGCTCAGTTTGGCATAGGCCTTATCCCAGACCTCCCTCACGTCGCCTTTGATATGATCATAGTCAATCACCGTCAGTCCGTTCAGATGACAGAACTTCTGATTGCGCCAAGTGCCACGTTTCGTCGTCTTCTCACCAGTACGCTTATTCTCGAACACCTTGTCCGACTCTGCATAGGTGGCTACGAAGATGACAAACGGCAGTTTCTTCTTCAGACGGGCATATTCTTTATTGTCACCACGTGCCAAAGCCTCACGTGCCTCCTTCACCGTAGAGGCTGTTTGGGGCGAGTCAATAAGCGCCCCAAACACCTCCTTAGTGACTACTTCTGTTGGCAGACCAAATCCTCGTTGAAAGCAAAACATTTGTCTATTTCACTGGTTAAAGAGTACAACTGTTTCCTTACGCCTAACATTCCCTGAGTCTCGATGTCGAACCACACCGTCACCCTGCCCTCCTGCTTTCTGAGACACACCTTCACGTTGTCCTTATTCAGCAGATACTCGCCTTCCGGCATCTCAGGCTCCTTGATGGCAATGTCCTTCGTCAGCTTCGCCAGCTCCTTCTGGAAGAAAGCAGCCTTGTCGGGCACATCCTCCGGACATTTCAGTTCAATACACGTCAGTGGGTTCTTACCCGAGGTAATATACCGCTTACTCTTACCCACTTTCTTCACGTCCTTCTGGCTTGGCTCGCCCTGAGCCTGTGGGTCAACCTCAATCGACCCATCGTCATAAATCCTCGTATTCGACTTAAACGACTTCGCCAGTTTCCTCTTTGAGGAAGTTTTCTGTTCAGGGTCATCATTAACCTTTAACCCTTCACCCTTAATCTTTACAGTTTCTTCCATAATTTCCAAATATTCTAATGTCATTACTCTAAACTATGAACTATGAACTATGAACTATGAACTATGAACTATGAACTATGAACTCTCAACTCCTTCATCGTTTCAAACAAAGCCAGGCTCTGAGGCAACACCTGCGGAATATCCATCCTATTAGGTTTCAGCACCGTGTTAAAGTGCTGGTAGGCATCCCAAAACGTCAGACCGTCTCTGCGTTCCACGTCGGCAAACGTCAGCAGCAGCTGTTCGCACGTCTCGTTAATCTGTGCCGAGTTCAGCGGATAGTTGTCGGCAGCATGTATCAGCTTGTGTTGCGTATCATGCAGGATACGTTTCTCCGTCAGCACACCCACCGTCCGATATAAGTCGTCACGGGTAAACTCCTCTTGCTGCATCCAGCTCATCGCCTCACGACGCAGCAATTGGTCGGCACCGTAGTTCTCAGCCCATTCGGCAGCCCGTTTGTAGATCATCTCCAGCGAACGCTGTCCACGCTCCAGTCTGCTGCCACCGAAACAAGTGTAGTTAGCCACCACGTCGTTAGCCCCCAGAATGGTTTGATTGTGACATACCCTCACCATCGGACCGATACCCACCTGAATACCCTTCTGATGATAGGCCACAGCCAAATTCGTCACCATGTCGTCGGTCTCGTCACTCAGCAGTGAAATGTTAGCATACACCCTGCGCAACACATGAGCCTCCAGCGCCTTCTCACCCACCTGTTCCTCGATGGCAGGCAGCAGTGTCACACCCGGGCGTTTAGAGTCACGGTTGTCGGCAGCGAAAATCTCCTGCACCTCAGGTTTCAGTCCCTGTCTCTCAAAGATGCTCAGCAGTTCCTGAATCAGCACAAAGTGATAGACACCACCCACAGGAGTACCGTCAATCAGATTCTCCTTGTACGTATGCTCCAGTTCGTTCAGCGACAACTGTTGCACCTTATCCGTTGCAAAATCCAGCGTTCTCATATCACACCATATTAATTTTATCCACATAGATAGTGTTGGCCTGCATCTGCTCACCAGTCTGCTGTGAGAGCCATTCACGGGTAATCATCGTGCAGAGCACCCGATACTGCTTAGTCAAGTCAAACTTCGGACAGTTAACTGCCCTTTCGCCATTAATCTCACCAAAGAAGGTATCCAGTCCGTCAGTCATTTTCAGCATCACAACATTGAGCACCTTCTGTTCGCCAGTCTTTTTGTCTGGATACTGGCGCTGAGTCAGTTCCGACTGCTGAATGATTCTAATTGTTTTTTCCATTGTTGTTTTTTACGTTTTAAATTTTTACTACATAATTTTTCGTCGAGCTCGATTTCTGACGGCAAAAGTAGGCATAAAAAATAGGTGCCTAAAGAACCTCTAGACACCTATAGAACAATTTCTATAACTATATAACAATCCCTATAACTTCAACGCCTCTCGAAGTTTGTTCAGCAATGTTACAGCACGTTGCGGAGCCCCCATACCCTCCCATTTGCTGATGTGATATTTCAAGAATTCATTGTCGCTGAATGCATTGGCAATGGTACCTGTAGGGCACTGGTAATCACGTTTTCCCCGATATGGTAACATTTCCACCATTCTTTCAAAGGCTGACTGCGACATCTCTTTCTTCTGCACGTCCCTTTGCAGACAGAACAAAACAGCATAGGAACTGTTTCCCCAGAAATACTCCTGGCAGCTCTCAATTGCTCGTGCAAGTTCTTCTGGGCTGATTTCTCTTGAAGCGTCTTCCTGCTGCACATCTTCCCGATGGCTATTATGGTTTATTTGTATGCCAATGCCACCAGCTTCAACATTGGCTACCTCGTATTCCACCTTCTTTTCCAACACCAAATCACCTGCTACTTTGATGCCGCTCTTGCTGATAGCTTCGAGAGTTTCCTGTAAATCTTCCTTCTTCATTTACAATTATTCGGTTTTCTCCTTATTGATATTAATACCGGTAGCCCCACGCTCTACGTTGTTTACCTCATAATCCACTTGTTTGTTGACCACGTAGTCACCGTTTACCACTATCTTATCAGGATTTTTGCTAATTGGCATCTTCACTTTCTTAGCCTTTTTCTCTAACAAAGTATCCAACTCCTCCACAACGTCTGCCCGTCCTAATGAATCCAAGACCTTCCGGAACTCACAAATCGTCTTCTTGTCGTCTTTCCAGAAAGTACACAGTTTTTCGATAAGCCTGCTTACAAAACCATCCTCCGTCTTTACAGCTTTGAATTCATTATTCTTAGCTAAAAGCGATGCTTCAAGCTCAGCAATTTTCTCATCCCTCTTAGTCAACTCCTCTTGATAGAAAAGCAATTCCCAGCTCCCCTCCTGTCCTGGTGTCGACTTGAATACAAGTGGACTCGAGTTCAACTCACGTCGAATGGTAGCCTTAATATCTTTCGATTGTGTGTTATTGCCAATCAGTTTTATAGCTACTGGATAAATCTGTTTCAATTGGGCCTTTCCACCCAGCATTTCGAGAGCCTTCTTGACAGCCTCTTTATGCGTCATTTCTGTAGTTTTTTTCATAATTGGCTGCAAAGGTACAAAAAAAGTAGATCACCACCGATCAGCTGATCAATTGTGGATCCATTTTTGATCTTATTTAACTATTGAGGAACCAAAGTTAAATTTACTAGCTATAAAATCGCTGTTTTTCCTTTTAATACATTTCTTAAAGACGATGCTCGCCACCCCATGCGACTGATAAGAGTTGAGAACGTGATACGGTCGTGAGACGGCACTTCCAACTGATAAGTATCAGTTTGAGTCTCAGCTTCGTCAGTCAAGTCGGATGAATCATAGAAATATCCTGCTTCAGGAAGCATATCCTCAGTAAGACCTTGTGGCTGCAAAAGAATTGTAGCAGTGAGCACCTCATTCCTGGCAGTAACAACATACAATGCATTTTCAACTTCTGGGTGAACGTATGCGTCACGAAGGTCGAGCTGACCACCTAAGAATGCCATTAATCGAGGTTCGGAAATCTGTACGCCCAGATAGAGAAATCCGTCCTCTGCATCATTCTTATACAGCGTACAAAGGTAGTTGGTGCCTGTTGCATCCGCTGCCACCAGAATCTGTGGCACGTCATAATATTCAAGCGTATTAATCAGCGTTAGAGGTCTCATAAATGCAGCATTGTTAAGTTAGACATTTGGAACGATTTTGTCCTCCACCAAGTGTAATGGGAAAGGTGTACACCAGTTTGTTTCACCACACCGTCACTCGGATTCAGTGTTAGTGCAATGATACCCTTGAACTGGCGAAACATTGGGAGTTTTAAATTCTTACGGGCTTTGGTCTCATTGTCAATGAGTGACAGTCCCACTGCCAATGGGAGCTTTTCGCCCCAATTACGTTGAGGATCTGCCTCAGCATAGGATTTGAAATCATCTGCCGTATAAGAATCGATTTGACTAGCCAAACGGAAAAACGGATGCTCGCTGGGGACTAGCACGTTCTCCGGCGGACAACCTACAGGCATTTCGCAAGCCCACTCTGGTTTGAATTTCTTGCAATATTCATTTATCTTATACGGCGTCAACATCGTTTAAAGATACAAACTTATTCTGAAAAATACAACAATTGTTCCATTTTTCTATCAAATACTCACCAAACAACTACTCAAACGCCTTGATAGCCTCTTCGTATTTCTTTATCCAATAAGCTCCGCGCTGCTCTTGCAAATTGAGGAGCTTCGACTTGTTGAATACCTTTCCTTTTATCTCATCCAAGGGCTTTTCCAGATGAAGAAGCCAGTAGGTTTTGTCACGTGTCGGCTTATACTCAGAAGTATGAGAAGCCATTTCTGTTACCTGTTCACGAGTCTTCACTTGTGGCTTTATTGACGATATCCTACAGAGTTGTGCCCTTCTCGGGTCTTTGCCAAGAAAAGCCAGTACATACTCAGCACCTAGCAACCTCGGCAAAGATAGAATCTTGCTGATGGGCAATATGTATGTATGCGACTTCTCAAACCACTTCCATTGTTCCTCAGAACCGATTCTGCCCACTAGTACATGATGTGGCTGCTCTGCTTGGATTGCACCATTAAAGTCCACCAACACCATTTCCTTATAAGCCTGACGGACTTCTTCATTCTCCAATTCCTCACGACGTTTTGATGCTATTTCTAGATAGGACTTTTCCATGTCTATACCCAGGAACTTCCTACCGAGTAACGATGCTGCAACACCAGTAGTACCACTACCATTAAAAGGGTCCAACACCCAGTCTCCCTCTTTAGTAGATGCCATAATGATTCGAGCCAGCAAGCTCAAAGGCTTTTGTGTAGGATGCTTACCACAGGACTTCTCCCATTTAGCGACAGCAGGCATTCGCCACACATCAGTCATTTGCTTGCCACCATTTAATTGTCGCATCAACTCATAGTTATAACGATGCTGAGCCCGCTTCGATTTCTTAGCCCAGATAATATACTCAGCAGAGTGCTTGAACACACGATGAGACATGTTGTCTGGTGGATCCGTTTTATTCCATGTTACCACATTCAGAATCTTAAAACCCAATTCCGATAGTTGGTCCGCCACAGAGAATATATTGTGATGGGTACCACTTATCCAAATGGTTCCATTGTCTTTCAGTTTATCTTTGCATGCCGTGAGCCATCGATGATTAAACTCGTCAATATACTCTGCTGAAGGAGCTTTATCCCAACATCCTTTGTCAACACACACAACCTTCCCATTACTAACGCTAATACCACCATTACTCAAGAAGTATGGAGGGTCAGCAAATATCATGTCGAACTTGAAGTCAAAAGCTTCAAGCACCGACACGCAATCACCTTCTACGAGGGTGAAGTCTTTGTTGGGAGAGCGGTAAAATGGAGTAATAGTGGCCATTATTCCATAGGAATTATTTCAGATATTTTATTCTTTATCTCATTCTCACTACGTTTGAAAATGGCAACGAGAATATCTATCGGGCACTGCTTTTCTTCATATAACGTTCTTAGCAGTTCAATGTCTCTATCAGACCATTGGTTTGTTGCTCCATCATCTTTTGTCGAGGAAGCGACAATCAACTGCATCTCGTCTGTTCCTTCAGAAAAGTTACGCTCTTTATACTCGTTGAGTATTGAGCCTCCAGAACTATTCCTACGAGTAGGAATATGAGGACTCCCAACAAAACACTCTTCCCAATTCCGGTCAGAATTAGGCAGACCAAACTGAAAATGCAGGCCAACGTTATCCAAGATTAAACAGATGCTTTTACCTGCTGTTGGACGCAATCCGCGTCCTACTTGCTGCAAATATTTTACTAACGACTTTGTTGGTCTTGCCAATTGAATGAATTCTATATCAGGGCAATCAAAACCTTCCGAGAAGATGTCAACATTGACTATGATATCAATCAGGCCCTTTCTGAATCGATCCACGTATAACTTTCGCTCATTCTTAGGAGTCTTACTATCGATCCGAACGATATTTATACCCGCTTCACGATACTCTTGGCAGATGTGGTCACTATGTTTCCTACTAACAGAATAGATAATACCCTTTTTGCCCTTTGCAAATTTCAAATAGCTATCAAGTAATTGAGCTCGAATACGTGAGGTGTCTATCTTTTTCTCCAAAGCAGATATTTTATAATCGCCTTCCACGTCAAACTCAGTTATCGATTCTATCTCCTTTTGAATCTCACTATTATAACTGATAGAATAATAGTCGTAAGGTGCGAGCCAACCTGCATCAATAAAACTTTGGATGGATTGTGAGATAATTATCTTATCGAAAACGCTTCCAAAGCCTCCGTTGTTCATTCGCCAAGGTGTTGCCGTTACCCCTAGTTTTTTTGCCTTAGGATACATGTCCCAAAGCTTCTTATAAGAATTAGCAACACAATGATGGGCCTCATCCACAATAATGAAGTTAACATTCAAATCGCATGCTACATCAAGATTATTTCGGTGAGTGATGGTTTGGACAGATGCTACCTGAACTGGATATCTTAAATCTCGAGGTTTCCCTCCAGCAATGATACCATGCGATACTTTATAACGGTCCAAATTCTCACTGATTTGGTCTATCAATTCTATGCGATGTGCTATAATCAGGATTTTAACGTCCTTACCGTTCTGAACGCTCCAAGTCTTGATGTCACTGATGATTGATGAAAATAAGCGAGTCTTTCCGGTGCCTGTAGGCATCTGGAACATCACGCCATCCCAATCATCCCAGGCAGAGAAGATATCCTCCTTTGCCTGTTGCTGATAGGGGCGCAGCGAATTATCTGTTCTTGAAATCTCCTTGTATGTCATTCAACATCTATAAAGTTTGCCAGATGAGTATTAATCAATTCCAAACGGTTCAAGTCTGAACGTGTCAATGCAGAGGATTTCTTCCCCTTAGGCTCGCTAATTAGTGTCATCCAATTAAGCTTGTCTTTTTTAGATTTGAAAGCAAGACCAATGTTTATGGCGAATACTTCTTCAAACTCCTGATAACTGAAATTTTTATCAATTACCTCACGATATTCAGATATTTCTAGGTAATCTCTCCAATCATATTCAGACATATCGAAGTCATCAGAATCACCATACTCTTTTATAATCCTACCTTCAACAGCATTTTTGAGGATTGCAACGTTATTCAACCATTTTGCTCCAAAGACCATTTCCAACCGATCGAATAGAAGTATTCGGAGTTGTTTTCGAATATCTTTTTTACGATCAGCACCTTCCTGCTGCAATGATTGGTCTTGTGTTTCTTTCCATTCTACCAATTCTTCTGGTGCATATTCTGGAAACTGTTTATTAATAATGTTTTGGAAAGAGCGAAGCCAAAATGTATCTGCCCCCTGTCCCAAAACACCTTTAATGGTTCGATTTTCTTCATCAGAAAGGCTATTTAGACTATTTGATAGATGTTGAATATATGGTTCTATAGCTGTAATTCTTTCAGAAATTGCTGACAGAGGATTTATTGCATTTATCTTGATAAGATATGTATGCAAGGAGCCCAAAAGTGCAATGAAAGCAAATGTAGCTCGGTTAGAGAAAAGGTAGTCTTGTTTTACCTCTTCTGTCATAATAGAATCAGCTATTGCATAACCTCCGTCAATGAATTTTGTGATTCTTGTACGAGAATCCTTCATCGCCTTGTCAATATCCGTCTCATTTGTGTTGTAGATACAAACATCTGTATCACCTGTCCATTGAGTTGAAGTAGCTTTGGGAATTAGCCCAGAACGTCCTAAAGCTGTGTCAAATGGTTTAAATGCCAACATTGACGGGTCTTCACCGACAGATATCTTATTATAAAGCACATAATTGGAGTTGGCTGCCAATGCTTTGATACATGATGAACGCAGCGCTTTCATTCGAGAATCCAAGCGGGCAGATTTCCAGTAAAGATCTTCTTCCAAATCAAGTCGCAGGCTCGGACTGACGGCTTTCTGGTTTTCATTGATTTCCATGAATATCTTAAGTTGCTCCTCAGACTCCATGCCCTCAAAAGCAACAACTGGGATTGTGCTATCTTCTTTGTGCTGAGACTGAGCATATCCATACACACGATGCTGCCCGTCAATGATATATGCAATGCCATAAGCATTTGGAATGCGGAGGAAACCAAATTCTGACTGTGAGTCTTTTTCTGACTTGATGGGAGAAAATTTTACTTTCAGGTCATCATTTGCAGCATTAAAATTGATGATTATTGAATTGGGGAAATAACCACCTCCGTCAATAAACTTGGTTATACCTTTTAAACGCGACGGAACGAGAAGACGCTGATAAGTTGGCGCCATCGAATCGTTGACACGAGTTCTGTGTAACACAAATCCAATTTTTAACAATGTACTCGGTTCTATGGAGAAAATATAATAGTTGCGTTCCCCCATTTTACCTTTCAAAACAGGTATTTTTATAATCTCATCGTTAATCAATTCATCCTTAAACATCAATCCATAGAACTGGTAGATGACAGACTCCTTATATGACTTGATGAGATTATTGATATAGTTGTAGGAATTATCATTCAAATGGAATATTCCTGCATTTGCCATGCGAGCAATATCTTCGTCATTGATGCGGTAATTGCGAGAGGCAAAAAGGAATTTTACTCGTTTCCCGCTTCCGTATATCTGCTGCAAGGCTTCAGTAACTCCACTCATATATTGCTCCATTTTGTTCAGCTCTGTCTTGAAACTATGACCAACGAATGCTTGGGCCGCCTTACATTCCACAACGAAAATGGCATCGTCACCCACAGCTACAACATCAAGCTGTTGGGTGTCCTCCTTATTTGGGCCCCATTGGATAACCAGCTTCTCATCACCATTAAGGATTCGGAATCCAAGTTTATAGAACATACACCACACGTCATCTTCAAACTGTACGCTATGATCTTTTTTCCGAGA
Organism: uncultured Prevotellaceae bacterium; assembly: GCA_900316645.1. Lineage (GTDB taxonomy): Bacteria > Bacteroidota > Bacteroidia > Bacteroidales > Bacteroidaceae > Prevotella. Next base: position 26,990 of record ONDP01000023.1, read on the forward strand.
CAGTGTTGTTTTACGGGCAGATGAACGAACCACAGAATACCCCATCTTTTCATAGTCCTCAACTTCATTGTGTGGCCTACTAATAGTATCAAATTCTGTGTTTTTTGCTTTAAACTTAATTTTCAAAGCATTTTCGTCGCGCATCATGTGCGATTTTACTTTTTCCACTTGTAACTCTGTTAGATGTGCCATATCTTTAATATTTTGTATTCATTTTCTCGATAATTCTTCTGCACCATTTCACGATATTATCTGACCTCCGCTCATATACTGCATCACTATATCCAGGATAATATTCCTTTGTTAATTCTAATGCGAATGATTTGGGGTCTTCATTTGGAAGTACATATATTCGAGCAAAAATCTGTCCCATCAACTCGTCTGATATAATTCTTGCATAAACGCGTTCTGAGATCTCTGCAGAATTGTTCGTAAAAATATCTATGGCTAAAGGTGTCTTACTCCAATCGTCATTTATCAAGTCTAGATATTTGCATGCATTAGTATAGTAATCAGCCTGACGGAGTGTAAATCCACAATAGTCCGCCAATTCCTGCTTACTACATCCTGGGTGCATATAGATATACATAAAGGTTTCTATAACCATATCAAGATTGTTTGCTTGTATCAATATCTTTCCCATAGCTCAATAATTTCTGATGACAACTTCTGTTAATTTCTTACGTTTTTCGGGGTCTGCATTAATGAACCTCGATACGAGTATTCTTTGAATATCATACCCCACGTATAATTCCTCAAAATACGAATCTCCATTCTCGGTTTTGCTATCAGAATTACTCTGCATAATCAGGCAATTCTGAGCTGAAAGTCTATCGCAAAAGTATTTCAATTCTTCTTGTTGTCTGTCTTCAAATGGGTTATTAGAATACTCTTTGAAAGAAGATGTAGCACTGAGCGGACGATAAGGAGGGTCGAAATACACAAAGTTCATATTACTCTTGCTAAGATTCTGCCGAACAAACTTATAATCGCCAGGCTTGCGAATCACCAGTTCAACAGAATTTAGCAGGTGGTGGTCTGCCATTATCAACTCTTCATTACAGATAATAGGCTTCTTATATCGTCCGTATGGGACATTGAATTTACCGGCTGCGTTTACTCGATATAGTCCATTAAAGCAAGTACGATTCAAAAAAATGAATAGAGCTGCTCTTTCATCAGGGTGAATACCATCACTATTATATTGTTCTCTATAGGCATAATACAATTCCTTTCTCGAAGGAAAAATAACACTGTAATAGTTGTGTTCAATATTCTTCAACCTATCTATAAGAACATGCGGTGTATTTGCAAGCAATTGGTAACAACGGATTAAGTCTGCATTAATATCATTAATAACCACTTTCTTAATGTTTTTGTGGTTGTTGAGCATATGGAACAACATGGCACCACCACCAACAAAAGGCTCTATATAAGTTACATTCTGAAGATCATCGAAATCAGCTGGCAACAAAGCTTCCAGCTTCTGTAGTAAATTGCCTTTGCCACCTGCCCACTTTACAAAGGGTTTGGCAATGACGACCTTGTTCTTTACTACCGTGTTTTGTGGCATCGGTCAGTAATTCCTAGTTCTGACTGACACCCATACGTCAGAGGTTTTTAGCTACTTTCTTACGGCATACAAAAAGCGGGGTATCCTCACCTGCTCGTTCTGCTATTTCGGCCGTCGGAAGCCTTCCTGAAAGAATGAACAGAATCTGAATACCCACGCCAGTCAGTATATAATGCACCCGAAAAGTGTGCGTGAGGACACTGTTATACACAGCTAGCCCTCGGCACACTCCGGGAGTATATACTACACCCGTAGCATTCACTTCCGCTTTTGTCTTTGTACAGGATTTGAGTTTCCGACGTTCAAATAGCCAAAAACAAAGCATCAATGACGCTTTCCAATATGTCGCCGTCCCACCCATTCTGCAAAATTACAATTTTTTTGTTATAATACGTCTAAAAATTTCGAAAAAGTGCCTTTTATGCTGTAGATTTTTCGTTGTAAGGTCGATCTAAACAATCCAAAATCGATCTAAACGGATCTAAATAATTTGGCAATTACGGAGGGATCTCCGACCTTTGCCGAAAAAAAGTTATGGAAGAAAAGAAATGGATTACAACAGAGCAGATGATGGAAGCTCTGAAGAACGACCCTGACAACGAACAGCAGTACACACACTATCTTGGAGGCATCCTTCGATCTACCCGTTGGCTCGAATATAACTCGAAGAAAAATCTCTTTGGGAATTCTTGCGACTGGGACAATTACACTTGGTACACCGAGGACGAGTTCCTCGAAATGTATGCCGGACATTGGTGGAAAAGAGATTGCTAATCGGCAGAGTGCACACCGCGCACACACGGCTCAACCCTCTGTGTCCTTGCAAATTTTGCCTCAAGAGTTTGGAAGTTGACGAAAATATGATTATCTTTGCAGCACCCCATCACCTGCTTAACAGTTTTAATTGATTACAACAATAAATTCGGTGGCAAAAATACCATTTTGCACCTTTGCCACCTACTATTAGCACTGCAAGCCCTGTGAGTTTATTTTATTTCTATACTGCATCTTCAGTGGGTTTGTAGTAATTGTGTACAAAATTAATACTAATATTTGAGATAACCAAACAAATTACGCAAAATACATAAAAAATCCGCAAGAGGTGAGTCCTGCGGATATCTTTATTCCACGATGATACAGATATCAGTATGCAAATACGGCAACGACATTGAGAGTATTTGTCTTCTCTACATAATAAAAAGAGCAATAATCAGGTTCGAAGTCCCAAGCCTTGCCATCATTGCCAGTAACCTCTGAGCTAAACCAAGTATTGTAGATAGTAGCACCAGGAACAGCATAACTCTTCAAGATTTTATTACTAACAACTTGCCGGATCTTAGTCTTATCATCACCGGAAGAAGACGAATTAGAATATTCCAGACCATGATTTACGCCGATGGGGTCAGTGGGCGATTTCCCAAAAATACCTGCGTAGAGATAGCGCCAGTCGGTGACAGTGGGCATTCGCCAGCCCTGATGCAGCGTGGTGGCTGTGGCGGAAGTGGTGGCATTGTTGTCTGACACTACGTCGTAATAACCCGATATGCATGCATTCGTGTTGTTATAGGTTGTGCCACCAATGGTGATGGGATGGTTCCCAGCATAGGTGCCTATAGCCGTCAAGGCTGCGCTCCAGGTTACTCCATAAGCCGCATCAGCCAGCGCGATGGCGAGGAAATGGTTGAAGTATTTGTCAACCGTTCCGACATAGACTATCGCAGCCTGTTGTCCACTGGTTCCCTTCGTTGCGAACTTGCCGTCGGAGAGTATCGCATCACCTACGGTCGCCATCTTCACTGTGCTCTGATAATACTTGCCAGCCAGGGTGGCAGTGGAAACTGTTGCCTTGGCAATATATGCTTTGCTGTCGATGGTGGCGTTAAACCAGTACATTCCTGTAGCCAAGACAGGCAGAGCCACATAGAGCGTACCTGTGGCAGAGCTCGGAGTAACAGTGGTAATCACGTTACCAGAGTTGTCGCTGACCTTGAACTGAGTGGCGGTTTTGTCAGTAGAGCTAAGATTCTGAATCGTAAATTTAAAGATAGAGTACTGCGCAGCAGGCTGCGTAGTGACGTCGAGACTTGGTGTAGTAACCTGAATCTTACCAGCACCCACGCGGACGTCAAGATCGCCATCCAGCACACCATCCTGAGTAGCCAGCATGTCGGCATAAGCCTTCACACCCGATTTGTCGGACTTAGCAGCAGAAAGAGGATAAACTATCTGGCAGTCGGTATTATCGGGCGTTCCGCCTTCTACGGTGAAAGTAATGGTGGCTGCGCCAGTGACATCATCCACGGCTGTAATCCTTGCATCGGCCATTTGATTGCCGTCCTTCGTATAGAGTATGGCGAGATGTTCGTCTACAGCCCACGTCACTGTAATCTTATCATCACCATTATCGACAACAGCACGCATACCATCATTACCCTTTGGTGCGAGTGTGGCTGTAATCGTAATCTCTTTATTATTGTTGTCAACAGGCTGTTCTATGGGCTGCTCTGTAAAGTCGTCGTTGCTGCAAGCTATTGTCATCAGTGCCAGTGCAGCCATCATGAAAATCTTTGTTGCTTTCATTGTCGTTTCATTTTTATTGGTTCTACACTGTGTAAATTAAGATGCAAAGGGGTCACCACCACTGGGATAATCACTGGGATCACTCAAACTCCCAGCCAATAGTTGGCGCCTCACACGCAATTCCACGACATCGGTCTTGGGTTGCTCATACTCTTTTTTCTTCATACTGTATAACTATTTAATGGTAAGCGTTTATTACGGCTGCGAAGTTACACTTTTTTAGGTTAACTTCCAAATATTTCGGCAACTTTTTCAGGAATAGACAAAACATATAACTTATAACTTATAACTTTGGACATTTAGGTTTTCTAAGATTATTGGGGGCGAGACATTGGTAATCTTAAAAATAATAATATATATATTAAAATAATATATAATTATAATTATATATTATTTTACCTATTATCTTCTATGGAAATAAAAAATGAAAATGTCCAAAGTTATAAGTTATAAGTGAATAACCTCCCCTTTCTACACCACCTTATAATACCTACCAGTTTAAAGGGTGTGAAACGGCAGCTCGCTCTCGTTATAATGACGCATCGGAAAAAGAGACAGGGGATTTCTCGGTAATAGGCAGAGAAAACGGAGCGAAGTGTTAAATCTTTAAGTTTTATTGAAAAAAGTTCGGAAAAAACTTGCAGGTTTCAAAAATATTTAGTAACTTTGCAACGTAGTTGCAAGGATAGTTAGAAAGTCGCGAATTTCTTCAACAGTAAGGCAGCTATTTCTAAGACAGAAGACGAGGACAGAAGACGAGGACAGGATCTTAACTATCAAATTCATTTTTAAATTATGTCTAAAATTATCTATGACGTGTACAAGAACACGAATGAGGACAGTCCCTCGCATGGCAACTTTTTCGGGCGCATCGTGCACCTGGAAACACTGAACACCCGCAAGCTCGCAAGGCATATCTCTGAGCACGGCTCCGTTTACACCCAGGACGTGGTAGAGGGTGTGCTCACCAAGGCTGAGGCCTGCATCGTCGAGATGCTGCTGGAGTCGAAGAAGATCAAGCTCGAGGGATTGGGCACCTTCTATCTCATGGCAGAGAACAAGAAGGGCGGCGTGGTCAGCCTCGACAAGTTCAATCCCAAGGGAGCGTTCAAGGGACTCCACATCCGTTTCCTGCCTGACAGCTCGGCTGACGCGCAGCTGAACTCCAAGGAGATGCTCGCCAAGGCTACCTTCATGTGGGCTGAGGACTTGAAGCGCGATGCCGCTGAAGGTCGTCCCGCTGACGAGGAAAGCGGTGGCACCGAAGGTGGCGGACCTTCAACCGAAGGGTAATGATGGTTAATGGTTAATGGTTAACGGTTAATGGTCAAAGGTCAATTCTCAATGGTTAATGGTTAATGGTTAATGGTCTAAGGTCAAAGGTCAATTCCTAAACGACCAAACGACCAAACGACCAAACGACTAAACGACTAAACAACTAATTTACTAATCTATTAAAAACTGACCCCTACATCCTCATTTAATCCCCCCTTAACAGGGGGGCGAGGGGGGTCTCCAAATTACGACGCTAGGTACGACTAGCTGCATGGGACATGGACCGTTCAGTTTCTAAGGAAGCCTCTCCCCAACCCCTCCCCTAAAAGGGAAAAGCCTCTCCCCAACCCCTCCCCTAAAAGGGAGGGGCTTTTTGTTATATAGAAAACGGTCGACGGTTGCAGAATACAGAAATAGACCAACTTAAAAAATCAACAACTTAAAGGTGTTGATGATATGCTGTCGGGCTACGTCTGGGCGCATGGCTTCTTCGAGGGGGAAGGCTGGCGGATTAATGCACGCTACACGGGAAAAACCAGCCTGAAGGAGTTGGTCGCGGTCGCTAATTCTTCCTGCTATCAGCCATACGGGGATACCAGCGGAATGACGCAAGATGCCCATCGGCAATTTTCCCATCAACGTCTGACAGTCGGCTGAGCCTTCGCCTGTGATAACGAGGTCGGCATCCCTGACGGTTTCACTGAAATGAATGATGTCGAGCAACAGTTCAATGCCTGGGCGACATGCTGCATGGAGGTATTGCAGAAAGGCATACCCTAACCCACCGGCAGCTCCTGCCCCCTCTTTCGCTGAACAGTCGTAGCCGAAATGCCTGGCAGAAAGTTCGGCAAACTTTCGGGCTCGCTCATCAAGGTGCGGCACCATAGCAGGTGTGGCACCTTTTTGCGGGGCAAAGACGTGGGCGGCACCGTTGACGCCACACAGCGGATTCTTGACATCGGAAGCAATGGTGAAACGGATATCACGGAGTTGGCGGATGTCATCAAACGTACCTTGTTTCGCCCACGCATCGACAAGAGCCTTGAGCATGCCCATACCGGCATCGCTGGTAGCACTGCCGCCAAGTCCGACAATAAGGTGTTTCGCGCCACGGCGAACGGCATCGACCACCAGCTGACCGGTACCGTAACTCGTAGCCACCATCGGATTACGCTCTTCTGGCGCCAACAGCGTCAGACCGCTGGCTTGGGAAATTTCTATCACCGCCTCATCGCCACGCAGCAGATAGCTGGCAGTGACGGGACGCATCAGCGGGTCTTTCACTACGATTTCCTGCAGTTCGCCCCCCAATGCCGCATGAAACGCCTCCAGGAATCCCTCGCCACCATCGCTGACAGGCACTTGCACGATTTCTGCGTCAGGACACACACTCAATATGCCTTCCGTCGCTGCCCTATTCGCCTCTGCTGACGACAGACAGCCCTTAAAGGAATCTATCGCAATGACTATTTTCATGCTATGTGTTACACACCGGCAACGACTTCAATCTCCACCAAGGCACCTTTCGGCAGTGCTTTTACTGCGACAGCCGAACGGGCTGGATATGGTTCGGAAAAGAACTCGGCATAGACCGCATTCATATCGGCAAAATCGTTCATATCCGCCATAAACACCGTTGTCTTTACCACATCACTCATGGTAAGACCTGCTGCTTCAAGGATGGCCTTCACATTGAGCAGCGACTGGCGAGTCTGCTCCTTGATTCCTCCCTCTGCAAAAACACCCGTCGCAGGATTGATGGGTATCTGACCAGACGTGTAAACGAGATTGCCTACTCGGACGGCCTGACTATAAGGGCCGATGGCAGCAGGTGCCTTTGTTGTGCTGATAACATTTTTCATATTCATATAACAAAAATCTTCTTCATTTTGATTGTTTAATTGTTTTTATGTCGCAAAAATACAAATAATATTTGAAATAGCAACCAATTAATGCAGAAAAACAAATTTTCGGCTATCTTTTGTTCCTCTGCATTCATACATATTATTGAATATTTTTGTGTTTTTATTTGTTGGTTTACAAATTTTTTGTAATTTTGCCACGTAAAACGAAGCGAAGGTACGCTATGAAGAGACTGACAGAAAAACAATCGCGCCATTCCTTGACCACACAAGTTGTGATTTGGGTGGTGGGATTCGTGTCCGTTCTCTTCGTGACAGCTCTCCTTATTATGTTCGACCACGCACGCGAGTCGATTTATCAGGAAGCGATGGAGAAGGCACGCCAGACACTGCGCACCACGGAACTGCGCATCGACAATACGCTGAACGAGGTGGAAACGGCTACACGCAGTATGCACTGGACTATCGAGAAACGACTGAACCAACCTGAAATCATGGACAGCCTGTGCACACAGTTGCTGCGCGAGAATCCACACATTCTGAGCTGTACCATCGCCTTCGAACCAGGCACCTATCCCCAATTTGGCATCTATCACGAGGTGTATGCCCACCGCAATCCAGCGGATTCGACACAGATTGAGGTGACCATCAACGGTGGCAAACAGCTCTATACACGCGAGAAATGGTACTTCATACCCCTACACCACGAGAAACCAATATGGATTGACCCCTATGTGGATGTAGAGCACGGCGAGACGTCTATCATTACGTCCTATGGTATGCCGCTACACGACAAGGACGGTGAACTGGTTGGTGTGCTGTCGGCTCATATCTCGATGAAGTGGTTTGCCGACCTGGTGCTCTCGCTGCAGCCCTTCCCCAACTCACATGCTTCGGTGATGGGTACCGACGGACACCTGATTATCCACCCAGACAGTACACTCGAAGCCCATCAGGCGTTCTTCAGTGAGGCCTTTAACGACCCGACGAGCGAAGGGCACTTGGCTGCTATCTCGATGAAGACGGGACTCATAGGCCATAGCGAGATAAAGATGGGCGGCAAGAAGGGTATTATTTTCTACCACCCCTTTGAGAATGCGGGATGGAGCGTAGCTATTGTATGTCCTGAAAGCGACATTTTCAGTTCGTACTACTCACTGCAGCGCCTGACGATTATCATCAGTCTCAGCGGTCTGTTGCTGCTGGCACTGTTCTGCCTGTTCATCAGTCATTACCAACTGAAGCCGTTGCAATATCTGGTGGATGCTGCCCACCGTATGGCTAATGGTCATCTGGACGAGCCGGTAGATGTGAGTCACCGTACCGACGAGGTGGGTTACGTGCAGAACGAATTCCGACAAATGCAGCAGAGCATCAGCCACCATATAGCCGACATCACCAACTTGACCGATGTGCTGCGCCAGCGTAACGAAGACCTAAAACTGGCCTATGAACAGGCACGCGAGGCGGACCGCATGAAGGATGCCGTGATTCTGAACATGAGTGACCGCATGGAGCAGTCGGTGAAAGCCATCCACGCCACTGTTGCCGACTTCCGACAGCATGTGGCTGACATGGATGCCAACGAGTGCCGACAGATGGCCGACAAGATACAGAAACATTCTGAGATTACCACCGAGCTGTTGGGCAATCTGCTCGACATAGCTGACAAGAAAGAGGAGGGATGCCTATGATAGAGATGAGAAAACATACGCATAAGTCGCTTTCGACGAAGCTCTGTCTCAACATCCTGTTCGTGGTGGTGGTGATATTCTCGTTGTCGCTCGGTTTCCTGTATTGGCAGTCGCGTAACATCATCCGAGAGGAGGCTATTGACGAGGCTACCCACGTGCTTGACAATACCGCCCTGCGCGTGAAGGGATATATGGTAGAGGTGGAAACGGCTACGCGCAATATTTTATGGCTGGTCAACCTGCATCAGCACGATCAGGACTCGCTGCTGAAGTGCACACACCGCATTGTGGCCAATCATCCCAACACCAACGGATGTTCCATCACGATGGAGCCCGACTTCTATCCTGGCGAGAAATACGGATTCTCTGCCTATTCCGTTCGTCTTGAGAAAGCTGATTCCAAAGGGAAGGATTCGGTGGCTACCGTCCGAGAAGCCGACTATGATTATTATGATAAGGTGTGGTATAAGACACCGCGCCAGAAGAGGACTGCCTGCTGGGTGGACCCCTTCGACGACTATAACGACGGCACGCTGTCGAATCCAGACTTGATTGCCTCCTACTGCATTCCACTCTTCAACCGCGATGAGAAATTCGTGGGCGTCATCTCGACTGACCTGTCGCTGAAACGGCTTACAGAGACCATCACGGCTGAACATCCCTATGACAACTCGTATTTCATGATGCTGGGAGCCGACGGGCACTACTGCGTACACCCGGACACGACGAAACTGCTCAAGCAGACCATCTTCACAGGCACTGACCCCAGAGAGCATACCGACATTGTGGCACTCGGATACGAGATGATTAACGGGCGCACAGGTCACATGGAAGTGAATTTTGATGGAAAGTCGCACATTGTGCTCTACCGTCCGTTGGAAGGTACGCAGTGGAGCGTGGCACTGGTATGCCCCTCGAACGAACTGCTGCGAGGATACAACAAGCTGAACTATATCCTGCTGCCGCTGCTCATCTTCGGACTGTTGCTGCTGGGCATGGGCTGTCAGCGCATTGTGAAACACTTCATACAGCCGCTGGGATTGCTTGCTGCCGAACTGCGACAGATTGGTCACGGCGACTACGAAAAGCCCCTGCCGCTCAGTCAGCGTACGGACTTGATAGGACAGTTGCAGAACAGTTTCTGCCAGATGAGACGAAGCATCAGCCAGCACATACACGATGCCGAGAAGACTAAGCAGGAAACGGAACAGCGCACCTCTGAACTGGAGCAGGCCACCCTATTGGCTCGCCAGGCCAGTGAGCAGAAGACGCAGTTCATGCAGGACATGTCGCACCAGATTCGCACCCCGCTCAACGTGGTGCAAGGTTTCTCACAAGTGCTGCGCGACAGCAACGAGATGATTTCCGGTGACGAGAAGCATGAGATAGCTGAGACAATGTATGTGCAGACCAACAACCTTGACTATATGGTGAGCAAACTGCTTACCGCCTCGCTGATAGAGAGTCAGCAGGCCATTGCCACTGACGACAACGTGAACTGCAACGAGCTGGCACGCGAAGCTTTCGAGAATGCCGCCGGACTGATGAACCATACCGCGACACTTCACTTGGACAGCCATGTGGGCGACGAATTGACGGTTAAGACCAATCGCCACCATCTGCTCATCGTACTCACCGAGTTGCTTGCAAATGCCCTCCATTTCACGAAAGAAGGTAGCGTCACCATGCGTATTGAAGCCACCGACGACACTGTCAGTTTTACCATTGAAGACACTGGATTGGGCATCCCTGCCGATAAGGCCGACTTCATCTTTGAAAAATTCACCAAGATAGATATGTTCTCAGAAGGTCTCGGACTCGGTCTCTTCCTGTGCCGCCGAGTTATTATACTGTTGGGCGGTACACTCACCTACGACCCGCAATACACCAAAGGCAGTCGCTTCAACGTCAGTCTGAAACGATAGTGTGCAAGTTTTGGAATAATCATTCATAAAAAATGCACATTAGTATTTTTTATAAAAAGATGCTTTGCAGTTAGCACAAAAATGAGTACCTTTGCATCCCGAAAAGTTGAAATCATAAAATTTTATCTACGATATGAAGAAACAACTCAAGAAGGTACTCGTATTAGGATCGGGTGCCCTTAAAATCGGACAGGCAGGCGAGTTTGACTACTCGGGTTCACAGGCTCTGAAGGCGTTGCGCGAAGAGGGAATCTCGTCAGTGTTGGTCAATCCGAACATCGCTACCATTCAGACTTCTGAAGGTATTGCCGACAAGGTGTATTTCCAACCAGTTACCACTCATTTTGTGACGGAGATTATCAAGAAGGAGCGTCCTGACGGTATTCTGCTGGCCTTTGGTGGACAGACAGCACTCAACTGTGGTACAGAGCTGTATCAGAGTGGAATACTGAAGGAGTATGGCGTGGAAGTGCTGGGCACAAGTGTAGAGGCTATCATGAACACAGAAGACCGCGACCTCTTTGTGAAGAAACTGGCTGAGGTGAATCTGAAAGTGCCTGTATCTCATGCCGTAGAGAACATGGACGACGCGCTGAAGGCTGCCCACGAAATAGGTTTCCCCATCATGATTCGCTCGGCTTACGCACTGGGCGGTCTGGGAAGTGGTATCTGTCCCGACGAAAAAGCCTTCGTGGAACTGGCTGAGAGTGCCTTCACGTTTGCCCCGCAGATTCTTGTGGAGGAGTCGCTGAAGGGATGGAAGGAAATTGAGTTCGAGTGCATCCGAGACGCCAACGACCGTTGCTTCACCGTTGCCTCGATGGAGAATTTCGACCCACTGGGTATTCACACGGGAGAGTCAATCGTTGTGGCTCCTACCTGTTCGCTCACCGAGGAGCAGGTGAAAATGCTGCAGGACATCACCATCAAGTGTGTGAAGCACCTGGGTATCGTGGGCGAGTGTAACATCCAGTTCGCCTTTAACGCCCAGACCAACGACTACCGCATTATTGAGATCAATGCCCGCTTGAGCCGTTCGTCGGCATTGGCATCAAAGGCTACGGGTTATCCCCTTGCCTTCGTAGCAGCCAAGATTGCTTTGGGCTATACCCTCGACCAGATTGGCGAGATGGGTACCACATCGTCGGCATACGTGGCTCCGAGCCTCGACTATATGATATGTAAGATTCCACGCTGGGATCTCACGAAGTTTGCCGGTGTGAGCCGTCTGATTGGTTCGTCGATGAAGTCGGTTGGCGAAATCATGTCTATCGGACGCTCGTTCGAGGAAATGATTCAGAAGGGTCTGCGTATGATTGGTCAAGGTATGCACGGTTTCGTAGGCAACGATCATACGAAGTTCGACAATCTGGACGACGCTCTGGCAAACCCCACAGACCTGCGTATTTTTGCTATTGCTCAGGCACTGGAAGAGGGTTACACCATAGACCGCATTGAGGAACTGACCAAGATTGACAAATGGTTCCTGGAGCGTCTGAAGCATATCGTAGATTTGAAGCATGAGTTGATGAAATACAACAAGATAGAGGAGGTGCCCGATACTTTATTATTAGAGGTGAAGCAGTGTGGCTTCTCTGACTTCCAGATTGCCCGTTTCGTGCTGAAACCTAAAAACGGCAATATGGAGAAGGAGAACCTGCAGGTGCGCCAGTATCGTAAGGCAAAGGGTATCATTCCTTCGGTGAAACGCATTCCTACTGTTGCTTCGGAACATCCCGAACTGACCAACTATCTATATTTTACCTATACGCATACACCTGCTTTCGCCCAGCCAGACGGTAAGCCCTATCAGGCTGCCCACGACATCAATTACTATAAGAACGAGAAATCGGTTATCGTACTGGGTTCTGGTGCCTATCGTATCGGTTCGAGTGTGGAGTTCGACTGGTGTTCAGTGAATGCCATCAATACTGCCCGCAAACTGGGATACAAGAGCATCATGATCAACTACAACCCAGAGACGGTATCGACCGACTACGATATGTGTGACCGTCTATACTTCGATGAGTTGTCGCTGGAGCGTGTGCTCGATGTTATTGACCTGGAAGAGCCTCGTGGCGTGATTGTCAGCGTGGGCGGACAGATACCTAACAACCTGGCTATGAAACTGTATCGTCAGGGAGTGCCTGTATTGGGAACCAGTCCTGTCAACATCGACCGTGCAGAGAACCGCGACAAGTTCTCGGCTATGCTCGACAAACTGGGTATCGACCAGCCTGCATGGCGTGCTCTGACGTCGTTCGAGGATGTGAAGGAATTTGTGGAAGAGGTTGGCTATCCCGTATTGGTACGTCCTTCGTATGTGCTCTCAGGTGCTGCGATGAACGTTTGCTACGACGACGAGGAATTGCACCGCTTCCTGAATATGGCTACCGAGGTTTCAAAGGAATTCCCCGTAGTGATTTCAAAGTTTATGACTGAGACGAAGGAGATAGAGTTCGACGCTGTAGCCGACAAGGGCGAAGTGGTGGAATATGCTATTTCGGAGCATGTGGAGTATGCCGGTGTTCACTCCGGTGACGCCACGATGGTGTTCCCTGCTCAGCACATCTATTTCTCAACCATCCGTCAGATTAAGAAGATAGCTTACAAGATAGCACAAGAGCTGAACATCTCCGGTCCATTCAACATCCAGTTCCTGGCTAAGAACCGTGAAGTGAAAGTGATTGAGTGCAACCTGCGTGCCTCACGTTCGTTCCCATTCGTCAGCAAGATTCTGAAGCGTAACTTCATCGAGACAGCTACGAAGATTATGCTCGACGCTCCTTACCAGAAGCCAGAGAAGAGTGAGTTCGACATTGACCGCATCGGTGTGAAGGCCAGCCAGTTCTCGTTTGCCCGTCTGCAGAATGCCGACCCTGTACTGGGTGTGGATATGTCATCAACAGGTGAGGTTGGTTGCTTGGGCGACGACCTGAACGAGGCTATGCTGAACGCACTGATTGCCACGGGTTATCGCCTGCCAAAGAAGAGTATTCTGATATCCAGCGGTGATGCTAAGGGTAAGGTGAGTCTGTTGGAGCCAGCCCATGAGTTGGTGAAGAAAGGCTATCAGGTGTATGCCACTGGCGGCACGGCAAAATTCTTCAACGACAATGGGGTCAAGGCTACTGCAGTATGCTGGCCCGACGAGGATGGTGAGAACAACGTGATGGAGATGATTGCCAACCACCAGTTCGACTTGATTGTAAATGTTCCTAAGAACCACACCAAGCGTGAGCTGACCAACGGCTATCGCATTCGTCGCGGTGCCATTGACCACAACATTCCACTGATGACCAATGTCCGTCTGGCTAAAGCCTTTATCGAGGCTTTCACCGCCATGAAGGAAGAGGACATCAAGATTAAATCATGGCAGGAGTATAATTCTTAATTGAAAAGTAAGAATTGAAAATTGATAATTGACAATTGAAAACTATATTTAGATTTTATATCCTGACAATCCTGTGCCTGTTGCTCCCATGCGGACTGCAGGCACAGGAGTCTGAAACACCGAATGCACAGCAGGCTCGCCGCATGTTCGACCAAGCCTACCAAATGGTGTTCGGACCAGAAGGCTCGCAATTACACTATTCCGTGAACCTCATCGGTCTCTACAGAACGGAGGGTACGATATGGTATAAGGGCAAGAAGAGCAAATTTATCGACGAGAAGTATATTGCATGGAACGACGATGTGACGTACTATCGTCTGGAACGTAAGAAGAAGGCCATCACCGTCTATGATGCCCACTCGGAAGAGCGCGACAAATATGCTTCGAAGTTTAAGTTTGATCCGGAGAACTATACCTACAGCATCAAGAATGATCCGGAGAAGGGATACTATATCACACTGAAAGCCAAGAAAGGTGTGAAGGGCGTAAAAGAGGCACGTGTACTGTTAGACCACCATACACACCACCCTATCAACGTGAGGGTGAAAGTGGGTATCTTCCACGCCACCATCAAAATATCACACTTCAAGACTGGTGGTATCAGCGACAGGACCTTCGAATTCCCTGAGTCGCAATACAAAGACTATAAGTTTATCGACAAGCGATAGAGAAATAGGGCATGCCTCACGGTATGCCCTATTTCTTAACAATACCTAAAAATGGGTGTTTAGAAAAACACAAACATCAAAGACTCATAAAATTGAATGAAAAGAATGTAGAAGAGCAGAAGGGGCGACGCCCAGCGTATGCCGTATAACAAGGAGTGATAGACATCGCTAAGCGACTGGAATGTGCCGGCGATGATGCCATATACAATACTGAACAAGCACAGGCTGAACGAAAGGACGGGAATGATGCTATAGGAGAATGGCGAAGGCCACAAATCGCCAGTGGCACTGCGCAGGACGGCATGGGGCATGAAAGTCAGCAGCAGTATGGCCAATATGCAAACTGCCAATATGCTGCCGCCTATCAGCAGGGCACGACGCTCACGGTAGTTGAGAGGCGAACGTTTAAAGCCACAGCATTTCAGACAGCCTACAGCAATAGCGGCTAAGAGGAGCCAAGCCAACTGAGGAGTTGCCAGAATATTGCCGAAATGCCCCATAAACCAGCGAAGCCCCTCTCCTGAGAGCAAGGAGCGAATGCCGCTGTTGGGCATAGCAGCACTGAGCAACCACGACAACAGGATGAGCATTATTTCTGCAAGGAACAGAGACAGGGCTATATGTGGCAGATACTTCTTCATTCCGTATCGGGTTCCAGATTATCGATATCAAGGATGCGGAGTTCAAGGGCTCGCACCACCAGACGAGTGGCATTCACACTTTCACCGCCAGGAAACAACTTGCGCACCAAGTCGTTCTGACGTTTTTCAAGACTCTTTACACCAAATGGCATACCACGCAGATTGGTAATCTGGTCTTTGGTATATCCTAATGCTAAATGGCGCAAGAAACGCTCGTCGTATTCGTCAATCTCGTAGTTTATCAATGCCTCCTGACGAGCCAACTGGGATGATACTGCATACTTGAAACGCTCAACAATTTTCTGGAGTATGGGTTCGTTGAACACCAACTGCTTGCCCTCCATAACAGCACGCACATCAGCTCGCGTCAGCAGTTCACCACTCTTGAGAATGATACCATCGGCACCGGCATCTAGCACATCGACCCACAGTTTCTCGTTCAATATCTCACCAGTAAAAATCAGAATCTTCACTTGTGGATAACTCTCTTTGGTATGACGGCATATCTCAACACCAACTGTTGTAGAGCCACCAAGTCCGAGGTCAAGCAATACAAGGTCGGGCTGCTGCTGTTTGATGAGCCGCCAATACTCAATCTCGTTAGAGGCTGTTCCGATAATCTCAGCCTCGGGAATCTCGTGACGCACAATACCCTCGGTACCCTTCAGTTCCAAAGGAACGTCTTCTACGATAATAAGTTTAAAGTTTTCCATATTTCGGTAATGTTATATGAATCATTGTAACGTTATCAACCACTTCTGCCCAAATGCCACATCCACGACGATTGGTGGCCTCGCCATGATCACGGACTATCTGGCGACAGAGCAGATAAGGTATATTGTTAGCCTGAGGCGTAAACAAATGCTCAGCCTCTTCGGCAGTCAGATGCAAATCGTCGCGACGAATGGTATAGAGCAAATAATGCTCGTCTTTCACTACTGCAGAGACTTCACCCTTCAACAGTTCGAAAAGATAACGCAACATGTGTTCGTCGCCCAGGACATCATAGCCGTAATAGGTCACCCGCTGCAGATGCAGTTTCACACGCTCAACCTGACGGATGGCCTGCTGGCTGAGCAACGCATAAAGCTCACGATAATAGGAAGCCACCTCTAACATGGACTGCGTATCGTCGCTGTCAGCCAAGAGACGGATGCGACTGGGATAATACATTGTCTCGTGCTTCAGGGTTGACAGGCAGTTGTCGAGCACGGCATTGGCTACGTGGAGATTACTGTCTTCCAGTTCTGCCCTGCGCAATTCGTCATCAGCTATCTCGATATTGGTCTGCTGCATACGCTCCCTGCGGAAACGGTTGTACAACCTATGACGGTAATAAAGCATGTAATAGGCTGGTACTATCAGCATCAGTATCAGAATGAGAAGGATGATGGCTATGCGTTTGTTAGACTGCGACTGCTGCATCATGCGACAATAGTCGGCAAGCGAGTTGTCGGCAGACAGTTCCTTGAAGAGTTGGGTATATACCTTATTATTATAATGGTATAAATCCCATTCATGCAGGGCAAGGGCAGCAACAGCACTCTCATTGCGAATGTCGAGGATAATCTGATAATTGGTGGCCACACTGTCGTGCAACCACAGAATCTCAGGTGCCATCAAGGCAGCATCACCGATATCGTGCATCAGCAATTGCCCCTTGGGATGCTGTTGCAGATAATGAGCATTCAGATATTTACGACAAGAGTCGGCAAATTCAAGTGTCTTGGTGTAGGTGCCGTTTATATTCGAGAAATAGGCTGAGTCGGCATAGACATGGGCAAGGTCAAGCGAACTGTTTGCTGCTAGCTTTTGGCTGTGAGCCGTCAACGGACAGCCAATAGCCAATAGCCAATAGCCAATAGCCAACAACCTAACAACGCCCTTTGGCAGACGGAAGAAAAAGCGACTGCCCCTACCCTCCTCGCTCTCGGCAGAAAGTTGACAAACCTGGAATATCTGACTTATCTTATGATACTTCTCGATGATGCCCTTGCAATTCATCAAGCCGAAACCATGTCCACCCTTCACCTGATGATTGAACACCTGAGCCAATTCGTCTTTGGACATTCCCTTACCTGTATCAGTTACTGACAGTTCGACATAATCGGCAGTTTCCTGAGCTGAAACATGGACAGAGCCACCCTCTTCCGTAAACTTGCGGGCATTATCTGCAAGCGTATTCAGCATAAAGAGCGTCAGCATTTTGTCAGCTTTCACAACTGACGTCGTTGGTTCTACTTCCAGCGAGATACCCTTCATACTGAATCCTGTCTTGCTCCGACCGATGATGTCAAACAATGGTTGCAACTGGAAACTCTCGATATGCAGACTCAATTCTCCCTGACGCAATTGTATCCAACGGGTCAATATGTCGTTCTGGGCATTGATCTGTTCGGTCAGTTCGCGGATGTAGTCAAGACGTTCTTTTTTCTCTTGACAATCTATTTTTTCTAATTTATCAATTTTTTCCAGACTTTTCGCCTCATGAATGATGCGGTCTATGAGAGGCGTGATACTCACTACCATCGACACTTTAGCACGCTGTTCAAGATGGCGGCGTTCGTTCTTCTCTACTCGCAGACGAGCCTCTCCAATCTCTTCTTCCTTCAACTCCAACAAGTCGTCCAACTCATTATGTTGCTTTTCTTTTTGATGCATCCTGTTGAAAAGCCAAAGGAGGAATAACAACAATAATATGGCAACAACCACTGCTACCATCATCCAATTGAGCTGGGAGACAGACTGGTCGAGCATGGCTGCACGAGCCTCTAACTCACGGTCTTGTCGGGTCTGCTCCTGCAAGTCGATATAGACATTGCGATTGCGGTCGCTGTTCTGCTTGTCGTTAAGAGCAGCATATACCACACTCATCTGCTCACGGATACTGGCTACCAAGTCAGGGGCCTGATTGATGCGCTTGTCAGACAAGGCTTGCTGTAAATCCACAAGGGCATGATTGTTGTCGCCCATCGCATGATAACATGATGCCAACGTACGATAGGCACCTGCTATCTGATAGACATCACCAAAGACAGAAAAGACCTCTAAGGCCTCTCTCGCCATATCGACATCACCAAGATGATCGGCTAAGGCCTCCTTAGCATTTGCCTCGAAATATGGGTAATGATGACGCTGCGAGATATTCAGACAACGGGTGAGATATTCCACCTCTTCCTGATAAACCTCATCGTCGCTCCCCTCTGTGATAAATCCGCCGGCACCTACATTATAAAGATAATTTAGGTATTGAGCCGTGTCGTGACGCAGTTCGTCAAGATTGACATCTTTAAGAGCCTGGACGGACTGACGTTCAAGACCCACATAATAATAATAGGTGGAATTGACAATGGCAAATTCACTTTCGGCATAGATAAGCCGTAGCCACATACGTTCCGACAATGATGCACGTTCTTCATTGATACGTTTCCAGCACTCCATGGCTCGCTCACGATGTTCGTAAAACTCACGATTTCGTGAACATCTCTGACAGAGACGCATCTGCTGAACCTCGGCTACTAACAGCTCTATCTGATTATCGGTCAACGATATGGCTTCTTTCAGTTGTTGTTCTGCACGCTGGTAGTCCATACGCGCCATACTGACAAAGGCCAAATGGTTGAACGCTTCGGCACGACCGTCATGATACGAATCTGCAAGGGCTAACGCTCGTTTGGCATATACCTCTGTAGAATCAAGATTGCGGTAATGATTGGAATATGATTGAGAATTCAGCTTGTCCACCGCTGACTTATCGGACGGTGAACAAGCTGAGATTAAAATGATGACTGTAAGATTAAGCGCGAGCCTTAGCCACATAACCAAGTGCCTCCTTGCACTTGTCGGTTACATACTGCCAGTCGCCAGCCTTCACCTTGTCAGAGGGGAAGAGCTTTGAACCCATGCCAACGCAGAATACTCCTGCCTTGAACCATTTCTGCAGGTTCTCTTCCTCAGGAGCGACACCACCAGTTACCATGATTTTCGACCAAGGCATGGGAGCCTTCAAGCCTTTCACCATGTTAGGACCAACTACGTCGCCTGGGAACACTTTCGTCAAGTCGCATCCCAATTCCTGTGCCTTACCAATCTCGCTGACGGTCATACAGCCTGGGCAATAAGGAACAAGACGACGGTTGCATACAGGAGCAATATCGGGGTTGAACAAAGGACCTACTACGAAACAGGCACCCAACTGGATGTAAAGGGCTGCCGTGGGGGCATCAACAACTGAACCGATACCTAATGCCAACTCAGGACACTCCTTGTCGGCCCACTTCACCAGTTCACCAAATACCTCCTGAGCGAAGTCGCCACGATTGGTAAACTCAAAAGCACGGACACCGCCTTCATAACATGCCTTTACGACATTCTTACAGGTTTCCAGATCTTTGTTGTAGAAAACGGGAACCATACCGGTATCTCCAATCTTCTTCAATACTGCTATTTTATCAAACTTTGCCATAATTATACTATTTATCTTTGTACTCGTCCGTTAGCGTTACCACCAGCAAGACTCTCTACTTCATCAACGCTTACCAAGTTGAAATCACCATTAATTGTGTGCTTCAAAGCAGAAGCAGCAACAGCAAACTCAAGCGCCTCACCCTGTGTCGGCTTGGTGAGCAGACCATGAATCAAACCACCAGAGAATGAGTCACCTCCACCTACACGGTCGATAATCGGGTTAATCTCATAGCGCTTTGACTGATAGAACTCCTTACCATCATAGATCAGAGCCTTCCATCCGTTGAAGGTTGCACTGAACGACTCACGCAGCGTAGAAACAACATACTTGAAGCCAAACTGCTCGCGCATCTGCTTGAAGATTCCCTCGTAGCCAGCTGCATCGGTCTGACCTCCCTCTACATCAGCATCGGGTTTGAAACCGAGACAGAGCTCAGCGTCTTCCTCGTTACCGATACATACATCTACATACTGCATCAAAGGACGCATAATAGAGATTGCCTTCTCGCTGGTCCACAGCTTCTTGCGGAAGTTCAGGTCAACAGAGACTGTGACACCATGACGCTTAGCAGCCTCACAAGCCAACTTGGTCAACTCTGCAGCCTTGTCGCTGATAGCAGGAGTAATACCACTCCAGTGGAACCATGCAGCACCTTCCATAATCTTGTCGAAATCAAAACCAGAAGGATCAGCCTCAGCAATAGCACTGTGTGCACGGTCATAGATAACCTTTGAAGGACGCATGGAAGCACCTGTCTCTGCATAATACAGACCTACACGGTCACCACCACGTGCAATAAATTCAGTGTTTACACCATAGCGACGCATTGCATTCACTGCAATCTGACCAATCTCATGCTTGGGAAGTTTTGATACGAAATAAGCCTCGTGGCCGTAGTTTGCTACTGAAATAGCTACATTTGCCTCACCACCGCCAGGGATGATGCGGAATGATTCACTCTGAATAAAACGGTCATTGCCGTTTGGTGACAGGCGAAGCATAATCTCGCCCAATGTTACAATTTTTGCCATTTGTTTTAGTATTAATAAATAAATAATGATTTCCGTTGGCAAAGATAACACAAAAATGTGCAAATACCAAAATTAAAACCAAAAATATTCCAAATTTGTTCCGTAAACGTTTTTTTTTCCTTATCTTTGCATTCAAAATATAAAATGAAGATGGACACTGCTAAAATCAGAATCAAGGATATCGCCAAGAGAGCCGGTGTGAGTGTCGGTACTGTTGACCGTGTTCTGCACAATCGTCCCAACGTGTCGAAGAAGGCAAGGGAAAAAATTGAGAATGCCCTCAAGGAGTTGGACTACAAGCCCAACATGTATGCCTCTGCCCTCGCCTACAACAAATCATATACTTTCGCCTGCATTATTCCCAAACACGCCTCAGAAGCCTACTGGGAAGAGGTGGAAGAAGGCGTGGTTGATGCCTGTGAGCGCAGGAGGGATTTCCGGATTGGCAAGAAAATGATGTATTACAATCGTTTCTCGACAGAAACTTTCACCAAGGTTACCAATGAATGTCTGAAGCAAAAACCCCATGGGGTTATCATCGTTCCTTCAAAGCTGGATGTCACCCGTAAATTCACAGATCGGTTGCATGAATTTGGCATACCCTTTGTCCTGCTTGATTCCTATATGCCTGATCTCAAGCCCTTGTCGTTCTTCGGTCAGGATTCCTTTTCAAGCGGATATTTTGCTGCTCGCATATTGATGATGATGGCTCCACATGAGACAGAAATTATGTTAATGAAACAGATGCGCAACGGCAATGTGGCATCCAAACAGCAAGAGAACCGAGAAACAGGGTTCCGGCATTATATGCATGACCACTTCCCCAATGTTGTCATCAACGAGGTCAATCTTTCGCTCGACGAGAAACGTGAGAACTACGATACTATTCTCGACGAATTCTTCGCCAAGCATCCTCATACCCACCACTGTATTACCTTTAACTCTAAGGCGCATCTGGTGGGTGAATACTTATTACGTTCGAATAGACGCAATATTCAGATTATGGGTTATGACATGGTGCCAAAAAATGCTGAGTGCGTTCGTCAGGGCAGTATATCATTTCTCATTGCCCAGCACGGCTATATGCAGGGCTATTCGTGCATTGAGACACTCTTCAACGCTATTGTACTGAAGAAAGAGGTGGAACCTATCAACTACATGCCCATTGAATTGCTTTCCAAAGAGAATATCGACTTCTATCGTCGTAAGAATATTGGATAAATTACTTAATCACTAAAACAAATACAATTATGGCATTAGCAACATTTCTAAAAATCAATCCTGCCGACTCGGTGGTCGTTTGTTTACAACCAAAAAAGAAGGGCGACGTCATTGAGATTGACGGCAAACAAATCACAGTGAACCAAGACACACCTGCTGGTCACAAAATTCTAATCAAAGATGTAAGGGAGGGAGAAGACATTATTAAATATGGCTATCCTATCGGACATGCAAGACAGGATCTGAAGTCTGGTGACTGGGTTAATGAGAATAATCTAAAGACTAATTTAAGTGGCACGCTGGAGTATTCATACCAGCCTGTTAACCAACCACTTAATATCAAAAAGGAAAACAGGACATTCAAAGGTTATGTCCGCAAGAACGGAGACGTCGGAGTGCGCAACGAGATATGGATTGTGCCTACCGTAGGCTGTGTTAACGGCATTGCTGAACGGCTGGTCAGCCAACTGAAGGCTGAGACGAAGGAAGAAGGTATTGATGCAATCTGGGCATGGCACCACAACTTCGGATGTTCACAGCTATCGGGGGACCACGAGAATACTCGCAAGATTCTGCGCGACATCTGTTTGCACCCTAATGCCGGCGGTGTATTGGTTCTGAGTCTAGGTTGTGAGAACAATCAGCCTGATGAGTTTATGAAGATGCTGGGCGACTATGATAAAGATCGCATCCGTTTGTTGGTAACTCAGAAGGTAGAAGGTGATGAGGTTGAAGCCGGCATGCAGATTCTGCGAGAGCTTTATGCTCAGGCACAGAATGATGTACGTCAGGAACTGCCTGTCTCAAAACTGCGTGTAGGATTGAAGTGCGGTGGCTCTGATGGTTTCAGTGGTATCACTGCCAATCCTTTAGTAGGTGAATTCAGCGACTGGTTGGTGGCACAGGGCGGAACTAGCATTCTGACGGAAGTGCCAGAAATGTTTGGAGCTGAGACTATTTTGATGAACCGTTGTGAGACTACAGAACTGTTCAATCAGACCGTTTCAATGATCAATAATTTCAAGGAGTATTTCTTGGCTCACGGAGAACCTGTGGGCGAGAATCCAAGCCCAGGTAACAAGGCCGGCGGTATCTCAACCCTCGAAGATAAGGCTTTGGGCTGTACCCAGAAATGCGGTAAAGCACCCGTCAGTGGTGTGATGGAATACGGAGATCGCCTAGAGCATACAGGTTTGAATCTGCTTTCAGCACCAGGAAACGACTTGGTGGCAGCCACCGCTTTGGCTTCTGCAGGCTGCCATATAGTACTGTTTACTACAGGTCGCGGTACACCTTTCGGAACTTTCGTACCTACTATGAAGATAGCTACCAACCCCACATTGGCAGCCAACAAACCCCATTGGGTAGATTTCTCTGCCGGACAACTTGTGGAGGGGCGCACCATGCAGGAACTTGTTCCAGAATTCATTGATAAAGTGTTAGCTGTAGCAAGTGGCGAGCATGCCCGCAACGAGGCCAACGGCTATCGCGAAATCTCCATCTTTAAGAACGGAGTAACATTATAGAATTAAGAGATTTGAGAGTTGAAAAAAGGAATCATCGCATTATCACCTCTATTGGTGTTTATACTACTTTATTTAGTCACGAGTATTATAGCTCGTGACTTTTACAAAGTACCTATCACCGTAGCCTTCATGGCTTCAAGTATATATGCCGTCATCATTTCGAGAGGAATGACGCTACGAAAGCGTATCGACATTTTCAGCCAGGGCGCAGGCACGTCACAGATGATGCTGATGATTTGGATTTTTGTTTTGGCCGGAGCCTTTGCCAACAGTGCAAAGATGATGGGGGCTATCGACGCCACTGTAAATCTCGCTTTGCTTCTCCTGCCAGCAAAAATGATATTGGCTGGATTATTTCTTGCAGCTTGCTTTATATCACTATCTATCGGGACGAGTGTAGGAACCGTTGTTGCCCTCGTTCCTATTGCTGCAGGTATGGCTGATTATACAGGTATGTCACTACCTATGATAGTGGCTGTGGTTGTGGGCGGATCGTTCTTTGGTGACAATCTATCGTTCATATCCGATACTACCATTGTTGCCACCTCTACACAAGAATGCCGACTAAGCGATAAGTTCCGTGTTAATTCCTATCTAGTGATGCCTGTGGCTTGCTTCATGCTGATTGTCTATATTTTTATGGGCATTCATACACAAGCAGTTCATCCGTCTGGCAATATCGACATTTTAAAGGTAATTCCATATTTTGTCGTTCTCGTTACAGCTGTACTGGGTATGAACGTGATGGCAGTACTGACTATAGGCCTGTTCCTCACCGGCATCATCGGCATACTGCTTGGAGCATTCGACTTTTTCGGGTGGATGCAAGCGATGGGCAATGGTATTCTAGGCATGGGCGAACTGATTATCATTACTATCATGGCCGGTGGTATGTTGGAACTCATCAAATACAATGGCGGAATTGATTTCATCATCAGCCATATGACCCGCCAAGTCAACAGCAAACGTGGTGCAGAATTATCAATCGCCACTTTGGTGTCGCTGGTGAATATTTGTACTGCCAATAATACTGTGGCAATCCTCACCGTAGGTGGTATAGCCAAGAAAATCGGCGACCGCTTTGGTGTTGACAATCGTAAATGTGCATCTATCCTCGATACTTTCTCATGTATGATGCAGGGAATTATTCCCTATGGTGCCCAGCTGTTGATGGCAGGCGGACTGGCTGCCATCAACCCTATTAGCATCATTCCTTTTCTCTATTACCCTTTCTTACTAGGCATAATGGCTTTAGCTTCCATTCTTGTCCGCTACCCTAAAAAATACTCATAATGGATATCATTCAGCGCAATTTTCTCAGACTTCTGAAATGTGGTGCCTTCGAGCAACGTGAACAGATTGAACCCATGTCTGCGTGGAAGTGGAACCGGCTCTTTCAACTGTCCCAAATGCATGATGTAACACCTTGGTGCTTTGACGGCATTAAAATGTGTGGCGATGATTTCTTTTTAAAAATCCGTCCTGACCAAATGCAACTTTGGCAAGAGGCTGCCGATAATGCGGATAAGGAGATTCCCCAGGAAGAAGAGCAGTATCTCACCAATCCGCTCCTTAACCACAAGTTACAGCAGCTCATCGGTCAACAGCACGACTCTCCCACCCTACAATTACTGCTCAATATTATTCGTTTGGCACGCTTTATACTTACACAAGGTATCAACATGCGCCATCTGGTAGAACTGGGCATTTATTTGCGTACCACCAAAGATCAGATAGATTATCAGCAACTTACGGAATGGATTAAGAAGTTGCACATGAGTAAGATTGTAAAACTAGAGGCAGCATTGTTGATTCATTTGTTCAACTTCAAACCTGAAGAGATTCCTTTCACCGAAACAGCGGTCAGTAAATCCACCATCAGTGTTGCCGACGATATTCTCAACACATCAAGCGAACAGGCTGCGGAATGGTATTTCACACAGGGTAAGAATGTGTTCGTCAGCGCCACTAATTCAGGTGCCATGATGTGGCATGTACGACATTCTGCAAAATATATGAGCTATTATCCCAGCGAAGCGGTAACCAATTTCTTTGCCAACTTCGCTCATTCACTATCGCATATTGAAGAATAAATAGAGATTAATGATGCCTAAATCGTAGCTCACGCAACTTGTGGTGACCCATGAGACGGCTCTTGTCAACATAGCCGCTGACACCTGTCAATCTGCCTTTACCTGTATACTGCCATGCCACAATGTCGCGCTCGTCGGCCAACACAGGCTCTTCGTCTGTGTACATTGCTATCATCAGTTTATAGCCGTCTAATTTGCCTAACAAGTATTTATTATAGAAATTACGATAAGTATAAACTAATGGTTTCTGATGATAAGCCTCTTCGACCAACTCTAAGAATGTCAGCAGTGAGTCACAGAATTCATTTACAGGAAGTCCACTCATCGTTTCAACGTCAATCATCGGAATCAGGTCCTGTTCACCTGGCAAACACTGAGTTTTGAAATTTTCTAATTGCAATGCCTGATTGACTTTTGGACGATAGAAATGATAGCTGCCGACCTTCAAACCGTACCGATGTGCCAGATTGATATTGCGTTCAAACATCTCGTCGATTCTGTCACCACCCTCTGTCGCTTTCAGATAGACGTATGCCATCTTAGTATTGTCTCCCACTGTCTCCCAGAACACATTACCCTGATAGTGGCTCATATCAATACCGTGAACATGAGTACATGTATCCTCACACTGCACACCATACTCCTGCGCTAAAGCCTGATATTGTGTTCCTAGAAATAAAAGAATGATATATATAATAGTACGTTTCATAATATTTTGTCATTTGGAATGCAAAGATAATTCAAATAATTGAGTTATAAAAGAGAAAAAGAAACATTTTTATATGTCCACCTCCAACTTTTGGCGTCTATTGCTATATTTTTGAGGATTTTTATCTATATTTGCAAGCGATTACGATTAAACATAAGCAAAATGCACGATAACCAAGAAGAGATGTTTCCTGTAGTAAATGCCATGGGTGAGGTTGTGGGGTGCGCCACTAGGGGCGAATGTCACAGTGGAAGCCATTTGCTACATCCTGTGGTTCATTTACACGTGTTTAACAATAAAGGTGAAGTTTATTTGCAGAAGCGACCTGAATGGAAAGATATCCAACCAGGGAAATGGGACACCGCCGTAGGTGGACATATCGACTATGGCGAAACACCAGAGGAGGCCCTGAAGCGTGAGGTTAGAGAGGAATTGGGCATCACTGATTTTAAATCTGAAAGGATTGGAATGTATGTATTCAATTCTCAAAGGGAGAGTGAACTGGTATATGTAAACCGAACGATCTATGATGATGCCATTTACCCTTCAACTGACGAACTAGAAGGTGGTAAGTTCTGGACCATCGAGGAAATTTTCGAAGCTATTGGAAATCAAATTCTTACTCCAAACTTCGAAAGTGAGTTTCAACGTTTTTTTTATCCGTCAAAAATGAGAAAACTCTAATAAAATTTGGTTATCTTCTCACTTCTTCGTACCTTTGTAGCCGTTTTTTGAGTATATTATTTAATAAGGTATAAGGAAGATATGATAACAGTTACGAATCTCGCTATTCAGTTTGGCAAAAAAACACTTTACAAGGATGTTAACCTTAAATTTACCAGTGGGAACATCTATGGAATAATTGGTGCCAACGGTGCTGGCAAGTCAACACTACTCCGTGCTATTAGCGGTGAGCTTGAGCCCAATAAAGGAACCATTGAATTGGCTCCAGGCGAACGTTTGTCGGTGTTGGAGCAGGACCACTTCAAATATGATGATTATTCGGTGATGGACACAGTTCTGATGGGTCACCAACCATTATGGCAGAATATGAAAGAACGCGAAGCTCTCTATGCTAAGACCGAAATGACAGAAGAAGACGGTGTTCTCGCTGCAGATTTAGAAATGGCTTTTGCCGAAATGAATGGATGGGAGGCTGAGAGTGAGGCTGCACAACTGTTACAGAACCTAGGCGTACCAGAGGAACAGCACTATAAGCAGATGGCAGAAATTTCGAACAACGAGAAAGTTCGTGTCATGTTGGCAAAAGCACTCTTTGGACATCCCGACAACCTACTCCTAGACGAGCCTACCAATGACCTGGACCTGGACACAGTACAATGGCTGGAGGAATACCTGTCTAATTTGGAACAATGCGTTCTTGTAGTCAGCCACGACCGTCACTTTCTGGATGCAGTATCTACACAAACTGTTGATATTGACTTTGGCAAGGTTACACTTTTCTCAGGAAACTATTCTTTCTGGTACGAGTCGTCTCAGCTTGCCCTACGTCAGCAACAAAACCAGAAGATGAAAGCTGAAGAGAAGCGTAAGCAACTGGAAGAGTTCATACGCCGATTCTCTGCCAATGTGGCAAAGTCGAAACAGACGACATCGCGCAAGAAGATGTTGGAGAAACTGAACGTCGAAGAGATCACCCCATCCACTCGTAAATATCCGGGCATCATCTTCTCTATGGAGCGAGAGCCTGGAACACAGATTCTGGAAGTAGAAGGGCTAAAGGCAGTTGATGCTGACGGCACCGTACTTTTTGACAATGTAAACTTCACTATTGAGAAAGGTCAGAAAACGGTGTTCTTATCCCACAATCCTAAGGCAATGACTGCCCTCTTCGAGATTATCAATGGCAACCGTGAGGCTCAAGCTGGCACCTATAAATGGGGAGTCACTATCACGACAGCCTATCTACCATTAGACAATACTGAGTTCTTCCAATCAGAGATGAACCTCGTTGACTGGTTGTCACAATACGGCACTGGTAACGAAGTCATGATGAAATCATATTTGGGACGCATGCTTTTCAAGGAGGAAGACGTACTGAAACATGTCAATGTACTGTCTGGCGGTGAGAAAATGCGCTGTATGATTGCCCGTATGCAACTGAAGAATGCCAATTGCCTTATTCTCGACACGCCCACGAACCACTTGGACTTGGAATCGATTCAGGCCTTCAACAACAACCTCATCTCGTTCAAAGGTAATATCTTGTTTGCTTCACATGACCATGAGTTTATTAACACAGTGGCTGACCGCATCATAGAACTTACCCCGAAGGGAACCATCGACAAGTTGACAACCTATGACGACTACATCTACGATGAAGCCATCAAGGAAAAGAAGGCAGAGATGTATGCTATTTAAGAGTTGGCACGGAATTTGCAGTGTAACCTAAAAATAATAATTAACTATGAAAGAAGAAGAAAAGATTAATCTGGAAGAGGAAGAAACTCTGAAGGAAGAAGAAGAAAAGAATGTTGAAAACTCTGAAGTCACAGAGAACACCGAAGATTCAGAGAAAACAGAAGATGCAGCCCCTGCAGAAGAGAAAGACCCTCTTGAAGCTGCAAAGGAAGAGATAGAACAGTTAAAAACGCAGATTCTTTATAAAACTGCAGAATTCGACAACTACCGCAAACGTACACTGAAAGAGAAGGCCGAACTGATTCTGAATGGTGGCGAGAAAGCTGTAGGTGCTATACTACCCGTCATTGACGACATGGAACGAGCCATTGAGAATGGTGAGAAAACTGACGACCCAGAGGTACTGCGTGAAGGTATGGAACTAATCTACCATAAATTCATGAAAGCACTCGAAGGACTGGGCGTGAAAAAGATAGAAACAGAAAATGCCGACTTCGACACAGACTTACACGAGGCTGTAGCTATGGTTCCCGGTATGGGAGACGATAAAAAAGGTAAAGTAATAGACTGCCTGCAAACTGGCTACCAATTGAACGAAAAAGTAATTCGCCACGCCAAGGTGGCAGTTGGTCAATAAATATGATTTAAAACAGAAAAGATACAATGGCACAGAAACGCGACTATTACGAGGTGCTTGGCGTTGACAAAAACGCTACTGAAGACCAGATTAAGAAGGCTTACCGCACCATCGCCATCAAATATCACCCCGACCGCAACCCCGGTAACAAGGAAGCCGAGGAGAAATTCAAGGAAGCAGCCGAGGCTTACGACGTATTACATGACCCACAGAAGCGTCAACAATACGACCAGTTTGGATTCAACTCCCCAGGTGGAGGCGGATTCGACTTCAGTCATTTCAACTCCATGAACATGGATATGGACGACATCTTCTCGATGTTCGGAGATATCTTTGGAGGACGTGCAGGATTCGGAGGCTTTGGCGGTGCCAAGCGCGGGCCACAACAGCATCGTGGTGCTGACCTGCGACTGAAAGTACGACTCACCCTTGAAGAGATTTCTACAGGTGTTACCAAAAAATTCAAGGTGCGCAAAGATGTACCCTGTTCACACTGTCACGGCACAGGTGCTGAAGACGGCAGTGGCACTGAGACCTGTCCGACATGTCATGGACGTGGTGTTATAACCCACACAACTCAAAGTATTTTGGGTATGATGCAGACACAGGGGGTATGTCCCACCTGTAACGGATCGGGACAGGTTATCAAGAATAAGTGTCACCAATGTGGCGGTACAGGTGTTGAGAAAGGCGAAGAAGTTGTAGAGATCAAGATTCCTGCCGGTGTTGCTGAAGGTATGATTGTTAATGTACCTGGCAAGGGAAATGCCGGTCATAACAAGGGCGTCAATGGTGACATCCAAGTATTTGTTGAAGAGATAGAAGACGAGCGATTTATCCGTGACGACAGCGATCTCATCTACAATTTGTTGCTCGACTTCCCGACAGCAGCATTAGGTGGCGACGTAGAGATACCAACCATTCAAGGTACCAAGCTTCGTGTAAAAATGGAACCAGGTACACAACCGGGGAAGACCCTACGTCTTCGTGGAAAGGGACTGCCTGCCGTACAAGGTTATGGTAGAGGAAATGGTGATCTTGTGGTTAACATTAGTGTTTATGTTCCCAAAACGCTTACACGCGATGAGAAGGAAGCCATTGAGAAATTCAAAAATAGCGAGAATTTCCAAGGCGATGCCGCTACGAAGCGTTCTATTTTCCAGCGTTTCAAAAACTATTTCAGTTAATCTGCGATGAACTATCAAGAGACCTGCGAATACTTATACCATCAGATGCCCATGTTCGAGCGACAAGGGGCATCTGGATATAAGGAAGGGCTGAGCAACACATTGGCATTAGATGATCATTTCGGTCATCCACATCGTCATTTTGACACCATCCATGTAGGAGGTACCAATGGTAAAGGCTCGGTATCGCACACTTTGGCAGCATTTTTACAACAATGCGGATACAAGGTAGGTCTCTATACATCACCACACCTTGTTGATTTTCGCGAGCGCATACGCGTGAATGGAGTGATGATTTCAGAAGAATATGTAGTGAACTTTGTGGAAAAGGAGCGCTCGTTCTTTGAACCACTCTCGCCATCTTTTTTTGAAGTCACAACGGCAATGGCCTTTAAGTATTTTTCTGACAAACAGGTTGACATAGCCGTTGTAGAAGTCGGACTCGGTGGACGACTTGACTGCACAAATATCATTACCCCACTCGTATCGGTAATTACTAACATCAGCTTTGACCACACCCAATTCCTTGGTGACACCCTCGCCAAGATAGCTTCGGAAAAAGCAGGAATCATCAAACCGTCTATACCAGTAGTTATCGGTGAAAGTTCTGAAGAAACACGCCCTGTTTTTGAGGCCAAGGCAAAAGAGACGAAGAGTTTCATTTGTTTTGCTGATGACAATCCAGAGGTACGTGAAGCGATGCCGTTACCTAATGGGCATATGCAATATATCACAGAACACTGGGGCACACTGACGGGTGAACTGGGAGGTATCTATCAGCAAAAGAATCTCAACACAGTATTTGCTACCCTCAAAATATTGGCAGAACAAGGCATTGTCTCGAAATGCACTACACCGAAGAGTCAAGAACATTTCCGCGAAGAATTATCTGAAGCCTTAAATAACATATGTTCAAAGACTGGACTTTCAGGTCGATGGCAAATCATCAAGACAGCGCCCTATACCGTCTGCGATACAGGTCATAACGTTGGGGGGTGGATTTATCTTTCAAAGCAAATTGCCAACGTCAACTGCCAGAAGAAGCATATCGTGTTCGGAATGGTAGATGATAAAGATATCAATAAAGTGCTCGAAATGCTACCTCAAGATGGCAAATACTATTTTACCCAAGCTTCTACGAAAAGAGCCCTTCAAGCTGATGTCGTCAAGACATTAGCTGTCCAGCGCGGACTCTTCGGTGAGAGCTATCCATCTGTAACAGAAGCATATAAAGCGGCTTCCGAAGCAGCTTCTCCTCAAGATTTTATCTTTATTGGAGGCAGTAGTTATATCGTTGGCGACTTCCTCAAAAACTGTCTTTAGGTGTTTTTAACACTCCAATAACCTTTTTTTTTCACGAAAGATTCGTTATCCTCGTTTTTTTTTGGTTACTTTGCAGTGTAGATTTTGTAACTAAAAACAATCAATTATGGCGAATACAATTGAAAATGCGAATTTGTGTGGTCTGGATCGTAAAGATTTTCAGGCCACTGTGAATGGGAAAAAAACAGATTTATACATCCTGCGCAACCGCAAGGGTTATGAAGTTGCCATCTCGAATTATGGCGGTGCTATTTGCGCCATCATGGTTCCTGACAAGGATGGAAATGTAGCTAACGTCATTCAAGGACATGGCAGTATTAAACAACTAACAAGTGGCCAGGAGCCTTACCTGTCAACACTTATCGGACGCTGGGGTAACCGTATCTGCAAAGGTCAGTTTACCCTGAACGGCAAGGAATATCAGCTGGCACTGAACGACGGTCCTAACCACTTGCATGGTGGTAGCGTAGGTTTCAATGCCAAAGTTTGGGATGCACGTCAGATGGGTCCCCGTTCGCTGGCTCTGCATCGTGTATCATCTTACGGTGAAGAAGGTTTTACCGGAGAACTGGATGTTACTGTAGAATTTACTTTCAGCGACAATAACGAACTGATTATCGAATATCTGGCTACTACCAACAAGAAGACAATTGTCAATCTGACCCATCATGCCTTCTTCAGTCTCGCAGGTACTGCCGACCCCACCCCAACCATTGAAGACCAGATTTGCGAAATCAATGCAGACTTCTATCTGCCTACCGATGCAACTGCTATCCCAACAGGTGAAATACTGAAGGTGGAAGGTACTCCCTTCGACTTCCGTGCTCCAAAGACTTTCGGCAAGGAGATCAATGCTGACGACCAGCAGATTAAGTTTGGTAAGGGTTACGACCACAACTATGTGCTTAACAAAAAAGAAGAGGGTGAACTGAGTTTTGCAGCACGCATCACTGAGCCGAAGAGCGGACGCACCTTGGAGTGCTATACAACAGAGCCCGGACTGCAACTCTATACAGCCAACTATGCCAGTGGATACAAGGGTGCCAACGGCGCTACCTTCCCCTATCGCTCTGCCGTATGTCTTGAAGCCCAGCACTTCCCCGACACGCCAAACCGTCCTTACTTCCCCAGCGTCATTCTGAATCCAGGTGAACGCTATAAGCAGAAGACTATTTACAAGTTTGGAGTCGTTGAATAAGCAACAACTAAAATCAGACTGCATATAATTATGAATAATCAGAATTCAACTCCGAACTATACGTTCGCATTGATTGTTGTTTTCATCGTCTGTTTCCTCATAGGATTCATTACTACGATGAACAACTCTATGATAGCTTTCTGCTCTGAGGCTTTCAACTTGACTGCACAGCAGGGACAATATGTAAACTCTGCCTTCTATGGAGCCTATCTGTTAGCCATCCCCTTCTCTCTGCTGATGAGTAAGATTGGTTACAAGGGAACCCTTATCTTAGGCTTGGCAGTTTCAGGTATCGGCTTTGTCATCAACTCATTGGGAATATCGGCAGCCATCTCGGCTCAAGCTAATGTCTATGCCGTATTCCTTGGATCTATGTGCCTCGTCGCCATGGGTGTTGTGATGTTGCAGAATGTAGCTAATCCCTACGTGATGGTGTTAGGTAAGCCTGAAAAAGGTGCTTTCCGCATGACACTGTCACAGGCGCTGAATTCGGTAGCCACTACCGTTGCACCTATTTTTATTACCAGTGTGATTCTAGCAGGCGAGACACCTGCACCAGAACTGGTTCCCAGTCCGTTTATGGGCTTGGGTATCTTCACCCTCATTATCTGCCTTATCTTGGTATTCTTGAAACTCCCAAAGATTGACGAGGGCAAGCAGAGTGAAGAGTTCCACCAGCACCCTGCCGAAAAGAGCAGTGTGTTTGCCTATCCCCACGTATGGCTCGGAGCTTTAGGCATTTTCATGTATATGGGTGTTGAGATTGGTGTTCCCTCCATGTTGCCTTATCGTTTCCAGCAGCTGGGCATCAATAACAGTGACATCGTGACTAGCTATCTCGCATTCTATTGGGGCGGAATGATGGTCGGCCGTTTTGTAGGAGCCGGTATCTTGACCAAGTTCAAGCCTCGTGTTCTCCTTTCGGCATGTGTCAGTCTCGGTGCTCTGTGCATCCTGTTATCTTTGCTGTTTGAAGATAGCATGTTCGGTATCTGGCTCATGTTGGCAGCAGGTTTGTTCCACTCTGTCATGTGGCCTCTCATATTCAACCTCGGTCTGATGCACTTAGGACGCCATACTAAGGCAGCTTCCGGTATCATCAATACAGGTGTTATCGGTGCAGCTATCTTGATGCCAATCATGGGGGCTGTGGTTGACATAACGGGTGTCATCATTGCAATGTGCATCATGTTCGTCTATTATGCCTACATTTTCTGGTTCTGCAACTGGGGAAGCTACATTGGCTTGGGCGACAGAAAATTATTAGCACAATAAAATATTATAACGATAAATCTTTTGATTATATTAAAGTAAAATTATGATGGACATTGAATTTGTAAGAAGCCGTTTCATCAAGCACTTTGATGGCAAAACGGGTAACATCTATACATCCCCAGGCCGTATTAATCTAATCGGTGAGCACACCGATTATAATGGCGGCTACGTATTTCCCGGAGCTGTGGACAAAGGCATCATGGCCGAGATACGTGCCAATGGTACAGAAGATACCGTTATGGCATATTCTATTGACAATAAGGACCGTGTTGACTTCAAACTCTCAGACCCCAATGGTCCCAAGGCTCAATGGGCGCGCTACGTCTATGGCACAGCTTTGGAAATGAAAAAGTTAGGCGTTCCCGTTAAAGGCTTTAACATCGCTTTTGCAGGTGATGTTCCTTTGGGTGCAGGTATGTCATCCAGTGCGGCTATGACCAGTTGTTTCGGCTATGGTCTGAACGATGTTTTCGGAGGCAATGCCTCACAATGGGATATCGTTCTTGCAGGTCAGGCTACTGAACATAATTACATTGGAGTCAACTGTGGCATCATGGATGAGTTTGCCAGTGTATTTGGCAAGGCCGGTTGCTTGATGCGTCTCGACTGTCGCAGTCGTGAGTTTGAATATTTCCCCTTCAAGCCTGATGGCTATCGTCTTGTTTTAGTCGATTCAGTTGTCAAGCATCAGTTGTCGGGTTCACCCTACAACGACCGTCGCAGATCTTGTGAAAATGTGGTGAAGCACATTCAGGACAAGCATCCGGAAGGAAAGTTTGAAACGCTGCGCGACTGCACATGGGAACAACTTGATGAGGTTCGTTCCGAGGTTGGCGAAGAGGACTACAAACGAGCCAAGTTTGTACTCGGTGAGAAAGACCGTGTCTTGGCTGTCTGCGATGCCTTGAACGAAGGCGACTATGAGAAAGTTGGCGAAATGATGTATCAGACCCACGAGGGACTCTCCAAGGAATATGAAGTATCCTGCGAGGAACTTGATTTCCTGAATCAGATTGCCAAAGAGAATGGCGTAACGGGCTCACGCATTATGGGCGGCGGCTTTGGTGGTTGCACCATCAACCTCGTTCGCAACGACATCTACAGCAAGTTCATTGCTGATGCCAAAAAGCGTTTTAACGAGAAATATGGTCACGAACCTAAGGTCTATGACGTCAATATCGGCGACGGCTCGCGCAAACTTTGTTAGTACTGAAAAGGAATAGCGTTAAAACAAATAAATTTCACTAATAAAGGTTAAATATATGGCATAAAGTGTTATTTTTACACTTTATGCCATTGCTTTTTATTGTCAGTTGAAAAATAAGTAGTAAATTTACACCCAAATTACGAACATAACATAAATAACTAAAAATTTATTAAGATGAAAAATCTAAAAAAAGTATTGTTTGGATGTGGTCTTACTATGGCCATGTTTACAGCGTGCAATTCCGGCGAACAGCCTCAGTTGACAGTATCAGGACTCGACCCTGCTAAGTTTGACACCCTGATCAATGAGAAGCCCGTTAAACTGTACACTCTGAAGAATCAGAATGGTATGGAAGTGTGCATCACAAACTATGGTGGACGCATTGTCAGCCTTGTAGTTCCCGACAAGGACGGCAAGCCAACAGACGTCGTACTTGGATTCGACAACATCCGACAGTATGCCGATACGCTCAACTCTCCTTCTGACTATGGATCATCAGTAGGCCGTTATGCCAACCGCATCAAGGAAGGTAAGTTCATCCTGAACGATTCAACCTATCAGTTGAAGAAGAACGACGGCCCCAACAGTCTGCATGGAGGTGGCAACACCGGTTGGATGCACCAAGTCTATGAGGCTGAGCAGATTGGTGACTCTATCCTCAAACTGACGCTTGTTGCAGAAGACGGAGAGAATGGCTTCCCTGGCAAGGTAAAAGCTGTAACCACCTACAAAGTGACCAGCGACAACATTTTGGATATGACATGGGAGGCAGAGACCGACAAGCCGACTATCATCAAT
This sequence comes from uncultured Prevotellaceae bacterium, assembly GCA_900316645.1. Lineage (GTDB taxonomy): Bacteria > Bacteroidota > Bacteroidia > Bacteroidales > Bacteroidaceae > Prevotella. Next base: position 63,657 of record ONDP01000023.1, read on the forward strand.
CAGACCAATCATAACTATTACAACCTGAGTGGTGATTTCTCACAGGCTGCTTACGATCAGGTACTCTATGTCAATGCCGACAACTTCACACCCAGCGACAAGCTCTACATCCCCACTGGCGAGATTAAGCCTGTCGAAGGTACTCCAATGGATTTCCGCACCCCACATGCTGTTGGTGACAGCATCAAGAGCCAGTTCGACCAGATTCAGAATGCCACTGGCTATGACCACAATTTCTGTCTGAACACCTTTAAGGATGGTAAGGGTGACGACACACAGGTATGTGCCAGTCTCTATTCTCCCAAGACAGGAATCTTCATGGAGATGTACACCAACGAACCGGGCGTACAGGTTTATTCCGGGAATTTCCAGGGCGTTGGTGCTGATGCCGACATTGTCCGCAAGCATGGTATCAAGTATCCCAAGCACGTAAGTGTATGTCTGGAGAGTCAGAAATATCCCGACAGCCCCAATCACAAGGATTGGGTACAGCCTGTTCTGAACCCGGGTGAGAAGTACTTCAGCCACGCAGCTTATAAGTTCAGCGTGAAATAAGAACCATTTCTGGTAACAACTAATAACATTATTAATAAATATAAAGTAACCATGAATAGTATTTCGCAAGCTATTAGTCAGTCTGGTTTCCAGACCATCGACTTTGTCATTCTTGTCTGCTATCTCATTCTGTTGGTGAGCCTTGGATTGTTCCTCTCACGCAACAAGGATGGCAAGGAGAAAAGTGCCAACGATTATTTCTTGGCAGGTAACACGCTGACATGGTGGGCAGTAGGTGCTTCACTGATTGCCGCCAACATTTCAGCCGAACAGTTTATCGGTATGTCGGGAACAGGTTTTCGCGACGGTATTGCCATTGCAGCCTATGAGGTGATGGCAGCCATTACGCTGGTTGTCATAGGTAAGTTCCTGTTGCCTGTGATGCTCGACCGCAAGATTTTCACCATTCCTCAGTTCCTTCGCGAACGTTATAACGATGGTGTAGGTCTGGCATTCTCTATCCTATGGCTCTTCCTCTATGTCTTCGTCAACCTGACTTCAGTATCATGGCTGGGAGCTCTTGCTATCGAACAGATTCTGGGTCTGCAGGGCATCATTGTTGATATCATGGGATTCCAAGTTTCCATCCGTATGATCATTGTCCTGTGCCTCTTCCTGATTGCAGGTATCTACTCTATCTACGGTGGTTTGGCATCAGTAGCCTGGACCGATGTGATGCAGGTAACCTTCCTCGTCGGCGGTGGTTTGATTACCGCTTATGTAGCCCTGTCGTCAATGGGTGAAATCCTTGGTACAGACGCACTGGGTGCTCTGCGACAGGTTTATCACGATATGACGACGGGTCCCAATGCCCAAGACGTCCATTTCCACTTGATTATCCAGCAGAGCCACAACGCTGAAGCCTATAGCAATGTTCCAGGTATCGCAGCTGTAGTAGGTGGTGTTTGGCTGACCAACCTCGGTTACTGGGGTTTCAACCAGTATATTATTCAGAAGGGTCTTGCTGCCAAGAGCATTGACGAGGCTCAGAAGGGTCTTGTATTCGCAGGTTTCCTGAAGATTCTCATCCCATTCATCGTTGTTCTCCCAGGTATCTGCGCTTACTACATCATGGGTAATGAAGATACATTCCGCACGATGAACTTGGCAGGTGACATCAATGTTGCCGACGATGCCTATCCCTGGCTCATCCGCAACTTCACCCCGACAGGTATTAAAGGTCTGAGTTTTGCTGCCCTGACAGCTGCCATCATCAGTTCTTTGGCCTCTATGTTCAACAGCACCTCTACCCTCTTCACGATGGATATCTATAAGAAGTACATCAACAAGGAAGCCGGCGACAAGCAGTTGGTGAACGTAGGTCGTATCACATCGGTTTGCGCCCTTCTCATTGCGCTGGTAGCCGTTAAGCCTCTGCTGGGTGGTCTCGATCAGGCTTTCCAGTATATTCAGGAGTACTCCGGATTCATCTATCCAGGTATTATCACCGTCTTCGGCCTTGGTTTGCTGTGGAAGCGTGCTTCTTCACGTGCAGCCGTTTGGACAGCCATCCTCACCATTCCCCTTGGTGTACTGTTCAAGGTGTTCTATCCCGAGGTTCCGTTCCAGTTCCGTGCTGGTAACATCTTCATCATTCTGGTTATCTTCTTCATCTATGTCAGCTACTATGACAAGAACTACGTGAAGGCAGAACCCGTTAGCAAGAAAGATCAGATGCAGATGTACTGGTGGGCTCGCGCTCTGGGTGTAGCCGGACTGTTCTTCATCTTCTTGGCAGGTGCTCAGTGGCTCATCGACACATCAAATGCCGTTAACATGCCCGACGAGAACATGGCCGACTATCTTGGCGACATCGGTTTCCAGGCATTCATCTTCTTCGGTGTGCTGGTAGGTGTTAACTCCGTATGGCTCAGAAGTAATGCACGCGACGGAATCAAAGACCCGAAGGCTCTCCCCATCAAGCTCGAACTGTTCCAAACCAGCAGGGGCTATACCTATGGAGCTATCGGTATTGCCGTCATCACCATCTTACTGTATGCTATCCTTTGGTAATTAATACAAGGAAATGACAACATTTTATTTAGAATATCAAAAGATTTTCGTGTCTGTCGACTGCATCATCTTCGGTTTCGATGAAAACAAGCTGAAGGTGCTGATAGGCAAACGAAAGATGGATCCAGGTCGTGGCGAATGGAGTCTCTACGGAGGCTTCGTTCGCATCGACGAAAGCGTTGACGACGCAGCCCATCGCACCCTCTACGAACTGACGGGAATGAAGAATATCTACATGCGTCAGGTGGGTGCGTTCGGTAATGTCAACCGCGACCCAGGTGAACGTGTTGTCTCCATTGCCTACTATGCGCTCATTAACGTGAAGGACTACGACAACAGACTTCTGGAGGAACACGGAGTGGAATGGGTTGATTTAGAATCACTTCCCCCACTCTATTCCGACCACCGCGAGATGGTTGACAGGGCTCGCAAACTGATGAAAGAGAAAATCAAGACCAATCCTGTTGGTTTCACCCTGCTCCCCCAGTTGTTCACCCTCACCCAGTTGCAGCGTCTCTACGAGGCTGTCAACGGTGAGACGCTCGACAAGCGCAACTTCCGCAAGCGCGTCAAGGAAATGGATTTCATCGAGAAGACCGAGCTCATCGACAAAGTGACTTCGAAGCGCGGTGCCTCTCTCTATCGTTTCAACAAGAAGGCATATAACGAAGAGTCAAACTTTAAATTATAATATTATGTTAGAAGAACTGAAAGAAAAAGTATTTCGTGCTAACCTCGACCTTGTTAAGCACAACTTAGTGATTTTCACTTGGGGTAACGTGTCAGGTATTGACCGTGAGAAAGGTCTCGTTGTTATCAAACCCTCTGGTGTTGACTATGACTCCATGAAGGCATCCGATATGGTTGTGGTTGACCTCATGACGGGTAAGGTGGTTGAAGGCGACCTCAATCCTTCGTCCGACACCCCCACCCACCTGGTGCTCTATCGCGCCTTCCCCGAGATTGGCGGTGTGGTTCATACCCACTCTACCTATGCCACAGCTTGGGCTCAGGCCGGCAGGGATATCCCCAGCATCGGAACCACTCATGCCGACTATTTCCATGATGCCATTCCCTGCACGGGCGATATGACGGCTGACCAAATGGCAGAATACGAATACAACACCGGTGTGGTCATTGTCAACCGCATTGAGTCTGGCAACATCAATCCCGTCCACACCCCTGGTGTATTGGTGAAGAATCACGGTCCTTTCTCTTGGGGTAAGGATGCCGACAATGCCGTTTATAATGCCGTTGTCATGGAGCAAGTTGCCAAAATGGCCTTTGTCAGCTTCTCTGTCAACCCCCACACCACCATGAATCCCCTGCTCGTTGAGAAACACTTCAACCGCAAGCATGGTCCAAACGCATACTATGGCCAAAAGAAAAAGTAATAACAACATAACTATTAATCTCAAAAGTATTAACAAACAATGAACGCATTTGAAAATTTAGAAATTTGGTGGGTAACAGGTGCACAGCTTCTGTACGGAGGCGACGCAGTAGTTGCAGTTGACGGTCACTCTAAGGAGATGGTCGAAGGTCTTAACAATAGCGGCAACATCCCTGTTAAGGTTGTTTATAAAGGAACTGCCAACAGTTCAAAAGAAGTGGAAGCCGTGATGAAGGCAGCCAATAACGACGAGAAGTGTATCGGTATCATCACCTGGATGCACACCTTCTCGCCTGCCAAGATGTGGATCAAGGGTCTGCAGGATTTGCAGAAGCCTCTGCTCCATTTCCACACTCAGTATAACGCTGAGATACCCTGGGACACTATGGATATGGACTTCATGAACCTCAACCAGAGTGCTCATGGCGATATAGAGTTCGGACACATCTGCACCCGCATGCGTGTACCTCGCAAGGTGGTTTGCGGCTATTGGAAAGACGCTCAGGCTCAGCAGCAGATTGCCGTATGGGCTCGTGTAGCTGCCGGTGTTGCCGATGCCAAGAACGTTCGCTGTCTGATGTTCGGTATGAACATGAACAACGTTGCCGTTACCGATGGCGACCGTGTTGAGTTCGAACAGCGTCTGGGCTATCATGTTGACTACTATCCCGTTTCTTCACTGATGGAATATTTCAAGAAAGTAACCGATGCCGAGGCTGATGCCCTCGTCGAGGAATACAAGAAGGAGTACACCATTAAGATTGACGAGTCGGGCGAAGAGGTTTACTGGGAGAAGGTGAAGAATGCCGCTAAGGCAGAAATTGCCCTCCGTCGCGTACTGAAGGACGAAGGAGCCACTGCTTTCACCACCAATTTCGATGACCTGGGCGATGCTGACATCAACGATCCCAACTTCGTTGGTTTCGACCAGATTCCAGGCCTTGCTTCTCAGCGTCTGATGGCTGAGGGTTATGGCTTCGGTGCCGAGGGTGACTGGAAGACAGCCTGTCTCTATCGCACACTCTGGGTTATCCAGCAGGGCATGCCCATCGGTTGCTCATTCCTTGAGGACTATACCCTCAACTTTGCCGGCGACCGTTCTTCTTGCCTGCAGAGCCACATGCTCGAGGTTTGTCCGCTGATAGCTGTCGACAAGCCCAAACTGGAGGTTCACTTCCTCGGTATCGGCATCCGCAAGCAGCAGACTGCCCGTCTGGTCTTCACCTCTAAGGTAGGCCGCGGCATCAAGGCTACTGTAGTCGACCTTGGCAACCGTTTCCGTCTGATTTCTCAGGAGGTAGAGTGCATCGAGCCCAAACCCATGCCCAATCTTCCTGTTGCCTCTGCCCTGTGGGTTCCTCAGCCAACCTTCGAAATCGGTGCCGGAGCCTGGATTCTGGCTGGTGGTACTCACCACAGTGCTTTCTCTTACGACATCACTGAGGAATACTGGGAAGACTTTGCCGAGATGGTGGGCATCGAGTATGTCAAGATCAATAAGGACACTACCATTGCCAACTTCAAGCAGGAACTCCGCAACAGCGAGATTTACTATATGTTAAACAAAGCTTTAAGATAAACTTAAAGCACAGAGTTCACAGAGGAAACAGAGTTCACAGAGAATCTAAAGATTTGAGATATGGTTAGTAAAGAAAGGTTAGAGCAGTTGAATAGAATATCGGAGAACATTATTGGTGCTGCGATAGAAGTTCATAAATTTCTTGGTCCTGGACTGCTTGAAACTGTTTACGAAACCTGTTTGGTTGAAGAATTAGAACAAAGATCTCTAAAAGTGCAACAGCAGGTACGCCTGCCACTGTATTATAAAGGAAATCTTACTAAGAAGTTTTTTGTGATAGATCTCTTGGTTGAAGATGAGATTATCATAGAACTCAAAGCAGTTGATAAGGTTATGCCAATCCACGAGAACCAACTTATGACATATCTCAAGCTTACACAAAAAAACATGGGCCTTCTTATCAATTTCAACGTACCGCGTCTTATTGACGGTATAAGGAGAAGATTGAATGGGTAATAATCTCTGTGCCCTCTGCACCCTCTGATCCTCTGTGCCCTCTGCACCCTCTGTGACCTCTGTGTAAATTAATTTATTAATATATGAATACAAAACAAGTTATTGAATCAGGACAGGCCATTCTCGGTATCGAGTTTGGATCAACCCGCATCAAGGCTGTACTCATCGACGAGCAAAACAAGCCTATAGCACAAGGCTCTCACGAGTGGGAAAACCAACTCGTTGACGGTTTGTGGACCTACGCTATCGAGGATATCTGGAAGGGACTGCAAGACTGCTATGCCGACCTCCGCAATGATGTTAAGCAACAGTACGACTGCGAAATCGAAACCCTCGCCGGTATCGGTTTCTCTGCCATGATGCACGGCTATATGGCTTTCGATGAGAACCAGCAGATTCTCGTGCCTTTCCGCACTTGGCGCAACACCAATACCGGCAAGGCTGCTGCTGAACTCAGCCAGCTCTTCAACTACAACATTCCCCTCCGCTGGAGCATCAGCCACCTCTATCAGTGCATACTCAACAACGATGCCCATGTGAAGGATATCAAGTATCTCACTACCCTCGCCGGCTATATCCATTGGCAGGTAACGGGTAAGTTCGTTCTCGGTGTTGGCGATGCCTCTGGTATGATTCCTGTTGACCCCGCCACCAAGACCTACGATGCCGATATGGTTGCCAAATTCGACAACATCCTCGACGCTAAAGGTCTGCCCTTCCATCTGCTCGACATTCTTCCCAAGTCGCTGAGTGCCGGTGAGGACGCAGGTTTCCTCACACCGAAGGGAGCAAAGATGATTGACGTCAGCGGCCATCTGAAGGCAGGCATCCCCGTTTGTCCTCCCGAAGGCGACGCAGGCACCGGTATGGTTGCCACCAATGCCGTCAAGCAGCGCACGGGTAATGTCAGCGCAGGCACCTCTTCATTCTCTATGATTGTATTGGAGAAACCGCTGTCGAAACCCTACGAGATGATTGATATGGTCACCACACCCGACGGCAGTCTCGTGGCAATGGTTCACTGCAACAACTGCACCTCCGACATCAATGCCTGGGTAAGCCTGTTCAAGGAATACCAGCAACTGCTGGGTGTCAAGGTAGATATGAACGAACTCTACGGAAAGCTGTTCAACGAGGCTCTGAAGGGCGATACCGACTGTGGCGGACTGATTTCCTACAACTACGTCAGCGGCGAACCCGTCACCGGTCTTGCCGAAGGTCGTCCGATGTTCATCCGTTCTGCCGGCGATAAGTTCAATCTGGCCAACTTCATGCGTGCCCACCTCTATGGTGCCATCGGTGTGCTGAAGATTGGTAACGACATCCTGTTCAAGGAAGAGAAAATCAAGGTTGACCGCATTACCGGACACGGAGGTTACTTCAAGACTCCCGGTGTGGGACAGCGCATGCTGGCTGCTGCCCTCAACTCGCCCATCTCTGTCATGGAGACTGCTGGCGAAGGTGGTGCATGGGGCATTGCCCTGCTCTCAGCCTTCCAGGTGCGCAACAGTCAGAAATACTCTCTTGAGGATTATCTTGAAAAGGTGGTATTTGCTGGCAACCAGGGCACATCCGTTGCCCCCACTGCCGAAGATGTTGCCGGTTTCGATAATTACATCGAGAACTACAAGCGTTGTCTGCCTGTAGAACAGAGTGCTGTTGACCATAAGTAAATGATTCTGAAACGTGTCATATCCGTCGTGATGCTCAGTGCCTTCGTGGCACTGGGCATTCATGCTCAAAACGAATCGTGGCTCTCGCGCAAACTGCGTAAGGGCATGAATTACATTGACTCACTCTGGATCAACAAAGCCGACTCCAACTATATCGAGGTTCCCAAGAATCCCTGGCGTGTCGTTATCTATCCCAAGTTCAACGAGGTTTATGTAAAGATGCATTCCGATATCGACTTCAACTATCTCTACGGCATCACCCCCAGCGAATCTCTCGCAGCCTCATGGAACATGCGCATCAATCCGCCCCTCGCCACCTATCTGGGTGTGTGGGTAGGATATCGCGGACTGGGTGTCGGCTATTCCTTCCCACTGCTCAAGAATGCCGGACGCTATTGGACCATCAGTTCCACCGGCACCCGCTACGGACTCATCTTCAGTCTTCGTCGCTTCAAGACACAAGACATCAAGCTCGACCTGCAGGGTCATTTCGATGAAGAGGAAATCGACGAGAAAGCCATCCCCTACACCAGTCACGCCCCCATCTGGGTTCGCTCCGTGTTCATCGACGGCTACTACGTGTTCAACGGCAAGCGCTATTCCCAGGATGCTGCCTACAACCAGTCGGTCATCCAGCGACGCTCAGCCGGTTCGCTCCTACTGGGACTGTCGTGGTATCAGTCGTCCATCGATTTTTCCGACAGGCTCAATGGCGAATTTGTCTTTGCTGCCAACGGCGTGGGTAAAATCAAGGTCCAGCAGGCCAATATCGGTGTCGGCTACGGCTATAACTGGGTACCGGCACGAGGATGGCTGTTCAATGTCATGGTCATGCCCACCATCAGTGTCTATAACCGAGTCACCGTAACCCATTACGACAGCAACTACGATTTCGCCTATGCCGTCGACAACGAAACCAACGATTACGGCAAGTGGAATGCCGACACCCGCCGGTGGGATAACGGCGAGAAAAGGAAACCGCTGCCTATCGACGAAAAAGACCTCGCTTGGCAGCAGGATGTCGAAATGTGGGAAACCGGCGAAGAGGTGAAGAAGACACGTTGGAAACTGAACATCAACGGACGAGCCGGCATCACCTATAATGCCAAGAATTTCTTCGTCAATGTCTATGGACAGGTACACCGCTTCACCTACAACCACGACAACACAAACGTCAAGCTCTACGAGTGGTATATCAATACACAATTCGGTATCAGATTCTAATCACGTAACAATAAAAAAACTGAAACAACATGAGGAAATTACTATCAACCCTGTTTATTGCCTCGGCAATAACCCTTTCCGCATCAGCCGACGATGCCGTCAAGGCCAAGCTGCACGCTGACAAGCCCGGTGCGAAAATCAATCGTGAAATCTACGGACAGTTCTCCGAACACCTCGGTTCCTGCATCTATGGCGGACTCTGGGTCGGCGAAAACTCACCTATCCCCAACATCAAAGGCTATCGCAAGGACGTCTTCGAAGCCTTGAAGAAACTGCAGATACCCGTACTCCGCTGGCCGGGAGGCTGCTTTGCCGACGACTATCACTGGATGGACGGCATCGGACCCAAGAGCCAGCGCCCCTCGCTGCGCAACAACAACTGGGGAGGCACCATCGAGGACAACTCCTTCGGCACCCACGAATTCCTCAACCTCTGCGAAATGCTCGACTGCGAGCCCTACATCAGCGGCAATGTCGGTAGCGGCACCGTGAAGGAAATGGCACAGTGGGTGGAATATATGACCAGCGACGGCGATACCCCAATGGCACGCCTGCGCCGACAGAACGGACGCGAGAAGGCGTGGCACGTCAAATACTTCGGCATCGGCAACGAGGCATGGGGCTGTGGTGGCAACATGACACCCGAATACTATTCCGACGAATACCGCAAGTTCAACACCTATCTCCGCGATCAGGGCAAAAACAAACTCTATCGCATTGCCAGCGGAGCCTCCGATTACGACTACGACTGGACCCGCGTCCTGATGGACAAGATTGGCAACCGCATGCAGGGCGTCAGTCTCCACTATTACACCTGCTCAGGATGGGAAGGCTCCAAGGGTTCTGCCACCAAGTTCAACAACGACCAGTACTACTGGGCACTGGGCAAATGCCTCGAAATCGAAGAAGTCATCAAAAAGCACAAAGCCATCATGGACGAGAAAGACCCCAAGCACGAAGTGGGACTCCTCGTTGACGAATGGGGCACATGGTGGGACGAAGAGCCCGGCACCATCGCAGGCCATCTCTACCAGCAGAACGCCCTGCGCGACGCCTTCGTGGCAGCCCTCTCGCTCAATGTGTTCCATCGCCATACCGACCGCGTAAAAATGGCAAACATCGCTCAGGTAGTCAACGTGCTCCAGTCCATGATACTCACCGACCAGGAAGGCACGGGCCACATGGTGCTCACCCCCACCTACCACGTCTTCGAGATGTACACCCCGTTCCAGGAGGCCACCTATCTGCCCATCGACATCGACAGCGAAATCATCCAGGTCAGCAAGGCCTATTTCAAAGAGAAGGAAGGCGCCAAGGATGCAGGCTATCGCCCCTGCCCTCTCCTCTCAGCCTCTGCCGCCAAGACCAAGGACGGGCGCATCATCGTTTCACTCACCAATGTCAGCCTTGACAAAGACAAGACCGTTGAACTCGACATCGAGGGTTTCAATGCCAAGACCGTCAGCGGTCGCATCCTCACCTCCAAGCAAGTTGACGACTTCAACGACTTCCAGCATCCAGCCAAAGTCGCCCCCGTCGCCTTCAAGGATGCCAAGTTGAAGAAGAACACCCTCACTGTCAAAGTCCCCGCCAAGAGTCTCATCGTCCTGACGCTGGATTAAACAGACATCTGAAAGAAAAACAAATTACGCACCAAGGAATCCATCCCTGGTGCGTAATTTCATTTCTGTACTATTCACATAAGCGTTGAAGCTCCAGCTCCACCAGCAAGGGTGAGCAACACGATTTTTACCACTTCGTAAGCGATTTTCCACCAATTAACTTTCTTCATAACTTTTCACTATAAACTATGAACTATGAACTATGAACTGTCTCTGAACTATGAACTATGAACTATGAACTGACTCTGAACTATGAACTATGAACTATGAACTTTAAATCACCCCTCCGTTGATGGTCCACCACTGTTGCCGCCACCGGTGTTGGAACCGCTGGAAGACCCGTCG
>ONDP01000014.1 GCA_900316645.1 uncultured Prevotellaceae bacterium
TATATTTTATTTAAATCACTAAGGTATGAATCGAAAAATTAATTCAATCCAAAAGCCATTAGTTCTTCTGTTCCTGCTTTGTTTGTTCCCACTGGGAGCATTGGCTCAAAGTATTGTAAAAGGAACTGTAAGTGACGAGTCGGGCGAACCGGTTATCGGTGCCACCGTCAAAGTGCAAGGAAGCAATGAAGGTGCGATTACCGACTTCGACGGTAATTTCAGCGTAAAAGCCGCCTCAGACGCTACCCTCGTGTTCTCTTACGTAGGTTATGTAACTCAGAACGTTAACGTAGGCGGAAAATCAACTATCAACGTTACTCTGAAGGAAGACAACACAACGCTGAACGACGTTGTTGTTATCGGTTATGGTACGATGAAGAAAAAGTTGGTGACAGGTGCTACTGTTCAGGTTAAGGGTGATGACATCGCCAAGCTGAACACCACCAACGCACTGGAAGCCATGCAGTCTAGTACTCCTGGTGTACAGATCACACAGTCTTCGTCACAGCCTGGTAAGGGTTACAAGGTTTACATCCGTGGTATCGGTACCACTGGTGACTCTCAGCCTCTGTACGTTATCGACGGTGTAGCAGGAGGTAACCTTGACGGTATTAATACCAACGATATTGAGAGTATCGACATTTTGAAGGATGCTGCATCAGCAGCCATCTATGGTGCCCGTGCTGCTAACGGTGTTATCCTTGTTACCACAAAACAGGGTAAGGCTGGTAAGATTGAGCTGACTTACAATGGTTCTATTGGTTGGTCTAACGCTTATAAGCGTCCACAGCTTCTCAATGCTCAGCAGTATATGACCATCTTTGACGAGTATAACTTCAATGTTTCAGGTGCAAGAGTAAATTGGGCAGACTATGTTCCTCAGGATATTCTTGACAAAGTCAAAAATGGCTGGCAGGGCACAGATTGGTGGGGTGTATTTGAGAACAAAAATGCTGTTCAGCACAACCATTCTCTGACTTTGACTGGTGGTAGCGACCGTTCTAAGTTTATGATGTCTTATACCTATACAGGTAACGAGGGTATCATGGGTGCTGAACAAGCATCTTATTACAAGCGCCATACTATTCGCCTCAACAGCGATCACGTGCTGTACCGTGTAAAGGACTTGGATGTCATCACCATTGGTGAGAACATCTCTATTGGTTATAGCAAGAACCACGACTTAGCTGAGGATGGTATGTATTGGAGCTATATTCATAGCTTACTCCAGACTTCACCTCTTATGCCACAGTTTGCAGATAATGGCGAAATTTATGCTTATCAGGCTCCTGATGGAACACTTACATATGGTGAGGGATGGAATCCGGGAATGTTCAACAACCCATGGGAAAACCTCACAAAGGGTGGTTGGAACTCTTTAGCAGAAAGTCGCAATATCAATACCAATGCAACAGCCTTCCTCACTGTTCAACCTATCAAGGGTTTGAGATTCCGTTCACAGTTCAACTACAACTGGAACTCTGGGGCTTATCGTAACTTCAGCATGCCCCGTGCTCATACACCGGGTACCTCTATTGTTAAAGAGTATAGTGCGAACCAAAATACTTCTTTAAATACATCTTGGTCGATTGAAAATACGATTACCTATGATATTCCTGTTTTCAGCGGACATAAGATAACTGCTATGGTAGGTCAGAGTTTCCAGAGCAGTGCATGGAGCACAAATATCAGTGGTTCTAATAAGGTTGCCTATGGCCAGCAACTTGCAACCTTGAAGGGCTGGGATTCTGCCTGGCTCTCAAACTTCAAGACTCTCGCAGCAGGAGATATAACGCTCACTGGTAACCCCAATGATGAAGAGTATCTTGCTTCGTGGTTCGGTCGTATTACTTGGGACTGGAACGAAAAATACATGGCAACTGTCACCTTGCGTTATGATGGCTCAAGTGTATTTACTGACGGAAAGCGTTGGGGAACATTCCCCTCATTCTCTGTTGGTTGGGTAGTTACTAACGAGCCATTTATGGAGAAGACTAAGAGCTGGCTCGATTTCTTCAAAATCCGCGCATCGTGGGGTCAGAATGGTAACAACCGTATCGCAAAATATCAGTATCTGGCTTCTATTGCTCTTTCTGGCAAAAGTGGTGACAGCGGTTACAAGTTTGGATCTGACATGAATACCTCTGTAGCTGGTACTCCACAGACTGGTGCTTATTCTGATATTGTTCCAAATCCTGACTTGACTTGGGAAACTTCTGAACAGCTCGACTTCGGTTTCGATGCACGTTTCCTCAACAGTCGTTTGGGCTTGAACTTCGACTGGTATAAGAAGACCACAAAGGACTGGCTGATCGGTGGTAACCTGCTTGCCATCTACGGTACTAACCCTGCTGCCATCAATGGTGGTGACGTTCGTAACACTGGTATTGAGATTGCTCTCTCTTGGAACGACAGAATTGGTAAGGACTTTAGCTACAATGCAGGTGTTAACTTTGCTACCAATAAGAACAAGGTAACCCGTATCGCTAACGACAACCACTACATCAACGGTCCTGGCAATGTTCTTTCACAAGGTACTGAGTATATCTATCGTGCTGAAGAGGGCAAGCCTATCGGTTACTTCTATGGCATGTCTTACAGCGGTGTTTGGCAGAATCAGGAACAGATTGATGCTGCACGTAAAGCCAACAAGGCTGTCCTCGACAACGCACAGCCAGGTGACCTCATTTGGGATGACTGGAATGGTGATGGAAAGATTACTTATGCTGAAGGTGATGACTGCGACCGTCATGAGATTGGTAATCCTAATCCAGACGTGACGCTTGGTGTCAACCTTGGTTGCTCTTGGAAGGGATTCGACTTCGGTATTGAAGGTTTTGGCGCATTCGGTCAGCAGATTATGCGTTCTTACCGTTCGTTCGGTGACGATCCAGACCAGAACTACGACACCACTATTCTGAACCGCTGGCATGGTGAGGGTACTTCAAATTCTCAGCCACGTATTTCAGCTACTGGTCATCAGAATACTATTTGGGTATCTACTCGTTATATGGAGAATGCTGACTATTTCAAGATTAAGACAATTACTCTCGGTTACGACTTTAAGCACATCTGGAAATCATGCCCATTCCAGCAGCTCCGCTTCTATGTTCAGGCCAAGAACCTTGTTACATTTACTGGTTATACCGGCCTCGATCCTGAAGTAGGTAACTCTGCAGGTGGTAATGGTTGGGCTTCTGGTATTGACCTGGGCCTTTACCCACCATCTCGTACTTTCTTGGTTGGTGCAAGCATCAAATTCTAATATTGTAGAATTGAAAAATTGAAGAATTGAAATTATGAAGAAATATATTTTATCATCATTAGCTGTTTTATCAGCAACAGCCTTCTTTACATCTTGTAACGATAGTCTGGACACAGATCCGCGTGTTACAGCGTTGACCCAGGCTACTTTCCCAGGTAAGCCTGCAGATGTTGAGGCCGAGATTGCGGCTGTCTACAGTATCATGAATACTATGGGCGGTGGAGACGCCGATAACCAAAACATTTTCTACTGGTGGGAGGTTATGTCAGACAACTGCTACGGAAGTGGTGGTTTGCAAGATAACAAAGTTAAATCTCTCCACAACTTGGTAGAGATGAGTGTAAATCAATATGAGACTCCGTTTGTCCTTCTTTACGGTGGTATTTCACGTGCAAACAACACGATTGAGACCATCGATAATGTGACCTGGTCGGATGCTCAGAAATCTCAGCGCAATCAACTTCTTGGTGAGGCTTACTTCATGCGTGGCCTTTATACCTTATGGCTTACTCAATTGTTCGGTGACATTCCTTTGATTACTTCTACCACTGTTACGGATGAAATGAAGCAGCAGGTTAGTGCTGAAGAATTTATCTATCCGCAGATTCTGTCAGACTTTGTTTCAGCCAAGAACCTTATGGGAACAGAAAAAGGATTTGGTGACGGTCATGCTAACAAATATGCTGCTGAGGCATTTATGGCACGTGCCTATATGTTCTGGGCAGGTTTCTACAAAAATGTCGGTGAACTTGCCAGTGGTTCGGCTCCTGCAATTAATCTTGTAGAGCAGGAGGGTTGTACCGTAAGTTCACTTTCGCAGAGTGATGTGATCGATGCTTTAAAGGATATCGTCAGCAGTGGTAGATATAAACTATGTGAGGATTATCGCTCACTCTGGCAGTATTCTAATAGCTTGCTTTGGAAAGAGGCTCAGGATGGTGAGGGGCATGCTTACGAATTTATCAAAGACATGAAGTTTGAGAACTGCTTCGATCAGCCAGGTATGGGTAATGGTAATACCGAGGAGCTTTTCCAGGTTCAGTTTATGAATGCCTCTTCGTGGGGTATCGATGGAAAAGCTGAGAATGGTGGTATTTATTCTTCGGCTCGTATGTATTGTAACTATCTTTCTGTATTCTGGGGTCTTCGTAATGGTGCTACTCAAAGTAATGGTAAACCTGATAATACCTATCCATTCAATATGGGTTGGGGACAGGGAACTCCCTCTTGTAACATCTGGGATGACTGGTCTGCAGCTGAACGAAGTGGCGGAGCTGGCAATGAATATACCGATATCCGTAAGAAGGCTTCTTTGATAGATTTTGACAATGAACTTCAGAACTACACTTACGAGTCGGATGACTGCGAGGAGTCCGGATATGGTGTAAAGAAATTCTGTGGTGTAACCCTCGATGCATGTGATGCGAAAGATGACCCTTGGTGGACAAAGTGTGAAGGTTTTACCAGTTCTACTCTTGGAGATAAAATGCAAGGTGCTCACTTCGAGGACTACTACCTGATGCGTTACGCAGACGTGCTTCTGATGCTCACTGAACTAACAGGCGAACGTCAGTATATGAATGAGGTACAACGTCGTGCTGGTGTTCCTGAGACGCCTTACTCTCTGAAGGCAGTGCAGGATGAGCGTCGCTGGGAGTTTGCTTTTGAAGGAATTCGTTTCAACGATATGCGTCGTTGGACTGGTAAGGATTGCTCTAACAGCGATTATGCTCCAAAGGCTCTTCAGGCTCAGGCAGGTAAGCAGGTTATCTGCCATGGTGAAAAGTCTAATAAACAATCATTGGAACACATGACCTGTTCTTGGACCGAGCGATATAAGGCTACTAATGGATTCTTAGCAAAGCCTCAGGCTCAGATTACTTTGATGAATGGTGCGATGGAGCAGAATCCTGGTTGGGATGCTTCTGACGATAAGACACAATATAGAGTAATGTATTAATATTTAGAAAGTATTCAATATGAAAAAGATATTTTTGCTATTTGTTGCGGTTTGTGCAATTGCTGCTTGCGATCCTACTCATGAGAAAATCAGCAATGGCGGATCCATCACGCTTGAAGAACTTCTTGCAAAGACTACTGTTACAACCGACAAGGCTCCTAACGGAAAGAATGGTAATGTCATCATGTGTAAGACCTCGGCACCTGTTAATGCAATCTGGGAAATTGGTGGAAAGAAATTTACATCAACTGTGGCTCAGAAGAAGATGAGAAAGGGTGAACATTCAGTCAAACTAACCGCTCTTTGTGCCGACGGTACCGTGTTGGAAACTGAGTTTTCTGGTATCCAGTGTGAAGAAATCACAGACCCGCTCGTGAGGTACTATATCTACGGAGAGGATCCAGAAAAGGAACCACCATTCTCAGTTCCTATTCCTGGTGGCGATTGGCAAGATATGCGCTTTGATGGGTCGGGCATCCATCTTCCTGAGCTATCTGATGACGTTTACTGGGGCTTTAAGACTCTGATTTTCGATATTTCCGATGCCAGCGATGATGTAAAAGTGCATTTCATGTCTGGTTGGTGGGATCAATTCAGTGTTGACGATCAGCAATGGAAGACAGGTCAGAATGAGTTTACACTCACTGAGGAGATTGCTAAAATATGTGCAAGTGGTAATGGCGGCCAGGGTCATCAACTAAATCCTTGGTGTCAGCAAGGTCACTTTACTCTCAACTCAGTTTACTATGAGGAATAATAGTTCCTTATCGGTATAATCATTATTAATGGGCTGGCTCACTCGCTTGAGCCAGCCTTTTATAACATCAAGAAAGTGATGAATAAAAGCAAACTGTCTGGTGCTGGCCTTTACGTAAGCCTGCTGGCTTTCATATTATTCGCAGGATATATCCTGTATATCAATCATGAAGTGTTCTATACAGCACACAATCGCTCTGAGTTCATCTATGGGGCACCCTTCTTTCATTCACTCATGTCGAAGCCCTTCGGCCTGCTGCAGTATGTGGGAGCCTGGCTCACACAACTTTTCTGCCGTCCGGCTGTTGGTACAATTGTGTTGGCGGTAATTTGGGCACTCATTTTTATATTTGGTGTAAAGGCATTTAGATTGCAAGGCAGTGCTGCCGCATTGATGCTTTTGCCTGTAGCCTGCCTGCTTACTTCAGTTGTTGACTTGGGCTATTGGATTTATATATCCACCATCAGGGGCTATTGGTTCTCGCAGTCAATTGGCTATTTATTGATGCTGTTGCTCTTGTGGATAGCTCGCCAGACCCCGCGCAAATGGCATTTGGCCTGGTATGTGATTGGATGCTGCATCTATCCAATACTTGGGTGGTTTGCTTTACTTTTTATTTTATGTCTGATATTGATTGACAAAAAAACTTGGCGTGAATTAATAGGGATAGTGCTGTTAATATTTGCTGCCAGTATCTGGCATACTCAGTTCTATCCATATCTAAAATTCGACGATGTTGTGTTGGCTGGGCTGCCTCGTTTAAGAACATTGCTCGACAGTAGTGAGCATCTATCTATTCCGTTCTGGGCTCTTGGTGCCGTCTCTGTGCTTATTTCTTGTCCTTTGGGAGATTGGCCGTTTGGTCGTTTGGGGAATTGTTCGTTTGGTCGTTTGGTTATGCCAGTGCTTTGTGTTGTTGCGGGTATTTCTTTTACCTGGTCGTTGATGTTCCGTGATCAAAACTACATCGACGAAATGCGTATGGTGCGTTACGCAGAAGATGACAATTGGAAGGAGGTTTTAAAACTGGCAGAAGGGAACAATAAACCGACGACAACTATGGTCTTTCTCAAAAATATTGCTTTGATGAACGAAGGCGGTTTACTTGACCGTTCCTTCAAGTTGGGCAATAGTAGCCATCCGATTGCCAACCCAGACTCGCTCCATGTAAGTCTTCTGGAAATAGCATCACCTTTGATCTACTATAACTATGGCATGATGAACGAGGCTATCCGTCTGAATTTCGAGAACGGTGTCCAATACAGTTTTTCCCCCTTCTTGTTAAAGGTACTCTCTCGCTGTGCCTTAGCTATGGGAGACAGGGAACTGTTGGAACGCTATACGACGCTGATACATCATCTTCCGTTTTACGGCGATTGGCAGCCGGCTCCGGTCACGAAAAAGATTAAAGAAATGGAGACTGCCTACCCCGATGAACTCACAGGTGTTGAAAACAGCGACAGTTATATAGTGAACGGAATTAGCCTTTGGGCAGACTCCGTTAGTAAGGTCGCCTCGGAACAGGCACTGTTCTATTCAATGTTGCGCTGTGACTCCCGTCGCTTCTGGCCGTCACTTCGTAATTATGTGAAAACGCACATGGAAGAGGAATTCCCCGTTCATGCGCAGGAGGCCTATTTATTGTTCCTGGAAAAGTCTCCGGAAAAGAAACGTATGATGCTTCCCGTCCAACAGGCCATCTATGACCACTACTTAGATTTCTGGGATGCTATGAAAAAACTGGTGAAACCAGGCGTAACAATTGAGCAGGTTGGTGAGAAGATGTGGAAGGAATGGGGGGACACCTACTGGTGGTACAACATATTTGGAAGAAAAGTTCCTGTTATAAAAGGCAATATCGGCCATGACATACATTAAAAGATAACAATGAAGAGACATATTCATATTTGTACCCAAATACTTGTGGTAACCCTGCTCCTGTCAGGGTGTGTGAATCACCCCAACGTACCCTCATCCAGTAAGGATGCAGGTTGCCTTCCTGCTATTTTCCCCGACTATAGTAATGTCACCGTCCCCTGTAATATAGCTCCACTCAACTTTATGCTCCCGAATGGCGAGTATGAGGAGTGTGTGGCACGTTTTTCCATGCCAAATGGGCAACGGCAGACATACGGCAGTGGCGTGAAAGTGCAGATACCAGAAGACGAATGGCATGCCATGCTTGACGTCTCGAAAGGGAAAAGCATCAAAGTAGAGGTTTGGGGTAAGAAAAAAGGCGAGTGGCAGTCGTTCTCCCCGTTTGAGATACATGTAGCAAAAGAGCCTATCGACGAATATGTGTCTTATCGCCTCATGGAGCCTTCGTATGTTTCATCGAGCTTCATGGAGATTGCCCAACGCAACCTCACCACATTCGAAGAAACACAGATTTTCAATAACGAGATTACCACCATTGACAGGAGAAAGGGGCAGTGTATCAACTGTCATAGCTATCAGAACTACAAGACTGATAATATGCTCTTTCATGTGCGCCTCTCCAATGCTGGTACTGTCATCGTCAACAACGGCAAGGTTTCGAAGGTCAATCTGAAGCGCGACTATACCATTTCTGGTGGTGTTTATCCATCATGGCATCCGACAGCTAAGTTAATAGCTTTCTCTACCAACAAAACACGACAGGTTTTCCATACACAGAACCCCAACAAGATTGAAGTTTTCGACCTTGCCAGCGACCTGATTCTTTACGACGTGGAGGCTGACTCGGTGAGTGTTATCTGTAATGATTCCACGCTCTTGGAGGTATATCCAACTTGGTCGCCAGATGGCAGATACCTCTATTATTGCAAGTCGGTACCTCTGCCTGAAGAATTGCGCGATAAGGACATCAGGACCACCTATTCGAAGATACAGTACAACCTTTATCGTCGCTCGTTCGACGTAACATCGCACAACTTTGGCGATGAAGAACTGGTGTTTGATGCGGTCTCATTGGACAAGAGCGTGGCCCAGTCGCGCATCAGCCCCGACGGGCACTATATACTCTTTTCCATAGGTCAGTACGGTTGTTTCCATCTCAGGCACAATGACGGTGACATTGTCTGCATGCCGCTCGGTCAGGAATTCCCCTTGACCAAGGCCATCGACTTCACCAAGGTTAACGGCAAGGACCGTCCAGACAGTTACCCGAGTTGGTCGAGCAATGGACATTGGATTATGGTTGCCAGCCGCCGTGAGGACGGCAATTTCTGCCGTGTTTATTTCTCCTACTTTAATAATGGGAAGGCTGAAAAGGCCTTCCTCATGCCGCAGGAGGACCCTGAGTTTAACACTTTCCTGCTGAAGAGCTATAACCGTCCCGAGTTCATGATAGAGCCTGTTAAAATTAGCGTTGAAGAGTTCAGCCACGTGTTTGAAAAGAATTAAGTGATGAGGTATATATGTCCCATATTCACGCTCCTGTTCGGTGTTGCGGTCGTCCTTTTTTTCGGGATGGCTTATCCGCATCATCTGCATTATCAGGAGCAATTCCAGCTATTTCTTTTCGATAGTACCTACGTATGGGATATCGTGAAGCAGCCAGGAGGCGTCGCCGATCTGTTGGGGCGTTTCTGCACACAGTTCTTCCTCTATGCTTGGGTAGGGGCTGTGATAATTGGCATTCTACTCATGCTGGTGCAACTTCTGACATTCCAGCTAGTACAATGGTCAATGGTCAATGGTCAATATTCAATGTTCAATGCCCTTAGCTTCGTGCCTTCGTTCCTGCTCTGGCTCTTCCTGCTCGATGAATATGCCTTGATGGGAGGTGTATGGGCGGTGCTGTTCTTGTTGTTAGCTATGTGGGGCTATGTGCTGTTGCCTAAAGGCTGGACAGGGCGCATCGTGATTCTAATCACGATACCTATCTTATATTGGATGGTGGGACCCTCTTGGTATGGCACTCACTACCATCGCTATCCAACAGTGACACCCTATCTGTTCTATGCAGCATGGCTGTCAGCCATTCTCCTGCCGCTTCTGGCAAGGTTCATGGTTCAAGGTTCATGGTTTAAGGTTCATGGCTCAGGGTTTAAGGCTCAGGGTTTGATGTTGCTGTTGGTGGCGGCAATTATGGGGAATCTCGTTTGGAAAAACGCCAATTTTAAGGCAGAAAAGGTGATGCAATACGATTTTATGGCTCGTCATCAACAGTGGAACCGCATACTCAACACCATCAATACCGAGAAACCAAACAATCAGATAGGAGTCGTTGTTCAGAATCTCGCATTGGCAATGAACGGTCTGCTTGTTGAACACCTGTTTGATTTCAACCAGAACGGTGACTTAGGTCTGCTGCCCGATGTTGGGACTGATGCTACGAGTCCGTTGCCGATAGCCGAAGCGTTCTATCAGTTGGGTATGATTCGTGTGGCTCAGCGTACGGTGTTTGAGGCACAGGAGGCAATTCTTGACTATCAGAAGAGTGGCAGATGCTATAAACGATTGGCACAGACCTACCTCATTCTTGGCGATGATGATGTGGCTCGTAAATACCTCCTGGCACTTCAGAAGACGCTCTTCTATCGTGAATGGGCCAATGAAACACTATCGCTGCTGGGTAACGAGCAGGCAATTGCCAAACATCCAGAATACGGACGACTGCGCAAGATGAACTATAAGGAAGATTTCCTCTTCAGTAGCCATATGAATGCCGAGATGCTTGAACGGCTCTTCTTCAGCAATACCGACAATCGTCTTGCCCTTGAATATCTGAGGGCATACTATGTGTTGACGAACGACCGTGAAAACTATGTCAAACTGATGCAAAATATCAAGAAGTGATGAAGAAGATAATTCTGATAGGATTGATAGGATTGGTTGGTGTTGTAGGCTTGGCAGGTTGCCAGCAGAGGCCTGCTGACGCAGTCCTGCTGGAGGAACAGCCTGCTATCTTCCCCGATTACAACGGGGTGACGGTGCCTGCAGGGATTGCTCCGCTGAACTTTAACGTTGTTGACGAGGACGTTGATTTAGTGGATGTGACGGTTGCCGGTTCGAAGGGTGGAGAAGTGCACGCGCAGGGTGACTATGCCGACTTCAGCGAGGACGACTGGCACACACTGACCGAGCAGAACCGGGGCGGCGAACTGACTGTCACCGTCTGTGGGCGCAAGGATGGGAAATGGATACAATACAAAGACTTTAAGATATATGTCAGTCCTTATGCCTTGGAAGAGTGGGGTGTCACCTACCGGCGGATTGCACCGGGCTATGAGGTGTATAGCCACATGGGCATCTATCAGCGTGACTTGTCGAATTTCGATGAAACCCCCATACTTGACAACCGGCAGGCTGCAGCGCAGTGCATGAACTGCCACATGTCCAACCGTACGGATCCCAGCAGTTTTGTGTTCCATGTGCGAGGCAGTCATGGTGCGACGATGATTCAGAGGGACGGGAAACGGGAGTGGCTGAAGGCTAAAAATGATATGTTGGGTGGCTCAATGGTCTATCCCTATTGGCACCCTTCCGGAAAATACTGTGCATTCTCAACCAACCAGACTCGACAAAGTTTCCATGCAGCCGATCAGAATCGTATCGAGGTATATGACCTCTCGTCGGACATCTTCGTTTATAATCCAGAGACGCATGAGATTTTGGGCGACTCGCTGATTCAGACCAAGGACTGGTCGGAGAACTCGCCGGTGTTCTCGCCCGACGGTAAGACGTTGTATTTTCTGACGTGTAAACAGCAGGAATACCCGATGCATTACAAAGACGAAAAGTATAACCTTTGCAAGATTGCCTTCCATCCCGAGACGGGAACCTATGGCGACCATGTTGACACCTTATTTAATGCTGTGGCTATGGGGAAAAGCTTGACCTGGCCCCGTCCTTCTTATGATGGCAAGTATCTGCTGTTTACCTTGTCGGACTATGGTTATTTCTCTATCTGGCATCAGGAGAGCGAACAGTGGCTGCTCGACCTTCAGACCGGAGAGGCTCGTCCGTTGGACGAAATAAACAGTCCACGGGCAGACAGCTATCATAACTGGAATGTCAATTCCCATTGGATTGTCTTTACCAGCCGTAGGGTCGATGGTCTGTATTCCCACCTTTATTTTGCCTCAGTAGATGAGCAGGGCCGTTTCACCAAGCCCTTTATGTTGCCTCAGAAGAATCCGAAGGAGTATTACGAGCGCAGCTTCTATTCCTTTAACACCCCAGACTTCACGAAGAGCAAAGTGTCGTTCGACACCCGTAAAGCCGTCTCGGAAGTGATGAGCGACCAGCGCATAGAGACACGCGTCAGATAATCTTTTTGGGGAAAAAGTTTGGGGATGATATTTTAATCTTGTACCTTTGCCCCTCGATATGAAATATAGGATACTTTTTGTCTGTCACGGCAACATTTGTAGAAGCCCGATGGCAGAATTTGTGATGAAGGATTTGGTGAAGAAGGCAGGACTGGCTGACAGTTTCGTAATTGAGTCGGCTGCCACCTCGACAGAGGAGATAGGCAACAGCGTCTATCCGCCTGCCCGTCGTAAGTTGGCGGAACATGGCATCGGCTGTGCGGGCAAAACGGCTCGCCAGATGACGGGTTCGGACTATCATCGCTTCGACCTGCTGATAGGTATGGACTCATGGAATATCCGCAACATGCGGAACATCTGTGGGGGCGATCCAGAGGACAAAATCAAGATGCTGATGGACTACACCCATCGTCCAGGCGATGTGGCAGACCCTTGGTACACCGGCGATTTCGAAGCCACCTGGCGCGACGTCCTCGAAGGCTGCCAACAACTCTTGGCTGAACTTGAGGCCAGGTTATAGAAGTAATGACTCGCACACCGAGTTATTATATATTTTTTAATTTTATCTACCACACTACCACAAGGCTGCTGAAAGGTTTATGTACAAAGGATTTAAGGCGTTGTGGTAGATGTGTGGTAGATGGTGGAAAAAGTTCATGAAAATGGCGAAAAAGTGAAATATTTAACAGTTTTTCTTTGCTTTTCTGCTTTAAATTTTGTATCTTTGCATACATTTTAAAACTAAAAGCAAAAAGTATCAATTTATGAACGAAAACTATGAAATAACACCGCTCAGCAGTGATTTCGATTTCTCAAAGGTGCCCGGCTGGTACACGTTCTGTTTCAATTCTGCCTGTCCCCTGCACGAACAGTGTATGCGTTTCTTTGCAGGCACCTATGTCCCGAAGAAAGTGTTAACGGCGCGATGCGTGTTGCCTCACGCTCTGTAAGACGGCAAATGCCGTTGGTTTGACAAGATTCAGGTTGTCACTATGGCACTTGGGTTTTCCCATCTTTTTGATCAGGTGCTGAAAAGAGACTACACCATGATGCGCAAGAGACTCACGGCAAAACTGATAGGTCCCCGCCAGTATTATGAGTTCAAACGTGGCGACCGTCCCTTGTCTCCCGAACAACAGGAGATGATACGCAGAGTGGTACGTAGCTTCGGCTACGAATGGGAGGTGCCTTTCGACCGTTACTTTCAGGCCTATCGCTTTGGCAACCCAGTGGTTGATGAGTAACCCTTGGTAGAAACGGTTTGTTTCTCCGTGAGAAAACAGTGTTTTCCCCGTGAGATAACAGGGTATTCCCCGTGAGAAAACAAAGCTCTCCCCGTAAGAAAAAACGCTTATCCCCGTATTCACATAAATTATAATTGTCCTATAAATGAAAATTACTTTTGTATTAAGAAACAAAAAGAACCAGTTGAAGGTTTCGACAAAAACCGTTGAACGCTTCATCGAACGTATCAAGACAGATACCAAAGAGGCTGCCGTGGCTCATCGTCGCCGCTTGCTCCATAGGGCAGGCTACATTGAGAGTTACGACAGTCAGTTTCCGTCGCACATGGTCTATCCTTGTGCCCAATTTGAAAAAGATGCCAACGACAATCTGCGCATGAAGTCGTTTAATGGGATGGTGGCTCTTGTGGTTGACAATCTGGAGCATCCTTCCGATGTTGAGGCAGTCAAGCAGGCAGCTCAGATACTGCACTATACGTTGGCGGCATTCGTGGGACCTTCCGAACGCGAAGTCATCATTTTGGTGAGGATAGCCACACCAGAGGGTTCGCCTGCTACCGAGGAAGAGGCCGACAGCTACTGCATGGCAGGCTATAAGTTGGCAGCAGCCCTCTATCAAGCCGTCCTGCCCAAGCCCGTCAGCTGGGGAACGTCGTCGGTTCGCACCAATTTCCACATGCCTCTTGATGCCCGGCCCTACCTTAACCTCAGAGCCATCGCTCTGCCTGTCAGCGAGAAGCCGATGCAAGTAGTTGAGCAGCAGTCGCAGATACCCGTGATAGTGCCAACGTCGAAAGAGGTTGAGGAGAAAGTGTCGGGTATCAGTCAGGAAACACGGCGTTTGATGGACTATCTGAATTCCCACTATCAGTTCCGCTATAATACCACGATGGGCTACACCGAGTATAAGGACAATGTCTATAAATATATGGTATGGACACCAGTGGACGACCGAGTGCTGAAGGGGCTGACGATGAAGGTGCGCCTGGCAGGCATTGAGGCTAACGATAACGACGTGCGCCGCTATGTGCAGTCGGATATGATTCGTCCCTATAACCCCGTCAGCGACTATCTGTGGGAGCAGTATGGCAAATGGGACGGCACCGACCACATACGCCGCCTCGCGCGTACCGTACCTACTAATAATCCGCACTGGGAAAATTGGTTCTACACATGGTTCTTGGGTATGGTGCGCCAGTGGCAGGTGGCAAACTTTGCCAAATACGGCAATCAGGCAGTTCCTCTGCTTATCTCCGCACAAGGGTGGAACAAGACTACCTTCTGCGAACAGTTATTGCCACCAGAACTGAGTTGGGGCTATACCGGTAATCTTCAGATGAACGACAAACGACAGGTGTTGCAACAGATGGCACAGATGCTGCTGATTAACCTCGATGAGTTCAACCAGATATCACCACAGATTCAGCAGGGCTTCCTGAAGAATATTATCACCTTGTCGTCAGTGAAAATCAAGCGTCCTTACGGGCGTCATGTAGAAGATTTTCCCCGTCGCGCCTCGTTCATCGCCACCACTAACCAGCCCGACGTGCTGGCAGACCCCTCGGGAAGCCGTCGCTTCTTGGGTGTCGAACTGACGGGCCCCATTGATATGAGCACCCCGCCCAATCACGAGCAGCTCTATGCACAGGCGATGCAGGCGCTTCACCGTCACGAACTGTACTATTTTGACGCTGAGGCCACCCGGCAAATTATGGAGTCAAATCGCCGATTCAGTGTCAAGACACCCGTTGAGGAGTTCTTCTTCGATTACTTCGAACCGGCTGCCGATGAAAACGAAGGTCAGTGGATGAGTGCAACAGCCATCCTTCACTTCCTCAAAGACGAAATAGGCATCTCGTTGCTCCGTCCAGTCAGTGTCATCAAGTTTGGTCGCCTGCTTTCTGGTATCCCAAATCTCCAAAAACGACTGACAAGAGCCAATTCTGAGTATCTTGTCAAGCACAAATCTACCACCCACCACACATCTACCACCACACTGAAAAGCCTGTAGTTACGGGCCTTTCAGTACCCTTGTGGTAGATGTGGTAGTTTTTTTAAGTAAAAATTATTCCACTTCTTGCTTCGCATATCAGAATGGCGAGAATAAACAAATTTACATTTTTGCTAAAAATAATTAGTTAAAAATTTGTTTAGTTTGGCAAAAATGTATTATATTTGCACCCGAAAAGTGTCAAACCACTTCCTAACCTGTATCATGTTGAGCACTGAAAACGACTTTACTACTAGTTCACTAGTTCGTAACTATTAACTATAAATTTATAATTTAACAACCTAAGTATGAATCGAAAAATGAGAAAGTCTGTGCTGTTGATAGGTGTGTGCCTATGTGGCATGTTCACTATGCAGGCTTATGCAGCTGGGGGGGGCAATTCTCCAGTACCTGCCGTTCAACAGTCGAAGAAGATCACTGGTACTGTAGTTGACTCACAGGGTCCGATTATCGGTGCTAGTGTAGTTGTGAAAGGTACATCGAATGGTATCGCTACCGACTTCGATGGTAACTTTACTCTTAATGTCAACCAGGGACAAACCCTTGTGATTTCCTACATCGGTTATCTGACCAAGGAAGTCAAAATCGATGGACGTAGCCATTATGACATCACGCTCTCGGAAGACAACGCACTGCTTGACGAAGTGGTAGTTGTCGGTTATGGTACGATGAAGAAGAGTGACTTGGCAGGTGCTACTGGATCTATGGACGAGAAGAAGATGAAGGGCTCTATCATCACCAACCTCGACCAAGCTTTTGCAGGACGTGTAGCAGGTGTGACCTCTATGGCAACCTCTGGTGCTCCAGGTTCTTCTACCTCAATTCGTGTGCGTGGTCAGGCAACAATCAATGCTGGAGCCGAGCCTCTTTATGTAATTGACGGTGTTATCTGGAACAATTCAAACTCTTCTGGTGCTTCAGTCGGTTTGGGTGACCGTCTGGGTAACGGTTCTGTTTCATCAGTATCTCCACTGTCAACTATCAACCCTGCCGATATTGTAAGCATGGAAATCCTGAAGGATGCCTCTGCCACCGCTATCTACGGTGCTCAGGGTGCTAACGGTGTCGTACTGATTACCACCAAGCATGGTAAGACAGGTGAAGCTAAGTTCTCTTATGACGGTATGGTGGCTTGGCAGCGTCAGTCAAAGCGTATTGACATGCTGAACTTACGTGAGTTTGCACAGTATTATAATGATATGGTAGCCCAAGGCAGTGCGACAGAAGATGCTGTTCTGAGTGATCCAAGTGCGTTGGGTAAAGGTACTAACTGGCAGGATGCCATTTTCCGTACAGCTTTGCAGCACCAGCATCAGGTGAGTGCACAGGGTGGTACAGAAGCCGTTAAATACTATGTCAGCGTAAACTATATGAACCAGGATGGTACTATCATTGGTTCAAACTTTATGCGTAATGGTGCCCGTATCAATTTGGATGCTCAACTGAAGCCTTGGTTGAAACTTGGTTTGAATGCCAACTATTCACACACCTCTGAGAAGTTGTTGAAGGCCGACCAGGATGAGGGTGTCATCACTTATGCACTGACCACACCTCCTTATCAGCCTATTTATGACATTGAAGGTGGCTACACTTCTGTTTCCCGTGAAGGAATGAGCAATCCTAACCCTGTTGCATTGGCACTGATGAATGACTATCGCTACAAGCGTAACCTGCTGAGTGGTAACATCTTTGCAGAGGTGACATTCATGAAGGGTCTGGTTTGGCACACGGAAATTGGTTATAACTTTAACTGGGACCGTGCTTCAACCTTCGAACCAACAGTTAGCTTGGGTAACTGGACCAAAGCTCAGAACCAGGCTCGTTTGCAAAAGACCACAGGTCAGTTCATTCAGATTAAGAACTACCTTACTTATAATGGCCAGATTGGCAAACACAGTTTCTCTGCCATGATTGGTCAAGAGTCATGGGAGAGCAAGTGGGACTATGTAAGTGCCTATAATACAGACCTGCCGGCTAATTCTATTGAGAACCCCGCATTGGGAACTGGTCAGGCTGAAATCGGCTCAGGCTTCGGCTCAAGTTCAATGGCTTCATTCTTCACGCGTGAAACCTATAATTATGACGATCGCTACTTAGCAACCTATACCTTCCGTCGTGACGGTAGCTCAAATTTCGGTCCCGACAGACGTTGGGGTTCGTTCCATTCATTTGCTGCCGCTTGGCGTTTCTCAAATGAATCATTCGTTAAGAAGTTCGCAGAGAAGTGGCTGTCAAACGGTAAGCTTCGTATTGGTTGGGGTCAGACCGGTAACTCGAATATCGGTGGTGGCAAGTGGGCTTCCGACCTATCAGTTATGGAGACAGGTCTTGGAACCAGCTATCGTCCTGCCCGTATCGCCAATAGAGAAATTCACTGGGAGAAGCAAGAGCAGACAAATATCGGTCTTGACCTTGGTTTCTTCGACAACAAGATTAATATTACACTTGACTGGTATAAGAAGATTTCTGACGACATGTTGATGCCTATGCAGTTGCCTTCTTATATGGGTACCAGCGGTAACGGTTCTTCTGCTCTTGCAGCACCTTGGGGTAACTATGGTAAGATTGAGAATACAGGTCTTGAGCTCACTGTCAACACTCACCCCATCTCAACCAAGAACTTCTCTTGGGATTCAGAGTTTGAAATCTCTTGGAACAAGAATAAGTTGAAAGAACTCGCAGGAACAGCCAGTGCCTCTATCTATGGTTATGGTATGTGGAGTGATATCGTTTCAAAGAGTGACGTAGGTCAGCCTTTGTTCCAGTTCTACGGTTATGTATGTGATGGCGTCTATACCAGTCTTGAGGATATTGAGACCAGTCCAAAGCCTGTAGCATACAACAATGCCGGCTTCAACCGTTGGAACACTGTTTGGGTAGGTGATATTAAGTATAAAGACTTGAACAGTGACGGTATTATCGACGAGAACGACCGTACCTATATTGGTAACCCAATGCCTAAGTATACATTCGGTTGGACGAATACTTTCCGCTATAAGGATTTTGACCTGACAATTTTCATTAACGGTTCTTATGGTAACAAGGTATTCAATTATCTCCGTATGAAACTTGATGGTATGAACAGTGTATGGCAGAACCAGGCCGCTTCAGTAAACGGACGCTCTACCATTACTCCTATCGATCCTAATAAGGACTATACCAACGGTTACGTAGGCAACAACTCAGGAACTGTTTATAATTGGTACGACGATATTGACAACGTACACGTTGTGAATCCTACAGGAATGCCAGCTGTACGTTTGAACGACCCGAACAACAACCGTCGTATCAGCGACCGCTATGTTGAAAACGGAAGCTATCTGCGTATGAAGAACATCACCTTAGGTTATACTCTGCCTAAGAAATGGGCTAAGAAACTGTATTTGGATAATGTACGTGTTTACTGCAACATCCAGAACCTCTTTACTATTACAGGTTATGACGGTTACGACCCCGAGGTTGGTGCTTCAACAGCTGATACCAATGGATACGTCTATGGTCTTGATAACGGACGCTACCCGTCTCCAACTGTTTATTCATTTGGTGTTAACGTATCATTCTAAAAATAATTCAAGGAATAATTATGAAACTATATAATATCAAATCATTAGCATGCATCGCGCTTCTGGGACTGTCAATGTCGTCTTGCGAGAAATATCTGGACAAGCCCACAGAAGATGGCTATGATACTTCCAACTATTATAGCAATGATGCCCAGTGCCGTGCAGGTGTTAACTATCTGTACAACTCACCTTGGTACGACTTCATGCGTGGATTCTTTAAAGTGGGTGAGGTTATGTCTGGTAACTACTACATGGGCAGTTCTCCCTATCTGACATTTACATTGGACGGCTCGGATGCTGACTTGGCAAATATGAGCGCATCGCTTTGGGCTGTTAATACCCATTCGACTACCGTTTATAACAATATCAAGAATGCCAGTGGTGCTTCTGAGGCTGTCAAGAATGCCACTATGGGTGAATGTCTGACATGGAAAGCTATGGCATATTTCTATATGGTACGCTCTTTCGGTGCTGTGCCCATTATTCATATGCCGGTAGAAACTATCAACTCTCAGCAGTCCACTTCACTTCGTAAGGCTAAGATCAGTAATATTTATGATTACATCATCATATTGCTGGAGAAGGCTATCACCTTATTGCCTGATTCTGACCCCACGAAGAGCGGACGCATTGACAAATACGCCGCCAAGGCTCTGCTCGCCAAGGTTTATCTGACAAAGGCCGGTTTCAGTGAGGAAAACACTACTTATAACCCAGGAACCTATAGCTACATCACATGTACGGCTCACCAGCGTAATGCAGCAGATTTGGCAAAGGCTGCCGAACTGGCTCTCGATGTTATCGAGAACAGCGGACGTAAACTGATGGATAACTATTCGGATATCTTCCGTGGTGAGAACAATGTCTGCGACGAGGCTCTTATCTCATGGGCTTGGACAATGGGTTCACACTGGACCTGCCAGAACTCTTTCCACTGCGACCTTTCTATCGAAGGCTTCGATGAGAACGGTGACTGCTGGGGTGGCTGGGGCGGCCCGTCTGTTGACCTGCAGGATGCTTTCGACGAAAACGCTTTGTCTCCTGACCGTCAGAATGTTGACGCTCGCCGAAAGGCTACGTTGATGATGATTAACGATGAGTATGACTATTTCTATGCCGATTGCGGCGGTTTCGAACTGCTGAAGTTCTGTTATAACGGCTATAAAGACGATGGACATCCAGGTCCTGATCAGTGGGAAAGTCCTACCGGCGCCGGCGAGGTTAAGCACCTCTATGGCGACAATGCCGACCACGCCCGCTTCTATGGTGCAAATGCAGGACGTATGGCTTCAGCCCTCTACACCCACCTGTTGCGCTTGGCTGATGTTTACTTGATTTACTGCGAGGCAGCTATGGGAACTAACCCTTCTTCAAGTGACCCCAAGGTGCTGGAGTATTTCTATCAGGTACGTCACCGCTCGGTGAAGGGTTATGTAAAGCCGGCTTCTATTACATGGGAAGACATTTGGAAGGAGCGTCGTCTTGAGCTTGCTTGCGAAGGTGACCGTTGGTACGACTTTGTTCGTCGCTACTACTACGATCCATCAGGTGCCATTGCAGAAATCAAG
Organism: uncultured Prevotellaceae bacterium; assembly: GCA_900316645.1. Taxonomy (GTDB): domain Bacteria; phylum Bacteroidota; class Bacteroidia; order Bacteroidales; family Bacteroidaceae; genus Prevotella. The sequence goes on from ONDP01000014.1 coordinate 20,626, forward strand.
GCCCAGCGTCGTAACGGCTATAATGGCCTGAATGATCTCTATAAGGCCTACTATAATGGTGGTAAAAAAGATGGTTGGAATATAGATGCTCATCCAGCTTCCTACGATACTGGTGCCGCTGCTCCTAATGTGACCGACCGCAGTTTCACTATTCCTTTGCCTTCTTCAGACATTTCCTACAACCCACTGTTGATGGAAGCTCCCGAAGACTTTGATTTAAGCGGAATTACTTTCTAAACCTTTAAAGCAAATAAAAGATATGAGATACAATCATAAATTAAGCAGTCTGATACTGACAATTATAGCCGTAGCTTCAAGCTTCTCGCTACAGTCATGTAAAGACCAGCCCGACGAATTCAAGTTGTCAGATGGTACACCTACTATCTACTATATTCGTCCTGCATCTTACAGCGCAAGCGACTCTCTGCTTGTTGAGGCCGCTCCACAGACAAGTATCTGTCTTGTAGGTTCTAACCTGAAGAGTATTCAGCAGATGTACTTTAACGACAAAAAGGCCGTCTTGAATACCAGTTATATCACGGACAATACATTGTTTGTTCAGATTCCAAGTGATATCCCCGATGAGGTGAGTGACAAAATCTATATGATTACTCAGGCTCATGATACGCTGACCTACGACTTCCATGTTGTGATTCCTGCACCAGTAGTAACTGCCATGAAGAATGAGTGGGTAAAAGTTGGAGAGGATGCTGTTATTACAGGTCAGTACTTTATTGACGACCCCAACCAGCCTCTAACAGTGACTTTCACTGGTATTAGCAATTCTATCAGTGTTAAGGTTCCTGCTGAGAACTTCAAGTCAATTACACGTTCACAGCTTGTATTCACAGTGCCAGAGGGTGCTGAGGAAGGACAGATTGAAGTTGCTTCCGTCTATGGTAAGGGCTTGTCTAAGTTCTACTTCCGCGACAGCCGCAACCTTATCACGAACTTTGACGGCGCCACAGATGTTGTACCACAGGGTTGGAACATTGCTGCAACCTATAGTGATGTAAATGGTGTTGACGGTCAGTATGTCCAGCTTGGTCCTAAAGAAACAGAAGGTGGATGGGTAGAGGAACTCAAACTCCCGTTCTGGTGCGGTAACTGGAATGGCGATCCTATGAGTATCACCTCTGGACCTGGTATTCCTCTGCGCAACTTCCTGGATTTCTCTGATTGGCAGAACATGTCATTCAAGATGGAACTCTATATTCCGAAGTCAAATCCTTGGTCGGCAGGCGCTATGCAGATTCTCTTTGTGAACTATAAACAGTGCGCAAACGACTCTTGGCAGAACAATACCTACATCCACACTAAAGCCGATGGCGGTCTTGACTTGCCACGCGCCCTCTATCGTCCTTGGGAGGCTACCGGTTCGTTTGATACTGGCGACGAGTGGATTACAGTAACTATTCCTCTTACAGATTTTGTCTACAACGATGATGGTACTAAGGTTAGTTCGACAATGAGCATAGAATCGTTCGACAGCTTCATTATCTGGCCTATCAATGGCGGTGTTGCTGGAACAACCTGTACTCCTATCTTCCGCTATGACAACATACGTGTTGTTCCTAATCTTTAATCAATTAAGTAAACGACAATGAAAAAGATAAAGAATATATTCTCTCTGTTGGTGGTAGCCCTTGCCGGACTATTGCTGACAGCGTGCAGCAAAGACGATCTTGGCACTAATCAGTATCAAGGTGGTGTGTCCTTGAATGTATATGGTCCTTCACCAGTGATGCGTGGTGGTCAACTGCGCTTCTTGGGAAGCAATCTTGACCAGATACGTGAGGTCATCATTCCTGACGGTATCTCTATTACCAATATTGAGGTTGTAAAGGCTGGTGTACCCAGTGAGATCCGTGTAACCATTCCTAAGGATGGTCCTGTTCCTGGTAAAGTGATTCTGGTGTCTAAGACTGACGAAAGAATTACAACCAAGACAGATTTGAATTATATTGAGGGCATTGAAATCACTGCATTCCCAACATCTGCTATGCCTGGCGATGTTATCAAGATTGAGGGTGATTACTTGAACCTTATCTATTCTCTCGCTTTTGCTGACAACGTATTGGTATCTGCTGACGACTTCGTTTCGCACGATCGTTACGCTATTGAGGTGAAGGTGCCAGAGGAAGCTAAGACTGGTAAGTTGGAGCTTTACACTGCCGACCTTACTGTTGTTGACAAGAATAGCGTTGAATATCAGATTATCAAGACTGATGAGGCTATCGAGATTGGTGTTCCTACCACTGAAGAGGTGAAGTCTCCTCGTGGAACAGCAGCCGCTGAGGGTGAGATTACAGCCAAGGCTGGTGAGAAGATTACACTGACCGGTTCTTACTACAATGTAGTATCTGCCATAGCATTTGGTGATGTTGAGGTGAGTGAAATTGAAGTAAGTGAAGATGGCACAACCTTGTCGTTCGTTGTTCCAGCAACGGCTCCTGACGGTGTGTTCAATTTGGTTTGTAAGTCTGGTGAGGAAGTTCCTGTTGCTACATTGACTACTATAAAGCCAACTAACTGCACAGCTACTCCTAATCCTGTAAAAGCTCTTAAAGCACTGACTATCAGTGGTCAGGACATGGACCTCGTAACAGGTGTGAAGTTCGAGGGCGCTGATGCTTTGAGTGGTGACAAGATTACCGTGGCTGCCGATAAGGTGGTTGTAGGTGCTGTACCTGAGACTGCAACAGAGGGTAAGCTGAAGCTTGTCATGGCAAATGGTGCTACTGTTGACGTTGAATTCACTTTGGTGAAGCCAACAGTGACAACCTATAACGCTAATCCTGTTAGCGCTGGTGCAGCATTACAGATTACCGGTACAGACCTTGACCTCGTGAAGACCATCAAGTTCGGTGATGGAACTGCTACTATTAATAAGGAGGCAGTGTCTGCTGATGGTACTACTATCACAGTTATTGTTCCTATGGAAGGTACAAGTGGCAAGCCTGTCTTTAACCTGGCTAATGGTACTTCTGTGGAAGGTCCAGATTTGACCATCAACGAGGCTGTATTCTGTTACATTACTGAGATGCCAGTATTCGACGATGATACTACACCTGACGCAGGTGATATATTTGCGGTACCAGTAGCAAACGGTGACAAACTGACTAACGTATTAGTTAACGGTACAGAAGTTAATTTCGTCTTGTCTGAAAAGAACGGTACATTGACATTCGGTATACCTGCTGATGCGACGTCAACATCTGTTGTTAAACTGATCTCTTCTAATGGTGAGATTGAATATAAGATTTCTGTTAAGCCAGCTACTACCAAAACAAAGGTTATATTGACAGGACCTGTAAGTGTCGGTAATTGGAGCAATAATATCACCATACCTGTTGATGCATTCAAGGATCTTCCTGAAGGAAAGGTGACAATGGTTATGTATTATGCAGTAGAAGCTGATGGTGCAAAGATTAAGTTCAACGACGGTCACTGGAAAAATATCAAGTTGGAAGGCTGCGTGGGCGACTCTGAATATTTCTTTGAGTTCGATCCCAACGAAACAAAGGCATATGTTCCGCTGTCAGCAGAAGATATTGCTCATCTGACAGACCCAAGCATTCTTGATTGGGGTGGCAGTATGTTCATCAACGGACTGAATGTCACATTCAACAAGATTGTACTTGAGATTGAAATACCTCAGGAGAAGGATTTAGTTACAGAGTTTGGCTTGACGAACATGGACGGTACTGCTATTACATTCCCATATCAATTTACATGGAATAATGATGGCCGCTTCCTCATAGCAGGAGATAAATTGAAGTCAGCAGGACTGAAGCAAGGCTCTGTTTTAAGTTTCTATAAGAGCACATCTGCTAAGGGACAAGTGCAAATTAACTATAATACTGACGGCTGGCCTAATGTTACCACTGTTGCTGACTGGGATCCAAAATTGGAGGTTCTCACATATGAGTTTACCAGTGAGACAGCAGCACAGGCTATTACATATGGCCTCGCTATTCAAGGTGATCTTGGTGGTATTACAAAGATGACAATTCTTCCTTAATTAATATATTAGAATTATGAAACTGAAAAATATAATCAATACACTGTCTTTAGCAGCTGTGGCATTCTTTGCCACAGCCTGCCAAGACACGGATGCTCAGATTGACATTGCTGAGGTAGATGCACCAGAGTTCGTTTCTGCTACTCTGACAAAGGAAGTGCCAGTGTTCTTTGGAGAGACGACCATTAAGGTGGCATTCGACAAGAAAATTAATTTTGCGAGCAAAAACGCCAGTCAGGTTACTATCAATGGAGAGGCTGTTGATAAGGCTTGGGTCGCTGGCGCCAGTAACGAACTGACTATCGTCAAGACACTTGATTTCTGCAACTCATTGTCTTTGCATATTCCCGCAGGTCTTATTATCGGCCCTCAGGGAAAAACCTATGACGAGGATATTGATGAAACTTGGACGGTTGAGGCATTGCCCACTAACGACGCAACAGCTGTTACAGCTAAATTAGGTTGGGGTTGGAACTTAGGTAACCACTTCGATACCTCTGGTGATGCCATTGCTAAAGGTTGGGGCTATTGGGATGGAGTAGCCACCATAACTGATGCACCTTTCACAACCCTTGCTGCTGCCGGAGCCAAGACTGTTCGTATTCCTGTGACTTGGACTGACCACATGGATGATAGCAATGTCATTCCTGCTGCTTACCTTGATGAGGTGGCTGGTGTCGTTGACAAGGCGATTGCTGCAGGCTTGAATGTTATCATTAATACTCACCACGATTCATTTGAGACAACATTGGGTGACGCTGCTGGTGACGAAGAAAAGGCAGCCGCTGCCAAAGCACTTATTGAGACGTTGTGGACACAGGTTGCCACCAAGTTCAAGGACTACGATGCTGATAAGTTGATTTTCGAGACCTTCAACGAGGTTCACACTGGTGATGACTGGGGCACAGGATCGGATGCACAATTTGCTTTGCTGAATAAGTGGAACCAGTATGCTGTTGACGCTATCCGTGCTACTGGCGGTAACAATGCTACCCGTTGGATTGGCGTTGCCGGTTATGCAGCCAATATCGACCTCACTATTGCTCGTTTGGTTTTGCCAGAGGATCCTGCAAAGCGTATTATGGTTGCTGTTCACTGTTATGATCCATACAACTTCTGTACTGTACCTGCAACATCTGGACAGAACAGTTGGGGACATAATGCAGATCCTGATCATTCTGACTCAGCTGCAGAGAGCTATGTCGTCAGTCAGCTCTATAAGTTACGCAAAGCTTATATCAATAAGAACATTCCTTGTTATCTGGGTGAATATGGCTGTGTATACCAACCTACAGCTAATGCCAATGCCTTCCGTGCTTACTATCTGGAGTTCTTCTGCCGTGCAGCCAATTATGCCGGTATCCCTATGATGATTTGGGATAACAACTCCAAGGCCAGTGGTGACGAAGCTTTTGGCTACATCGATCATGCTGATGGTAGTTGGTTGAATGACAGTGAGACGACAGTTCCTATGATGATTAAGGCCTGCACAAGTACAGATGCCTCTTACGATTTCCAGACTATCTGGGATAAATCTCCTGTAGTAGAATAATTATAGATGAAACAATATCTAACAATCATTGCCGCTGCCCTGGTTCTTGCCTCGTGCAGCGGCAATCAGCCTAAAGCCGACGACCCGCTGGCTGACAGCGGCAGGACACAACGGACAGAGAACATGCTGACCAACTTAAAGCAGTTGGGCGATAGCGGTGTGTACCTGTTCGGACATCAGGACGACGCTGTCAGTGGAGTGGGGTGGAGTGGCAACGAGAACCGATCGGATGTTGAGAGAGTGTGCAACGACTATCCTGCTTTGGTGGGCTTTGACTTAGGCGGTATTGAGAAGGGCGACTCTGTCAATAGCGACGGGGTGCCGTTCAGTAGAATACGTGAAGAGGCGATACGTCATTTTGACCAGGGAGGTATGGTGACCATTTCGTGGACCATCACAGGGCAGATGAACCAGAAAGAACAAATCGACCCTGTGGCTGACTTCCTGAATACACTGGAAACACCATACGGCGTGAAGGTGCCTGTCGTGCTGCGCTTGAGAAAGAACCAGACGAAGGAATTGTGGCACATGGTGGTTGACAGACTGAAGGAGAAAGAGGTCACCAACGCACTTTACGCCTATTCTGCCGATGCTAATCCTGAGGCTGATGAGGCAAAGTATATGGCGAATTATCCAGGTGACGACATTATCGACATCATGGGAATTGACTGCTACTGTATAGCTGCTGATGCTGACTCGCTGCAGATTGCCGGTTTTGCCGAACTGCTGGACAAGAACCTGACAATGGTGGGCAGCGTTGCCAAAAAGCACCAGAAGGCTGTTGCTGTAACGGAAACAGGCTATAAATGTATTGCCTATAAATATTGGTGGACGAAGATTCTTTCCCCAGTTTTGGCAAAACACCCTATCAGCTATGCGTTGGTATGGCGCAATGCCAATCAAGGCATAGATGACTATTATGCCCCTTTCCCAGGTCAAAGGACATATTCTGACTTTGTCAGATACTATAACGAAAACATTACGTTGTTTCTACATGACATTAATGGTCTATACCTTCATAAATGATTTGGATAACCTAAGAAGAAAAATGCTTATCGCCCTGCATTGTGAGAATGCAGGGCGATTTTTAGATAGCCCACATTCAGCATCATAGTTCATAGTTCATAGTTCATAGTTCATAGTTCAATGTTCAAAGGTCAATGTTCAAAGGTCAATGGTCAATGTTCAATGGTCAATGAAATTACAAATAATATATAATAATATCGCTTTTTTTTGTACCTTTGCAGACGATAGGAAATCAATGCAATACCTTTATATGAAACCATTACTTATATTGTTGTTGACCACCATGACTGCTGCATCGTTGAAAGCGCAGGTGGAGCCCTGTGGTCCTGTTCCCTCGGAAAATCAACTGCGCTGGCAGGGAATGGAGATGTATGCCTTTATCCATTATTCGCTGAACACTTATACCGATGAGGAATGGGGATATGGTAACGAAGACACGCAGTTGTTTAACCCCAGCAGTTTGGATTGCCGCCAATGGGCACGGGTGTGCAAACAGGCGGGTATGCGTGGCATCATCTTTACTGCCAAGCACCACTGCGGATTCTGTATGTGGCCATCGGCTTATACGGAGTACTCGGTGAAGAATACGCCTTGGAAGAACGGCAAGGGCGACGTGGTGCGCGAGTTGGCTGACGCTTGTCGTGAAGAGGGACTGAAGTTCGCAGTCTATCTGTCGCCCTGGGATCGTAATCACTCGGAATACGGGCGACCTGCTTATGTGGCGTATTTCCGTAATCAACTACGTGAGTTACTGAACAATTACGGTGAGATTTTCGAAGTTTGGTTCGACGGTGCCAATGGCGGTGACGGCTGGTATGGTGGTGCCAACGAGACGCGCAAGATAGACCGTACCACCTATTATCAATGGCCCGAGACCTACAGAATGATCCGTGAGTTGCAACCCAATTGTCTCATCTGGAATGACGGTAGTGACCGAGGTGATCTGCGCTGGGTGGGAACAGAGGCAGGCAATGTGGGCGAGACCAACTGGAGCTTACTGAACCATGACGGTGAGGTGGAGTGGCACATGCTGCACTACGGACTGGAGAATGGTGACTCATGGGTACCAGGTGAGACTAATACCAGCATTCGCCCGGGCTGGTTCTATCATGACACAGAAAACGAGCACGTGAAGAGTCTGTCGAAGCTGATGGATACCTATTATAAATCGGTGGGTCGTAACTCTACGCTGTTGCTCAACTTCCCCATAGCACCTAATGGACGCATACACCCCAACGACAGTCTGCGTGGCATCGCCTTTAAGAAGATGATCGATGAGGTGTTTAGAACAAACCTTGCGGAAAAGGCAAAGACGCAAACCAAGGGGGATGAGACAGTGATCGACTTTGGTAAACCTACCACCTTTAATCGCTTCCTTGCGGAGGAGGATATCCGTTATGGTCAGCGTGTGAAGAAGTTCAAACTTGAAGCCGAAGTTGACGGGCAATGGCAACAGCTGAAAGATGCACTCGTGGAGAATGGTGACGGACTGACTACCATCGGTCATCGCCGCATCATCTGTTTCCCAACAGTAAAAGCCACTAAACTACGCTTTACCATCGTAGATACTAAATGTAAGCCTGTCATCAAGAAACTCGGTGTCTATCTGGCGCCTGAACTGACAGCAGACATCCCCGATGCGGGTGAGAAGAAATCCAGCAACCTCCATCTGTTCTTCAGCAGTCCCACTCAGATGATGATCGATTGGGAAACGGAGCAGACGATCACTTCGTTCCGCTATCTGCCACCACAAGAAAGCAAGGACGGGACGGTGACCCACTATACCCTTTGGGCTTCCACCGATTGGACGAATTGGACAAAACTGGCCTCTGGGGAGTTTTCGAATGTGGTCAATAATCCCATCTGGCAGACCATCAAGTTTCAGCCCGTAAAAGCAAAGATTCTAAAACTTGATGCCGACCGTTTGGCAACAGGTAATCGTATGGCTTACGGCGATGTGGAAGTGAATTTTAAATTGAATATTGAGAATTGAAAAGATGAGAAGAATTATAATTGCCACGTTGATAGTATGCTCGTTTTTGGAGGGATGGGCGCAGGCGAATCGTTTTTGTATTGCCAAAGATGGCAAGACAGCTTCTGTAATTGTTGATGTGGATGACTGGAAAGGTGTGATCCGTGCAGCACGTAACCTGAGTGATGATGTAAGAAAGGTGACGGGAGTCTCGTCGCAAGTGGACTTGCAATCACCCAACTCTGCTGGTCTGCTGCCACATGAACGTCAGAATCTCAAAGGTTCAATCCTTGTAGGTACCATAGGCAAGAGCCGTATCATCGACGGTCTGATCAAGCAGAAGAAGATGGATGTGCAAAAGGTACGTGGTCAGTGGGAATCCTACGTGATTGACGTGGTGGAGGGCAATCTTGTGATTGCAGGCAGCGATAAACGCGGCACTATCTATGGCATTTACGATCTCTCCCAGCGTATTGGCGTGTCGCCCTGGTACTGGATGGCCGATGCACCAGTGAAGCATCAAGATGAACTGTATTATGATGCCGGACGTTTTGTCCAGCCGTCGCCGAAGGTGAAATATCGTGGAATCTTTATCAACGACGAGTGGCCTTCGTTTGGTACATGGTGTACGAATCGTTTTGGTGGTGTCAATGCCAAAGCTTATGAGCATATCTTTGAGTTGCTGTTGCGCTTGAAGGCAAACTACTTCTGGCCTGCCATGTGGGCAACAGCTTTCAATGAGGATGACCCTGAGAGTCCGCGATTGGCTGACGAGATGGGTATCGTGATGGGAACCAGTCACCACGAGCCGATGATGCGTTCCCATCAGGAATATCTGCACCGCAAACAGCAAGTGGGCCCATGGGACTATGCCACGAACAAAGCGCGCATCGACCAGTTCTTCCGTGAGGGTATGGAGCGCAATAAGGCCTACGACAATCTTGTGACTATCGGTATGCGCGGTGATGGTGATGTTGCGATGGGCAGGGGTGACGATACAGAGAATATGAAGACGCTTGGTAAAGTCATTGAGGGACAGCGTGAGATCATCAAGGATATCTATGGCAGGGAAGATGCCGTACCTCAGCTATGGGCTATCTTTACGGAGGTACAGCGCTATTATGACGCAGGTTTTACTGTTCCTGACGACGTGACGTTGTTGCTCTGTGACAACAACTGGGGATATATTCGCCGTAAAGGTCGTGATTTTGAAAGGAAACGGCAGGGTGGTCTTGGACTCTATTACCATATTGATATGAATGGAGGCCCATGGAACGATCGTTGGATTAACACCACTACTGTGCCTAAATTGCGTGAGCAGTTGAATCTGGCCTATAAAAGTGGTATCGACCGTATTTGGATTATCAACGTGGGCGATTTGAAACCCAAGGAAGTCCCCATCGATTTTATTATGCACTATGCCTGGAATCCTGATGCTATCCAGGCTGGCGACGAACAGGCATGGATGGAGGGTTTTACACGTAGCATCTTTGGTGATTCTTTTGCCAAGGAAACAGCTGATATTATCTCTAAGTACTCAAAATACAACCTCTGGCGCAAACCTGAAGCCCAAGTACCTGGCATCTATAACTATGAAGAGATGCTTCATGTGAGCAACCTCTGGCAGTCGCTTGTGTCGCGCTGTGAGGCGCTGAAGGAACAGATTCCCGCCGAAGCACAGGATGCCTTCTATCAATTGGTCTATTATCCTACGGTAGCCAGTGCCGGTGTGGCTCATATCTACAATGCAGCTGCTGTTGGTGATAGTCTTACCATCTGTCATCTCATGGAGAGAGACCAGCGTCTCACCAACTATTTTAATAAGGAAATGGCAGGAGGTAAATGGGATGGTATGATGCTCGACAACCATATTGGCTATACCAAATGGTCGATTCCAGATAAGAACTATCACCCGATGACGCTTGGCTATAAGGTTAGCCATGACCTGAGTGCCTCAAAAGACACAAAAGAATACACCATCGCAGCCTGTGATTTTACGCATCGAAGCGATGGCTGGATGTTCTTGCCCGACTTGGGGCGCGGTAAGGGTTGCATGGGTGCCAAAGACGTGGTGAAGGAATACAAGGAGGGCGATGGCCCTGTGCTGGAATATGAGGTGGAACTGACTGGCGAAGGGCATGTAGCCATCGGCATTCTGCCCACACAGGATATTCTCCCTGCTCGTGGACTGCGCCTCGGCGTGCAACTTGACAACCAACCGTTGCAGACACTTGATGCCCGTCGGGGACTGGTAGATACCTTCTTGGAATACACCCCTCAGAATCTTGCTCAATCAAAGGTTTTGAAACCCCTGCCTCCTCTCAGTCATCTGTCATTGAGCGGTTTTGTAGATGGTCAGCAACTGCCTCGTCGCGATGAGGTCTTTGATAATATCCGTTGGCTAGAAGCCTCTTTCAAAACCACCCCTGGAAAGCATACGCTGAAACTTATCATGATTGATCCTGAGATTGTGATAGAGCAGATTGTTGTTAATCCTGACAATAACCGATATAGTTACTTTGGAAATAATTTCTGGAAATGATGAAGAGAGTACTATTTTTTCTGACTTCGCTGTTGACCATATCTGCGCAAGCACAAACCCGCGACTGGGAGAACCCTGCTGTACTGGGTATTAATAAACTGCCATATCATGCAACGCTGCAACTGCCCTCGAAATGGAAGGAGTGTAAGGAGATTGTCAGTCTTGATGGCGAATGGCTGTTCCGCTGGAGTCGCAATCCAGAGGAAAGGACTGTTGATTTCTACCGTGAGGACTATGACGTGAGCAGTTGGGGGAAGATAAAAGTGCCTGGCAACTGGCAGATGCAGGGCTATGGCACCCCTATCTATACGAATATCGAATACCCCTTCCAGCGCAACCGACCCAGTGTAACCAGTGAACCGCCAAAGGACTGGACAGCTTACGAGAACCGTAATCCTGTGGGACAGTATGTCACTTTCTTCGACGTGACTAAGGAGATGCTATCGAAGAATCTGATTCTCCACTTCGGCGGTGTACACTCAGCAATGTACCTCTGGGTGAACGGACAGAAAGTGGGGTATAGCCAGAACTCCATGTCGCCGGCAGAGTTTGATGTGACCAGCTATCTGCGTGAGGGGAAGAACAGACTCGCCGTGGAGGTGTATCGTTGGTGCGATGGCAGTTATCTTGAGGATCAGGATATGTGGCGACTCTCAGGTATCTTCCGTGAGGTGCAACTGTGGGTGCGCCCGTTGGTACATATAGCCGACTATCATGTGACGGCAGTTCCTACTAATGACTTCTTGAAAGCAGAGGTTAAGGCAACCATCAGTATCTGTAATACGGGAAGGGAATCAGCTAAGAATCTTCAGGCTGCATTGCTACTTAATAGCCAGGAGGTGAAAGACGGACTGAAGCTGTTGGCTGTTGGCGATACGTCAACTATTGAACTGACTACCGCCATTGATAAACCGTTGCTCTGGTCGGCTGAGACTCCAAACCTCTATCCTTTCAGTGTGGAGCTTCGTGATGCTAACGGCACGGTCGTTGAACATTTCGACTACCACCTGGGCGTAAAGAAGGTGGAGGTTGTCGGTGAGGTGTTTAAGATTAACGGCAGAAACGTGAAACTGCGCGGTGTGAACCGTCATGACCATCACCCAATCACAGGTCGCTGGGTGGATGATGCAACCTACGAGCAGGATATCCGCCTGATGAAACAAGCCAATATCAACTTCTTGCGTACCAGCCATTACCCCGACCGCGAATATTTGTATGAACTCTGCGACCGCTGGGGAATCTATGTGATGGACGAGGCAAACCAGGAGAGTCATGGCTATGGCTATGCCAACGAGGAAATGGGACACGATCTGGCATGGCAGCAGGCTCATGTTGACCGTGCTGAATCGTTGGTGAAGCGTGACTTCAACCACCCTTGTGTCATCCTGTGGAGCTTGGGTAATGAGGGAGGCATTGGCCCCAATATCCAGGCGATGTATGACAAGGTGTGTGAGCTTGACTCAACACGTCCGCCTTTCTACGATTGTCATCCACGTTATTCTGCCTTGCATGACTTTGGTTACCCGGCACCCGATGAACTGCGCAGTGAGGCTATCAAAGAAACCGAGAAGCCAATGATAGCCCGTGAGTATGCCCACGCCATGGGTAACTCGATGGGTAACCTGCAGGAGTACTGGGATGTGATCTATGCCGATAGTAGTATTGTCGGTGCAGCCATCTGGGACTGGGTGGATCAGGGCATTTCCCTAAATGAGGAATTAGAAATGAGAAATGAGAAATGTAGAGGCATACCCAAGGATGCCATACTCTATGGCGGCGACTTTGGCGACAAGCCAAACCTTGATGCCTTCTGCATCAATGGACTGTTGGCGCCCGACCGCACTCCCCATCCGCACTATTATGAGGTGCAGTATGTGTATCAGCCTCTGCAGTTCGTGCAGGAGGGCGACAGCATCCGCGTCGTTAATAGAGACTGCTTCACCAGTATCGACCAGTATGAATACTATTGTGAGGTCTGTCATAACGGGGAACTGATTACCGGCGAACTCGCGAAAATGAATGGCGACAAATTCGGGATTCCCTATCCATATTACCCCTATAACGAACCGGAACTGCTCCTGAACGTCTATGCCCGCCTGCGCGAGGATACACCCTGGGCAGAAGAGGGATTTGTGGTTGCACGCGAACAGTTCATCCTCAAACCAGAAGAGTTCTGGTTTGGCGATAGCGAAGGGAATGCTGAGCCACAGGAATCGGCAGGGAATATGGTGGTTCCAACTCAGAATGGCTCCGTTACTATCGACACTGCTGGGGCGCTTACCTCATGGATGGTCGATGGCAAACAATTGCTGCAGGCTCCTTTGGAACCCTATTTCTGGAAACCCGAGAACGACAATCAGCATGCTGCTCATTTCGCAGAACGTACTGCAGCCTGGCGCGATGCAGCAGAGAAACGTACCGTCAAATCTGTTCGTGTTGAGGGTAATCGGGTGATTGCCGACCTGACACTGCCAGTGGGGGCTGACCTGACGCTGACATATACCGTAAAGACCGATGGACGTATCATGGTGGATATGGACTACCGTCCCGCAGCCACCGATATCCCCCTGATTCCAAAGTTCGGTATGCGGATGCGTCTGCCTGCCGACATGACGCATATCGCCTATTATGGTCGTGGACCATGGGAGAACTATCCCGACCGTAAGCGCTCCGCGTTTATCGGACGCTATGAGATGCCGCTGGCGGATTATCAGACAGAGTATGTGAGACCGCAGGACAATGGCAACCGTTGTGACGTGCGTTGGTTCGAAATCGGTTCTGAGCAACAAACAATACGCATTGACGGTAAACAGCCACTCTGCATCCGTGCCTGGGACTATGGTGAAGAAGATATGGAGGGTGCTCGTCACCCACAGGATATTACCCGAGGACGTTTTGTCAACCTGAACATTGATGCGAATATCCATGGGGTAGGGGGTATTGACACTTGGGGGCGCCGAACTCTGCCACAATACACCATTCCCGGCGACCAGCCTTATCACCTCGGTTTTGTAATGTATAAAATCGATTAGAATACGGCTTTTTGGATGTTGCCGGTATCTGTAGGCTTTCCTAACAGGAACTTGTCGAGGAAAGCTTCCACTTCTGGGTATTGACTTTCGGGAAGCATGCAATGGGGATGACCGCCAAGAATGGAGTAACCCATGCGGTCCTCTATGCCAAACTGCTGCCAGACCTTACGAGCGGCCTGTGCCGAAACAAGTGCAGAACGGTCAGCCAGGCATCTCAGGAACTGCGAAATGGATGCCGGTATGCTCTTGGTCATAGACCAAAGGCAATTGTTGGCTATGGGCAAACAGCCCATAGCCAACAACGAGTAAGAGAAGAAGCCTCTTATACATAACTTATTTAAATAGAATTTGAGCCATCTGATAGAGGCTTCTGCGCCATGTCAGGAACTCGTGGGCTGTGCCCTCAGATACGTAGCCATGTGCATTGAAACCAGCAGCCTTCAGACGCTCTGTTGATTCTTTGATGGCATCGGGACGCTCCTTACTGCCACAGCTCTGGAAGATAACTTTCACCTGCTTCTTGTCCTTGATATCCTTGGGTTCGTACTGTCCACCGCTCAGCAGACCGTAGTAGCCGAATACCTCGGGACGGCGCAGCGTGATGAGCTTGGTCTCGAAACCACCCATCGACAAACCTGCCATTGCACGGTTCCACTTGTCAGACTTGGTCTGGAAATTGGCATCAATATAGGGAACGAGCTCATCGACGAGAACCGTCTCAAACTCCTTGGCAGTGAATTCCTGCAAACCGCCGAAGCGAATATCATTGGTCATTCCGTAAGTCATGACGATGATGAAAGGCTTGATTTTACCATCGGCAATCAGGTTGTCCATAATCAGGTTGGCGTGACCTTGAGTGCTCCAGGCTGTCTCATCCTCGCCCCAACCATGCTGCAGATAGAGCACGGGGAACTTCTCCTTAGGATTCTTGCCATACGTTGGAGGGGTATAGACGAAAGCACGACGAACGGTGTTGGTGCTCTTTGAAGGGAACAGCACCTGCTGTACGTTACCATGGGGAATATCCATACGGCAGGCATAGAAGGCCTGATCGTGGGCGGGAATCTCAATACCGCTCTCCCAACGGCAAGAACCGAAGTAGTTGTTGGTACCTGGGTCGTTAACAACACCGCCGTCAACTGTGATGTGATAGTAGTGGAAACCTTCATCCATCGGACCTTCTGTCTGTCCGACGTATGATCCGTCATAGGTCTTGTGCAGTTTTGTACCGCCACGTCCGCCTAAGCCGAGGCTGACAACAACCTCCTTGGCATCTGGAAGGTCAACACGGAAACGAACATAACCCTGTGAGTTAACCTGTGGGAACTGCTGACCAGGCTGGTTCATGACAGAAGGAACGAAGTCTTCCTTGACACCCTCTGTCTCGGGGAAGGCCAACTCTGGCTTGAAGGGAGGCTTCTGTGGACCCCCGAAACCGCCACGCTGACGGGGCTTGCGAGCAGGACGCTTTGGCATATCCCAAAGGGGAGCCTTCATGTCACGGATGTATTCGTAAGACAGCTTGGGCTTGTATTCAGAGTCGAAAGGCAATGGGTAGTTGGCTACACCAACCCAAGAGTCGCGGTCGCCTAAGTTCCAGAAGGTGACACAGTCAATCACATCCTTATGCTTGCGGAATGCACGGAAAACACGGGCATACTGGTCAGCAGAATGCTGCTTCACGGAATCGGTGACATTCACACCGTCACGGCTGAACTGAAGCTGTCCACCCATTTCTTCGTTGGCACGAATGTCAAGCTCAGTCACATGGATGTGCTTTACAACCTGTTTGTAAAGGCTGATAGCATCGTCAACTTCCTTCTCGGTAGGACCGTAGATGTTGTAGTGTCCCTGCATACCAATACCATCGATGGGCACACCGGTAGCCTTCATCTTCTTCACCATTTCAAAGATGCGCTTGCTTTTCACGGGGTCGCACTCGTTGTAGTCGTTATAGAACAACAGGGCTTTGGGATCTGCCTCACGGGCAAATTCGAAAGCCTTGGCAATGAACTCATCGCCAAAGAGCTTGTACATCGGGCTCTGACGGTAGGGGTTCTCTGCCTTTACATCGTCGGTGATGGCTTCGTTGACTACATCCCAGCAGTAAACGACGTCCTTGTAGCGGTTGACGATAGCATGGATATGTTTTCTCATGCGGGCATAGAACACTTCCTTCGTGGGATTGTCTTCATACATCCACTTACCAATCTGTGAATGCCACATCAAGCAGTGACCACGCATCTTGATGCCATTCTGACGACAGAAATTGGCAATGCGGTCGGCACCTGCCCAATTAAACTGACCCTCTGCAGGCTCAGTAGGTTCGGGTTTCATGTCATTCTCGGCGGTCACGCTGTTGAACTCCTTCACGATGAGCGCCTGTTGCTCGGCATTCGTTACATTACGCTGATTGACGGCAACGCCAATCTTGAAATAATCCTTGTAGACGTCTTTCAGTCCTTGTGCATTGGCAATGCTTCCAATCATGGCGAGCACTGCCGCAGTAAGAATAGTTTTCCTCATAAGTTTTTAAATACTATATTAATGATGAGATAATTATGTTGTGCGCTTGCAAAATTACAAACAAATATCCAAATATGGTTTGTATTTTGTATCATATTATGTCGTAAATGTAACTTTGTCTTGCAAAAAACCAGTCATCTGCTGTAGTTGAAGGCCTCTATGTCAACATAACCGCCCTTCTTCTTGGTAGCATAGCAGAAAATGCCGAACTTAGACCCCATGAAGAAACGGCGCCAGTCGAAACTCAGACGGTAGTCTTTGGTACCTATTTGGGTCCATTGGCTGCCGTCAATGCTATAGTAGAAATTGGCGGCATCACGTCCATGGCCATTGACAGGTCGGAAGTCTGCATCGATGCGGAGGAAGAGTTGAGCGTTGAGCGTTGAAAGTTGAGCGTTGAGGGGGATGCTTTCAATGACTTTCTCCTCAACATTCGTCACTTCCTTGTCCAAATCTGTCAGGGTGACTGACATCTCCACCATCTCCAGGACCAGATTCTTGCCTTTTTTCTTGATGACAAGGGCACCCGTATCACTGTTGAATGCTGCCAGTCCGGCACAATCACCGTCTTTCATCTTCGAAATGTCGATAGCTATAGTGCCACTGCATGTCGGACCTTCCATGCGCTGAGTCAGTGTGTTGGGTGCCAGATAAAGGTTGCTGACCACTCGATTGGTTTTCAGTCTGAGACAACCGGGGCGTTCCTTGAGCGACCATGCCTCGTCGATGGGGTTATGGTTCCACTGCCAATGCAGGCCAAGTTTGTCGGAACTGAAATCATCGCTCTTTACGATGGCGGTAGCAGGTTGTCCGTTGACAAGGGGGCGGACAGTTTCGGGCACTTTGCCGTTTTCATCGCCTAACATCGGCCAGCCATTCACCCAACGACAGGGCATCACGGTTAGCACACGACCCACACCACCACGGTCCTGGAAGATAATACCCATCCAGTCGCCGTCGGGTGTATCGACAATTGTACCTTGTGCCTCATAGGAGAAACCACCGAACTCACTCTCAAGGATGACTTGCTTTTCATAAGGACCGTGAATATTGTCGGCGCGGTAGCACACCTCACGACGATGCTTGCCCGGGGCATAAACATGCGAAATCATCAATAGGTAGTATTTCCCGTTGTGTTTGATCATGCGACTGCCTTCCAGAATACCTTTTTCATCCTCCTCACGCTGGAATAGCTGCTGGTGGGTGCCCTCAATGACATCCGACAGGTCGGGCTTCAGTTCCATCATCTCGCCGGTGCCGTAGATGACATAGACGCGGCCATCGTCATCGAAAAATAGTGAACAGTCATGGAAATGACGCATACGTGAGACAATTGTCCATGGCCCCTCTGCTTTCTCTGCAGAGAAGATATAGGTGTCGCCCATAGCACCGCGCTCGTTGGGAGCCAGCAGCGCATAAAACTTGCCATTGTGATATTTTAAGGATGTTGCCCATTGCCCTCTGCCATAGACAGTACCATTTAGGAGATCGTACTTGGGTGAGTCGGTCAGACGGTCGAAGATATAACCCACCGTTTCCCAGTTCTTCAAGTCCTTGGAAGTCATGATGGGAGCACCGGGCATCAGGTGCATGGTGGTAGACACCAGATAATATGTGTCCCCCACACGGATGAC
Organism: uncultured Prevotellaceae bacterium; assembly: GCA_900316645.1. Taxonomy (GTDB): domain Bacteria; phylum Bacteroidota; class Bacteroidia; order Bacteroidales; family Bacteroidaceae; genus Prevotella. The sequence continues at coordinate 38,934 of ONDP01000014.1, forward strand.
GTCAGGGTCGGGGACATCGGCCCAAAGCATCGGGTTCTGAATCTTCTCCATGTGCAGCGTCTCGTAGTCGTCTGCACGGACACTTGCTGCCTGCATAAGCAGGATGCTGGCGAGGATAAAATAAATCCTTTTCATCATTCAAAGGGATTTAGTGTAGCTTGTCAAACTTTGCATTCTTCTCCAGCGTCCAGTCCTTACGCTTTAAGAGTCCAGGGGTCTTGCCGGTAAACATTTTGCCAGCTTCCTTGTCGCCCTTCAGTTGCCACTGCAACCAAGCCAATGCCGGAATGGTGAATTCGCCACCGTGAGGTTGGCGATAGGTGCCACCATGACCTACGGGATAGTTGATGACACAGGCAGGTACATGCTGAATGCGGCGGAAATCGTCCATGCCATTGCCATAGGCAATATCGGTCTCACCTCCCAGCATATACATCACGGGGGTGTGAATCTCCTTCAGTTTTTCCTTAGGAGGCATGGGCATACCGCCTACTGCCTGTCCTGCATTCTGCTGGTTAAACAGACCACTATTGCATATCATTAGGAGTGTGATGCGTGGGTCGGCACAGTTGAAGAGCGTCTGCAGTCCACCGCACGACATACCGGCGACACAGATATTCTTCGTGTCAATCTTTTGGTAGTAGGGCGACTTGGAGTCGGCATTCTGAGCCATAGCCCAGTCAATGCTCTCTATTTGCTGTTGAGTGGTTGACATAGGGCCTTTGTAGGGTTCTTCCACCATGGGAATATAGCCCGTAGCCAGTACGATGAATCCATGAGAGGCTATCTCGTTGAGGAACTTGAAGTGTTCCCATGGCGAGTCAGTACAGGCACCATTGCCCCATACTAGAACGGGGAGGGGGTTAGTGGCATTGAAGGCCGACAGGTCCTGTGGTACGAAAACGGTGTGAGCAGGCAGTGAAGCTTCTTCTTTCATGATAGACTTATAGCGTCCGGTTCCACCTTCCTCAACAATTAATTCTTTACTTTGGCTACTGGCTGTGTCAATCATCATGAAACAGCCAAGCATGAATAATAATACTTTCTTTGTCATAATCTTAATAGTTTTATTGGTTCATTCTGATGAAAATAGGGATGTGGGTTTTATCCACAGGGGTCGTCACGGTCTGACCGCCCTCGTAATGTCGTCCCGTCTGTTTGTGCTTCCAACCGCCCTTGCTCTTAGGCAGGTAGGTCTGCCACTCTGTGACACCAGGTTCAGTGACAGGACTGACGAGATAGGTTGGCCCGAACATATATTCGTATTTCTGCTTTAGGGCTTCCGGGTCGTCAGCAAAGTCGAAGACCAATGGGCGCATCAGGGTGTAACCTTCGTCAGCCACGCGCTTGGCACACTGCTGGATATAAGGTAGCAACTGCTCACGCTCCTTCAGACAGTTGGCAATGACGGCAAGTGCCTCGGAACCATAGTTCCAGGGTTCGGTGTTACTCATATAACCATGTACACGCATCAGTGGCAGATAAACGCTGGTCTCAATCCATCGAAGCATACGTTCTATATAGGCACTGTCAGTGTATTGGTTATAGGGACGGAAGAAACCGCCGGCATCGTATGTCCACCAGGGAATACCTGCTGCCTCGACGCCCAGGCCTGCTGTCAACTGGCGACGGAAGGTCTCCCAGTCATTGCCGACATCACCACTCCAGAGGGCGGAGCCATAACGCTGGATACCAGGAAAACCGCAACGGGTGAGAATCATTGGCTCGCGTCCTGCAGCCACCAGTCCTTCATAGACGGTTTTATTGACCAGCAGGGGATAGACGTTACGCACCTGTTCACCAGACCATTTGCCATTATTGACGCGACGGCCTGCAAGATCGTCGTTTTCCGGTTCTGTAGCATCCTGCCACCATGCGTCGATACCCAGCGGCAAGAGTCGCTCACGGAAGTTCTTCCAATAGGCTTGGGCAGCTTCGGGATTGAAGAAATCAATCCAGTCAGTTCCTGGGATATAATATCCATCGTGTTCCATCTGGCGGCCTACTACGGAATTCTTATCTATTTTCGACCATACGGAAAGCATCAGCCGGATATCCATTTTGTGGAGACTGTCGGTGAGAGCCTTCGGGTCGGGATAATTGTCCTCGTCAAACTGCATGGAGTTCCATCCGTGCTTGCCCCAGTACTGCCAGTCTTGAACAATCATGCTGATGGGCAGTCCGTCGTCACGGAATCGCCTGGCTGTCTGCAATATCTCTGCAGACGAATGGAACCGTTCGCGACAATGAATATAGCCAAGGGCCCATGTTGGCATTTGCGGGGCACGGCCTGTGAGGTCGCGATAGGAGGCAATGATTTCATCGGGAGAACCGATGAAAACGGTGTAATCAACGGCAGTGGCTACGGGTGAATGGAAAACAGTAGTATTTTCCACCTTGTTGTAATATAAAACGGGTAGGTCGCCCTTTGACAATTCTGCTGTCAGGTGGTGACGCCCCTTTGCTAACTGCACAATGACTGATGTCGTAGGGGGTAGCCAAACATTCTGCATGTTGATGACGGTATCTCCATCTATCACGAGATGATGGCGACGTGCCATTTTTTGTCCTACGTCCAGGAGGAGTGTGTAGTTTCCTGTCTCGTTAACGTTAATATCAGCTTCAAAGATATGGCGCTCGCGAATTTCCTGTTTGTTGCCTTCGGTCGAGGTCACGTTCACCACTTCTTGACTGCCAGTACTATTGTTCTTGTTTAATACTACTTGATGTCCGCAAGGATTAAACTCCGTCAGACCATAGTTATTCCACAGAATGCCGTAGCCTTTGCTGGAAATCAGCATGGGGATGGATATCTGTGTATTGACCTGCGTGAGTCGCCTTGACAGTCCACGGACATTGCTGTAGCCATCTTGAAACTGTCCGAGACCGAACAGACATTCGTCTTTGGGTGAGTCGAAGGTCAAGGTAGCTCCTCCGCCAACCAGTTCGTGACGGGTAGCGTGAAACAGCGTGTTGCCTTTGCGGTCTTTGATAGTGATGGTATGGTTCTTGTCATCTTTCTCTACTTTGACGTCACATTTGGCCACTTCATCGTGCTTGACATAGAGCCAATCGGGCAGAGTGTCCTTTACGGTTTTATCCTGATATTGTATTCTGACGGCATTACGGGCCACTTTTTTAATGGTCAGATGCCCATTAGTTGAATTTGTCTGCCCGACTACAGATAAACTAACGAGCAGACTTACTGCAAGGGTGATTACGAAATGATTTTGCATATTGTTAGAAATTATAATATAAAAGGTCCTTCTGTCTGAATAATTGATTCTCGACTGCAAATTTAGCAAATAATATCGAATTGACGAAATATTCTTATTCAAATCTTTCGTAAAATAATTAACCCCCGCGTCAAGTTAAAAAACAGGGGTCTCGAGTCAAATCATGAATTTAGACCATACGTCAAGAGTCACAACATTAGTTAATCAGGAATATCTTCTCCTTCCCCTTATAAGTAGCCTTAATTGTTGCTCGTCCTTCAACGACAGGACTAATGGTGAACGCTACTGCTTCGGGAGCCTTCTCACAAGTTGCCTGTACCTTAGAACCAGCCTTCATCGGAGCATAGAGCTGGTAGTGATTGCATTCAGTATAACCATTGGCATTGGTGGACATGATGGGCTTAGCAGGGATGTTCAGCTTCTGGCCATCAACAGTGATGGTCACCTCAGGAACAAAAGCAGGCTGTGCACCCACGCCATTCTTGGCAAAGCCTATTCCGTGGAGGTCAAAGAGACCCTGTGGGCGCTGTGGTTCCTGAGGACGACGACCCCACTGTCCACGCTGTGGCTGTTCGGGCTGCTTAATCTCCGGACCTTCTACTACAAGGTAGATGGCATGCTTACCTGTCAAACCCTCCAAAGCAGGAACCGAGTGAGAAATCGTGAGTGCCTTATTAGCAGTGAAATTGGCAGGGACAACAACCACAGCCACCTCTTCACCCTTCCAAGGATTATCCAGGAGCACATGAATCTTAAAGGCGCCCTTGCCACTGGTTGTCAGGTTGATATTCAGCTTGACATCATCACCCTTCTTTACACCTTCAAAGGCCTTTACGCCCTTGGTGTCCTGAGCCAAGCCACCAAAGCCAAAGTACTTGAAACCGATGATGCTGCCATTCTGAATGCCGGCCAGGTCCATGGAGTTGTTCCAGACGTCGTGGTTGTCCTGCATCCAGTTGTTGCTGTTAGGACCATACATGAAGCAGGCATAACCAGCACTATAGTAATTATATGGTTGCAGACCGAAAATCTGGAAGCCCTCGCTGGTCACCTCTGCACCAGTATACTCGTTGCCATCGGCAGCTTTCGCAGTCCATACATTATCCTTGGTATAAGGGTCGTAAGCTGTAATCTTCACCACACCGCCCTTGGCAACAGGTTTTTTGTCCCATGTAATCTTGACGGGAGCGACCATTGCCTGACGGGCATTGCCAAAGCCACGGGGCGGACGGTGGTAGAAGACATACCACTGACCATTGATTTCCTGTAATGAACCATGGGTGTTGTGAGCAGCATTGGTGGTGATTAGCTTTGAGCCGTCCTCGTTTAGGACAACACCACGTGAGTCAACGAGCACGCCACCGGCACGCCATGGTCCAAGGGGTGAGTCACCATAGGCATAGCGCAGGGCTGAGTTGGTGTTACCCAAACCATACTCCTTGCCTGAGTAGCCAGAGAACACCATCACGTATTTGTTGCCTACCTGACGGATAGACGAAGCCTCAAAGAAGTTGAAGTCCAACGGGTTTTGTCCCTTGTAGAGGGCTTTGTACTCGCTACCTGGCTTGTCAAGCAGACGACCATCAAAACTGCTGGCAGGGATGAACGGGTCGATGAGTTCGGTACCCTCACGCTTTGAGAACATGGTGTTCTGGTCGAGCTCGCAGGCTGTAGAGTGCTGAAAACCATAGAACACGTATGCACGATAGCCTTTGTCGAAGTCCTTGTCCTTCTTGTTGGTAATGGTCTCAATGAACACTGAGGGGTCAAAGTCAATGAGTGAGCCTGGCAAGCACTTGGTACCATCTTCCGTCAGGTTGACAGGTGTGAAAGGACCATTGGGACGATCGCCCTTGCAGACCATCGGCACACGTTGCCATCCGCGACTGTGAGGATAGAGCCAATAGGTCTTCTTGCCCGTCTGCTTATCGACGGTCTCTACGAGGTCAGGGGCAAACATTGTGTCCCACTGACCATTGACAAACCATGTGAAGATAGGACCCTCATCGCGCCATTGCGACAGGTCTTCAACAGGTGCCGACCACATACGGATGTCTGGTCCACAGTATGCCGTATAGGTAACGTCATGCGAGCCAATGATATAGGCACGGAATTTACCAGGATGGTCGGGGTCTTCAAAGACACGTGGTTCACCATCGGGCAGATGCTCCCACAAGGGAAGATAAGGGTTCTGTGCCATGACTCCCAGAGTAGCCAAGCACAGGATGAATGTTGATAATACAGTTTTCTTCATAGTTAGTTATTACTTAAATTGCCAATAATCGAGACGGACGTCACCCTGTGCCTTGTCGAAGCAGAGGTAGAGGTCGTGAACACCTGTAGCACCGTTGACCTTCGTATTAAATGTCTTGTATGTTTCAGCAGATCCAGTGCTTTTGATGACTGCCGTTCCAATAACATCGCCCTTCACGCTGTCGAGTCGTAGGGTAATAGTGCAGCCGGCTTGGGCAGCAGCGGCGGCGACGATGCTGAACTGCTTAGCACTCTTGCCAAAATCGACACCACGCAGACGGATATATTCACCATCATTGATGTCGAAGATGTACATGTTACGCTTACCGGTAGACTCGGGCATATCCTTGACGACACCGGTATTGGGAATGCCCATCTTGGCAGACTTCAGACCATAGCCCCAGTTCATGGTCTCAGCCTCTACACGCTGATAGGGATTGAGCCAATGTAACTGTTTGATCGGTTGCTGGTCGAGCCAATAGGGAACCTCCTGAATGGTACCGTCTGCATTGTAGGTGATTTCAGTGGCGGAAACACTGCGGCGTTCATGATGAACGAAGGTCTCAAGATGCATCAGGTCGTAATTCTGCCCGAAAACATAAGAATGTCCCTTGAAATCACAGATACCAGGGTGGTTGCCCCTGTCGCGCTCGGTGGGACGCATGATGTAACCTTTCCACTCCCAAGGACCTGTAGGAGAGTCGCTCATAGCATATCCCAACGCCTCAGGACAACAGGTAGAAGCAAAGGCCAGATAGTATTTGCTCTCCTTACCTTTTGAAGAGGGGTTGGGGGTGAGGCTCCGCTTATAGAACCAGGGCCCTTCCTGATAGTTAGGAATATGTGGCAGCTTGGTGACCTCGCTGGTAAGGGATGTCATGTCGTTACCGAGTTTTGCCCAGAAAGTATGGGGGTTGCCCCAATACATATAGGCTTGCCCGTCATCATCGGTATAAACAGAAGGATCGATGTCGAACCAGTTGCTCTGATCCCATACCAACGGCTTGCCTAAAGGATCCTTGAAAGGACCATAAGGCGAATCAGCAACCAAGACTCCAATACCATGCCCGTGGAGTGGGGCATAGAGATAGTATTTCCCATTGCGCTCCACGGTCTGAATGGCCCAGGCTCCGTTCTCACGACTGCGCCAAGGGAAATCCTTCAACGAGGCCACAGCACCGTGCTCTGTCCAGTTTACCATATCGGTAGTACTCCACAGCAGCCAGTCGTACATAAAGAAACCCGCAGATCCCTTCTCATTCTCGTCGGGAATATCCTCTGGAGAGGCGTCGTGTGAGGTGTAAAGGAAAATAGTGTCACCAATGACCAGTGGCGAAGGGTCTGCAGTGAACTTGGTCTGGAAGAGGGGCATGTTCACTTGTTCCAAGCCTCGCATCTCCCACCAGTCGAAATTAAAGAGCTGAGGACCTTTGCGTCCTGTAAATACGAAGAATACATCGTGGCAGCCCTTAGCAATAGCAGTCAGATCGGTTGTCAATGTCTGCCATTCCTCCCAACCGCCTGTTGCGGGGACTTCCAGACGGCCTAACAGTTGTCCGCCAATGCTGTCAATACGTATTTCAATGGCTCCGCCGCGCAAACCACTGGCCACGCGAGCCGTAAAGGTGCGAGGAATCTTAGTGTCGAATGCCACGTTCTGCAGTTTGATGTAATCACCGTTGTGGATAGCTGTCACATAGACGCCAATCTTGTTGTTCTGAGCAGTTTTAACACCTTTCGAGAAAGCCATTGTCTCGGCTTCCACCTTACGGAAGGGATTGAAGGTGCCTACAGGTTTCACACCTTCGTCAGTCGGCATGATGGTTGGGAAACTGCCGTCGGCATTGTATTTGAATTCCTCGACGGCAACACTACGTCCAAAGCCGCCACCTTGTGGTAATTTCCCGGTGTGGTAGAAGAAATAGCTGTGACCTTTGTAGTCGGCAACACCAGAATGGTTGGTAAATGAGTTGGTGTTACACAAAGGCATGATCTCTCCTGCATATTTCCAAGGACCGGCAGGTGAGGGAGCTGTACTGTAGGAAATATGTTCAGGAACACCACCTGCAGCATAGATAAGTTGGTAGGCCTTCGAACTGTCAACTTTATACTTCTTATTGTCAACTTTTCTAATCCAGGGTCCTTCTACATAGCTGTCCTTGTATTGCTTTCCCTTCTCACGCTTGCTCATGATAGGTCCGCCGAAGGCCTCCTCTGTCATGTCAAGCAGTCCCAGTTCGCCACTGTACGATACCATGTCTTCATTCAGTTTAAGGTAGTAACACTGGGGGTTGCCCCACATCAGCCATGCCTGACCGTCGTCGTCAATGAGTACGGTGGGGTCAATATGGTCCCACGAACCGTTCTCAAACAGCGGTTTTCCAATGGCATCACGGAACGGTCCCGTAGGACTGTCGCTAACGGCTACACCGATGGCCATACCGTTCGAAATCTTGGAATGGGCACAGATATACCAATAAAACTTGCCGTTCCGCTCCACGCACTGGCTTGCCCATGCTCTGTCGTCGGCCCACGAAAAACTTTCCAGAGCGAGGGGAGAACCGTGATCCTGCCAGTTGACCATATCCTTGGTGGAATACACACGCCACTCCTGCATCCAGAAGAAATCGGCATTGTCTTCGTCATGACCGGTGTAAACGTACATGGTACCGTCATGAACCATAGGAGCAGGGTCAGAGGTAAACCAAGTCTGAACAAAAGGATTCTGGGCATGTATGTTGATGAAGCCCAGCAAACATAAGAGGGATGTTAATCTTATTGTTTTCATATTGATAAGTTTTGATTATTCTATCATCCAAACGAATCCCCCACGCGGTTGGAGTGAAACCTCTTGGGGAACTCTTTCTGTTGTGTGGATATCCCAAGGAACATCTTTTGTGTCATTGTCTGCAAAAACGGTGACTTTGATCTTGTTCTTCAGGAAATCGAGCGGGACACGGAAGTTTTGGGGTATGTCCAGACCGTTGATGCCTGCCACGTACCAGCGGTGACCGCTGCGGCGTGCCAGAATGACGAAACGGCCAGGATAGCCGTCAATCAGTCGCGTCTCGTCCCAGACACTGGGGAGCGCCGAGAGGAACTGCTGCACTTGATCCGGTTGTGAGAGATAGCTCTCTGGTTTGTCGGCAAGGTGCTGTAGTCCTGACTCAAAAAGGACCGTGAGCGCTAGCTCGTGGGCATTTGTCGTGATATGCGGGTGTTGTGAGTCGCTGAACGTACAGGGGGTATAGTCCATTGGACCAATTACATTACGGGTGAAAGGCAGGGTGGCATTGTGGCATGCCGCTTTATCCGTGAATGTCGGTACGTTATTATACCATTCCGCCCCATAGACACCCTCCGTTGTCATGAGGTTCGGCCACGTGCGCTGCCAGCCGCGTGGTATCGTGGCTCCGTGGAAGTTGACCAGCAGGTGATGACGGGCGGCACTCTCTAACAGATCGATGCAGTAGTCCATGTTCTTCTGGTTGTCTCCGGAGAAAAAATCTATCTTCACGCCTGCCACACCGATTTGTTCACACCAGGAAAACTCCCTTTCTCGGTCCTCGGGTTTGTTCAACCGGAATTTAGGACCAGGGGCACCGTCCACCCAGCCTATGCTGGAGTTGTACCAGATAAGGGGCTTTACCCCCTTTGACTTGGCATAATTGATAGCATCCTCAATGGTCTTGCCGTTTTTCATCTCGTCCCACTCCGCATCAATCAGGACGTAGGGCAGGTGCAGCGTGGCTGCCATATCCACGTATTTCCGGATGATATCGTAGTCATTGGAGCCATGATTGTATGCCCAGTATATCCAAGACACCACTCCCGGATGAATCCAACTGGTGTCCGTCAGCTGACAGGGGTCGCTGACATCTGTTACAAGCGTCGACTGTACCACGTCTTTTAAACTGCCGATAATGACAACACGCCATGGTGTCTGTGTCATCACTGTTTGCATCTCTGCGGGTGTTACGCGGAACCATTCCCCATCGTTTATCAGGTACGAGGCACTTTGTCCCCGTTCGATGTTCGCCTCCGTAATCAAGGCATAGACAGGTTCTTTGTTCTTTGACCTCTGTCCTCTGACCTCTAAAAGTGCCGGATATCCCCAGCGGTTGTTCCAGCCTTCGGTAGATTTTGAAATACCGCTATATGACGGGACGGGAATTACCTTGTAGGTCGTGTCAAGCGGAAAGAAACCTTCGTAGGAGTCACACCACTGCTGCATCCAGCGACGGGTACCCTCTGGGATATGGTATGCTACATCGGTGTTACGCAAGGCGATCCCGTCGTTGTACATACGCAAGACGGCCTTGCCGATCTCGTATTCATTCGCTTCATTCTGACAATGCAGCCGCTTGCCTGTCAGCATCTGGTAGTCTGCGGTTACCTTCCTGCTGTATTGTAAATGTCCTTCTGTCGATAGGTTCATGCGCAACACTTGCTGACCTTTGTAACTGACTTGCAGGGAATTACCTTCAACGACGGCTGTTAACCGTCCGTCAGGCGATGTGGCATTTTGGGCAGCCGTAGGGACTATGATACCTCCAAACAAGAGGAGTGACAGGATGATTCTTCTCTTCATAGGTGTGCTACTTGGATAGATGAGGAACATACTAAGATGTTGCCAGGAAGATTATTCTTCCTGTATTTTCCTCTTGGGAATCACCATTATTTGCTGTTTTTAGCTTTGTCGAGGAAGCGTACCATTTTCTGCAGGTTTTCCTCGCTGTACATGCCCATGCCATGACCGCCTTCGGGAACAAAGGTTGCCTCTGTGGTGACACCGGCAGTCTTCAGCAGTTCATAGAACTCCTTGCCCTGACAGCAGGGTACCACGTTGTCTTTTTCGCCATGGAAGATGATAATGGGAGGATTCTTCGAGTTGACATTCATATCTTTACGATGATGGTTTTAGTTTATAATGTGAGTTATTGCTTATTGAAATTCCATTTGGAGTTGTCGGAATTGAAATCATATTCTGCGAGGGTAGGAGTGCTGTCACCGGCGGAGTACAGGCAGTACTTCTTGTTGAATCCTTTCTGCCCAGGAATGGCGAAAGGCATGATACGGTAGGTGCCGTCAGTCAGCTGTTCAATCCACCAGAGCTGTGCATCCTCTCCTTGGAACTCCTTGGTGGTCAGTTCCAAATTGGCAGTAGCCGTCAGTGCCCGGTTGGTCCCGTCAATTTTAATCTCATAAAGCGGTCCCGTCAGTCGTCCACCAGCTTGTGGCACAGGGCAGATGCTCCAATGTTGCCAAGGGCGGAACATATAGTCGCTGCAACGAACGGCAATATCACCTTTGGGCCAGGTGCCGATGACCTCCTCCAGTTTCTGGTCGGGAATGGCCTTGACGGGCTCATTGGGATCCATCTGCCAGAAACGCTGACGCTCTTGTTGCATACGGGTGAAGTCGACGCTCAGTTCCAGACTGTAACCGCGACGTTCGGAGAAGATAGCATATTTACCTTCCTTGAGTTGTTCACCAGCCACAGGCCAACCGTTTTTCCATAATAAAGGACGAATGCCTAATACGGAGCGACCGCTGCGGTCGAAGTCGGCCTCATAGTGGCATGACATGATTTCTACACCTTCATCAATGACGGTACGTCCGAAATGGCCAGGTCCCGTCTTACGGTCGCCGGCGGCAATCACCATTCTGCCACCGCCGTGGAACATGTCACGACCTACATTGTCAACATAGGGCCCTTCCACGTTTCTTGAACGGCCTACTACGATGTTGTAAGTGGAATTTACACCGTCACAGCAGGTGCCGTGGGTACCTAAGAGGTAATACCAGCCGTCGCGATAAATAAGATCGGTGGCCTCGCAATCGATGGCAATGTCTTTCTCTTTGTTTCCTTTCATGCGGAACCCCGTCTTGGGATCCAACTCGATGAGGCGTATGGTGCCGAAATAAGTACCGTAGCTAACCCACAGCCGGCCCGTCGTGGGGTCGAGCAGCAGACTCGGGTCGATGGCGTCCTGATCTTCCATACCGTCCGATGAACATACCTCGACTGCTTTTGTCCATTTGAAGTCGGGGCTCTTGGGGTCAAGCGTCTTGTTCCACATTGTGAGGATGCGGCCGTTATGTCCGCCACCCAGTCCACCGCCAGTGGCACCATAAATACATAGGTAGCGGTCGCCAATTTTCAATACATCGGGGGCTGCACCGCCACCAGGCCTTTCTGCGCCGCCATGCCAACTCCATCCGTCATCGGATATCAGTCCTCCGCCACCTGTGCCGAAGGTATAATACTTGCCGCCACACTCGGCTATTGTTGAAGGGTCGTGAATATAGGGCGCACCAGTCTGTGCGTCGCAAGTTGTGAATTGACAATTAAGAATTGACAATAAAAATAATATCTTTTTCATGTTATTTCGTATCTACCTTAAAATCAGTAACTGGTTTTTCTTTCTCGTCCAAGAAACGGACGCACATGTCGCTGAGACCAGGTCCGTTGATGACTGCACAGCGCAGGATGTTGCGTCCTTTCTTCAGTGTTAGGCGTTTCGACATACCATCATCCTCCACCATGCGGCGATCACCCTCCAACAGCAGGACTTCCTCATCGTTAAGCCACCAGATGGAGGCTCCGTTGCTGCCGGCAGCCAGTCGTACGTTGGCATATTCTTCAGGACAGTCAATGAAGGTGACAGCCCAGAAGAGCGAGCCGTATGTCTGTTGTCCCCATTTCTCTGCAAATCGGAAGAGTTTGACGTTGTAGTTCTCACTGTCGAGGGCATGCCATTTCAGCATCTGCTTCTCAACGGTAACTTTTTGTCCGTCCTTTGGCAGTATGCTCATCTGGTTTGCGAAATAGGTCTTTGAGAAAGCCTCTCTCAACCATGTGTTGGTAAATACCACATTCGAGCGGATGTCTTGTTTGATGGGTTCCAGCAACATCCAACGACGTATAAAACCGTTGTTGTCAGGCTGTGATGCACCTGCTGAGGCAGGAACGGCACTGAAATACTTCGGGCGGTTCTTGAACTGAACCCAATCGATGCTGCAGGCCTTGTCCTCACAGGTGACACAAACGTCAGTAACACCCTTGGGCAGATATTCAAGCGGTGCCGTCAGCGTCAGCCATTGTCCGCTCATGTCGCGACGGAACGGACCGTTCTCGCTTTTCACTGTCACGGTGAATCTGGCGATAATCTTGCCGTTGGCGCCCTTCTCACGAATGCAGAATTCTGTATTGTCATTGGCCATAGCACACACGATGGCATAACTATCGCCAGACAAACAGCCGAAGTCAACATCGTTATAGCGCGCCCAACTACCTTTCTCAGAGAGGTTTACCTGCCATCCACGGAATCGGTTCAGCGTGTCGAGATATTCTATTGTGACCCCCTTGGCAGCCTCGCTATAGCGGTCAACCTGTATCTTGTCGGTGGCTTGGTTGATACCTACGCCACGAAGGGTAGGCTTCACCTCTTGGATGGTTCCGTCGGCATTAAAGGCAATCTTCTCAATACGGGCCGAACGACGTTTGTCCATCCAGGGCGAATAGTCGTTATGGTGATAGAAGATGTACCACTGACCTTTATATTCTACGATGCTGTGGTGATTGGTCCAGCAACCATTGGCATGTTCAGCCATGATGATGCCCTTGAAATCCCAGGGTCCCAACGGATTCTTCGACATGGCATAGGCGAGTGTCTCTGTAGGGTTAGCACCGTTACTGTTATCGCCACGCACCCAAGGGAAGGTAAGGTAATACCATCCACCCCGTTTGAAAGCAAAGGGACCTTCTTTGAAACCGTCAGGCAGTCCTTTCATTTCCGTTCCGCCCACTTTCATAGGTGGCATGTCGGGCATTCCTTCGCGTTTTGGCAGTTTCACTTCCTGCAATTCACCGTCGAGTTCCAGCATGTTGCTTTTCAGTTTACTGCCACGGATACCCATGCCGCTCCAGTAGATGTAGGCAGAACCGTCATCGTCAATCAAAACACAGGGATCGATGCCTGACACCCCTTTGATTGGCTCTTTCTCGCAGGTGAACGGACCTTCCGGCTGGCTGGCTGTTGCTACACCTACGGCAAAACCGCGTCCGTTTTTCGGTGCATTGGGAAAGTAGAAATAGTATTTCCCGTTCTTATAGACACAATCTGGCGCCCACATTGAATAGGCGTCAGGCTTACCCCAAGGCACATTCTCCTGCGATAGAATCATCCCATGGTCGGTCCAGTCCGTCAGATTCTCCGACGAGAAGACGTGGTAGTCAGCCATGCAGAACCAATCCTGACGCTGGCCCTCCGGCGCAGGGATGTCATGTGAGGGATAAACGTAAATTTTGTTGTTAAAGATACGTGCAGTAGGATCAGCAGCAAACTGGTCGCGGATGACCGGGTTTTGCGCTGATACTACTATTGCACTCAGTAATGATAAAGTTGATATAGTTATTCTCATGTTGTATCGTTATTTAAACAGATGTGGACGTAGAAGTCTGCCTTGATGCCAGCCTCTCTGAGGTTCTTTACCAATGCCTCAGTACCGAAATTCTCTTCGCTGCCGCAACTCAGGTAGAGATAGTGTATCTTCTTGTTGAATTCGTCGGGACGGGAGAAAATGCCGTTATAGGCGGTCTTGACATCCAATCCGAAGATGGCGCCACTAAAGGCTCCCATCCATGCGAACTTATCCATGTTGTTCAGTACAAGATCAAAGGTCTGGTGTCCTCCCCATGACAGACCGGCCATAGCGCGATGGTCGCGGTCTGTCAGAGTTCGGAACTGCGAGTCTATAGTTGATATTAAGTCTTGTGTCATTACTTTGTAGAAGCTGGCGCCATACTCGCTGAAGCCCTGGCGGTTGTCGCCTCCACGGAACGGAGCCTTGACATCGCCGCTTTCCATTACGACAATCATCGGTTTGGCCTCGCCACTGGCAATCAGGTTGTCCATGATGTGCTGCATGTGTCCCTGTTTACTCCAGCCTGTCTCATCTTCGCCCATGCCGTGCTGCAGATAGAGTACAGGATAACGCTTCTTTCCCTTTTCGTATTCGGCAGGTGTGTAAACCATCGCGTGGCGCCATTCCTGTGTGGCGTTGGCATAATAATACAACGAACGAACCTGTCCGTGGGCAACACCTTGCTGTGGACGGTAGTAATTGCCTTCGTCGCCTTCAGGAATCTCAATACCGCCAGCCTCACGGTTGCAGCCGAAGAAAGTCTCTGTAGCTGGATCAATGACGTTGACGCCACCTATATTAATAAAGTAATAGTGGAAACCTACTACCAAGGGATCAGTTACAGCGCACCAAACACCCTTTTGGTCACGGCGCATGTCATATTTCTTGCCGCAAATGTCCACCTGTACGGAATTGGCTGTTGGAGCAACCACTCTGAAGTAAGCTCTGCGTTCTTTGTCAATTTTGGGGAACTCATTGCCTGGCACAGTGGTCTCTGCAATAAAGGCATCGTCGGGCACAGTGAATGGTGAACGTACCTGATAGCCCATCAGTTCCAGCATCTTCTCGCCATAGCGGCGTCCCAGTTCACGATAGCCTGCTGCATCGAAATGTAGCTTGTCTGGGCCGTTGGAACAGCCTGTAGAAGAGATAACCTGTGATGTATGCAGGGTTTTGGGCAGTTCGTCAATCTGCTTGTTCATAGCAATGCACTGCCCTTCACCGTTAGCCTGTACTACCTCACCAGCCAGCAATGGCACTTCCTCAGGCTTCAGTTGAAGGTCGCCCAGCAGGTGGTCATACACGTTCTGTACCTTATTGGCCCATTCCGGATCACCCGTGTTCGATTCTCCCTGATGCATTAACACACCTTTGATGACGCCGTCTTTCTGTGCTTTCTTGGCTAAAGTAACCAAGCGCTCGTAAGGATTGTCGTTGTAGGCTTTCAGCATACCGATCATCCATCCTGGGGCCGTCTTAATATAATTAGGTATCTCGTCTGGCATGAATCCCTCGATGCGGATACCGCCGATTGCCACATGAATTACCCCCACGCGGATATTCTCTGGCAGATTCTCGGTGAGTGTGCGTCCGAAGTAGTCAACAGGAGTCAGTCCTGTGTTGGGACGGCAGAGTGGGGGCAAGGCCTGACACCATTCTCCTATTTTACGTCCTCGCTGTGGGTCATCGACAGCCGGCATCAGTAGGAAACGCTGACTCACACCCTGTAAGTCTTGTGGCTCAGGGCGTGCTGCACCTTCCATATTCGATTGGCCGAAACACAAGAATATGTAAAAATTGGGATCTTGTGCGTTCGCTGTCAGCGATGCCAAGAAACAAACGAGCATTAAAAGTAATTTCTGTTTCATGTCAGTTGTAATAATTGTATTTTGGAATTCTGATGCAAAATTAGTTCTTTTTTATGATATGTATATTGTTAGCGTGAAACATTTTTTTTGTATTGTGTAACAAAATTAATAGCAGACTAAAACGTGTTACACAGTATAATGTTTGTGTAACTAATTTGTTTGCATATATAATAAATATGTGATACTTTTGCATCGAAAATAAAAATGAAGCATTAATCAGCTTAGGTTAGATTTGAAATATTTGATTAGTAGTTATGCTAGTTATGGTTTTAGTCATGGGGAGCCGACGTGAGTCGCCTTCCCATTTTTCTTTATTTAAATCTGAAAATTCGGAACACTAGTAATTTCCTATGTTTGTCTTGTAAGTTCTTATTATAGCCAAAAACATGGCTTTGGCAAGAACGTAACGAGAAGCAATCTCGCAAAGGTCAACGAAAGACGAGAGCCTATTTTGTGATAAGGCAAAGAGGAAATCTTCAATATGAGGTCATTAACGAAGGCGACACCATGCATAACGCAGGTGGCGTACTCTCTGACCAGGT
>ONDP01000055.1 GCA_900316645.1 uncultured Prevotellaceae bacterium
CAGCAGTCTGGAGCAGACGAGTAAGACTATTCCAGATGTCACTTCAGTCAACGAATGGGCTACGATGGTGATGCATGAGTATTTTCATGGCTTCCAGTTTAAGAACGATGGCTATCTGGATACTTACGAAGCAATCACCAATGCGGTTTTGCCAGATACTCTAATCGCATTAGCCGCCTGTCATGATTGGTACAGAGAAAGCATCACTCAGGAGAACGACTTTCTGCTAAAAGCAATTGATGCCAACGATATTGAGGCGTCAAGAGCCTATATCCAGTCGTTCTTTGAGTTGCGTAACGAACGCAGGGAAAGGGTGAAAAAGGAACTTTGTATAGACATTGTAGCCTTGGAACAGTTGTATGAAACGATGGAAGGTTCTGCTCGCTATATCGAATATTGTCTGTATCGGCATTTTGGAAACTTCAGCCTGTCCGATGCCAAATGGCTATATACTGTTGGACGCAAGTATTACTATGCCACGGGATTCAATCTCCTCCGCCTATCAGATAAATTGAGGATTGATTATAAATACTTGATATTCAAAAACGTGTCAACTGTAGAAAGGTATTTAAGAATACTTAAATCAGAATGAAACGACTAAGATATGTAGTTATGAAAACAAAGAAGATTTGGGGGCTCGCTTTAATAATAGTTGCTGCTTCAACCCTCGCCTCTTGCTCTATTGTAAGAGGCTATCGAGCAGACGGCAAGAGCGGCCCGGATATTTATAGTTTTGAGCATCATGTTCACGACACCATTGATAATGGGACGTTTCCTTTTCGTTTCCCATACGCAAAGCAACAAGCCATCTGGATTGACACCCTGCATTTCTTCAATCAAGGAAAGCACTACAAGAACACCACATTGCAGGAGGCTGTGACTGGTAAAACTGACACACAGGGCGTTCTCGTCATCCAGAACGACAGCATCATCTACGAGAAATATTGGGGAGATATTTCCGCTGACAGGATGGCAACGGTGTTTTCTGTCTCGAAATCAATTACCTCGCTATTGTGTGGGATTGCCGTTGATGAGGGTTGCATCAAAAACGTGGATGATGCAGTCACCGACTATCTGCCGGAACTGAAGAAACGAGACCCCATGTGGCAGCGTCTCACCATTCGCCATCTACTTAACATGCAGAGCGGACTGGATTTTGACGACACCTATTCCCTGCGTTTGAAGCATTTCAAACGGCTCAACGCGATGGCGAAACTGAATTATGGTCACAACATGATGAAGCAGATTCGTGGCTTGAAGTTCCGTTGCGAACCTGGCAAGGAGTATTGTTAAGACAGAATAATATAAAAATATAAATTTATATGGTCGTATCAAAGAAATCTCTTGGAGTAATCGTCCTGTTGTTTATACCTTGTTTCGCTGCTGGACAAAACTGCGTGGACAGTACAACGGAAGACAGCATAGCCATTAGAACTACACTCTATATGCCAGCGGGATGTTATGTCAATAACGATATCATTAGAAAAGACAGTAGTCAACAGCAGTATAGACTATCTTTTGTCCGCAAAGAGCAAGGACTGACACGAGGCATAAGTCCTAATGCTGTAAAAAAGCAGAAGTTCGATCCATATAAGAAGAAATTTACCGATATGCGGATAATGGAAGCTATAGGCTCGCACATAAGCAGATAAGCTAAACTCCAATTTATCGGACTGCTATCATATAGCAGCTGCCTATCTCGATATCCCTTGTTGGAACTTCTGAATTCGCCCATCATATCTGCCATCGGCAATGTCGTGGACTTCATGGTCGGCACGTCTGAGTTCGTTGGCATTGAACCTGCCCAAGGTGCCTGCCAGCCAGACAAACCAGTCCGCTACCTGCTTCAAGGTGGCACTGGCAAGTTCGGCAAACATCTTTAGGTATTGTTTGATGGCGTATGACTCGTTGTCCCAGAAAATGTCACCATGCTTGCCGCCTCGACCGCCGAAGCCTGAATAGGCAAAGTCCTGAATGGCTTTGATGCAGAACTGCAAACCCTCGTCAATGCGGTAGATATATGCAGACATGGCAAAGAACATCGGGTCTTTCCAGTCGCCACGTTCCTTGATGGTGTAGAAGTCCTTCAGCTTCTCGTCAGCTTTCGCTGACAGTCCCGCAACTTCCTGTTTCTTGGCATCAATGGCATCATTAAGTGCCTGGGAGCGGTTCGTCTTATTCCTGATGTCAAGGTCGAGGCGGTTGCTGCGCTCTGCTTTCGTGCGGTTGGCACTTGTCAGATAGTCGTGTTC
>ONDP01000051.1 GCA_900316645.1 uncultured Prevotellaceae bacterium
CCACGTTCACGTAAGGGCTTGTACGCTAAGGGTCTTAAGACTCGTGCACCTAAGAAGCTTTCAAACAAGTACATTATTGAAAGAGCTAACAAGAAGTAATTCACGAAGTTAAGAAAGAGTAAATTATGAGTCGTTCATTAAAAAAAGGCCCTTACATCAACGTTTCACTCGAGAAGAAGATTCTCGCTATGAACGAGAGTGGCAAGAAGAATGTCGTTAAGACCTGGGCCAGAGCATCTGTGATTTCCCCGGATTTCGTGGGACATACGGTTGCAGTTCACAATGGAAACAAATTCATCCCAGTTTACATTACTGAGAACATGGTAGGACACAAGCTCGGTGAGTTCTCTCCGACGCGTCGTTTCGGTGGCCATGCCGGTAACAAGAAGTAAGCTCCAGGGAAAATTGAAAAATTGAAAAATTGAAAAAGTAAATATGGGAGCAAGAAAAAGATTAGCGGCTGAGAAAAGAAAGGCAGCCAATAAGACACAGTATTTTGCAAAGCTGAAAGGTGTTCCTTCTTCTCCACGCAAGATGCGCTATGTCGTTGACATGATTCGCGGCATGGAGGTAAATCGCGCTCTTGGCGTTCTGAGATTCTCAAAGAAACATGCTGCAGCTGACGTAGAGAAGCTTCTCCGTTCGGCTATCGCTAACTGGGAGGCTAAGAATGACCGCAAGGCCGAGGACGGCGAACTGTATGTAAGCCGTGTCTTCGTTGACGAAGGTGTGACAATGAAACGTATGAGACCGGCACCTCAGGGTCGTGGCTATCGTATCCGTAAGCGTTCGAACCACGTGACTCTGTTTGTCGACGCTAAAACTAATGATAAGTAAGAAGTATGGGACAGAAAGTAAATCCAATTAGCAACCGCCTTGGTATTGTTAAAGGCTGGGATTCAAATTGGTTCGGAGGCAAGGACTTCGGAGATAACCTGGTAGAGGATCAGAAAATCCGTAAGTACCTCAATGAGCGTCTTGCCAAGGCAAGCGTATCAAAGATTGTCATCGAACGTACATTGAAGCTGGTGACCATCACTATCTGCACTGCTCGTCCAGGACTTGTCATCGGTAAGGGTGGACAGGATGTCGATAAGTTGAAGGAAGAACTGAAGAAGCTCTATGACAAGGAGATTCAGATTAATATCTTCGAAGTTAAGAAACCGGAACTCGACGCAACGATCGTAGCTAACAACATCGCTCGCCAGATAGAGGGTAAGATTGCTTACCGCCGTGCTATCAAGATGGCTGTGGCTAACACAATGCGTGCTGGTGCCGAGGGTATCAAGGTACAGATCTCTGGTCGTCTGAACGGTGCTGAAATCGCCCGTAGCGAGATGATTAAGGAAGGCCGTACTCCTCTGCACACATTCCGTGCTGATATTGATTACTGCCAGGCAGAGGCTCTGACGAAAGTCGGACTGCTGGGTTTGAAGGTTTGGATTTGCCGTGGCGAAATCTACGGTAAGGTTGACTTGGCTCCAAACTTCGCTCAGGAGAAGACCTCAAACCGCAACAACGGTGGTAACAACAATGGTGGCAGAAAGTTCCGTAATAAGAAAAAGTAATTAACGTTAAAGTAAGAAGCTATCATGTTACAGCCTAAGAGAGTAAAATATAGAAGACCTCAAGACGGACGTGGCAATAAAGGCGACGCCCACAGAGGTACACAGCTGGCTTTCGGCTCATTCGGCATCAAGACTTTGGATGCCAAGTGGATTGACAGCCGTCAGATTGAGGCAGCCCGTGTTGCCATCAACCGTTATATGAACCGTGAGGGTCAGGTATGGATCCGCATCTTCCCCGACAAACCAATTACACGTAAGCCTGCTGACGTACGTATGGGTAAGGGTAAAGGTGATCCCGCAGGATGGGTGGCTCCAGTGACTCCCGGACGCATCCTCTTTGAAGTAGAAGGCGTACCTTTTGAGACTGCCAAGGAGGCTCTTCGCCTCGGTGCTCAGAAACTGCCTGTAAAGACTAAGTTTGTTGTTAGACGCGATT
This sequence comes from uncultured Prevotellaceae bacterium, assembly GCA_900316645.1. GTDB lineage: Bacteria > Bacteroidota > Bacteroidia > Bacteroidales > Bacteroidaceae > Prevotella. Next base: position 2,005 of record ONDP01000051.1, read on the forward strand.
ACGATAAAAACGCTTAAGCTATGAAGATGAATGAAATTAAAGGTCTCGAGACCAAGGAATTGGCTGAGAAGCTGGAGACTGCTGTTGCCAACTACGATCAGTTGAAGTTGAACCACGCAGTAACTCCCCTGGAGAATCCATCACAGATTAAGGCTGCTCGTCGTGACATCGCTCGTATGAAGACAGAACTCCGTCAGAGAGAACTTAACAAATAATAATGGTCCAGATGGAAACAAGAAATTTAAGAAAGACAAGACAGGGTGTCGTTATCATTGTCCAGAAGACAAAGAAGTACCATGTTCACGATGAGAAGAATGAGTGCCAGGTAGGTGATACCGTACTCGTTATGGAAACCCGTCCTTTGTCAAAGACGAAGAGATGGAGATTAGTACAGATTGTTGAAAAAGCTAAGTAATTATGATACAAACTGAGACAAGACTGACAGTTGCTGACAACAGCGGTGCACGTGAGGCTCTTTGCATCCGCGTGCTGGGTGGTACCCGCCGCCGTTATGCCAGCGTAGGTGATGTGATTGTTGTTGCTATCAAGAACGCCATCCCTACAAGTGATGTTAAAAAAGGTGCAGTATCTAAGGCTTTGGTTGTTCGCACAAAGAAGGAGATTCGCCGTGCTGATGGTTCATACATCCGTTTCGACGATAATGCTTGTGTGCTGCTGAACAACGCTGGTGAGCTTCGCGGTAGCCGTATCTTCGGCCCTGTAGCCCGTGAGTTGCGTGCTGTTAATATGAAAGTCGTTTCACTGGCACCTGAGGTTCTTTAACACTTAAAGCAATCAAGAAATGAGTAAGTTACATATTAGAAAAGGTGATGAGGTAATTATCCTCGCTGGCAAGGACAAGGGCCAGAAGGGTAAGGTGCTCAAGGTCTTCGTAAAGGACGAGAAGGTTCTGGTAGAGGGCGCAAACATGGTATCGAAGAGCACCAAGCCAAGTGCACAGCACCCACAGGGTGGTATTATCAAGCAGGAGGCTCCGATACATATCTCAAATGTTAGTCTGATTGATCCGAAGAGCGGTAAGGCTACACGTGTTTCTATCAAGCACGATGGCAAGAACGTGATTCGTGTCGCTAAAAAGTCAGGGGAGGAAATTAAGTAATGGATACAGCACAGTTAAAGAAAGAGTACAAGGAGAAGATTGCTCCGGCTCTGCAGAAGCAGTTCAACTACACTTCAGCCATGCAGATTCCTGTCCTGAAGAAGATTGTGATCAATCAGGGACTGGGTGATGCAACACAGGACAAGAAGATTATTGACGTTGCTATCAACGAGATTACGACCATTACCGGTCAGAAGGCCGTTGCCACTTATTCTAAGAAGGATATCGCTAACTTCAAGCTCCGTAAGAAGATGCCTATCGGCGTGATGGTTACACTGCGTCGTGAGCGTATGTACGAGTTCCTGGAGAAGCTGGTTCGCGTGGCTCTGCCCCGTATCCGCGACTTCAAGGGTATCGAGAGCAAGTTTGACGGTCGTGGCAACTACACACTTGGTGTTCAGGAGCAGATTATCTTCCCTGAAATCAATATTGATACAGTAGACCGCATCCAGGGTATGAACATCACTTTCGTTACGTCTGCAAAGACCGACGAGGAGGGTTATGCACTGCTGAAAGCTTTCGGTCTGCCATTCAAGAACGCTAAAAACGATTAAGAGATATGGCAAAAGAATCAATGAAAGCCCGCGAGGTAAAACGCGCCAAGCTGGTAGCTCGTTACGCAGAGAAGCGTGCAGCACTGAAGAAGATTATCGCAACTACTGAGGATCCTGCAGAGGCTTACGAGGCTGCTCGCAAGCTCCAGAGTATTCCCAGAAACGCCAATCCTATCCGTCTGCACAACCGCTGCAAGATTACAGGTCGTCCCAAAGGATATATGCGCCAGTTCGGTCTGTCGCGTATCCAGTTCCGCGAGATGGCTTCTAGCGGTCTGATTCCAGGTGTGAAGAAGGCAAGCTGGTAATTGGCTGGTTAACAAGCCAAAAGCAATATGCAAAAAGCGATTTAGTATTAATATTGTCGGGGCAGTCCCGATTAATTAAACAATTTATTTTATGACAGATCCAATAGCAGATTATCTGACCAGACTCAGAAACGCAATCATGGCTCATCACCGTGTTGTTGAGGTTCCTGCGTCTAACTTGAAGAAGGAAATCACTAAGATCCTCTTCGAGAAGGGTTACATCCTGAACTATCAGTTCATCGAGGATGGCCCTCAGGGTACTATCAAGGTTGCCTTGAAGTACGATCCGGCCACGAAGGCTAATGCCATCAAGTGCCTGAAGCGCGTGTCAACACCAGGTCTTCGCAAGTACACTGGTTACAAAGACATGCCGAGAGTTATTAACGGATTAGGTATAGCCATTTTATCTACATCCCAAGGTGTAATGACAGACAAAGAGGCTGCTGCCCTGAAGATTGGCGGTGAGGTGCTTTGTTACGTATATTAATTGGAGGACTCGATTATGTCAAGAATAGGAAAATTGCCAATTAGTATCCCTGCAGGTGTTACCGTAACGCAGGGTCAAGACGGTGTCGTTACCGTAAAAGGTCCTAAGGGAGAGCTCTCACAGAAGGTAGATGCTTCCATCAAGATGAACATCGCCGATGGACATATCACATTTGAGATTGATGAGAACAGCCCCGTTAACATCAAGCAGAAGCAGGCTTTCCACGGTCTGTATCGTGCACTTGTCAACAATATGGTTGTTGGTGTAAGCGAAGGTTATAAGAAGGAGATGGAGCTCATCGGTGTAGGTTACCGTGTTTCTAACCAGGGTAACATTATTGAGTTCTCACTCGGTTATACACACCCCATTTTCATCCAGCTTCCTAAGGAGGTGAAGGTTGAAACCAAGATGGAGCGTAACCAGAACCCTCAGATTGTGCTGGAGTCTTGCGACAAGCAGTTGCTCGGACTCATTTGTGCTAAGATTCGTTCTTTCCGCATGCCGGAGCCTTACAAGGGCAAGGGTATCTTGTTCAAGGGCGAGGTTATCCGTCGTAAGTCGGGTAAGTCAGCCGCAGCTAAGTAATCTTATAGTTTAAAGTTTACAGATTAAAGTTTAAAGATTATGACAACAAAGAAAGTAGAAAGACGAATTAAGATTAAATATAGAATTCGTAAGAACGTTTTCGGCACAGCCGAGCGTCCTCGCTTGAGCGTTTTCCGCAGCAACAAGCAGATCTATGCTCAGGTGATTAACGATTTGGAAGGTAAAACTCTTGCTGCAGCATCGTCTATCGGACTTGAGGCTATGCCTAAGATCCAGCAGGCTGAGAAAGTTGGTGAGTTGGTAGCCCAGAAGGCTCAGGAGGCTGGCGTTAACGCCGTTGTCTTCGACCGTAACGGTTATCTCTATCATGGCCGTGTGAAGTCTCTGGCTGATGCAGCACGTAAAGGTGGACTTAAATTTTAAACGATTATGGCAATGAAAAACGTAAAAGTAAATAGTGACGTAGAGTTGAAAGACAGACTGGTTGCCATCAACCGTGTTACAAAGGTAACAAAGGGAGGTCGCACCTTCACATTCGCAGCTATCGTCGTTGTCGGTGACGGCAATGGTATTATTGAAAGGAACTATTCCTCATGAGATGGAAGCACGCTTCGGTGGTGCACAGGTGTTCCTGAAGCCTGCCGCAGCCGGTACCGGACTTGTTGCCGGTGGTGCTATGCGTGCCGTACTTGAGAGTGTTGGTGTGAAGGACGTACTTGCTAAGTCAAAGGGATCTTCTAACCCCCACAACTTGGTAAAGGCTACTATCTTAGCGCTGAGCGAGATGCGTGATGCCTATACTATCGCAGGTACTCGTGGAATCAGTATGGAAAAAGTATTTAGAGGATAAAGGAGATTACGACTATGGCAACAATTAAGATTAAGCAGATTAAGAGCAAGATCGGATATCCCGTAGACCAGAAGCGCACTTTGCAGGCCTTAGGTCTTCACAAGATTGCTCAGGTTGTTGAGGTAGAGGATAATCCTTCTATCCGCGGTATGATCCGTAAGGTTCATCACTTGGTGACTGTTATCGATTAATTAATTCTAAAATTCAGATACGATTATGAAACTACATACTTTAAAACCAGCTGAGGGCTCAACCCACTCACGTCGTCGTATCGGTCGCGGACCAGGTTCTGGTCTCGGCGGTACTTCTACCCGTGGTCACAAGGGTGCCAAGGCTCGTTCAGGTTACAAGAAGAAGATTGGTTTCGAAGGTGGTCAGATGCCATTGCAGCGTCGTGTTCCAAAGAGTGGATTCAAGAACATCAACCACAAGGAGTACTTCGCTATCAACCTGTCAACCCTTCAGAAGCTTGCTGAGCAGAAGAACCTCACCAAGATTGGAATTGCAGACTTCGTGGCTGCTGGTCTGACCAATGGTAAGGAGCTCGTGAAGATTCTCGGTAATGGTGAATTGAAGGCTAAGATCGACGTCGAGGCTAATGCCTTCTCAAAGACTGCTGAAGAGGCTATCAAGGCAGTTGGTGGTAACGCAACAATTATCTAAACAAGATGAAGAAGTTTATAGAGACACTGCAGAACATTTGGAAGATTGAGGACCTGCGCCAGCGCATCCTGATAACTCTTCTGTTTGTAGCGATTTATCGTTTTGGCTCGTTCGTGGTATTGCCAGGTATTAACCCTGAAATGCTCGACAAGCTACAGTCACAAACCCAGGGCGGACTGATGTCGCTTTTGGACATGTTCTCAGGTGGTGCATTTTCCAATGCCTCAATCTTTGCGCTTGGAATTATGCCCTACATCTCTGCTTCCATCGTTATGCAGCTCCTCGCAGTTGCTGTACCTTATTTCCAGAAGATGCAGCGTGAGGGTGAGAGTGGCCGCAAGAAGATTATGACCTACACTCGCTACCTGACAGTGGCTATCCTGCTGTTCCAGGCTCCGAGCTATCTCATCAATCTGAAGATGCAGGCAGGTGCTGCTTTGGCATCGGGTATCAGTTGGTCGGTATTCGTATTCCCGGCTACGATTATCCTTGCCGCCGGCAGTATGTTCATTCTCTGGCTGGGTGAGCGCATTACGGATAAAGGTATCGGAAATGGTATCTCGCTGATCATTATGATCGGTATCATCGCACGTCTGCCCCAGGCTTTCATCCAGGAGGTAGGCTCACGTTTCACCGCTATCACTGGTGGTGGACTGGTGATGTTCCTCGTCGAGATTATCATTCTCTATGCAGTTGTATGTGCATCTATCGTTTTGGTACAGGGTGTCCGCAAGGTGCCTGTACAGTATGCTAAGCGTCTTGTAGGTAACCAGCAGGTGGGTGGTGCACGCCAGTACATCCCCTTAAAGCTGTTCGCTGCTAATGTGATGCCTATCATCTTTGCTCAGGCTCTGATGTTCATTCCATTGGCTTTCGTACAGTATGCTGCTCCTGAGAATGCAAACTGGTTTGTCCGTTCGCTGCTGAATCATCACAGCTGGACTTACAATATCATCTTTGCACTGCTCATCATAGCGTTTACCTATTTCTATACTGCTATCACACTCAATCCTACCCAGATGGCTGAGGATATGAAGCGCAATAACGGATTTATCCCTGGTATCAAGCCAGGTAAACCAACAGCTGACTATATCGACACAATCATGTCGCGTATCACGCTGCCCGGCTCTCTGTTCATCGCCTTCATCGCCGTTATGCCGGCTCTGGCAGGACTCCTGAATGTGCAGGACGCTTTCTCGCAGTTCTTTGGAGGTACCTCGCTGCTGATTCTCGTCGGTGTTGTTCTCGACACCCTCCAGCAGATTGAGAGTCACTTGCTGATGCGTCATTATGACGGTCTGCTGAACTCGGGCCGTATTCATGGACGTGGCGGTGTGACTGCATACTAAGTCTGTATGAAGATATTTCTGAAGACAGAAGATGAGATTGAGCTGATGCGCGAGGCGAACCAACTCGTTGGTAAGACCCTCGGTGAATTGGCAAAACATATCAAGCCTGGTGTAACGACCCTCCAGTTGGATAAGATCGCTGATGAATTTATTCGCGACCATGGAGCAATTCCGACATTCAAGGGTTTCCCCAATCCATATGGAGGGCCGTTTCCTGCCAGCATCTGCACATCAGTCAATGATGTTGTAGTGCATGGCGTACCCAATGAGCAGACTGTGCTCCAGGAGGGGGATATCATCTCCGTTGACTGTGGCACTTTGCTGAACGGTTTTTGCGGTGACTCTTGCTATACGTTCTGCGTAGGCGAGATTGATGAAGAGAAGAAAAAACTCCTTCGCACCACCAAGGAAGCACTCTACAAGGGTATTGACATTGCAATGGCAGGACATCATGTGGGTGACATCGGAAGTACCGTCCAGGAACACTGTGAAGCTCAAGGTTACGGTATCGTAAGAGAGTTGACAGGTCATGGAATCGGACACGAGATGCACGAAGACCCGCAAGTGCCCAATTACGGTAGGCGAGGCAACGGCACAATGCTGAAAGCAGGCATGTGCATCGCCATAGAACCGATGATTACTATGGGTAAGCGTGACATTTGGCTTGACACAGACAAGTGGACCATCCGTACCCGTGACGGCAAACCGGCAGCTCATTTCGAGCATACCATCGCCATCAGGAAAGGAAAGGCTGAGATCCTCTCTTCGTTTGAAGAAGTAGAACAAATAGAAGGCAAATTATATTAGTATGGCAAAACAAGGTGCTATAGAACAAGACGGAACGATCGTAGAGGCATTGTCAAACGCTATGTTCCGGGTTGAGTTGGAAAACGGTGTGCCCATCATTGCACACATCTCTGGTAAGATGCGTATGCATTATATCAAGATACTGCCCGGTGACAAGGTAAAGGTGGAGATGAGCCCTTATGACCTGACTAAAGGACGAATTGTGTTTAGATACAAATAATTAGAAGGAGACTATATAATGAAGACAAGAGCATCATTGAAGAAGCGCACCCCAGACTGCAAGATTGTACGTCGCAAGGGACGCCTGTTCGTTATCAACAAGAAGAACCCTAAGTACAAGATGCGTCAGGGTTAATGTTAAATAAGCATAAAGAGTGAGCGGAATATCAGATATTTTGCGTAACTTTGCATGCTTTTTAGCGAAATTCGAATTTTATTATTTTATTTTTATTAGTTTAAAATGGCAATAAGAATTGTTGGAGTAGATTTGCCCCAGGAGAAGCGTGGCGAAATCGCATTGACCTATATCTATGGTATTGGTCGAAGTAGTTCAGCAA
>ONDP01000004.1 GCA_900316645.1 uncultured Prevotellaceae bacterium
ACGAGGGAAGTCGCTGACAAGGAAACTTGAAAGCGTTTTCAAATAAAAGAAGGAAATGAAACAAACAAGACTTCTTTTCCTCCTGATAGCCGTGTTCTGTGCGGTAGTGCTTTGGTTTGAAAGAAATAGCTCTTATGCATTACAGCAACGATAAATCTAATGAATTTCTGAACAAATGTGCAGACTTGCACCCTCGGCAGTCACTTTTCGGGCCTCGCCGCAGGCTTTTTCATTCCTTTTCCGTACCTTCGCTACACAAAATAGAAGAATACAAGTAATATGAAACAAGCAAAACTTCTCTTCCTCCTGATTGCCGCCCTCGCATTCGCCTCTTGCGGCAGCGACGAGACCAAGTATAGCTATGCCTAATGGAATTTTATACCCTGCGACCTCCGCTTCGGCTTCATCATACCGACAGCCGTGCTTAAACATCTCGCCCAGAACTTCTTTTCATCCTCGTCGTCCTTCTTTTTGGGAAGTTCGTTGCTTTCTCCTCCGCCTCCACAGCCAGTTGAAGCCAAAGATGAGACACACTGCTGCAGACGCGGCTCTTGATGCTGCATCGGCAACGGTCATTTCCAATTCCTGAGCGACAGAGCCCATCATGAATGTAGCTTCCTTTATGAGGTCGTATCCTTGTTCGGCTATGTGTTTGATGATGCTTTCTGTGGCCAGCTCAATGGCTTCGGCTCTGGTGACGATAGGAATATCACGGAACGAACAGGCATAGCTGAGCAGGTTCTTAATATCATCCAGTCGATTCTTCGGGTCTTTCCTGAGCGTGTTCAGAATATCTTTCTTCTGTTCATTGGTCATGTAGTTCTTGTCAAGAGTTGGATCGACGAGGATGTTCTTCGCCTTGGTAACACCTGGCCAGGCAAATTCGAGCATTCTCTCTGTCTCAGGCATACGCTTTGCCGCTTCTTGTGCTTCGTCTCTCTCTTTAACGACGTGCTCGTATGAAGTTTTATTGATGCCCGCTTTTTCGAGTTCGTTATATTTGAGAACTTTTGTCTCGGATTCTGCCAACCGCTTCTTAATGTCCTTATATAATTCCCTGTTAGCATCTGCTATGGCTCGTTTCTGAGCATTGCCAACGACACTGAACAATATGGTCTGCTTATCCGTCAATATGGCCTTGACCCTCTTCTGTATAGTACTGTTGTATGTAACAAAGGTTTTTTCATCATAAACCTTGTCTATCTCTCTCATTGCTATGGTTTCCAGTTCCTGCACTGTTAATGGAGGATTGACCGAGGTTATCCGAGGGTGGTTCTTCAGAGGCGAGGACAGCTTTTCTATCACGTCGGATGGTATGGTAAAGGTGATATCTTGCAGGGCCTTGACATATCTCTCCACACTCTGGTACGGGGTTAAGGTGACCGACCGCAAAACATCCACCTCCTTCTGAACTTCTTCTTTCTCCTGCTTCAGCTTGTCTATTTCCCTTCTGTTTGATGAAATGGAGACTTGCTGACGATCAATGATGCCCTGCTGTTCTACTGTCTTGTCGATAGCAGTGTCTCGCAGTCTCAGTGCATCGTCCTTTTCCTTGACGGCAGCATCCTTCTCCTTGATGACAGCATCCTTCTCTTTGACGATAGCATCTTTTTCTTTGACGGCAGCATCTTTTTCTCTGACGGCAGCGTCTCTTATTTCGTTAGCCTCCTTCGCTTCTTTTTGGGCTTTAGCCTTCGCTTCTTCCGCCATCTTTTTCTCGTGAGCCTGTTGCTTAGTGAGACGCTTACGCTTCTGGCGTTCTTCAGGATCAAGAAGCTTCCAGACATCACCACGCTCCAGCCCCCATTTGGAGCCTACGTGTTCGTAATACTTATCGTGCAGTTCCGACATCTTCTCGCTTCGCTCCTTCTTGGTACTCCCGAAGAATGTGGCAAAGCTGATGGTGCGGACCATCCCGCGAACCGCCGGGCGATACTGTCGTTTCTTTTCTTCCGGAAGTGCGTCATACTTGCCCTGCGGCAGCTTAACCAACTCACCGACATGCTTTCCTTTTGTGTATCTTACGTCGTTGCCGTCAGCATCAATCTTGACATAGCCGCCAACGTTGCCACGCTGCTTCATCATGGCAACGGGCACAATGTTGACGTGCGCATGCGGTTCGGTTTCGTCGAGATGAACCTCAAAGCCGATGACATTCTCCTTGCCATACATCTTGCACGCGAAGTTATAACTGTCAACAGCCCATTGCTCAATGGCCTTCTCCCGAGTGACATTCCAGTTATGCCAGGTCGATGGGTTTCGCTCGTAGTTCACCTCTTGACTACCGAAAGCCAGCTGCTGCATCAATTCAGTACTGCCTGACAGGATAAGCTCGACGTATGCATTCTGTTGATTAGACGCTCCAGCCTTGTACTCCTTGAAGTCAATATTTTTCAATACATTCTGGTAACGGTCATATAGATGAACCTCCTGGCTTCCCAGAGGCTTTATCTCTCCATTGATCACTTCAAAGTTCAAAGCATGACGTGACCAGTCATAATTGTTGATGGGATTCTCATTCTTAAGTCTGTACGAGTCCTCATCCCATTCCAGTCTCTCGTTTTCTATTGCATTTCCAGCCGAGAGACTTTTGCCTTTACCGGCATGTGCTACTCCTTTTGCCATAATACTAATATTTAAAAACGAAACGATTTACTAATCGGGTCCAGGGATTAACCTGGTAAGAGTTCTTAGAGGCTGATGCCTCTGAGCGGGGCGGTCAAGGGGGAGGGTCACCCCCTTGCGAGGTTCCATAGGGCGAGCAGCCCTGGGCGGGTTCTCAGGGCTGCGTCCTGAGCGGAGGGTGCAGGGAGAAGCCCACTCCCTGTTGGGGCATCCAATGGGGTGAAACCCCGTGGCCTAATGGGGATTTTGAGTGAATTTGCTTAGCAGATTTCGAGAAAATCCCTTATTAGGTTCTGGGATTATCTTGAAAATCCTCTTTCCCGCGACAAAGTTACGGATTCTTTCTGAGACGTACAAGTTTCTGCTGGGATATCTTCACTTTCTTATATATCTTTAACAGACGGCAAGGGCTAATAGTCAGGGGTCGGGATACTGCACCGAGGCGTTCAGTACCATAGAGCGACCATAAGGGAGTGGATAGAGAGGGGTGCTCGATAGTGCCGCCAGACGAACGTTAAACGTCGGCTGGTCATGCCTTCTCCGTCATTATAACGATTCGAAATTATGACGCATTAGAACAGCCCGCTATCACGATCCGGTCATAAAGCTTTCCCGTCCCGTTCACTTAACGCATCACAATTCTGGCACATTAACAAATATTATGACTCACAATCATGATACATTAAAATTTTATTTGTACCTTTGTCAACGAATATAATAACTCATAATTCTGACATATTAAATATCATAGGAGGTTAAGATATGACTTATGAGAATCTGAAAGATAGTCTGGCCGGAGAACCTGGTAAGATATTCGTCAAGAATCTGACAGTGAATGTATACAACTTTACTGTCAAAATTTCTGCCAAGTACGGTAGCTACGATTTCATACATTACCGCATCTTCGATGAGGTGACCGTCAGGGAGTATACTGGCCGACTGACGAGGTTCAACGAGCCTGATCCAGATCACTATCGTTTCGACTGTGTGTTCTTCGTTGAGCCAAACCAAGCGGCTCTTAATAAGAAGCAGGTTTATACTGTCGGTATCAAACTAAAGAACAACAAGAACGACTTGATGAACGATGACAATATGGAGCATTATATCGGCTATACAGATTTCTTCTTCATAGGAGTTCCTGAAGGACTTGTTGCTGACGCAATCAATCGCGCATACGATAATGAGTTCATTGGGGTATTCTGTGTTGACGATGGAAAGATTCACCTTATGCCCCATCGGATTAATCCCACTGTAGAGCGTCAGAAGAATTTGCTTGAGCAGATTATGTATAGTAGTATGTTTAAAGCAGATTTTAAGAATAACATATCTTTCAAAGTTGATGACGTGGAAATCATTCCTCCTACCTTTAATAATATAGAGAAGGGGAATGCACAAGAGACTACGACAACTATAGAGCAAAGTATCTCAACAAAGGATGAGAGATTGTTTGCTCGTGAAAAAGAATTGCAGCGTCAAGAAAGGCATAATACTAAGGTTGCAATCATACAGCAGGAGTTAAACGACTTGAACAAGGATGTTCCTTCTGAAATTACCCAGACACTCAGCAGACTATCACTTGGTGACCAACGCGTCTATCATGTTATCAGGCGCAAAGGTGGTGCGCAAGCCCAAGACATCGCAGATCTTATACCTAAGTTGGAAGGAATTGACAATCCCAGTCTTTCTACAATTAAGCGTAGCATAGCTGCCCTGACGGCAGTTGGACTTGTCAAACGAGTAGGCAGTCGCAAGACAGGGCAATATATGGTTAATGAGGTCGTTTACGACAAAGATAAATAACAGCAGCCCCCACCTTTAAGAGCTCTCACAGCCATTATCACGGGAATATCACGGGAATTACGAAAAAGAAAAATCGCCAAGCAACTGATTATCAGCCTCTTAGCGATTCTTTCTGTCGGGATTACTGGACTCGAACCAGCGACCTCGCGCCCCCCAGACGTGTGCGCTACCAACTGCGCTAAATCCCGATCCTTTTCAGGTGACTTCTTTCGAATTTGCAAATTTTTAACTGACTTTTTTTAGTTATTCAAGTATTTTGAGCTATCTTTGCACCATATTAACAAGGTACACGAGAAATATGCAATATAATATAACGGCTCCAAGCCACTTGCTACATACTGCTAAACTTCCTGCTTCGAAAAGTATTTCAAATAGAGCTCTGATTATCCACGCCCTGTCTGGAGGCAAAATGCTACCGGAGAATCTTTCCAACTGTGACGACACGGAAGTGATAGTGGCTGCTATGAGAGACAACCCCTACGAGATTAACATCAAGGCTGCTGGCACTGCCATGCGCTTTATGACAGCATATCTGGCTGTGAAAGACGGTGAGGAACATGTGTTGACAGGTACTGAGCGCATGAAGCACCGCCCCATCAGTGTGCTGGTTGACGCGCTGCGTTTCCTGGGAGCCGATATCCAATACGTTGGAGAAGAGGGATTTCCCCCACTCCGCATCAAAGGCGGAAAGTTGGAAGGCGGACTGCTGGAAGTGCCAGGCAACATCAGTTCGCAATATATCTCAGCCCTGCTGATGATAGCGCCGACGCTGAAAAACGGACTGACGCTCCGACTGACTGGCGACATCATCTCACGTCCGTATATCGACCTGACGCTGTGGACGATGCGCGAATTCGGAGCTGATGCAGAATGGAGTGATTACGAGACTATTGAGGTGCGCCCCACCCCCTACAAGGAGCGTGCATATTATATAGAAAACGACTGGAGCGGTGCCTCCTATTGGTACGAAATCGTTGCCCTCTCGAAAGACCCAGAGGCTGAGGTCAGACTGGAAGGGCTGATGGACGGTTCGAAACAGGGTGACTCGTCGCTCCGATACATATTCAGTCTGCTGGGCGTCAAGAGTAAGTTTGACTCGAAGCAACAGGGGGTTCCCACCACAGTGACCATCAAGCGCTCGGGACATTGCGTGCCACGACTGGAATATGACTTCGTGAATTCGCCCGACCTGGCCCAGACGTTCGTGGTGACATGTGCACTGCTGAATGTTCCCTTCCACTTCCGTGGTCTGTCAACGTTGAAAATCAAAGAGACAGACAGGATAGAAGCCCTGAAGAATGAAATGCGCAAATTAGGCTATGTCCTCAAATCGTTGGACGACAGTGAGTTGATATGGGACGGTGAACGCTGTGAACCCGACATGGAGAACGGTATCGACACTTACGAAGACCATCGCATGGCGCTTTCGTTCGCCCCTGCAGCATGTGTGTTTGACAGGGTGCTCATCAACAATCCGCAAGTGGTGACGAAATCGTATCCTAATTACTGGGAGGATATCAAAGCCGGAGGGTTTGAAGTGAAAGTTCATAGTTCATAGTTCATAGTTCATAGTTCATAGTTCATAGTTCATAGTTCATAGTTCATAGTGAAAAGTGAGAGATGCAATTCCTGCTGATAGTCGTCATATCGTTAGTGGTGCTGGGCATCATTGCTGCTATCGCTTCACGCGGTAGCACGGATGAGCCTATTGTTCAGAAGGAGGGCGACTGCGGTTCGTGCAGTAGCAGGGCTGAATGCAAACTGGCTGACTTGAAGGAAGACGTCAGAAAGAAAAAGGAAGAGAAATGTCATACGAAGACTCCTGTCGTCATATTGTTGATTCTCATGATGACAATGGTGGGATGCTCTACCAAGAAGAATACAGCAACCAATAGATGGTGGCACTCGTTCAATGCCCGCTATAACACCTATTTCAATGGTTCGCAGGCTTTCATAGAGGGAAGTCTGGAGAAGGAGAACGGCAATCATGACGACCATACGCAGCTGATACCCCTCTACGCGGTTGCCAACAAGGGCAGCAAAGACTTGGGCAAGGGACAGTTCGACCGTAGTATCGAAAAGATGGAGAAGGCTATCCGTCAGCATAGTATCAAGGCCCGCCCTGTATGGAAGAAGAACCGACGGAAAACGCAGAAGGACATTGAATGGCTGAACCGACGGGAGTATAACCCCTTCCTCTGGAGAGCCTGGCTGCTGATGGGTAAGTCGCAATTCCAGAAAGGCGAGTTCGAAGAGGCCTCAGCCACCTTCGGATACATGGCCCGACTCTATCTGACTCAGCCCGTCATCCTGGCAAGGGCACGGGCATGGCAAGCCAAGTGCTACGTAGAGATGAACTGGCTGTATGAAGCGGAAGACTTGATAACGAAACAGCGTCGCGACTCCATACCCCGTCAGGCTGCAGCTGACTGGGACTACACGCTGGCAGATTACTACATCCGGAATGAGCAATGGCCTGAGGCAACGACATTCCTCCGTAAGGCCATCCGCCACGAACGCAGACGGAAACAGCGAGCCAGGATGTGGTTTCTGATGGGACAGTTAGAGGCACTGCAAGGTCATCGGCAACAGGCTTATGATGCCTATAAACACGTCATCCGACTCAGTCCTCCCTACGAACTGGAGTTCAATGCCCGCATCTCACAGAGTGAGGTCATGGCTACTTATGACGCCAAGAGCACCATCAAGAAGTTGAGACGCATGGCAGCCTCGGACAATAACAAGGACTATCTCGACCAGGTTTATTATGCCATCGGTAACGTGTATCTGGCACAACGTGACACCATGAACGCCATTGCTGCCTATGAAAAGGGCAACAAGAAGGCGACTCGCAGCGGTACGGAGAAGGGTGTGTTATTATTGCAATTAGGCAACATCTACTGGCAACAGGAGAAATACGGGGATGCCCGCAGGTGCTATGGCGAGGCCATCGGACTGCTCGACAGAGACCGCCCTGGCTACAAGGAACTGGCTGAGCGTTCGAAGGTGCTTGACGAACTGGTGCCCTATACTGATGCCATCCATCTGCAGGACTCGCTGCAAGTGTTGGCGAACATGTCGGAAAACGAACGCAACAAAGCCATCGACCGTGTGATTCAGGAACTCATCAGAAAGGAGAAAGAGGCGCTACGCGCTCAACAGGAGGAAGAGGCAGAAAAAATACAGCAACAGATAGCAGCGAACCAGCCCATGACGCAACGGCCTGCCACCCCTCGTCCCACAAACACCACGCAGCAAAGTACGCTATGGTATTTCTATAACCCCCAGACGGTGAGTCAGGGTAAGCAGCAATTTGAACGCCAATGGGGACGACGACCAAATACCGACAACTGGCAACGCTCGAACCTCACGGTGGTTGGCAGTCTGGAGAGCCCAGAGAATTCAGAAAAGCCAGATAGCCTGGGAAAACCAGACGACCTGGAGAAACTAGATAATACGGAGAGCAGCAACCCTGCTGACAGCACTGCCACCGAAGCTGCCGACCCGCATACCCGCGAATACTATCTAGCTCAGATTCCATTTACGGAAGAACAGAAGCAACAGAGCGATGCCATTATCATGGAGTCGCTGTTAAAGGCTGGCGTCATTCTGAAAGACAAACTCGACAATCTGACGCTGAGCCATCGTCTGCTCTATAGGCTGGTCAACCAATATCCGACGTATGAGCACAATGACGAAGCATGGTATCACCTCTACCTGATATATGCCCGACAAGAACGATGGGCAGAGGCAGAAATGGCACTGAATCAGATGCGCCAACAACATGCAGAGAGCCAGTGGACCGTTCTGTTGACAGACCCCTACTATGCAGAAAACCAGCGTTTCGGCATACATATAGAAGACTCGCTGTACGCAGCCACTTACAATGCTTTCCGCGAAGAACGCTATCGGGAGGTGGAAGCCAACGTGAAGCTATCGGCACAGCGATTCCCAACAGGTCAGAACCGCGCGAAGTTCCTGTTTATCGAGGGACTGAGTTACCTCAACAACCAGCAACCCGACAGCTGTGTGGCCAGAATGCGCCAGATAGTAGAGAATTATCCCCAGAGCGAGGTGAGTGATATGGCAGGACAGATAGTAAAGGGCGTGCAACAGGGCAGACGACTGCAGGGCAGCAGGATGACAGCCGACGACATCTGGCGACAGCGACAGAACCTGGAACATCCAGGCGATTCCACTGCCATCGACACGCTCAGTACGCAGCTTGACACCCACTATACGTTCGTGCTTGCCTACTCGCCTGACAGCGTGGATCAGAACCAACTGCTCTACGATATTGCGAAATACAACTTCACCAGCTATCTGGTGCGCAACTTCGACATCAATATCGA
Source organism: uncultured Prevotellaceae bacterium (assembly GCA_900316645.1). GTDB lineage: Bacteria > Bacteroidota > Bacteroidia > Bacteroidales > Bacteroidaceae > Prevotella. Next base: position 8,778 of record ONDP01000004.1, read on the forward strand.
TACGGATGGGGCTATCAGCCGAATGATGGTGAGCGGATTCCGCAGCTATGACGAGGCATTGCAGTATGCCCATCAGCTCTCTGCCAATCTGCAAATGACACAACGACTGGCAGGATGCAGGAGAATCATCATCAGCGACCAGAACCTGCCCTTGCTGGGAACGGTCTATAGCTATGACGACTACGACATCTTCTATCAAGAGGAACTGGCACCTGTACCTGTTACGAAGCAACAGCTGCTGTTGCAACCAGACACCATTGTGGAAGAAGAGAAAGAGGACGATCTGCCCCCAGCAGAGCAAAATACGAACAACGATGACGACCTGTTCCCTCCCAATGAGATGCCAAAGAATCAGGAAACCATCGACTTCGATGACGACTTCTATTATTAATTGAGAATTGAGAATTATATGACAAACGGACTATTACTTTGGGCTGACGATGAAATGGAGCTATTGCGCCCCCATCTGCTTTTCCTGGAAAAGAAGGGCTATGAGGTGGTGACGGTGACCAATGGCCTTGACGCCATTGAGGAATGTCGTCAGCGGAGCTTCGATTTGGTCTTGCTGGACGAAATGATGCCCGGACTGACGGGAATAGAAACCCTGCAGCGCATCAAGGAGATTCAACCCACCGTTCCCATCGTCATGGTAACGAAGAGTGAGGAAGAGGACATCATGAACCAAGCTGTGGGACAGAACATTTCCGACTATCTCATCAAACCCGTCAACCCCAACCAGATATTGCTGACGCTCAAGAAATTCATCCACAAACGCGAAATAGTGGCAGAAGTAACACAAACAGCCTATCAGCAGCAGTTCCAGCAACTCAGTATTCAGATGATGGACTGCCGGACCTGGGACGACTGGACAGAGATGTACAGACAACTGGTAAAATGGGAACTGCAGCTGTCAGCCACCGACTCTGCCATGAGCGACATGTTACGGATGCAGAAAGAAGAAGCCAATATCAGTTTTGCCAAATTCGTCAAGAAGAACTATCTGAACTGGTTGGAGAATCGCGAGATGATGATGAGTCCCGACATCTTCAAGAAGAAGATATTCCCCACCCTGTCGGAGGGAAAGAAGGTGTTTATGATTGTGCTCGACAATTTCCGCTACGACCAATGGAAAGCCATTGAGACGGAACTGTCGGACTTCGAGATAGAAGAACAACTCTATTGCAGCATTCTGCCCACTGCCACCCAATATGCACGCAACGCCATTTTCTCGGGACTGATGCCCGACCAGATAGCCCGCATGTTTCCCGACCTGTGGGTGGATGAAGACGAGGAGGAAGGAAAGAACCTCAACGAGGCGCCACTCATCCAGACACAGATAGAGCGATACAGACGGCACGACACTTTCTCCTATCACAAGATTAACACGACAGAGGATGCTGAACGCTATATCAACCAGTTTGCATTGCTTGAAAAGAACGACTTGAATGTCTTGGTAGTCAACTTCATTGACATGCTGTCACATGCCCGTACCGAATCGAAGATGGTGCGCGAACTGGCTCACGACGAGGCTGCCTATCGCTCGCTCACCCTATCGTGGTTCCGCCATTCCATTATGTCGCAGTTATTGCGCCAACTGGCCCAGACCGACTATCAGGTCATCATCACCACCGACCATGGTTCGATTCGTACCAATTCGCCCGTGAAAATCATAGGAGACAGGAACACGAATACCAATCTGCGCTATAAGTTAGGCAAGAATCTGTCCTACGACGACAAAGACATCTTCGTCATCAAGAATCCCCAGCAGGCATACCTTCCTTCGCCAAACATCTCGACGACCTATGTGTTTGCCACTGGTGACCAGTTCTTTGCCTATCCGAACAATTACAATTACTACGTCACTTATTATAAAAACACGTTCCAGCATGGAGGTATCTCGATGGAAGAAATGATGATACCCTTCATCACGCTCAAAGGAAAAAACAGATAAAACATTATGGAAATCCGTATTGAAAGTTTAGAAACTATTCGTGAAGCAGCCCGTCAGTTTATTAACCAGATGGGCGAAGCTCGCGTCTTTGCATTCTATGGCAAGATGGGGGCAGGCAAGACCACCTTCGTCAAAGCTATCTGTGAGGAATTGGGAAGTCAGGATGTCGTCACCAGTCCTACCTTCGCCATTGTTAATGAATATACCTCCCCTGACCCCTCCCAAGGAGGGGGGGCAGGAGAAACTCCTATCTACCATTTCGACTTCTATCGCATCAAGAAACTGGAAGAAGTCTATGATATGGGCTACGAGGAGTATTTCTATAGCGGTGACCTCTGTCTGATAGAATGGCCCGAACTGATTGAAGAGATATTACCCGACGACGCTGTCCGCGTGACAATAGAGGAACAGCCCGACGGAAGCAGACTGATAACATGGTAAAGAAAAGAGACCTGCCTTTTGGGGAAGCAGGTCTCTTTTGTCTCTAAGAGTATTACAGCAAGGCTTCGAATTTAGCCTTGATATTGGCCTTAGGCTGGGCACCGACCATCTTGTCGACCATCAAGCCACCCTTGAAGAATAAGATGGTAGGGATGTTGCGAATACCATACTCTGCAGTAAGTTCATCATTCTCCTCTACGTTACACTTTCCTACTTTGATACGTCCATCGTACTCCTCAGCCAATTCTGCAATGACGGGAGCTACGTTACGGCAAGGGCCGCACCATTCTGCCCAGAAATCAACTACTAACGGCTGCTCGCCATTCTTCAGGCTCTCGAAATTCTCAGATGTGATTGTTAATTCCATAATTCTAATTCTTTTTGTGGTTATACATTATATATTCTACTATTTTCTTCCTGCAAATATCATGCCAATGATTTTAGTTAATCTGATAGTCTAACGCTGGAGTCTGTTCGATGTAGTTCACCAACGAACTCTTCACGTCAACATACTTAGAAGTGCTACGCATCAGCACATGACCTTTTCCCGTTCGGTCAACCAGTTGGAAATAGAGTTTCGTCTTACCGGGGTTCTCATTGATAAGCTCGCCCAACTCCGTGACAATCTGGTCGTCCAGCAAGTCGGTAGTCAGGGTGATGGTAATACGGTCGATAGCCTTCTCCTTCACTGACTGCAACAGTTCCACATTCGTCACCTTCAGTTCTTTTTGGTCACTAAACTGGAAGCGAGGGGCCATCTTACCCGTGACATAGACAGCTGCGCCATGAAGGAACTTACCATTGAGGTTGAGCCAGTCGTCGCCAAAGAGCATCAGTTCGCCTGAACCCTCAAAATCCTCCAGCGTAATAATACCCCAGGGCTTGTTATTCTTTCCGATACGCGTCTGTACATTAGTAACAATACCTCCCAACGTAACATCGTCACGATCAGTCATCGCTGCACAACGGTCTGCCAATTCGTTGCAACGGGTATTACACAAATTATTCAGTACTATCTTATATTCGTCCAACGGATGGGCAGAAAGATAGATACCCACCAAATCGCGCTCACGATTCAGTCGCTCAATATCACTCCATTTCTGTCCCTTGGGGATAGGCGGTGTGGCTATATCCACTGCGTTTTCACCACCGAAGAGAGAGTTCTGCATCTCCTGTTGGTTCATCTGATAGATCTGTCCATAGCGCACCAGTGAATCGAGGAACATCTCGCCCTTGCTGTTATTCGCGAAGAAATCCTCTCTGGCAATACCAAAGCTGTCAAAACCGCCACTCAGTGCAAGACTTTCGAACGCCTTACGATTGACATTCGAGAAACTGATACGCTGGGCGAAGTCAAAGATCGTTTTATAGGGTCCGTTCTTCTCGCGTTCATTGATGATAGCCTCAGCAGCAGCGTCGCCCATACCCTTGATGGCTGCTAATCCAAAACGGATTTCACCTTTCTTATTCACACCGAACTTCAGGTACGACTCGTTGACATCAGGACCCAGCGTGGCAATACCCATCGACTTGCATTCGTCCATCAGTTTGGTGATTTCAGTAATCTGGTCGCGCCTGCGGCTCATAATGGCAGCCATAAACTCGGCAGGATAGTTAGCTTTCAGATAGGCAGTCTGGAAAGCCACCCAAGAATAGCAGGCAGCGTGCGACTTATTGAAGGCATAAGAAGCAAAATCTTCCCAGTCGCTCCATATCTTCTCCAAGATGGCAGGGTCGTGTCCATTCTTCTTGCCACCCTCGATGAACTTGGGCTTCATGGCATTTACGATTTCTATCTTTTTCTTACCCATGGCCTTACGCAAGGCATCACTCTCACCACGGGTGAAGTCGGCCAATTGTCGAGAAAGAAGCATCACCTGCTCCTGGTAAACGGTGATTCCGTAGGTATCTTTCAGATATTTCTCCATACAGGGGATGGGATAGGTAATCTCTTCCCTTCCGTGCTTACGGTCGATGAACTGCGGAATATACTTCATAGGCCCTGGACGATAGAGGGCATTCATGGCTATCAGGTCTTCGAACACAGTAGGTTTGAGTTCACGCAGATATTTCTGCATGCCATTAGACTCAAACTGGAAAGTACCAATCGTACGTCCCTGCTGATAGAGTTCAAAAGTCTTGGGGTCGTCAATAGGAATATGATCCAAATCGACCTCAATACCTCGTGTCTGCTTGATAACAGCACAAGCCTCTTTCATCTCCGACAACGTCTTCAGTCCCAGGAAGTCCATCTTAATCAGTCCTGTCGATTCGATGACATGTCCATCATATTGTGTACAGTTGGTTTTCTGATCCTTGAAATCGGGATCATCGGCCGTGCTGACAGGTACCCAGTCACTAATAGGGTCGCGACAGATAATGAATCCACAGGCATGAATACCCGTTCCGCGAACGGTTCCCTCCAGCATCTTGGCATATTTGATGGTATTGCGCAACGACTCATCGTTGCTGCTCTCTGCCTCACGCAGTTCCGGAACAGCCTTGATGGCATTTACCAGATTCATCTTAGGCGTTTTTCCATCCACATCGGGCAGACGGTCGGGAATTGCCTTACACAAGGCATTCGACACAGGAATGGGCACTTTCTCAACGCGTGCCACGTCCTTGATGGAGTTCTTGGTTGCCATCGTGGCATAGGTGATGATATGGGCACAGTTCTCATGACCATATTTATCCTCCACCCACTTCAGCACCTTACCGCGTCCGTCATCGTCGAAATCGGTATCGATATCAGGCAACGAGATACGGTCAGGATTCAGGAAACGCTCGAAAAGCAAATCGTATTTCAGAGGGTCAATCTTGGTAATACCGAGGCAATAGGCTACCACGGAGCCTGCTGCCGAACCACGTCCCGGACCCACCATCACGCCCAGTTCGTCGCGGGCAGAATTGATAAAGTCCTGCACGATGAGGAAGTAACCCGGGAAACCCATCGTCTTCATGATATGCAGTTCAAAACGGATGCGGTCATCGACTTCCTTTGTCAACGGGTCGCCATACAGACGCTTTGCACCCTTATAGGCTAACTCTGCCAAATAGTCAGCCTCGAACTTGATACGGTATATTTTGTCATATCCACCGAGTTTCTTTATTTTCTTCTCGCCCTCTTCCTGCGAGAGTTGGTTTTCGCCATTCTCGTCAGAAGTAAATTCGTCGTAGAGTTGCTGCTCGGTGTATTTCTGTCGCCATTGCTCTTCTGTTCCGAAGGACTCGGGGATGGGGAAGAATGGCATGATAGGATCATGGTCAAGACTATATATCTCGGTCTTATCCAAAAGTTCCAGGGTGTTCGAAAGGGCTTCGGGAACATCTTGGAAGATGGCATTCATTTCCTCGCGTGTTTTGAACCATTCCTGTTTAGAATACAGCATTCGCGTCGGATCGTCCAAATCCTTACCCGTTGACAGACAGAGCAAGTGGTCGTGCGCCTCAGCATTTTCCTGGTCCACGAAATGGGCATCATTGGTACACACCAGTTTGATGCCATATTCACGTGCCAGTTCGATGAGGACCTTATTCGCTTTCTGCTGCAGGGGGAAAGTCTCACGATTGGCACGGATGTCAGGATCGGTCACTTCGTGACGCTGTAGTTCCAGATAGTAGTCGTCGCCGAAAATGCTATGATACCACTCTATTGCCTCACGAGCACCTGCTATGTCACCCTCCAGAATCTTATGAGGCACCTCGCCTGCGATACAAGCAGAACAAACCATCAGCCCCTCGTGGTATTTCTCCAGATCAGCCCTGTCGGTACGGGGACGCATATAATAACCGTCAACCCATGAATTGCTGACCAGTTTAATCAGATTCTTATAGCCCTTATAGTTCTTGGCAAGTACTATCAGGTGATAGCCGCCCATATCCTCTTTACCACGACGCAAGTCCTTGCCACCATAACGCGAGACATACATCTCGCAGCCGAAGATGGGTTTGAATGGTTCCAGTCCCTCTTTCTTGCGCCCTTTATTGATGCCTCCGACATAATCATGAAATTCCTTGATACCAAACATATCGCCATGATCGGTAATGGCCATGCCCTTCATGCCATTGGCGATGGCTTTATCAACCAATTTCTTGATACTCGACTGACCATCGAGTATAGAGTAATAAGTATGTACATGCAAGTGTACGAAGTCTTCCATAAAAGCTATTTTTGTAGTTTTGAGGCTCAAAGTTACGATGAAAAAATGAAATATCCAAAAAAAAATTGAATAATGAATAATGAATTAAGAATTATTTCGTACCTTTGCAAGTAAATTAGAAAACATGTCATATTGCTACTCATGGGAGAAAGAATCCAGAAAATAAAGAGACTTAAGAAAATAAGAATACATCGCGAAGGTACCAACGAATTGACCATCAGCATGCTGCTGCTGATTGGCATCGCCTTCTTACTATGGCATTTGATTGAAAACCCCATTCCGTTTTGGGTATTCATCCTCATCTTTGGCACAGCATGGATACTGGCCCTCAATTTCTATCGCTGCCCTATCCGCTACTACAACGGAGACACCGAGAAACTGGTCGTGGCCCCTGCTGACGGTAAGATTGTGGTTATCGAGGAAACTGAGGAACATGAATATTTCCATGACAAGCGCCTGATGATTAGTATTTTCATGAGTCCATTAAACGTTCATGCCAACTGGTTCCCTGTTGACGGTAAGGTCAAGTTTGTCCATCACCAGAACGGTAATTATCACAAGGCATGGCTACCAAAAGCGAGTGAAGAGAACGAGCATGCAGACATCATGATAACCACTCCTGAAGGAGAGGATGTACTGGTGCGCCAGATAGCCGGTGCCATGGCCCGTCGTATCGTGACTTACGCCAAGGAAGGCGAAGAATGCTATATTGACGAACACTTGGGATTCATCAAACTGGGTTCACGAGTGGATGTCTATCTGCCCTTAGGTTCCAAGCCCTGTGTCATTATGGGACAACCCACCACGGGCGACCAAACTGTCATAGCAAAACTTAAATAAATGAGTATCAAGAAGCACATCCCTAATACCATTACCTGCTGCAACCTTATTTCTGGCTGCATAGCAACTTATTGGGCTTTCCATGGCGCATGGGATATTGCCCTGCTGTTTATCATTATTGGAGCAGTGTTTGACTTCTTCGACGGAATGAGTGCCCGTCTGTTGGGAGTTTCCTCGCCTATCGGTAAGGAGCTCGACTCGCTGGCTGATGATATCACCTTCGGATTTGCCCCCTCAGCTATCATCTTCGATTTTCTGAATCAAGGCGCTGCAGCAAACGTGTCAATGTCTTCGCTTCAAGCCATACTCCCCTATGCTGCCTTCATCATGGCAGCATTCTCAGCACTACGTCTGGCTAAGTTCAATCTGGACGAGCGACAATCCATGGGATTCATTGGTCTCCCCACACCTGCCAATGCCTTGTTCTGGGGAGCGCTACTGGTAGGAGCAGGCAATTGGCTTGCCTCATCACCTTATTTATATTATGCAGTATTAGTAGGGATGCTGATTAGCAGTTTCCTGTTGGTTTCCGAAATTCCCATGTTTGCCTTGAAATTCAAGCATTGGGGATTCAAGGAGAATAAGTTGAAATACGGATTCCTCATCAGTTGTATTCCACTGCTTTTCCTGGGCGTGGTAGGCATTGCCGTCATCATTGCCTGGTACGTCATATTATCAATAGCTACTCAACATCAATAACTCCTAACTACTATGAAAGAAAATATCGGTTTTATTCTTTTTATTGTCTTCGTTGTTATCTTTATCCTCCTACTGACAGGCGGTCGCATCATCAAGTCTATCAAAGATGCAAAAATAAAGGCCAAGAAAGCTGCCGACGAAAAGGAACAGAAATACCGTGATGAAACAGGACGTCAGCAGCGTCAATATCACTACAGTGGTAAGACACCGAAAGAACCCGTTGAACCACGAGCTGCAAAAGAAAAACCCCAGGTTGAAGAACCTGAGGAAATTCACACCCAGACAGCCACTGGCGAAACCATCATCGACCGTCGCAAGCAACGCGACAATAAGAAAATCTACGAAGAGACTGAAGGCGAGTATGTAGAATTCAGCGAAGAGTAATCATGACCACGCAATAATTCCCGCCTTGGGAATATTTTTTGCAGTGCACTCCAAAAATTATTGCAGTGCACTACAATTTTTATTGGAATGCACTCGAAAAACAGAAACTCGTAATTTGCCCAACACCCCCCCTTCCAATCTCCTTTGCACAAAGGCTTTGCAGCCGAAACGTTTCAAACAGATACGAATATTATGGCAACAGCTACTTCTATCCCAAAGCCGTCTCAAGTGGAAGAAGTCTAACCCTCAGCTCTTCAAGAAAGCAACGAAGACACTGATGGATATCATGCAAACCTCTCACCTCACAGAGGGTCTGTCACCCTGTGCCTACACAATCAATCCCTATTGTGTTATATTTATTTCCCACTAACTTCTTTGATTTCAGTTTTTAGCTTCTCAATAACATCATCGTGCAATGTTCTGGCAATGATGTGTATAAAAATACTATATCCCATGCCATCAACATAATTATCCAATCGGATAGGTGTATTTGTAATACCAGAAATCTGATGGCTTGCCATATATGTATCAAAAATATGAGTAAATAACCTACTGCGATATTCGTTAACAGGTAGATTCTTGTTATCACTATTGGTGTTTCTGGATGGTATTGGCGTCATATCATCGCAAGAATAATAAATAATCAAGTTCGGGTTACTTGCAAAAATATCTGCCACCCAACCTGTAATATCGTGTAACACCTCTTGATTTGTGGCAGCCTCTCCACTTATACGTTCAATCATCAATTCGCTAATATCAATGCCTCTACTTGAAATAACATGCAAAGTATCTTCCGACAAACTATTTAGGTTAGCGGAGGTTAATAACACACGATATTCGCTTTCTTTCTGAGTAATTGAATATGACGTTTCCATTAAGCCAAGATTACACGACGTGAGAACTCTTCAGGCTTCATTTTGCGCAATTTCTCTAACTGCTCAAGTTTATGTACCCTGAGTTGCTTTACAGCTTCGAGTAATTTCTCCGAAGGCTTGTCTATAACCAATGTCTCTTTAGTATATGCCATATTCTACATTTTCTGACGATGCAAAGATACAAACTTTATTTTAAACCACCAAGTAATAATCTGTAAAACCGAACAAAAATAAAAAAATCCGCTTCATTTCAAAGCGCACACGGGGCAGGTACGGTGTGATCTTAACCTTCTGTTTACCGCCTGCTGTCAAACCTCACAAGGGGTCTGTCACCCTGAGCCCGTGGTTTTTAAGCCCAATTTCAGCAAATAAGCGTACCTTATAACCATATAACCCAATAGGGTGCAATGGCCGATATACAGGATGTTTGAAGTAGGTTATATGTTCGGCAAACATATAACCTACATCTAACCCACATCTCACCCATTTGGAATTGCATCAATATGCACAAGAGCGTATTCATATACTAATTTTTGCTACCCTTAATGGAAGCAATTATTCCCTCCTATGGGAACATTTTTTTGTAGGCTTAGTAGCAAAAATTCTCCCTTGCCTGAAATAGCGAATTGTATATTTATTCTTTTTCTGAAAACTACATGTAGGTTATATGTGGGTTATATGTTCAGCAAGCATATAACCCAGCGCAATCCCTCTGTACATCGTACTTCATGCCACATTAGGTTATAAGGTTACATGTTTTTGTGTTCCTCTTTCACAAGCCGTAATCTCGTACCCAACGAAACGTAAGATCGCGCCTTGAGAGCCGTAATCTCTCGAGGCGCGATCGGCAATTTCGTGACGGTCGAATTACTTCACTACGACTTTTTTGCCGTTAATAATATAAACACCCTTTCTCGGTGTTTTCACCTTCCGGCCATTCAGATCATAATACTTCAATTCTTCCATTTTTCCATTCTTCAATTCTTCAATGCCTGTTCCACCCACCTGCACCTTATAGCCATAGAGCAATACGCTGTTGGCACCAGCCGAAGGTCCACGATAGAGACGAGCCGAAGCACCACTCTCCGTACTTGCATAGAGATAGACGTAGGTAGGAGCACTGACATTATATTCCACATCAGCCGTTGCACGCTCCGACTTCTTCACCTGCGTAGGAGCACCATTGCCTATTTGCACATTTAGCACATGCGTGCCAATAGTCTTGGCATCCACCGTGACAACGCCTTTGCCGGCAGGAAGCTCGAAGATGATACCGCTGAAGTTTTCACGTACGGCAGCATCGCCTACTTGGGCACTCTGAATGGCACTCATCTGTGCAGATGAAGTAGTAGAGTTCAGCACGAGTGCCTGCTCCGTAGCATCATATCCGTCACCATTCGTAGCATCCATGTTATAATAGGTGTTGTCGATAACGGTATTCTGCAAATCGGTTGTTTCATCCACCTGTTGGCTAAATGACTTCTCCTCAGTCTCAGAGATAGGAACAATCTCCACAGCCTCAATGGTCAGTTTACCTGCTACATAGCTGATTTCATAGTTCTGAGCCTCAGCACCACTGATAGTGATTTCGTACTCACCAGGCGCACTTGCTGATGTTGCCGTTGTAGTGATAGTAGGCTGTTTCGTCAGCACGGCAGAAGTCTCATTATTCTTGAAGCCTTCATAAGTAGCCTCGAAGGTCGGCAAATCCTCACCTTGCTTGATGGTGTAACTCTTAGCTGTAATCGTGAGTGGAGCCTTCTCGATGGTCAGTGTGCCATTGACATAGGTGTCGTTATAATTAGTCACACTTCCTTTGCTAATCACAATAGTATATGTACCAACTGGAGACTTAAGAGTAGCCCCCTCGCTGGTAAATTCAAACTTAGGCAATTCGTCACCATATTTGATAGTATAGCTCTTTGCCTTAACTGTTACTGCATCAGCTTTAGCTATGGTTAGTTTACCTTTCACGTAACTGATTTCATAGTTCTTAGCCTCTGCACCACTGATAGTAATTTCATACTCACCAGGCTCACTTGCCGATGTTGCAGTAGTAGTGATAGCAGGCTGTTTGGTCAGAACAGTCGAAGTCTCATTGTTCTTAAAACCTTCATAAGTTGCCTCAAAGGTTGGCAGTTCCTCACCTTGCTTGATGGTGTAACTCTTAGCTGTAATCTTCAGCGGAGCCTTCTCGATGGTCAGTGTGCCATTGACACTTTGGTTATGACAATCGGATACGTGCCGACAGGCGAAGCAGAGGTAGCCTCACAGGAAATTGTTGGAGTTCCCTCAATGGTAGCCCCCTCGCTGGTAAACTCGAAGGTCGGCAATTCATCACCATATTTGATAGTATAGCTCTTTGCCCTAACGAATAAAGCATCGGCATCAACTATGGTTAGCTTCCCTTTTACATAGCTGATTTCATAGTTCTGAGCCTCAGCACCACTGATGGTGATTTCATACTCACCAGGCTCACTAGCTGATGTTGCAGTAGTAATAGCAGGCTGTTTCGTCAGCACGGCAGATGTCTCGTTGTTCTTAAAGCCTTCGTATGTCGCCTCAAAGGTAGGCAGAGCGCTTCCCTGCCTAATGGTGTAGCTCTTTGCTGTAATTGTCAGTGGAGCTTTCGTAATTGAGAAAGGAATCTCAGATGTCTTTGCAGATTTATAATGACCCTTAGCTGCTATGACAGCAAATAAATGATATTCTCCGACATTAACTGGAACTGTAGAGCCATAGTCTTTATCACGTACATTTTTATAATAATAAGTAACATCCCCCTTGCTTGTGTTCCCATTAACAATTGGTAATACTGGTGTATCTCCATATATCCAGTCGCTAATCTCGATAGAAGGGGACATAGACATGCATTCCGTGAATGTTGCGGTTACGTATGCCCCATAACCCTCAATAAGGTTAAAAGTGTAAGTTCCTTTACCTGTGTCATCCACATTAACTGGAGTCAATGGCAGTTTGCTTGCCACCCCTGGCCCAGAAGCCCTTTGTGAATTTAAAGAACCACCATCAATGGTCTTTTGAACCACAATATCGTCAACAGTAATGTAATAGTCTGTGGCGGGGCTGACAGTAAGGGTTACTACTGAGCTACTGACTGAATAACTAATCTTGCCATTACTTGACTCTTCAATATATACATCTTCTGCAGCCGCTGTCACCTGAGCGACGGAAAGCAATGCTGCAACTATCATGTTTTTTATAAAAGAATATCTCATAATCATCAACCTTTTACTTGATTATTATTTTCTTATTATTATTCAGATATATGCCTTTCTTGGTCGGGTAGCCATCCAGTTTACGTCCGTTCATATCATACCAAGAGTCAGTATCGTTTGGTATATAACCCGGATTCTGGATGGATGTAGCATCTCCATCAATAACAATATTCAAATATTCACGAGCACCAGCGGAAGGCATAGTAAGGTAGCCTCTGCCAGCAGCCACGGACGTTCCGCTATTGAGAACAAACTCGTCATTGTATAGCACGTATGTTTGATAAGGTGTCAGACCCGTAGTCTCTGAGATACCACCCATGAGAAGTGTTGGGATGCTGGAAGCCTGGTCATAGGTGTCAAACAGGATAGTGGTCGGCTCCTCTGGTTTACTCTCAAGTCCTATAAGCACCATGCAATTAGCAGGTATGCCGTCAGGATATTCCTCCACGTAGACATTCTCGTTGTCAATGCCTGATACAGCATATACCTTGGCATGACTGCCTTCTGCCAGCTTACATGGTTTTTCACTGATAAACGTCTGCCACTGCTGACCTGCAGGGATAGTCAATCCGATACTCTGGTTTCTTACATTGACAAGTTTTGATACATACGCATTAGTGTTGTCGAACAATTCCTCAGGCAGATTAAGCTTAAGTCCTATAGAGCATTCGCCCCCCTTGACATAAGTTATCGTCGACTCACCTGTAGCTTTGTCGTAGCCCAGGGTGTAGGCGTTCAGATAGTCATAGCGCTTGGAGAGTCGGCCATTGGCGGCCCAATAGTCATCATAGCGTCCTGGGAAATTCTTCTCGATGCATTCAAAGATGCCGTAGTCCTCTATCTTCACTACATCCGTTCCACCAACGTAAGTATTTTGGAATTGCATATCGTCCTTCCAGTTTAGTTCACATTCGTACATATCTTGGTACTTGTTGTCGAACATGCTGAAGTAGGAGGCAGGAGTAGCTTTATTGATGTGGATGATAGAATCTCCCCTGTAACCGAGATAGTATTTAAAGGTGTAGTTCTTGGCTTTCCCCTCTTTGTCAATCACCATCTTGTGGTCGCCGGGAAGAGGTATCTCTCCATCAGCCAACCGCCAGGTGGGTGCTTGAGTCAACACGCTCTCATCATCATCCCCAATGAATCCAGTATAGGTGAACTTAGCCTTTTCGAACATATTACCCCAGTCTATCGAAGAATAGTTATATTGGCTTGCCCATGCCCACAGCTCAGCGGGTGCTACTCTGACCGTAGGTATGTAATAAACCTCGTAACCTTCGTCACCATTATAGTATGTATTCCTTGCTTCCTCGGTATCCGGTCCGATGTGTACAATCAGGGTGTCTTTCTGCAGTAGATGGTCACCGGCATCGAGTTTTTCTTCTATGTTTATAACCCAGTTTCCGTTCTTTTGCCGCACTTGATAGACCGCATATCCCTCAGGAAGTTCTTCCGACGGGAACTGGTCGAACGTCGACTCGTTGGGTATCAGAATAGCATCATTGGAACCATATGTGGTTGTCAGCAATGGTCCTGTAGAGAACTGGATTGTATCTGGTACCACGTTCAGGTAGCCGTAGCACCACCGTAATGAAGAGAACTCTTCCTGTTGTGGGAAGACCAGATGATAGCAGTCGTCGTCGCCTCCTGTGGGGTTGTATACCTGGTTATGCACCAAAGTCTTTATTCTGCCATCATCATCCAACAGCTGATAGTAGTCTGGTGTCGGTGCCGTGTCGAGGACGCTGGGGTTCTCGCCATTCTTGAAGCCAATATACTCGAAGTATTCGGGTTTCCAGGCTTCGCGATAGCGCAGTGTAGTGTCTCGTGCGATTACCTGCAGGTTGGCTTTCTTCACTGTCAGCATTCCCGGTTCTATGATTTCGAAACCGTTATATCCTTTCAGTTTACCTCCGGTGACGCTGATAGGGTATGTGCCAGGCTTCGATGTCTTTGTGGCATCGACAGTGATGGCGGGCATTTCTTCCCATTCCGGTTCCGTGCTGCCTGCTGCAGCATAATGATGCCGTCCGTTGACGTCCAGCGTGTCTGTAGCAGTCTGCTGTGGATTGATAACAATCTGGAAGGCCGGGTTGTCGTCGCCATACTCTCTTGAGTAGTTGCCAACAATAATCTGTGCTATGCCCGGGTCAGCGGGTGCTTCTACCGTCATGATACCCTCTTCCACCGTAAAGTCGTAGTTCACGGCTTTCACGGCATTCTTGATGGTGATGGGATAGGTTCCAGCCTTGCTGGCACTGGTGGCCTCGCAGGTAAGTTCGGGTTTGAACAGCAGCACCTCTTGGGTGTCCCCGTTCTTCAGTCCTGTGATGTCGTATGTCAATGCGGGGTTGTCCTCACCGGTCTCTCTGGTCACGTCACGAGGTTTGATTGTTGCCTTGGCAGGTTTTATCTTCATAATATTGCCACGATAATCACTAATAGGAATATTACCCTCGCCGCCACTGACATACACTTCGTAGACACCTGCCGGCGAATCGGCATTAGCCGTGCATTCTATCGTCGGCGGTGTCGTCCACTCGAAAGTCTTCCCAGGGCAGCCTCCACTCACCCTGATTTCCGGCACCACGGTTTCACCATACTCACATTCCGACGGCAGCACGGAAACGATGACTTGGTTGTCTACAACAGGAATGCTGAATACCCCTTTTAAATTAAACCCATCATCAACGGTTTTCTGATTTCCGTATTCGTCTGTAGCCACAACATACAGATCCACATCCGGGTCATTCACATCGAAGTCTGCCGGTATGGACACTGGTATTGCTCCATAAGCCGTCGCATAGGGATTGATGGTGATAGGGATATCGCCAGACAGTTTAGTATTTGCCGCCAACACTTCGCCATCATGGTTTTTCTCAGAATATACAGCTATGGTGCCGTTGAAGACATAGCTTGGTGAGTTATTCTTAATACAGTATTTCAGGTCGGTTGTCGCACCTCGCACCAGGACGTTGTCGTCGACTTTAAAATCATATATCTCGCCGGCAACATGCATACGATATTGTGAGTCATGTGTAAGTTCTATACCGACACTGTCTAATGCCATTACCGGGATGAACTCGTTGTCGCCAAGAAGGGGATATACATGTTCAAGCACCTTGAAGTAGAGCTTCATATAACATTTACCCATAGGGCGAGGAACGTTGCACGAAGCATTCCAAAACACTCCCCTTGCGGACTTTTCATCTTTAGAACCATAACTCTGTACTCTCGTAGTATAGAGAAGCTTTTTATCGGCATCATATATCTCTGTGATGGTGGAGTCGACTGGAGGAGGAGTGATGTATCGTCCCAACTCGTCTTCGAAACTGAAACTAAAGTGGACATCGGGCGTTTCCCCTTCAGCATAGCCGTCAATGGAATACCAAAAATCGTTTTTGTAATTGACAACCAATGAGTCAGTATAATCGCTACCGAAACTGCCAAACCTGAAGTTAGGGAACTGCTCGTAATGCTTTGTCTCCACCGTGTCCGCATAGAAACGGTAGGCTCCGCCTCTGTCATAGCGATCTTGATCCAGATATCCAAGGCCTTTAGCTATACCTTTTTCAAAATCGCCAAGATACACCGCGTGGGCTTTACCCTTATAAACCTCTTCCTCTTCAATACCTGAATGAGCACGGGCCATTAGTTCATAGACACCTGGCTTGAACCACAGCAGATGCTCGTCCAAACTTTGATACTCGGCATGCAAGTACAGTTGGTCGCCAGGCTTCTTGCTTTCAAACTTATTCGTGTAAGTATAAGTCTCCTTGGGAGCAAGAACCTTCTCCACCATCTGCAAGGTGTCTGTAGCAGGGTGGTACTGGGTGTCAGTACCGGGGAAATTGGTGAAGAGCAGGGCAATTCTCCTGGATTTACTGCTCGGATTATGCACCGTCACGTTATAACCACTTTGGCACTTCGGATAAAGATAATGCTTCATACCGCTGGCAATACCTTCGGGATGGCCACCCCATTCAGAATTGTTGATGTCCCACGGTCTGTCGTCATCAGCTGTCCACCAGAATTTCGTGATATAGGGAGCGGCTATTTCCTCGGCTGCTTCTTTGTCAAGAACCTTGTAGCCTTCCCAGACGTTTAAACCAGCGGAAAAAGAAAAGTCCATAAATTTGTTCTCTGTCAGCAGTTCAAAGGTCTGTTCCCCATCCTTTCTAATATATATCTTACCCTCGGCACGTGGGAAATAAGTGCCGGGAGGCAGATTGTCGATGGTCACATCAAATTCAGGTTGGTTCATTCCTCCTCTTGTCGACACATATACATCTTCCAAAACTGTAGAGAAAACGGTCTTCTGGTCTTCATGGCGTATCAATTCAAACTTCACGTCACCGTGGAAGGGGATGCTTTGTTCTTCGTTTTCTAACTTAAACCACATCTTGACGTTTTGGCAATTACTCAGGGTATGTGTAGTGACAGGTTGGAAACTGCCGTTGACGAGAATAGTATCCGTTTCGTAGGCGAAGGGGTTCTCCTCAGGGTCTAAAGAGACGCTGGTCATTTGTCCAACACCATACTTCATGCTGAAAACTCCCTTGGGTGCAACCTTGATGGTGAGTGGCTCCGCGAGGACGGGTGTGTCGGAAAGAGAACTCGGATACTTGTTTGGCAGCAGCCACTTGCCTTCGGAGAGATAGACCATGGCGAGCTGATAGGTGATTTCTTCAGAAGTATTGTTGTCAGGTACATAGAAGGTGGTCTTAATACCTTTCAGGTCTTTCCGCATAGTTATGTAATCGGTGTACTCTTCGCCAACATCATTGGTCCACTTTTCGGTAAGCACCCCGTAATCCACATAGGTGTCTATCGGAATACTTTTACTGATGATACGGCTTATTTTCGAGCCGTCCATAATCGCCAGGCCAACGCTGTCAACTCCATACTCTACGTTAGTGACTGTAAAGTTGCTCTCAAAGGTCTGCTGCGAACCAGGCACCAGAGTCTCTGTTATGTCACAGTCAAGTTCCTTCTGATATTCCCTGACCACGGGGTGTACCTTGTCGGCTGGAGGAGCGAAACCAATATAAGTGATAATAAAATTGTTTTCATCTTCCAAATAGCCCACGTCGTTGCTTACGTACATCTTGAACCATCCATCGCTTTTGCCAGCCCATCCCCAATTGACATGGAAACTGCCGTCATTGGCATAGCCGTCAAGAACAAAGGCATGATTTCCAAGCCGACCAGGAGCACCAGCAAAGACGGGCCTGCCGTTGTCAAGTTCCTTGCAGAGGATTTGCCGTCCCTCTTCTTCGTAGTGTGCGGCATTCGCTATCAGATAAAAATAGGCAAAGGGGTCATAGCCCAGTATCTCATAATAAAACTCAATCAAACTAGGCCAACCTGCCATAGATCCTGTCCCGCTTTTAGAATATATGCCCGTAGAAATGTCAAGGAAGAAAGAACCGATTTTCTCTGCCTCTGTGGTGGATATGGTACCAAGACTGCCATAACTATCTTTGAAGGAAGAGTAATCATATACTTGTGTTGAACTCTCTACCGGAATTGGGTGGTTTAAACCACCTTGAAAAAAGGGGATAGTTTTCTGGTTGTTTCTCCTTACACAATTAGGATACCGATAGTAGTTAATGATTTGTGCCAACGCCGTATTCGTACAACCCGCAGGCAGCCCATGTACCTTAGAGTTGTATGGATACCCCTGTCCCCACGTGGTGCTCAGCAGCTTATCCACCACGATACTTCCAGCCTCGGGGGCTCTCCTGGTGGCTCCTTTGTTTCCTGAAGTTCGGAGCGACGCTATCTGCTTAGCATACCTGTTCAGCATAAATTGCAGCCCATCGGGTATGTCATCCGGGTCAAACGTGCCAGAAAAGCTGTAGCCGATAACGGGGTCGGCAGCATCCTCGCCGGAGATAATCACGAATCCAGAGTCTTCACCAGCGTTGAACACATAGAAGCATGGTTCGCCCTCCAACTTGTCGTTAGCTGCAGCCCTGCGAGTGTCGCTGATAGGTGAAACCTGCGCTGTCTCACCTGGCGTGTTGGATGTTGTGCCTACAAAAACCAATTGGGGGGTTGTAATTTCCTTTACGGGAGCAGCCCGATGTTTACTCTGCGTCTTGCGATGGTTAAAGAACTGCTGAGCCTTTTGCAAAGCCTGCTGTTCGGTTACCTCGCTTGCATTCATTGCCAATGAGACAAGGAGTGCAATCAGTAATGAGTAGTACTTCTTCATCATGTCAGTAGTTTTAGTTATTGTTAATTTTCACTCATAGCAGAAGCGCGGGACTGCTTTTGCCAGTTCCGAAGTGGAGGTCCTGAGAAAACCTAATAATAGAAATTGGAGTACAGCCCCACGCCTAAACGTGGAAGCCGTTCTGCCCTCCTGCTATTATTGCTCTTGCATGAAAATTTCTCAGGTTTCCACTTCGCAAGTTGGGAGCATAACGCTTCTTCTGCTGGAGCGAGTCCTTCTCACTCCGTTGGCAAAGATAGAAAGAAATTCTGAAACTACAAAGAAAATGGAAAGAAAAATGCGGAAATTACAATAAGTCACTAATCATTCTGTAAAGATTTACATCCGACTTTTGCTGCTCAATGAAATGGGAGTTAACTGGGAATTGACTGGGAACCGCACGGGAATCGGATTTGTAAAGAAATCCTACAACTGCAAAGGATATAGAAAAAATGGCGAGGAAGCGTTGGTTGCTTCCTCGCCATTTTTATAACTCAATAGGATAGCCTATGGACTTCTTACGGATGCACAAGGGTGCCGATTTCCTCGCCTGCCATCACCTTCTTCAGGTTGCCCACAATATCCATGTTGAAGACATAGATAGGAAGGTTATTGTCCTGACACATACAGATGGCGGTGAGGTCCATCACCTTCAAGCCACGGGCAAGCACTTCCTTGTAGGTAATCTCCGTGAACTTAGTGGCTGTGGAGTCTTTCTCCGGGTCGGCTGTATAGACGCCATCCACACGAGTGCCTTTCAGCATGACATCTGCCTCGATTTCAATACCACGCAGGGAGGATCCTGTATCCGTGGTGAAATAAGGATTACCCGTTCCTGCTGAGAAAATACAGATATAGCCTTGTTCCATCGCCTCGATGGCTTTCCATTTGGTATAGAACTCACCAATAGGCTCCATACGGATAGCCGTCATCACCTTGTTCTTCACACCGATAGCCCCTAAGGCAGAACTCAAAGCCAGTGAATTGATGACGGTAGCACACATACCCATCTGGTCGCCCTTCACGCGATCGAAGCCTTTCTGTGAACCACTCAATCCACGGAAGATGTTGCCACCACCGATGACGATACCAATCTGAACACCCATCTCACTCACTTCCTTGATTTGTCGGGCATAGTCGCTCAGACGCTCCGGGTCAATGCCATAGCCCTGTTTTCCCATCAAACTTTCTCCTGACAACTTGAGGAGGATACGCTTAAATCTTGCCATAATTCTTTAGTTTTATATGATAAATTGTACTTCCTTGAATGCATAACGACTGAGACTCCCATCCTCACGACAGAGGATAAGGTGACCGTCGTCTTCCACATCCTTGAACTCTGCCATAAATGTCCCGTCCTGGTCGCAATAGGGATGGAAGCCCTTGCGTCGATAGAGTTTTCCGACATACTGCTGTCTGAGTTCCTTATTATTATAATAGGTGAAACGCTCGAGAATGGTATCAAGCAGTGCTCCCCTATCCGTTTCATGCCCATGAATCTGCCACAAAGATATGGGATTGGGGGCATCGCTCTTAAACTGCCGTTGATTGACATTCAGCCCTACACCAATGACAGAGTCCTTGATGGTCTGTCCCAACAGTCGATTCTCAATCAGGATACCGCCTATCTTGGCATTGCGCCAATAGATGTCATTGGGCCATTTGATACACACATCGCCTATCTGCTGTTCCAGTGCATCGACGATAGCCAGAGAGATGGCCATAGATATGGTGAACTGGCGGTTGGCCTGGATATGCAGGGGATGGTAAAGAATGGAAAACAACAGGTTTTTATCCCGTTCCGACTCCCACCGGTTGGCACCTTGTCCCTTACCGGCTGTCTGATAGTCAGCCCAGACCACCAAAGGCTGCTCGGGGGCATCCGTTGGCGGTTCGTATTCACGTAGCCAGCGATTAGTGGAATCAGTCTCTGCAATATGTATGATTTTCCATTTCATGTTGCAAAATTACAAAAAAAATTGTAACTTTGCAACATGACAGCAGAAGAACAACAAAAAAAAGACGAACAGTTCATGCGTAAGGCCATTGCCGAGGCGCAACAGGCATTGCAAGAAGGTGAGATACCTATTGGCGCAGTGATCGTATGCAATGATCGTATCATTGCCAGAGCCCATAACCTCACAGAAACCCTGCATGATGTGACTGCACATGCTGAGATGCAGGCCATTACAGCTGCAGCCAACGAATTGGGGGGGA
This sequence comes from uncultured Prevotellaceae bacterium, assembly GCA_900316645.1. Taxonomy (GTDB): domain Bacteria; phylum Bacteroidota; class Bacteroidia; order Bacteroidales; family Bacteroidaceae; genus Prevotella. Next base: position 29,807 of record ONDP01000004.1, read on the forward strand.
AGTACCTGACTGACTGTACACTCTATGTAACAATAGAGCCCTGCACCATGTGTGCTGGTGCCTTAGGATGGTCACATCTGTCACGCATTGTTTATGGAGCTGCTGACGAGAAACGCGGTTACCAGCTATATGCTCCCCGTGCCCTTCACCCCAAGACAACAATAACTGGCGGCATCTTGGAAGAAGAATGCCGCCAGTTGATGCAAGATTTCTTTCGCAATAAGCGGTAAGAGGTCGTTACAAGAATTTTGCAATCGTCTCCAGACATTTCTGACTGCTGACAGGCTTTGCCATATACTCGTCACAGCCAGCCTTTTCTGCTTCCTCTCGGTCAGCATCAAAAGCATTGGCTGAGAGTACTACAATGGGGAGGTCAGGATGGGCAGCTTTGATGAGACGGGTAGCTTCCAAACCGCCCATAACAGGCATGTTCAAATCCATCAGCACCATGTCTGGCTGTTCCGTTTCAACCATGTCAACAGCTTCTTGACCATTACGGGCCCTAAGAGCCTCGTAATGGTTCTTCAGAATATAAGTCATCAGCAAGTAATTGCTGTCATTGTCTTCTGCAATCAGTATTCTCTTCATGAAACGATTCTTTTACGATTGTTGTTCTTGTTCTTTCTCTTGTTCTTGTGATTCCTTATGAGGAACATAAGCCTGCCATCTCCATAGTTTGGTCATATCCTCCAAAGACTTTCCCTTTGTCTCTGGAACAAGTCGCCATACGAAGAGTGCAGCGATGACACAGATGATGCCATAGAGACCATAGGTGAACCAATGTCCGAAGTCATCACCCTCCGTCAGATGCATATTGAACATCGGCACGAAGGTTGAGCTGACAATAAAGTTGAAAATCCACTGGAAAGCAACAGCAATAGCCACTGCAGCACCACGGATAGTATTGGGGAATATCTCTGCTATGAGCACCCAGCATATCGGGCCCCATGAGAACATAAACGAAGCGGAGTAAACCATAATGCTAAGGGCTGTGATCATTTCCATACCAGGTTTGCCGAATGTCACAGCAACACCGAAAGCACCCAATGCCATTCCTAAAGAACCCCAGATGAGTAGCGGTTTACGTCCCAAGCGCTCCACCGTGAAGATGGCGACAAGGGTGAATGCTATATTCACGATACCCATGAAGACGGTGATAACCATCGGGTTCTCCATACCCATATCACCGAAGATACGTGGTGCGTAATACAGCACGGCATTGATACCTACCGCTTGTTGGAAGACGGAGAGCATAATACCGATAAAGATACACATCGCACCATAAGTCATTAGTTTCTCGGTCTTCTGAACCAATGTCTCCTTGATGGCTTTCAGGATAAATTCACCACGGTCCGTACCGTTAATCTTCACCAGAATCTCCAGAGCTCGCTGGTCCTTACCAACAGAAACCAGATAACGAGGTGTCTCGGGCACTAAACTGATGAGCAGGGCGAAGAGTCCTGCTGGAACAGCCTCGCTACCGAACATATATCGCCAACCTGTTGTCACCGTCCATTGTGCAGCAGGGTTGATGGCAGCCAGTCCCTTACCCATTTCCTCTACTAAAGGCTGAACATGATCGCCCAATATGAAGAAGTTCACGAAATACACCACCAATTGTCCGAAGATAATGGCAAACTGGTTACAGCTCACCAACATACCACGGATGTTGGAAGGTGCCACCTCACTGATATACATAGGACAGATAGCTGATGCAAGTCCAACTCCGACACCGCCAATCACTCGATAGAAATTGAACATGATGAGCAGTTCGTAGGTGGGTTCGCCATAAGTAAAGAACAAAAACTCCGGATCCATCGAGCCTAAGGCAGAAATGAAAAACAGCAGTCCTGCGATGACCAGCGAACGCTTACGCCCAAAATTGGTAGCCAGATAGCCTGACAGGGCGGAACCGATAATACATCCGATGAGTGCAGAAGCTGACGTAAAGCCATGCCAGCCATCGGTGTAGGTAAAGTCCTTCGCTTCAGAGAAGAAGGCTTGAAGACCTTTCTCGGCACCAGATATCACAGCGGTATCATAACCAAACAACAGACCGCCTAAGACAGCGACCAGCACAATAGAGAACAAGTAGGACGAGCTACCTCTTTTTTGATATTCCATAAAAGTTTTAATGTTAGTATTTTCTTAATTAAATACAAAAGTAATGCTTTTTTTGAAAAATCCTTGCTAAACCGATACTTTTTAACTAATTTTGTCGGAAGAATGATATAACTACTAAATTTTTACACAAAATGAAAAAGAGACTACTATTAAGCATGATTGTCCTGACGACAGCTCTCATGTCCTTTGCCCAGAGTACGATGGTAGTAAATACCAAGAAACTGGGTGCCCCTATTCAATCCACAATGTATGGTATCTTTTTTGAAGATATCAATTTTGCAGCAGACGGCGGATTGTATGGAGAACTTGTAAAGAATCGCTCGTTCGAATTTCCTCAGGCACTGATGGGCTGGCAGGCCTTCGGATGCTTCGATGTGGAAGACGACGGACCGTTCGAACGCTGCCCACACTATGTTGTCCTCTCCGACCCTGGTCATCCCGACCGACGCAGCGGACTTGTCAATGAAGGCTATTTTGGCATTGGCGTCGATAAAGACGAGACCTACCGGTTCTCTGTATGGGCAAAAGCTCCCAAAGGCGATGGTGCTATACGCGTACAACTAATTGACGAGAACTCGATGGAAGAGAAACAGGAATTCGTTGAGAAAGAGATTGACATCAAAGGTAAGGACTGGAAGAAATACACCATCAACATCACTTCCCCTAAAAAGGACAAGCACGCCAAACTGCGTATCTTCCTGAAAGGAACCAACAGCGTCGCTCTTGAGCATATCTCCCTCTTCCCTGTCAACACGTTCAAAAACCGCGAAAACGGTATGCGTCGCGACCTTGCACAGGCTTTGGCAGACTTGAAGCCTGGTATTTTCCGCTTCCCCGGAGGCTGTATCGTGGAAGGCACCGACCTTGCTACTCGCTATCAATGGAAGAATACCCTCGGTCCTGTAGAGAACCGTCCTCTTAACGGTAATCGCTGGGAACACACCTTCGACTATCGCTATTATCCCGACTATTATCAGTCTTACGGACTGGGATTCTTCGAGTTCTTCCAGCTTTCTGAGGACATCGGTGCAGAGCCGCTACCCATCCTCAACGTAGGTATGGCCTGCCAGTATCAGAACTGGAACAAAGAGAGTGCCCACCAGCCTATGGACGAACTGAAGCCTTACATCGACGATTGTCTTGATCTTATCGAGTTTGCCAATGGTCCTGCTAACAGCAAATGGGGTAAGATTCGCGCTGAGATGGGACATCCCGCTCCTTTTAACATGAAGTATATCGGTGTGGGTAACGAGCAGTGGGGCGAATTCTACTATGAGCGCCTGAAGCCCTTCGTTGCTGCCATCCGTGCCAAATATCCCGAAATCAAGATTGTGGGTACCAGCGGACCTGTTCCAGAGGATGTTCCAGACAATACCTATCGCTTTGAAGATGGTTGGAAGGCGATGAAGGCTCAGAAGGCAGACTTGGTGGACGAGCACTACTACCGCAACGAAGAGTGGTTCCTCACTCACGGACTGCGCTACGACACCTATGACAGAAAGGGTCCTAAAGTCTTTGCTGGCGAATACGCATGTCATGGAGAGGGAAAGAAATGGAACCACTACGAGGCAGCTATTCTCGAAGCAGCCTTCATGACAGGTTTTGAACGCAATGCTGATGTAGTCCACATGACAACCCCTGCCCCACTCTTCTCACATGTTGACGGATGGCAGTGGCGCCCCGACCAGATTTGGTACGATAACACGGATATGTTCAAGACGGTAAGCTACTATGTACAGCAGATGTATGCCACCAATGCCGGTACCAATGTCCTGTCCCTGACGATGGACAAGAAGCCTGTTGCCAACCAAGCCGGACAGAACGGGCTCTTTGCCTCTGCAGCCTTCGACAGCAAGACCAACGAGGTCATCATCAAAATTGCCAACACCTCAAAGCAGCCACAGGCTGTCAACTTCCAGCTGAGCGATATCAAGACTGGAGGAACAGCCAAGACCTGCACACTATTCCACCAAGGTATGGACGACGAAAATACCATCTGCAAACCCGAACTGATTACGCCAAAGGCTGGCAGTATCAACTACACCGCCGACAAAAAACAGGCTACGCTCAGTGACGAGTTACCCCCTATGTCGTTCCGCATCTATCGCATCAAAAAGTAATACAGGAATAAAAAAAAGTGGCAATTCTTCGGATTTGCCGCTTTTTTTTTGTAATTTTGTCGCGTATTATGCACATACGCGTATATGACAGTAGCAGATTATATTAAACAAGATACAGGTGGGAGACGTTTCTCCTTTGAAGTTCTCCCCCCACTAAAAGGTAACGGAACAGACGCTTTGTTCCAAACGATTGATAAACTCGCAGTATTCAATCCTGCGTTTATCAATATTACTACGCATCACTCAGAGATTGTCTATAAGGAGTTGGAAAACGGACAGTTTGAGCGACAGCGCATACGTCGCCGTCCTGGAACGATAGCCATTGCTGCAGCTATCCAGCATCGCTACGACATTCCCGTCGAGCCTCATGTGATATGCAGCGGTATGACGATTGAACAGATTGAGTACGAATTGCTCGATCTGCAGTTTCTGGGCATCCGCAATCTGATGCTGCTCCGTGGCGACAAAGCCAAGGAGGACAGCCGATTCACCCCCACCCCCGGAGGACATACCCACACCACCGACTTGATTCGCCAGGTAGTGCGCTTCAATGAGGGCTATTTTGCCGATGGCACACCTATCAAGCACCCCGGACCGAAATTCGATTTCGGTGTGGCCTGTTATCCCGAGAAGCATGAAGAGGCTCCCAACTTGGAACGCGACATGGAATATCTGAAGATGAAACAGGACTTAGGGGCTCAGTATGCAGTGACACAGTTGTTTTTTGACAACGAGAAATACTTTCAGTTTGTAGAGAAGGCTCGCCAAATGGGTATTACAATCCCCATCGTACCAGGCATCAAACCTATGGCGAAATTGAGTCAACTGACGGTGGTTCCCAAGACCTTCCATTGTGACATTCCAGAGGCTTTGGCCAAGGAGATTGCCAAATGCACCACCGACGAGGAAGCCCGCCAGTTAGGCATAGAATGGACGACCCAGCAGTGCAAGGAGCTCTACGAACACGGTATCAAGAACATTCATTTCTATACGGTATCTGCTGTCGATTCTGTAGTCGAAGTAGCCAAGAGATTACTATAATAACGAGGTATGTGGAATGAGGTGATAGGACAACAAGAGGCACAAGCCCGACTGCTCCAACTGGAAAACGAGCAGCGGTTGCCGCATGCGCTGATGCTTTGCGGTCCTTTGGGCGCTGGCAAGATGGCACTTGCCATGGGCTTTGCCAAACACCTGCTCAATCGCAACAGCAATGACGAGGCTATGCTGGCAAAATGGGAACACCCCGACCTGCACTTCACCTTCCCCACCATCAAACTCCCTTCGATGAGCGCCGACCACAAACCCGTTTCGGATGATTTTGCCAAAGAATGGAACCAGCTCATCACTGCCGGTCCCTATTTCACCATGAACGAATGGTTGGAACAGATGGGTGGTGAAAACCAACAAGCCATCATCACGGCAGGAGAGAGTGATGCACTCATCCGCAAACTGTCGCTCAAGTCGAGTCAGGGCGGCTATAAGGTAAGTCTTATCTGGCTACCAGAACGCATGAACATTGAATGCGCCAACAAGATACTGAAACTCCTGGAAGAACCTCCCCATCACACCATCTTCCTGTTGGTGTGCGAGGAGCCAGAACGTCTCTTAGAGACTATACGCAGCCGTGTCCAGCGCGTTGACATCAAACGGTTGGCTGATGACGATATCCGAGAAGCACTCGTCAGTCGTCGCGGACTGACAGAGGAGAATGCCCAGCGAGTAGCCCGTATGGCAAACGGCAGCTGGTTGAAAGCATTGGAGCTATTAACCATCGACTCTGAGAACGAGCTCTTTCTCGACATGTTCCAGACGTTGATGCGACTGGCATATATGCGTAAGGTGAAAGAGTTAAAGACGTGGAGTGAGCGCATGTCCAGTATGGGGCGTGAGAAACAAAAGCGCTTTCTGGAGTATTTTCTCCGACTGATTCGCGAAAACTTTATGTATAACTTCCAGAACCCCGAGCTCTGCTATATGTCACAGCGCGAAGAGGATTTTGCGAAGAATTTCGCACGTTTCATCAATGAAGCGAATGTCATCCCCATTAACAATCTGGCTAATCTGGCCATTCGAGACATCAGTCAGAATGCCAACGGCAAGATAGTCTTCTTTGATTTTGCACTACAGATGATAGTACTATTGATCAGTAAATAACAAGAAATATAATCAACAAGCATATGGAAAAAATGAAAGACCTTGAAACAATGGTTGGTTGCGACCGCGGACTCTGTCATCAGGCAGTGGGGCGACAGGACAAACAGCTGAACACCTACGACTGGCTGGCTGACGTTCCAGGTAATGTCGATACCACCGATTTGGTTGAGGTTCAGTTCAAGCATACCCGTAAGGGCTATTATCATAATGTGAACAACCTCGAACTGAAGAAAGGCGATATCGTGGCTGTAGAAGCCAACCCAGGACACGACATCGGTGTGGTTACACTGACGGGCCGACTGGTGAAGCTGCAACTCAAGAAGGCTAACCTCAAGAGTGCCGACGATATCAAGCGTATCTACCGCATTGCCCGTCCTGTGGATATGGAGAAGTATCATGAGGCCAAGCGCCGTGAGCATTCCACGATGATTGAGAGTCGTCAGATAGCCTTGGGGCTCGGTCTGAAGATGAAGATTGGTGATGTGGAATATCAGGGCGACGGCAACAAAGCTATTTTCTACTATATTGCTGACGAGCGTGTGGACTTCCGCCAACTGATCAAAGACCTTGCAGCCACCTTCCACGTACGCATCGAGATGAAACAGATTGGTGCCCGTCAGGAGGCTGGGCGCATTGGTGGTACAGGTCCCTGTGGCCGTGAACTCTGCTGCGCCACTTGGATGAAGAACTTTGTGAGTGTCGGTACCAGTTCTGCCCGTTTCCAGGACATCTCGCTGAATCCCCAGAAACTGGCTGGTATGTGCGCAAAACTGAAGTGCTGCCTCAACTACGAGGTTGACGATTACGTAGAGGCTGGGCGCAAACTGCCGTCCAAGGATATTGTCCTGACTACCCAGGATGCCGACTATCATTTCTTTAAGGCTGACATTCTTGCGGGGCTCGTCACCTATTCCACCGACAAGAATATTGCTGCCAACTTAGAGACAATTCCTGCAGATCGGGCCAAACAGATTATCGATATGAATCGCAAAGGTGTCAAGCCATTGTCCTTACAGGAGGATGGCAAGAAACAGGAGCCTCAGCGTCCTGTCGATTTGGCTACCCAGGAGAACATCAACCGCTTCGACAAGGCTAAGAAGAAAAAGAAAAAACATAAGAAGCCAAACAAACCACAGGATGCCAAGTAGGAATCACACCATATTATATTATATAGCACTGGGCATAGTGCTTCTCTGTGTGTCATGCAACAGCAGGACCATCTATAGCCATTATGCCCATACTCCCCTACAAGGGTGGGAGAAAAACGACTCCATGAGGTATGGCATGACCATACCCCTGGATGGACACTATCAGGAAACAATCGGTGTACGCATCAACAATCAATACCCCTTCATGGGACTAACCATCATTATCGACCAAACGGTGTTTCCATCACTGGAGACACATTGCGACACGTTGAATTGTGATCTTGTAGGAGAAGACGGGCACATGAAGGGGCAGGGCGTCAACCACTATCAGTATGAGTTTCCTTTGAAGTCGATTGCCTTACACCAAGGTGATTCCGTCAGCATTCGCATCCATCATACCATGAAGCGGGAGATTCTGCCTGGAATCTCAGATATCGGCGTTACCCTGAAACGGGAGTAGGACTCATGACCTCAACAGATTCCTGCTGGCATCTATACGGAGGAAGATAAACAGCAGTATCGTGAATCCCCAAAGCGACGAACCGCCATAACTGAAGAATGGTAGCGGAATACCGATGACGGGCGTCAATCCCAACACCATACCAACATTAATAAACACGTGGAAGAGGAAGATGCTCAACACGCTGTACCCATAGACACGTCCAAAACCGAAGGGTTGTCGTTCCGACAGGGATATGAGTCGGAGAATCAATGCCAAAAACAACAACAGCACACCTGCAGACCCCAGGAAGCCCTCTTCCTCACCTACTGTACAGAAGATGAAGTCGGTATCTTGTTCCGGCACAAACTTCAGTTTTGTTTGTGTACCATTCAAAAAGCCCTTTCCCTCCAATCCACCGGAGCCAATGGCTATCTCACTCTGGTGTACATTATAGCCGGCCCCTCGCAGGTCTTCCTCCAGTCCCAGCAGCACATTGATACGCGTACGCTGGTGGGGCTCCATCATATTATTGAGGATAAAGTCGGCACCATACGAGAAACTGACGGAACCCAACACAAATAGGGCGATGAAATAATAGTTGCGCAGACGCGAGCTAAGCCCTTCATAGACAAAATAGCCAATCAGGATGATAATCATTCCCAATTGCACATAGACAATATCGAAAGGAATCTTCAATAACAGGAGCGAGCATAGGGTAATACCCAGCGAATAAATACCGATGCGCCAAGCCAAGCGCTTGTTGTTACCATATACCCACACCATGCCCGCAGCAAACAACTGTATCATCAACAGTACCGCAAACTTACCCACCGAAGTCGGCGAGTCTCCCATATACACCTCGGCATATCGGATACCCACGACGAAATAGATGACAAGAGCCACCCCTGTAAACAGGATAGAGCCAGGCATACCTTCACGGTAGAACATCAGGAAGAAGGCGAAATACACCAATGCCGAACCCGTCTCACGCTGCAGGATGATGAATATCATAGGCAGGAAGATGATGGCCAGCGTTGCAGCAAAGTGCTTCCATTGATGAATATTATAGCCGTAGGTTGACATGAACTTCGCCAGAGCCAGCGATGTGGCAAACTTGGCAAACTCCGCCGGCTGAATACGTAGCGGACCTAAGACAAGCCATGAACGCGAACCTTTGATGGTATGCGTATTAAAAATGGTCAGAAACAACAGGAGCAACAATAGTCCATAGATGATGTATGCAAACGTATCGTAGAAGCGATCGTCTGACATCAGAATGGTAAAGCCCAGTACGATAGAGGTGCCTATCCAGACAATCTGCATACCCGAACGGGAGTCCAGACTGAAGATGTCGGTTGTCTCATACGAATAACTGGCGCCACACACACTGATCCATCCAAGCGACAATAGGGCGATGTATATCAATATCGTCCACCAGTCGATGCTGCGGAATATGCTCGTTTGTTTACCTGACCGTGTTGCCATAACTGATATGTCTGTTTTGGAACTCGGTAGCCTTCTTCTGAGAAGCCTCCGAAAGTTTTCCGTGAATATACTGTTCCATGATTAATCCACCGATAGGTACACCGTAAGTGGCTCCCCATCCACCATTCTCTACATAGACGGCAACGGCAATTTTGGGCTTGTCCATAGGGGCAAAGCCCATGAACACAGAGTGGTCGTGACCTCGGTTCTGGGCAGTACCCGTCTTACCACAGGCCATGAAGTCATATTGTGCCAGGGCGTGACACGTACCGCCAGTGGCAGAGGCACGCATTCCAGCCACGACATAGTCGTAGGCCTCACGCTTAGCCAGCGTATAGTGTTTCTTCGTAAATGCCGTATCAAGAGGTTCACCTTCCACCTTCTTCACAACATGTGGTGTGTAGAAGTATCCTCGGTTGGCTATCGTGGCACCCAGGTTGGCTATCTGCAGTGGCGTGGCATTCACTTCACCCTGTCCGATGGCAATAGAGATAATGGTCAGTCCGTTCCATGAGCCCTTGTAGGCACGGTCGTAGAATTCCGCATTGGGAATCAGTCCGCGCTTCTCTCCAGGCAGGTCGATACCCAACCGATAACCGAATCCCATCGACACCATATAGTCGCGCCATTTATTCATCGCCTTCTGAACGGAGCCGTATTTCGAGATATTGGTATTAATCATGTGGTAGAGTCCCCAGCAGAAATAACCGTTGCACGAGGTCGAGAGAGCTGGCACCAAGGGCAATGGCGAGGCATGTCCGTGACAGCCTACATGCAATCCCTTGAAATTGAATCCGTGTCCGCAGGGATATGCCGTCTGGGTAGGATGGATAATGCCTTCCGACATAAATGTAAGTCCCTGTGTGGTCTTGAATGTTGAACCTGGAGGATATTGTCCCATGATGCTGCGATTCAGCAGTGGTTTCCAAACGTTCTGACTCAGCAACCGGTGATTCTTCGAACGGGCACGTCCCACCATCATACGAGGGTCGTACGACGGTGACGACACCATGCAAAGCACCTCACCGGTAGAAGGTTCTATTGCAACGATACTGCCAATCTTTCCTTCCATCAGCCTTTCACCCAAAGCCTGCAAGTCGGCATCCAGACTCAGTGTCAGGTTCTTCCCCGGAACAGGCTGTGTGTCGAAGCTGCCACCCATATAGCGGCCCTGTATTCGTCCGTGGGCGTCTCTAAGCAGAATCTGCATACCCTTCTCTCCGCGCAACTCCTTCTCATAGCTGCGCTCCACGCCCAGTTTACCGATATAGTCACCAGGGATATAGTAGTCGTCGGCCTCGATATCTTTTGGCGACACCTCAGCCACGTCGCCTAAGACGTGAGCGGCATAGGGATATTGGTATTGACGGATGCTACGACGCTGCACATAGAAGCCTGGGAATCGAAACATCTTCTCCTGAAACATGGAATAGTCCTTGTCCGACAACTGGCTCATAAATATCTGCTGCGTAAACCGACTGTAGCCAGGGTTTTTGTTGCGGTCCTTGATTTCCGCCATACGGTGGTCGAACTCAGCACGGGTGATATTCAGTGCCTCACAGAATTCCAAGGTATCCAGCCGGTCCTTGGCTTCGTTCATCACCACCATGATGTCATAGGCAGGCTGGTTATACACCAGCAGTTTGCCCTTACGGTCATAGATAACACCACGCGATGGATATTCTATCTTCTTGAGGAAGGCATTTGAGTCAGCATTCTTCTTGTAGTCGTCACTCATAATCTGCAGGGCGAAAAGGCGTATGATATAGATAATGACAATACCAATAGCCACCCCGCTGATTACATAGCGCCGATAACCGATGTCATAGTTGTTCATGTTTTCGGTTAGCTACACTCTCAAACGCCAGAATCAATACTAAGGTGATGGCAGCACTGCCAAATGTGCATTGCAGCCATTCACTGAAATCGAAGAAACTGAAAGTCTCCAATGTGAAGAACACCACACAGTAGAGTGCTGTCAGTGCCACGGAATAATAGAGGTATTTCACCACGCCGAGATTTTTCATCGAGGGTTGCAACTCTTCAAAATCCTCGCGTGAGACAAACAATTCGAGATAGTAAGGTTGTATTGCAGCTATCAGTGTCATTGAGGCAGCAGCCACACCTGGCGTGTTGCTGAAGATGTCAACCAACAGCCCTAACATGAAACTCCACACCATAATGCCCCATTTAGGGTAGTTACGGGGAAAGAGAAGAACGAAATAGACATATAGCAGCGGTGTGGCGAAACCAAACAGATGGATACGCCCAAGTATCATGGTCTGTACCAAGATAAAGACCACAAACAGCGCTGCCCGTTTCAAAGTGTCTATTGACATCTACCCTACTCTTTTACGTTTAACTTCAATGAATCGCGTGCCGACTGCAACAGTTTTGCTCGTTCTGCCACCGTTGGGTCGTTGATGACCACCACGTCACGCAGTCGTCCGAAATCTGTTGAAAGACGTACTTTCACACGGTACGACAATCCATCACGCGAATTATACACCGTCTCTATCTTACCTACCAACACGCCTGGAGGGAAGATGGATGAATAGCCATTGGTCTCCACCCAGTCACCGCGCTTGAAGCGGGCATGACGGGGAATATCTTCAAGATAGGCCACGCCGGCATCCTTTCCGTCCCATCTGAGCACACCAAAATAGTTATAGCCCCTGATAGCACAGCTGATACGCGACGAGGTGTTCAGTACGGGAATCACCACCGAGAAATGGTCAGACACCAGATAGGTCACTCCCACCAAACCCTGTCCACAGGCAACACCCATTCCTACCCCGACACCATCGTCCGCACCGCGATTGATGGTCAGCAGGTTGTCAGAACGGTTCAGTTCGTTAGTCACCACCTTGGCAGGTACCAGATGAAACTGTTTCAGGAACATCATCTCCTGACGAAACGCCGAGGTATCGCCCGTTGTCTCACTATATAGGCGACGCATCTGAGCCAACTGGCGCTCCAGATAGAAATTACGCTTCGTCAGGCTCTCGTTCATCTTCGAGAGCATGAAAAACGACTCCATCTCTGCTCTCCCCTCATTGACTGTACCCACTGCTGCATTAGCAGTCGAAAGCCAGACGCTGTTATGATAGCTGTTATAGCTGAACAGCATTATCAGGCTTATCACCTCCAGTACAACGAAGAGAAACCAGTGATGGTATTTCTGTAGGAACTCCAGCAGGTTCTGCATCTTCTAAACTTATCTCATCAAGAATGAGAAACGGTCAACATTCTTCAAGGCCACACCGGCACCCTTTGCCACAGAATGCAATGGATCCTCGGCAATATGGAACTGGATATTGATCTTGTCGGTCAGACGCTTGTCGAGTCCACGCAGCAAGGCGCCGCCACCCGTCAGCCAAATACCGTTCTTCACGATGTCAGCATACAACTCGGGAGGAGTGTTCTCCAAAGCAGAGAGCACGGCGTTCTCAATCTTTGCCACCGTCTTGTCAATACAGTGAGCTATCTCCTGATAGCATACAGGCACCTCCATCGGCAGCGCAGTAATACGGTTAGGACCGTGTACTACATAATCCTCAGGAGCCTCGTCGCCCAGATCGGTCAGTGCCGAACCTACATGTATCTTGATACGCTCAGCCATACGCTCGCTGACCTTCACATTGTGCTGACGGGCCATATATTCCTGAATATCGGCTGTCAGGTCGTCACCGGCTGTACGGATAGAGTTGTTGCTGACGATACCGCCCAGCGAGATAACGGCAATCTCCGTCGAACCGCCACCGATATCCACAATCATATTACCCTCTGGAGCCTCTACGTCGATACCGATACCGATAGCAGCTGCCATGGGTTCGAAAATCAGATAGACATCACGTCCGTCTGCATGTTCTGCTGAGTCGCGTACAGCACGCAACTCCACCTCAGTAGAACCTGAGGGGACACCAATCACCATACGCAGTGAAGGCGAGAACAGGCGACTGCCCGTATGCACCATCTTAATGAGTCCACGCATCATCTGCTCACAGGCAGAGAAGTCGGCGATTACACCGTCACGAAGGGGACGGATGGTACGGATGTTATCATGTGTCTTCTCATACATCATCTTGGCCTCGTTACCTACTGCTATCATCTTGTCAGTACGGCGGTCAAGGGCTACTACCGATGGCTCGTCCACTACAATCTTGTCATCGCTGATTATGATTGTATTGGCCGTTCCCAAGTCCATTGCTAACTCTTGGACAAAACTAAAAAATCCCATATCTTCTCTAAACTCTAAACTTTAAACTCTAAACTCTAAACATTACTTAGCAAACCAGGTATGAATAGCGGTATCATAGTGAGAGCTGACACCAAAGGCACGAGTAGCGAACTCACGACGCTGAGCCTTGGTAGTCTCTGCACCCTGCTTGTTCAGAATATCCAGCAACATGCTATACTCTGCCTTTGAAGGTACAATCACTACATCATTGAAATTCTTGGCTCCTGCACGGATCAGTGAGATACCGCCGATGTCAATCTTCTCGATGATATCATCCTCTGAGGCTCCGCTGGCCACTGTCTGCTCGAAGGGATAGAGATCGACAATCACCAAGTCAATCTCAGGAATCTCATACTGAGCCATCTGCTCACGATCGCCCTCGTTCTCACGGCGACCCAGAATACCTCCGAACACCTTCGGATGCAAAGTCTTAACGCGTCCGCCCAGAATTGACGGATAAGTGGTAACATTCTCCACCTTCTCGCATTCGTAACCGAGACTCTCAATGAAAGTCTGTGTTCCACCTGTTGACAAGAACTTCACGCCCTCGTCATTCAGCTTCTTCAACAACTCTTCCAGCCCATCCTTATGAAATACGGAGATGAGCGCTGTCTTAATTTTCTTTGTATCTGCCATAAAAATATAACGTTATATAATGATTCTTTCAACAACGATGCAAAATTACAAAAAAGCCTGCACACTAAATCATGTTTCCACGAAAATTTTCATTCCTATTAATAATAAATAATGTATATCAAGAGATAGACACTAAAAAAGAGCCTGAGCTTTTCCTGCCCAGACCCTTCTCTATTTCACGATAGGATTTACTCTACGATAATGGGCTTGTACTTAGGTACTAAGGCCTTCATGATGCACCAGCCGATGAGGTAAGCCACTGCACAGATGCAGAACACAACCATGTAGGCAGCAGGTTTGCCCTCGAAGCCGAAGAACTGGAAGGCGCTGCCCTGTCCGGCTGCCCATGTAAAGAACTCACCGGAGCCCATATTGATTGCCATTGAACCGAAACCGCCTGCCATGGTGCCCAGACCTACGATGGTACCGATAGTGGATTTGGGGAACATGTCACCAATGGTAGAGAACAGGTTGGCTGACCATGCCTGATGTCCTGCGCCCAGCAGACCAATCAGGATAGCGGGCCACCATGCGCTGTAGGAGCCTAAGGGCTGAGCCAGCAGGCCCAATACGGGGAAGCAGGCGAAAATCAACATGGCACGCATACGACCCAGATAGGGATTCATGCCACGCTTCTCCACAAAGTACTTAGGCAGATAGCCGCCACCGATAGAGAGCACCGTCACAATGAAGTAAAGGGTGAATATCAGGGCGATACCCATAGCAGAGTCGGACGTATAGCCATACTGGTCACTGAAGTAGGCAGGTGCCCAGAACAGGAAGAACCACCACACACCGTCGGTCATGAACTTACCAACGAGGAAAGCCCATGTCTGCTTGTAGCTGAAACACTGAATGAACGGAATAGCCTTCTCTTCCTTCTGTATCTCACGATTCTGCACATCGGCAATGTCATTATCCTGTTCGATATAGTTGAGCTCAGCCTGGTTGACGCGCTTGTTATGACGGGGCTTCTCATAGAGCCACATCCACAAGCCCATCCAAACATAACCCAGCACACCGATGATGATGAATGCCATTTCCCAACCCCAGGCACGAGCCAGCAGAGGGATGGTGGCAGGGGCAGCCAGTGCACCTACGGAAGCACCGCTGTTGAAGATGGAAGTTGAGAATGCACGGTCCTTGGCAGGGAAATACTCTGCCGTAGCCTTGATAGCAGCAGGGAAGTTGCCTGCCTCACCGACAGCCAGTATCAGACGGCAACTGAGGAACAGCCAAACAGAGATAGTAGCAATAGCTACAGCTGCATCACTGCCGGCCTGCACCAGTCGCAGTGCCTCGATAGAGTCGTAACCCTCAATAACCATTGCTGCCCATCCGCAACCGGCATGCAGCACGGCACCTGTTGACCATACGAAGATAGCAATCAGATAGCCTTTCTTGGTGCCCATCCAGTCGATGAACTTACCAGCAAAGAGGTTGGCAATAGCATAGAACAGGGAGAAGAAACCGGTAATTGTACCATAGTCGGCATCCGACCAGTGGAAATCAACAGCGATAAAGTCTTTCCATGTCAGTGACAGGACCTGACGGTCCATGTAGTTGACTGTCGTTGCCAGAAACAGCAGCGCACAGATTACCCAACGGAAGTTGGACATTTTAGTAGTTTGTACAGGAGCCATATTATTTATTGATTTACGATTTACTATTTGATGTCAATGACGGGGATGTTGTCCTTGTCGTTATAATAGAGGTTCTCACCAGCCATGCCCCAGATGAAGGTATAGTAATAGGTACCTGCAGCGGCATGCATGCTCCACTCCGGCGACATGATGGCCTGCTCGTTGTGCAGCCATACCACACGGCTCTCCTGAGGCTCACCCATGATGTGGGCAATGGTCTGCTCCTGAGGCAGGTTGAAATAGTAATATGCCTCAATGCGACGACCATGAGTATGAGGAGGCATGGTGTTCCATGCAGCGCCCGGATTCAGCTGTGTCAGACCAAGCTGCAACTGGCAGGGGCCTTCCTCCAAAACGTCATTGACAATCAGCTTATAGACGGTGCGGTTGTTGCACTCCTCCAGCGAACCTACCGGACCCCATACGGCAGCCTTCAGCGAACCCTTACGTCCGTCGAGGGTAATCCATTGTGTCTTATAGTGCTGATGGGCGGTGGCTGAGTTCAGATAGAACTTAGCTGGATTCTTTGCATCCTTCGAACGGAACAGCACTTCCTTGTTCACATCCTTGTCCTTGCCTATGTGTCCGCGACCGATGTAGAGGGCTTCTTTCGGTGACAGTGCATACTCCTTACCGTCAACGATAACGACACCGTCGCCCAGACCACAGTTCACAATACCGATTTCGCGGTTATAGAGGAAATATTTCTCCTTGATGCCTGGGTCGACATCCAGTCCCAGCTCCTGGAAATTCTCCAGTTTCAAGGTCTTGTTAACAGGCATGGCACCACCGAAGATAAAACGGTCGTAGTGCGAATACGTCAGATTAATCTCGTCGGCAACCATCACTTTTTCCATCACGAAACGCTCGCGCAGCGTCTTCGTGTCGTAGTGCTTAACATCCTCTGGATGGCAGGCTGTTTGGAAGTTCACTTTCTGTTGTCCAAAAGCAGCAGTCATTGTTCCCATAAGCATAAATGTCAAAAAAATCTTTTTCATTGTTATATATTTTAATTTTTCACTTCTCACTTTTCACTTTTCACTTCTCACTTTTCACTTCTCACTTTTCACTTCTCACTTTTCACTTTTCACTTCTCACTTCTTCCCCTCTCTCTTCCTTCGCAATTCGCATACGGTTCCAAACAACCATGCCCAACGTAACGAGGGTCAGAATGCTGGCACCTATCCACTGCAGGTTGTTCACGCACTTATAGATGACCCAACCGAAGAGCGATGATGCAAAATCGAGAGCACCAGCCTGGAATCCCTCAGGAATCTTGGCTGCCGGATCCTGCGTTTGGGCATAAACCGTCTGGGCAGCCTGTGTAAAGGCGGGAGCCATATCGGTTACGAACCACAAGCCGATACCCACTGCAACGATACCGATAATCAGCGTCTTCACCACATTACCCTTTGTATAGGGCAACACCATCACGAATACATAGAACATACCTGCCAGTGATGCCAAAGGCAGAAATTCATTGCCAGGCAGTACTACCGCCATCAGCAGTGCCAGCGGAATCAGTATCAACGAAGCCACGAGGGTGGTAGGATGTCCGATTACCAAAGCAGGCGACATACCTATATATACTTTCTTGCCCTTCCACTTCTTCTGCACCACCTCCTGCGTCTTCTCAGCAATAGGTTTCAGTCCGTCGATAAAAAGTTTCGTAATACGCGGAATCAGCTCCATCACGGCTCCCATCGTCACACCCAGGAACAATACCTTCTTGATGTCCAACTGTGCCACAGCACCAATCAGCGCACCCACAATGACACCCAGTACAATAGGCTCGCCCAGCACACCGAACTTCTTCTTCAGTCCCTCGGCATCAATGTCGAGCTTCGAGAAACCGGGGATGCGGTCTAACAACCAGTTGATGCCAATAGCGAAAGCCGTAAAGCTCTGGCAGAACGGCTGAGGGATAGAGATACCCTCCATATCCTCGTAATAACTCTGAAACTTATCGGCAGTCAGATCGGCCATCACCAATGTGATAATATAGCAGACAATGGCAGCAAAATAACCCCATGCCAGACTCTCGCCCATCACGAAGTAAGCAACAGCACCGATGAAGGCAAAGTGCCAGTAGTTCCACAGGTCGATATTCACCGTACGGGTGCAGCCCGTGATGAGCAACAGGAAATTAACACCCAGACAGATCGGGATAATCAATGCCCCGACTGCCGTATTATAGGCAACGGCGGCAGCAGCAGGCCATCCCATGTCGAAGACACCGAGCTGCAGGTCGTAGAGCTTGGATATTTCACTCAGCGGTGATCCGAAATTCGTAGTCAGCAGTGCCGTTACGATACCGAGTCCCACAAAACCGACACCCACATAGAGTCCCGACTTCAAGGACTTTCCGAATTTCATTCCGATACACAGTCCGATGATGGTAAACAGAATAGGCATCATCACGCTGGCACCAAGACTAATAATGTAACTAAAGACTTGTTCCATTGTAGTTTTTTAAAATAGCTATTTTTTGTTGTTTTAGTATATTC
Organism: uncultured Prevotellaceae bacterium; assembly: GCA_900316645.1. Taxonomy (GTDB): domain Bacteria; phylum Bacteroidota; class Bacteroidia; order Bacteroidales; family Bacteroidaceae; genus Prevotella. Next base: position 48,309 of record ONDP01000004.1, read on the forward strand.
GTGTGCAAAGTTACGAAAAGTCGAGAGCAAAACAAAAGAATTTATTCATTTTTTTGCCGAGACAGAGTAAGTTCGCCATTTTTAATGGCAAAGTTACAAAAAAATCAGCAAACGAACTATTATTTGCTGATTTTTTTTAGTTACCTTTGCATCTGATTTAGAAAAAAATGATACAGCAATGCCAAGAAAGAATAAAGGAATGTGGTATGAGGTGCACCCTACCCCAGCAAAAGGTGCCGACGGAAAGAATCTGGTATATGTTCGTCCCATGAGTGGACGCAAACTCACTTTCGAAGAACTCGAAGAACGATGCGAGAAGTATTATTCCAGCCGCTATGGCGAGTTGAGAAGAGCCTTCGACATTTTCTTGAGGGCTGTCGGATTCTATCTGGCAGAGGGCTATCGCATCGAGACGCCTATCGGAACATTTGCCCCCAACCTGTCACTCGTCCGTCAAATCACCGACCCAGACGAGGTGACCGATCGTGACGTGAGATTCGACGGAGTGGAATATAATCCAGGAAAACGATGGAACAGAGAGGTTGACAGATGGCTTGACGGCTTCCGACGCTACAAACTTCCCAACACATTAGATATCTTGGCTGACCGTGAGAAGCTGGAACAACAGATGCACGAATGCCTCGCCAAGCACAGCGGCTACATCACTGCAGGGATGTTCTCAAGCTACACCGGACTTTCCCGCTATTCCGCCCGCAAACTGCTCAACGAATGGACAAAGGGCGACACCCCTAAGCTGCTATTGACCAAACGGGGCAAAGAGCACATTTATACAGAGATATAAAAACAAAAACCCTGCACCCTGCACCCCTTTTGCTTTCAATCCCAATGGGAATAGGCGTTTGAGTGGGGTGCACACCCTCCAAAAAGTGTGCACCCCCCTTACACCCCACTATCAACATTTTGATTTCAATTTGCGTATAGTCGAACAATCGTTTGCGTATAGGCAAACAATCGTTTGGGCAGGCGCGAACGATCGTTTGGGCGTACGCAAACGATCGTCACCCTGCCTTCCAACCCCTGCTAAGATAGCTCCCAATCCCTGCGCAGACGGCTTCCAACCCCCTATAGACCCTATCTGAACAACTCAAAGGGACTATCTGAACAACTCGAAGGGAGTATCTGAACAAATCAAAGAAGACTGAACGTTTGAGAGCGGCCAGATTCTTCTTGTGGAATTATGCAGCCGTACCTATCTCCTCAGATGCGTGACAGTATCTGTCCCTAGTGTCACTGTTCAAGTTTTCTTCTATCCTAAATTATCCCATTCACCTTTGTCACCACCCTTGCGACGTATCCTTTTATCACGCAAGACATCGATAGCCTTTCTCACCTGACGCCCACTTCTTCCAAGTGCCTTAGCCAATGCAGCCTTGGATATAGAATGATTCTCTTGCCGCTCCAAAAGTATGGATTTTCCTTAAAACATGCAAATAATTCAATGATTTCTTTGGTAGTTCGGAAATTATTCGTATCTTTGCACTCAACAAGCTCACCCCGCTTCTCGTCAGATCAGCGCGCTCAGGGTGAGCCTTTTCATTTGATAGAATTATGCCCAAGGTTCCCTATCCCAAACAGATCCAGACTTTTGCCAATCAGATTGGCATCCTGAAACAGCGTGGTATGACCTTCGCAGACGAGGCGGCTGCTGAAGCATGGCTGCATCGTGTGAGCTACTATCGCATGAGCGGTTATTGGTATCCGTTGTTAGCCGATCGTGTAAACCACACTTTCAAGCCAGGTGCCACATTTGAACAGGCCGTTAGCCTCTATGAGTTTGATAGTCGTTTGCGCGAACTTGTATTTCGAAATATCGGACGGATTGAGGTGGCAGTGCGTACGCAGATGGCTTATGTGATGTCGATGGCTAAAGGCGGCACGTGGTTCGCTGATGCATCACTATTTAACAATACCGCGCAACACGCCAAAACGCTTCAAAGCATCGCTGATGAATACCATCGCAGTGACGAGCAATTTGTACGGGCCTTCAAGCGGAAATACAGTGACCCCTTGCCACCAAGCTGGATGACGCTCGAAGTGACATCGTTTGGTACAATGTCTATACTCTATCAGTATTTGAAGCCAGGTATTTCCAAGCGCGAAGTGGCGGCTGTTTTTGGTGTAAGCGATACGGTGTTTGCCTCGTGGCTTCATACTCTGGTCTATGTACGTAACATTTGTGCTCACCATGCGCGTCTGTGGAACCGCACACTTGGCGTTCGTCCACTGATGCCACGTCATCCTCATGGAACCTTTATTGCGCAGCCTGCAACAGGTACACAGCGTGTCTATTTCGTACTTGCCATCATTCGCTATTGGCTGAACGTCATAGACCCTCAGAATACGCTGACGCATGACTTGCAGCTGCTCTTCTCCAAATTCCCGAGTGTTCATGCGGGCGCCCTTGGTTTCCCGCAGAACTGGGAGCAGGAACCATTGTGGCAATAATCGCCATTTAGGACAGAAGGAAATACGATAATTTGGCGGTGACAGACTTCGATAGTCTGCGGGCTTGGGGCAGCGTCTGTCTACCTCCCTTGTTCCCACGTCCTCTCATCTCTGTTGGTTTGGTTGATGTTGTCATTGTTTTCTTTGTTTACATTGTTATCATTGTTGTCTTACGCCAGTAACCAGACTGTAGAATCTGCGACCATTGGGAGCGGATTCCCCTCCATGCGACCCTTTGGAGTGTGGAGCAAGGTAGTTTTCGGATTACGAAAACACCGCTCGGCTTTGCCGCTTTGCTCGTCAAAGAACCTTGCTTCCACTCATGCGTTTCTCTCCGAGCTGTTGTGCTATCTTATCCCCTGTACGTCGCAGAGGCGGCACTGACTTCTCCCCCAAAATATAAAATAAAGGCAAAGCGATTTGAATTTCAAATATTCTTTGTATCTTTGCCGACGAAATTTTAAAAAGCAAATATTATGAGATTAATAAAACTTTTTTTATTAGCCATCGTGCTGGCTATTGTGCCTGCATTGAATTCTCATGCCCAACTGAAAAAGACAGCAAACATTGAGAAAGTAAAATCATTCACTAACGGTTCGGTTGTTTTAAACAAGACAAACACAGATTCGGTTGCTGTATATTCAGTTACTCTCAGAAACAACTCAAGGCTTCATGAATGTATCGTGTTCTTTCTTGGAAACAAGGAAGACATGATGAGGAATTTGCATGATTTTTCCGATGCATTGAAAAACGGGAAGAAAGGTGATACATTTGACTTTACGGCAATTGGGGTGGCATATAATTTGTCTTACGATAAGGTCTTGGGGCAGAAATGCTTCAAAGTGAGAAAGCCCTATAGTACATCGTCAGATTTTGGAAGACTCTACAAAGCGACCATTGACGACATCATAGAATATATGGAGAAATAGGCCAATGAATAGCAAGAGTTATGAAGGAATTTACGAGGAACAACAAATGGTTGGTATTGGGCAATCCTAAGATATGCCGTCATACAGAATGTTTACACAAAGAAGGATTTGTTAGTTGGGTACAGAAAAGCTATCCATTCGAGATAGGTGACATTGTCTTTCTATATGTCGATGGGGCTGTAAGATTCAAGACTTTTGTAGAAGCAGCTGTTAACCATCGAGAAGATGGAGAGTATTGGATAGGAAAGGCTCCAGAACATCCAACATTCAGACTTCGCCTTCTAGCGGAATCTGATGGCAGTAACCTGTCTGCGACAGAATTGGCGAAATTTGGTTTTAAGGGAGGTCAAAGCCTGCGGCACTACATACACCATAACATAGAAATGCTCGAATATATTGAAGAAGTCTTTAAGTAAAAACAAGTTTCTATTACATCCTCGTAAAATCGCATAGGAAAAAGGTAGTCCTATGCGATTTATGACTTAGCAATATTCAAATACATTCTTATTCATTAAAAGGAATGAATTGTAATTTTTTTCGTATCTTTGCATGTCATTTAGAAAAACATAAAGAACAGATGAAAATCACGAAAATTAGAACAAAACTGGGCGAATTCCAAACACCTGTCACAACTGATTTAGACTTGGTGGTGGCACGGATGCGCTCGGAAGAGACAAAGAAAGCGGCAGACTTAATTGCACACAATGCGATGGCCTCGAGACTGGCTATGCAGGAGGGTATGCCGCGCTATCACTTGGAAGCAACAAATCTTTTGCCATACCTCATCTTCACAGCGACCTTCGGACGGGGTGGACTTGACAACCCCAAGACAACAACAGGACTGCTGTTATTGAACATTGCATGTCCTGAGGGGCAACGGCAGGTGATGGACATGCGCCACAAGGTAAGCCAAGTGCCCTACACGATGCTGGCCTTTGCAGGCAGCAGCGGAGTGACACTGAAAGTAATAGTGAAAGTCGGTAACGAAAGCAACGACATCGACATGAACTTTCTGAACGATGCCCGCGAAAGTGCCTATAGGCTCTACAATGCACTGACGGGCTGCAATTTCTACGTGGACGAACTGACACCACATGAAGGATGCCGCATGAGTTACGACGCCCAGCTGTATTACAACCCTGAGGCACAGCAACTGCCCGTTATCCGAGAGAGCGGCGATGTGCTGAAAGCCTATAAGGGAACTCAGGTGGAAGACGGAGGCGAGGTAGTATGGTATCCGGAATACAATGAACGGGAGCGTCTGCAGATGGAATATCAGGCCTGTCTGTCGAAAGCCATCGACGAAGAGGCTGACGACAGTGAGCGCTGTGTTCAGCTGCTGGCAGACTACTGTGCCAAGGCTCGCCTGGGCGAAGAGGGCTGCGTGAAACGCACCCAGGGACGGTTTCGCTTTCGCGACGTGTCGGATGACTTGATTCGCAAGATATTCCGCAATGCCTATAAACAACCCTATGAGGGACGCGCGCTTTCACAGATGAACGAGAAAGAGCGTATCATGCGAAGCATTGAGAACTTTCTTAATCGCCGTTACCAACTGCGCTTCAATGTGGTGAAACAGGTGACTGAATTCCGTAAGAACGACCTTCTCTTCAAACCTTGGGAACCCTTGACTGACAGAGAACTGAAAAGTATTGCGGTGGAAGAGATGAAAGAAGGCGGCGAGAGTTGGATGAGAGACATTCAGACATACATCGAGTCGGCACACATCACAGATTACAACCCTGTTCATGAATTCCTGGCAGGGTGCGGAGAGTGGGACGGCAAGCGCGACTATATCGAGGAGTTTGCCCGCAGACTGCCTACCGATTACGAGGACTGGCCCAAGTATTTCCATCGCTGGTTTCTGGCAATGGTAGCTCAGGCGCTTGACATGAACCGAGACCACGGCAACTCGATGGTGCCCATGCTCATAGGCGGACAGGGTATCATGAAATCGACGTTTTGCAAAAACATACTGCCTCCCTCCATGCGCGAATACTACATGGACGATATCAAGATGGACAATGCTGAACAGGTGGAACGAGTATTGGGACGCATGTGGCTGGTATGTATTGACGAATACAATGCCAAAACTGACCGGGAACAGGCAAAGATCAAACGAATCCTCACAGAAAAGGACGTACAGGTCAGGAAGATGCGGTCCGACCAGTACACCATGACTCCCCGGCTCTGCTCGTTCATCGCCACAACGAACGACCCCACCCCACTGCCCTCAGGCGACGGCAGCCGACGCTATCTGTGTGTAGAGGTAACAGGTCCTGTCAACATGAAAGGGCGCATTCCATATAAGCAGATGTTCGCGCAGGCAGTCAGAGAATTGCATCAGTCCAACTGCCTCTATTGGTTTACCAGCGACGACGAGGCCCGCATTCAACGCCATAACAGTCGCTATCAGCAGGAATCGTCGCTCGAAACGATTCTGCAAAACCTCTTCAGCCCTACCAACCAGCACCGTAAAGAAAACTTCTGGCAGGTCAGCGACATACAGCAGGAACTATCGAAACATCTGAAATCAAAGGACCTTCCTAACCTTTCAACCCTTGGTATGTCGATTAAGCATCTACAGTGGAAACGCCGTGTTGTCAAAGGGCTTCGGGGCTATTATCTTCAACGGAAAGGGGTGTAAGGAGGGTGCACACCTTTTGGAAGGTATGCACCCCACCAAAACGCCCATTCCCACTGGGATTGAACGCAAAAGGGGTGCAGGGTGCATACCTTTTTAGTTTTTTAATCCTGGTAATACACTTTCTTCACTCGGTTGCTGACACTGGTCATGACCTCGTAGGGGATGGTGTCGAGGACATCGGAGAGGACGGTGATGGGCAGATGCTCGCCGAAGATTTCGACACTGTCGCCCTCCTTACAATCGATATCCGTCACGTCTATCATGGCGACATCCATGCAGATATTTCCCACGTAAGGAGCTTTCTGTCCGTTCACCAGGCAATAGCACTTGCCACGTCCTAAATGGCGGTTCAGTCCGTCGGCATAACCGATAGGAATGGCTGCAATAACACTGTCGCGGGTCAGAATGCCCTTACGGCTATAGCCTACCGTTTCCTCCTTTGGCACATGGCGCAACTGGAGTATGGTGGTCTTTAGTGTCGATACAGTATGCAGCATGCGGTTGTCACGTGGGTCAACACCATAGAGACCTAAGCCCAGTCTGCACATATCCATCTGTCGCTCAGGGAAATGCTCGATGGCGGCAGAGTTGTCCATGTGGCGCAGAATCTTATGTGAGAAGGCGGCTTGCAGTTTCTTGCTGCCTTTGTCGAATTTCTCAAACTGCATGGCTGAGAAATTGTCAAAGTCGTCGCTATCGGAACCTACGAAGTGTGAGAATACCGAACGGGGGATAATGGCATTCTGGTGTTTCAGACGGTCGATGACCTCGTCAAGGTCTTTCTCGGGATCGAAACCCAAACGGTGCATACCGGTGTCGAGTTTGATATGAACCGGCCACCCCGTGATGCCTTCTTTCTCGGCAGCACGTATCAGGGCATCCATCAGTCGGAAGTTATACACCTCCGGTTCCAGGTCGTAGTCGAACATGGTCTTGAAGGCCGTCATTTCCGGATTCATAATCATGATATTCTGTGTGATACCATTGCGGCGCAATGTCACACCCTCGTCAGCCACAGCGACAGCGAGATAATCGACACGATGGTCCTGTAGCGTCTTTGCCACCTCGACAGCACCGGCTCCATAGGCATCAGCCTTCACCATGCAGACGAGTTTCGTCTCTGGCTTGAGGAACGAGCGGTAGAAGTTCAGGTTATCGACCACGGCATTCAGGTTGACTTCCAATATCGTCTCATGCACTTTCTGTTCCAGGAGCTCCGTGAGATGGTCGAAGCCAAACACACGGGCACCCTTCAGCAGGATAACCTCATCGTGCAGGCTACGGAAAGCATCGCTGGTCACAAATTGTTCCACACCAGGGAAAAATATTTTGTCGGCTATGTCGATTACATCACCATGCGTCTGGATAGACGTTCCTATACCTATCAGCCGGTCGATGCCTCGCTTCTTGCAAAGGTTGCTCACTTCGCGATAGAGTTCCGACTTATCCATTCCCATCTGCTGGATGTCACTCAGTATCAATGTGCGGCGACGTCCTTGGGTATCGGGGCGTCGATTCATGAAATCGAGGGCTATATCCAGAGAATTGACGTCGGAATTATACGAGTCGTTGATGAGTGTACACCCACGGCGTCCTTCTTTCACCTCCAGTCGCATGGCGACAGGCTCCAACTGAGCCATCCGTGCGTCAAGGTCGGCAGCACTGACACCCAGATAAAGGGCGATAGCTGCACAGGCGAAGGAACACTCGATGGAAGCCTCATCAATGAAAGGCAGATGATACTCCCCACGAACCCCTTTGTAAATATAGGAAATACTTGATAAACTTGTCCCATCAGTATTACCAGTACCACTAGAGATACCTGCGATAAACAGCGGTGCCGACTGATTCTCGCGGCTCCACCCTATCTTCTCGCCCTGATAGCCCGAACGGCGGATGCAACGGCTGATGGTATCGTCGTCGCTGTTATAGGCAATCACCTTGGCACCATGAAACAGCTGTAACTTCTCCATGCATTTCTCGTCCATCGAGCGGAAATTGCGCTGATGGGCACTGCCTAATGAGGTCAGCACGCCAATGGTGGGCTGTATGATATCATGCAATGACTGCATCTCCCCCGGTTCACTGATACCTGCCTCGAAAACGCCCACCTGCGTCTGCTCGTTCAGCAACCACACGGAGAGGGGTACACCAATCTGCGAGTTATAGCTGCGGGGCGAACGAGTCACCACCATCTGAGGAGCCAGTATCTGGTAAAGCCACTCCTTCACCATCGTCTTTCCGTTGGAACCGGTGATACCCACCACAGGGATATCAAACTCGTCGCGATGACGCTCTGCGAGACGCTGCAATGCCTCCAGAGGTGAGGGGACAACGAGGAAATTAGCATCTTTGTACAAACCCTCTAAATTAGAGGGTTGGGGATCTGAAAAGGCCTTGTTCAAACCCCTTTCGTCCCCTAACTTAGGGGACATGGAAACCACGAAGTTACGAACTCCACGCCGATAGAGGTCTTCAATATAACGGTGTCCGTCGTTCCGCTGTGAACGGAGGGCGAAAAACAATGTCTCTTCGGGGAAACACAAAGAACGGCTGTCAGTCAGCAGCCAACCTATTTTGGCATCGGTATGTCCGATGCGACGAGCGCCGATAAGCGTCGTAATTTTCTCAATCGTGTAAATCATAGTGCGAAAGTAGTGTATTTTTTCCGTAATTCAGATAATTTTAACATAGTTTTATCCATGAAGTCCTTATATTCAGGCGACTCAGGGTTGAAGGGCTTGTGTGACAAAGCCTGCTTGATAGGGTGCCACTCTGCCAAAAAAGTCTTTGCCTCAGCTGAGAAACAGCTATTCACCAATCGTTCCCAGATATAGCTGACGGCCTGTTCAGAGGGGTGCAGCATATCGGCAGCATAGAAGCGATAGTCACGCAATTCGTCCATCAGAATTTCGTAGGAGGGGAAGTAATAGATGTTTGAAGGCTGATGCAAGAGGGCTGAGACGGCTAATAGAAGAGTGGCCTTCGACAGCTGGCTCTCATGGTAGCCGTATTTCCGATAACGGATGGGGCTGACAGTGAGCACCACCTGTACATCCTCACGACGTTTCCTCAACACATCAACGGCTTGACGCAGATAGCCGGCACACTGTTCGACGGTGAGTTCCTCTTCCTGAAACAGGGCGGCAGGACGCTTCTCGCAGTTATCCACTATCTCGTCCGTCGCCTTCAACCGATAGACATGATTCGTACCAAGCGTGATGAAGACAACACGCGGGCAACCCTCGTAACGTTCGATAGTATGCAGCACACTGGCAGGATTATACATCGTGCCGAAGGGATTGACGGTGACAGGGAATCCCTCGTCGCGAAACCGCTGTCCGATAGCATCGGCAAAACAAGAACCCACGAAGAGCAACTCCTCGCAGGGTCTTATTTCCAATCCCATCACAGGGATATCCACTATCGTCCTAAACTCCACCTTATTTACTTTTTAGTTCTTGCCGCTCTCACTTCCCGTGCCACAATTGCCACTATCAGCAACAGCAGGATAACCAGTGCTATATAGGCAATAGTCTCCGTACGGGTAATCGTCTTGGGGAAGAAACTCAGCACGATTTCGTGCTTACCGGGTTTCACCTGAAGGGCACGCAATACGTAGTCAACACGTCCGAGTTCCTGCTCTACACCGTCAACCGTAGCAGTCCATCCAGGATAGTATATCTCAGAGAATACAATGACGCCACCCTTGCTTGATTCCACCTCGTAGGACACTTGGTTGGGTTCGTAGCTCTTGATACGCACCACGCTTAGGGTATCCTGCAGGATGCTCTCGCCCAACTGTTCTTTAAACTTCTTGTCTGCCACAGCCTCATGGCGCAGATTGATCTGTCCAATCCTGTCCAGCTCCTGGTTGGCATTATCGACGTAGGTCACCTTATCCACCAGCCAAGCGTTACCATACGTGTAAGGATTCTCGACAGGCACCGTCTGACCGCCTTGCAGCGGCAGGATGAAGTATTTGGTGTTGAGCATGTTCAGTACCGGACATACGGAGTCGCCCTTCACCAGCGTCATGTCGCCCTGGGCCTCAGCAATGGCACTGAACGTACGTTCCATCTCCTTCGAGATATAGGCATTGATGAGTTCCTGATAACGGCGTAACTTAGCAGCATGATAGCCACCAATGCTCTTCAGGTAGAAACTGGTCTCGTTCTCGTTAAACGTATTCGTTGCCAGATTCAGCACTCGGAAGTCGAGTGTCTTGTCCTGAAGGATATGGTCGATAGCAGTAGATTTCTGAACAGGCTCCTCCCTGACGGACTTTGGCACAAACATACTATCGTTCAGATAGCGTTTGTTGATTTGCCACATATCCACCAGACAAAGCACGGTCAGCAGACCAACCATCAGTTCAGCACGCATCTTATTGTATCTGTACAGCAACAGGCATACCGTGCCAATCGTGATAATCCAGAACGAACGCCAGCAGTCGGCTGTAAACATAGCCACTCGCATCTCCGTCAGGTTCTGCAACAGCGGTGTCAGCTGTTCGGCAGGTATCTGACTCATGGCCTGCATCTCGCTTTGACTGATAAAGCTGGAGAAGAACAGCTTCGGCATCAGAGCGAAAAGCAAGGCAATGCCGCCCGTCAATCCAAAGGCGATAAGAACATACTTCAATTTCTTTCTCATCACCTCTGGCTCATCGACAATCTTTTTCAGTGCCAGCATAGCCAACAGGGGGATGGTAAACTCGGCTATCACAAGGATAGAGGCCACCGTGCGGAACTTGGCATACATCGGCACATAATCGAGGAAGAGGTCGGTAAACGGCATGAAGTTACGGCCCCATGACAACAGGATGGAGAGAATGGTCACAGCCAACAAAGCCCACTTCAGCGGTCCCTTTACGATGAACAGTCCCAGTACGAAGAGCATCAGCACGAAGGCACCCACATAGACGGGACCTGCCGTCATGGGTTGGTCACCCCAGTACTGTCCTATCTGCTCGTAGATACCGATATAGTCGTTGTTGGCATGCTCCATCGCCGTCTTGTTTTGGACAAGGGGAACCGATGCTCCGCCCTTGGTATTGGGCACCAGCAGCGTCCATGTCTCGTCGAGACCATAGCTCCATTGCGTGATATAATCGCGATCCAGTCCACTCGATGTCTGATTGGAGGCATTCTCCTTCACCAGTTCACTCTTACCACGCATCGACTCCTTACCATATTCCCACGTATGATACAGGTTCGACATATTGATACAGATACCGATGGTAGCACCGACTAAACAAACACCCAATGCCTTCATCACATGGTGAAGGCCCTTTTTCCCTTCGCCTAAAGGAGAGGGGCCGGGGGTGAGGCATTCCCACACAAATGCTATCACCATCGCTAAAATAATAAAGAGGTAGTAATACGTCATCTGGACGTGGTTGGCCAACACCTCCAATGCTGAGAACAGCGCTGTCACTATCAAGCCCAATGTGTACTTACCCCTGAAGGCAAGCACCACACCCGCTATCATCGGAGGCAGATAAGCCAAGGCTATCACCTTCCATATATGACCGGCAGCAATGATAATGAAGAAATAGCTACTGAATGCCCATACCACAGCACCCAGCGTGGCCAGATACCAACGGAAATCAAACGCGCGCAACAGGATATAGAAGCCCAACAGATAGGCAAACACATACCACACATTCTCAGGCAACCACAGATGATAAGCCTTCTCCACCTTCGCCAGCGTATCAGTACTGTCATAAGACGGCGCCGTCTGATAGGTAGGCATACCGCCAAACACGGCATTGGTCCAACGCGTACGCTCTCCCGTACGCTGAAGGTATTCCGAAGCCTCCTGTCCTGCCCCACGTCCAGCTGAGGAGTCGTGCCTATAGAGGATGCGTCCCTCGATATCGGCAGGGAAGAAATATGCAAATGAAATAACGGCAAATAATACCACTGCCACAATGTCTGGCAGCCAAAGTTTCAGATTCTTCATCATAATTTCTTTATTTTGGGTGCAAAGTTACGATTTTTATTCGTAATTTTGCACCATTAATAATAAAAACAACAATGAAGATAGGAATTATCGTAGCAATGGACAAAGAGTTGCGCCAGTTACAGCAACTCTTCTGTAACGAGAATGTACGCGTAGAGAAGTGTGGCATCGGCAAGGTGAACGCTGCCCTTGGTGCCCAACGGATGATTAACGAGTTCCACCCTGACGTCATCATCTCCAGTGGATGCGCCGGTGGTAATGGCGACGATATCAACATACAGGATGTCATTGTGAGCAGAGAAGTGACCTACCACGATGTCTATTGTGGACGAGCCATTGACGACACCACCGTCTATGGACAAGTACAGGGATTGCCAGCCCGCTATGCGGCAGATCCGCACCTATTGGAAAAGGCAAAGGCACTGAACATAGAAGGCATCAAAATTCACGACGGTCTCATCGTCACCGGCGACTGGTTTGTGGACTCTAAAGAGAAGATGCGCAGTATCATTGAGAAGTTCCCTGAGGCAAAAGCCGTAGATATGGAGTCGTGTGCCATTGCCCAGACTTGCTACATCAACAAGGTGCCTTTCATCTCCTTCCGCGTCATCAGCGACATACCTCTTCGTGACACGGATGCCTCTCAGTATCATGATTTCTGGAATACCATTGCAGAACATTCGTTCCAGATTACCAAATCCTTTGTTGAATCTTTGTAAGGAGAAAAGAAAAAACCGAAGGCGTTCGTTCGTCTTCGGTTTTCTCTTTATTTATTGTTTGTTTGCCTTCTTGCGCTGATCGTGGTCGAGGATGATTTTGCGCATACGCATCGACTTAGGAGTTACTTCTACCAACTCGTCTTCCTTGATGTATTCAAGGCATTCCTCAAGCGACATGACGGTCTTAGGAATGATGCGAGCCTTATCGTCGGTACCGCTGGCACGAACGTTGGTGAGCTGCTTGGCCTTGCAGACATTGACGACAAGGTCGTTGTCGTGAACATGTTCGCCGACCACCTGGCCCATATAGACATCCTCACCCGGGTCAATAAAGAACTTACCACGGTCTTGCAGCTTATCGATGGCATAGGCAAAGGCATTGCCCGTCTCAAGGGCTATCATAGAACCGTTGACACGACGCTCGATATCACCCTTATAGGGCTGATACTCCTTGAAGCGGTGGGCCATGATGGCTTCGCCCTGAGAAGCGGTAAGCACGTTGGTACGCAGTCCGATGATACCGCGCGAGGGAATATTGAACTCGATATTGGTACGCTCTCCCTGTGACTCCATAGAGGTCATCTCGCCTTTACGACGTGTCACCATATCAATCATCTTGGAAGAGAATTCCTCGGGGACATTAATGGTGAGTTCCTCGATAGGTTCGCACTTCACACCGTCAATCTCTTTGTAGATAACCTGTGGCTGTCCAACCTGCAGTTCGTAGCCTTCACGACGCATGGTCTCGATGAGCACGCTGAGATGAAGCACGCCACGACCAGAGACTATCCATCGATCGGTGGAGTCCTCGAAGGGTTCTACACGCAGGGCAAGGTTTTTCTCCAGTTCCTTTTCCAGACGGTCGTTGATGTGACGGCTGGTAACGAACTTACCTTCCTTGCCGAAGAAGGGCGAATCGTTGATGGTGAAGAGCATCGACATGGTGGGTTCGTCAATAGCGATAGGCGGCAGGGGCTCTGGATGTTCGAAATCGCAGAGCGTATCGCCAATCTCGAATTTCTCCAAACCGATAACAGCACAGATGTCACCGCAGTCCACACTGTCGGTACGCACATGGCCCATACCGTCGAATGTATGCAGTTCCTTGATGCGGGTCTTCTCGGTAGTACCATCGCGATGGGCTATAGTGACCTGCTGACCATCCTTCAGTGAACCGCGATGCACACGGCCTACGGCAATACGTCCGGTATAGCTGGAGTAGTCGAGCGAGGTGATTAGCATCTGAGGCGTTCCCTCTATCTGCTGTGGAGCAGGGATGACTTCGACAATCTTATCCAAGAGGTAGGTAATATCGTCTGTAGGCTTATTATAATCCTCGCCCATCCATCCGTTCTTGGCAGAGCCATAGACTACGGGGAAATCGAGTTGTTCCTCTGTGGCATCGAGTGCAAACATGAGGTCGAACACCATTTCATAGACCTCCTCTGGACGGCAGTTGGGCTTGTCAACCTTATTGACCACAACGATAGGTTTGAGTCCTATCTGTAGGGCTTTCTGGAGTACAAAACGTGTTTGGGGCATAGGACCCTCAAAGGCATCGACGAGCAACAGACAGCCGTCAGCCATATTGAGCACACGCTCCACCTCGCCTCCGAAATCAGAGTGTCCCGGGGTATCGATGATATTGATCTTTGTACCTTTCCAATTAATACTTACATTCTTTGAAAGAATCGTGATGCCTCTTTCGCGCTCAAGGTCGTTAGCATCCAGCACCTGGCTCGACAGGTTCTGTCCCTCACGGAACAGGTTGCCTGCAAGCATCATCTTGTCCACGAGTGTTGTCTTTCCGTGGTCTACGTGAGCGATAATCGCAATGTTACGGATATCCTGCATTTTCTTTTCCTTATATTGAATTTGGGTGCAAAGGTACTACTTTTTTCTGAGAAAAGTTTGTTATTTCGAAAAAATGTAGTAATTTTGCACCCGCATTTGACGATGTGACCCGTCTGTGATGAGGGCGGCAGGCATCAGAAGGATGTATTTATTAACAATTTAATTCATCAAAATTATGTATTTAGATCAAGCAAAAAAGAAGGAGATCTTTGAGAAGTATGGTAAGACTGGTGTCGACACCGGTTCAGTAGAGAGCCAGGTAGCTCTGTTCACTTATCGCATCAGCCACCTGACTGAGCACCTGAAGAAGAACCACAAGGACTTCGGAACTGCCCGTTCACTGACCATGCTGGTAGGTAAACGCCGTAAACTGCTGAAGTATCTCTACAACAAAGACATCAATCGCTATCGTGAGCTGATTAAGTCACTCGGACTGCGTAAGTAAGAAAAAAATAAGAAGCCTCGCAAATTTGCGAGGCTTTTTTATTGGCTTTTATTTCTGTAACGTGATATTCACGTTCTTCTTCGTGATATTCTTGCAATTGGTGAACACGGCATCTTTCTTGGCAAGGATAGTGAGGTTCTGCAGGGTGATACCGTCGATAGGCATCTCGGGCAGTCCGTTGAACTCCATGGCACGTCCGGCACCATTGCAAACACAGTTCTTGATGTCGATGTTACGGAAGATGGGTGTTTCCTCGGTGACAGGAGCCTTCGTGGTATTGTCGGGATTGTCACCATCCTCCAGCATTTCAGCCACCGACTTACCGCCATAATACATATTGAAGGTGATGGCATCGGTCTTGATATCAGTCATCGACACCTTATTAATATATATATTCTCAACGATACCGCCACGCCCACGCGTTGACTTGAAGCGCAGACCGACATCTGTACCCAGGAACTGGCAGTTCTCCACCATGATGTTCTTCACGCCACCGCTCATCTCAGAACCTACCACGAAACCGCCGTGACCAGCGAAGACGGTACAGCCATCGACAACCACATTCTCGCAGGGAATACCACGACGACGTCCGTCGGCATCCTTACCGCTCTTGATACAGATGCCATCGTCACCAGCATCGAAACGGGAATTGACGATAAGAGCGTTCTTGCATGACTCAAGGTCGAGGGCATCGCCATTCTGAGCATAACTGGGATTGCGCACCAACACTTGGTCGATGATCACGTTCTCGCACATCAACGGATGAAGGTTCCAGGCAGGAGAGTTCTGGAAGATGACACCCTTGAGCATGACGTTCTTGCACTTGACAAGAGAAATCATGACAGGACGCAAGAAACGCTTGATAGCATTCCACTCCTCAGGAGTCTGAGCATTGGGCACATTCATATTGGCACCCTTCTCACCCTGCGCGTAACCAGCAGAAGGTACCCAATAACCGGGTTTCAGTTCCTGCGAGCCAGGGATGGCCAGCAATGACTTCCAATGTTTAGCGGTTACTTTCTCTTTCTTAACGGGGCGCCAGTACTGTCCGTTGCCATCGATAACGCCCTTACCGGTGATGGCAATATTGGTAGCGCCATTGGCATAGATTGGCGACTGTAGACGACGCGTATCCAATCCCTCAAACGATGTCTCGATGATGGGATACAGGCTCTCATCTGCAGCAAAGAGGATAACGGCACCAGCCCTCAGGTGGAGTTCGATATTGCTCTTCAAAACGATAGGACCGGTGTGCCATACACCCTGCGGAACAACCAGTTTGCCTCCGCCTCTCAGACTCAGGGCATCAATAGCCTTACGGAAAGCCTCGGTATTGAGTGCAATACCATCGCCCACAGCACCGAAATCAGTCAGTTTGACTTCATTGTCGGGAATCACGGGAGCGCTCACCTCAGGCATGGCGAACGGCAACTTCTCTGTAAACTTCTTGTAGGGGTTGTCAGCTTGTGCAGCGAGACTGACTGTCAATGCTGCTACGATAGTCAGGAATAGTTTCTTCATCTTTGTTATTGTTTTTGTAGATTAGTAATTAATTATAAAATCTCATTGAGAGGAACCATGACAAATTCACGTTCGTGCATCAGCGGATGCGGTATCTTCAAATCAGGCTCGTCAACCGTCAGATGATCGAAGAGCAGAATGTCAATATCGATGATTCTGTCGGCATAACCGCCTGACACGCTCTTGACGGTGCGACCCATGTCGCGTTCTATCTTCTGGGTTGCCTTAAGTACCTGGCGGGGAGTGAGTGTTGTCTCACAGAGGATGACGCCATTGAGAAACGTGTTCTCCGACTCAAAGCCCCAGGGTTTGGTTTCGATGAGGGAGGACTGGCGGATGACCTGCCCTACCCTCTCGCCTATCAGCTGAATGGCCTTCCGGATATTGGTTTCCTTATCTCCCAGATTGGAACCCAGTCCCAAAAAGACCTTCTTAGTCATCGAGTATCAGCATTGCGTCACCATAGCAGCCGAACATATAGCCGTTGGCAACAGCCTTCTCGTAAGCCTCGTATACCAGTTCGTAACCACCGAAGGCAGCCGTTGCCATCATCATGGTTGACTCTGGGTGGTAGAAATTGGCAATCATCGTATCAGCAAATCCGAACTCATAGGGAGGGAAGATGAATCTATTGGTCCACCCGTCGAACTCCTTGAGCATGCCATCAGTACCTACTGCCGACTCGGTGGCACGTATCGTGCTCACACCAACAGCACAGACGCGATGACCTTCTGCCTTGGCCTTGTTCACTATATCGCAGGCTTCTGCTGTCACTTTTATCTGCTCAGAGCTCATCTTATGTTTCGTAAGGTCTTCCACCTCAATAGGATCGAAACAACCGAGTCCGCAATGAACGGTAATATAGGAAAAGTTGATGCCGCGTATCTCCAGACGTTTCATCAGCTCACGACTGAAATGCAGTCCGGAAGACGGTGCCGTCACAGCCCCCTCGTGCTTGGCATAGATGGTCTGGAAATTCTCCATATCATCGGCTGTCACAGGACGCTTATCGGCAATATAGCGAGGCACTGGGGCAGAACCCAAGGCAAAGAGTTCACGCTTAAACTCCTCGCGGGGACAGTCATAAAGGAAACGCAACGTGCGCCCACGACTGGTGGTATTGTCGATTACCTCTGCCACCATAGGTCCGTCCTCGTCGAAGAAGAGCTTGTTGCCGATACGAATCTTACGGGCTGGCTCGACCAGGACATCCCATAGGCGAAACTCGGGATTGAGCTCACGCAGAAGGAACACCTCTATCTTGGCATCCGTTTTCTCCTTCGTACCGAAGAGGCGGGCAGGAAACACCTTGGTATCATTGAGCACGATGGCATCTCCGTCATCAAAATAATTGATGATGTCGCGGAACAGCAGGGGTTCTTCCGTTTCATTGCCATTCTCATCCTTTTGGAACATTTCGATGGTCTGACTCTTGCGATGAAGAACCATCAGACGGCATTCGTCGCGACGATAGATTTTCTCGACAGTACCATCTTCGTTCTCAAACGTTTTGTGAGGCGGTTCTAATGCCACTTGGGCCTCTGGCAGTTTGAATTTGAATTGTGACAGTTTCATATATTTTCTTTTTTCGTTATTTCGATATTACGGTATTACGATATCACGATATCACGATATTACGACATTTCGATTTCTTGCTGGTCGAGCCAGGCAGAGAAATCGTCGATGCTGATGCATTCCTCAATGCGCACACTCCCTACACGGGTACGACAGAGGGACGTGAGATAAGCTCCACTTTGGAGGGCCTCACCGATGTCACGAGCCAGGGAACGGATATAGGTTCCCTTGCCGCAGACCACACGAATAGTGGCCTGTTTGCTGGCGGCATCATAGGCAGTCAACTCTATCTCGTCGATGCGAACAGGTTTGGAGGCCAGAGCCACCTCATTGCCTTTTCGCTTGAGCTCGTAGGCCCGTTTCCCACCTATCTTCACAGCAGAATACTGTGGGGGCACCTGCTGTATTTCCCCAATAAAACCAGCCAATACCTGACGGATGCCATCCTCGGTGATATGATCTACGGGATAGGTCTCGTCGACCTCATGCTCCATATCATAACTGGGTGTCGTAGCCCCTAACTGGAGGGTGGCTACATATTCTTTCGTATCGTATTGAAGGCGTTCTATCTCCTTGGTCATCTTACCAGTGCAGAGCACAAGGACACCTGTCGCCAGAGGGTCTAAGGTGCCGGCATGTCCAATCTTCACCCGCCGCACACCTACCTTCTTAGAGATGCGCGTGCGAACAAAAGCCAAAGCGCCAAATGACGACATCCGATATGGCTTGTTGATGTAGATAATCTCTCCCTGGGTGAAATTCATTAGTCAACCATTGCGAGTGAATGACCCGTCAGTAACAGCACGATGATGATGCCACCGACAATAATACGATATATACCAAAGGCTTTGAAACCATATTTGGTCAAGAAGGCCACAAACCATTTCATGGCAAACAAGGCAACCACAAAGGCGACAGCACATCCCAACAACAGCATGGTGATGTTATGGGGCGTAGCCCATGCGGCATCCTCTTTCAAGAGGTCCAGCAAGTCAAGTAACGTAGCACCTGCCATAGTCGGAACAGCAAGGAAGAAAGAGAACTCCGCAGCCCTCTTACGCGTCAGCCCCTGAGTCATACCGCCTACGATGGTAGCCATTGAACGAGACACGCCTGGTATCACGGAGATACACTGATAAAGACCAATCTTAAATGCGCGTCTCTCGTTCACCTTATTACTATCAGAACCCTTATTAAACAAAGTGTCGCAGAACAACATGAAAATACCACCTACAACCAGCATGATGGCAACTACCAGCACACTGTCAAGCAACCAGTCGAGGAGTCCAGACTTCTTTGCCAACAATCCTATCAAAACAGCTGGAAGGACACCGACGAACAGTAACCAGTAGAAATAATACTTATGCTTGAGTCGTTGAAACGCACTACTGCCTGCAGGTGCCGGAGTATGGTCAAACTGGAAGAAGCGCTTCCAATAGAGACAAACCACCGACAGGATGGCTCCAAACTGGATAATGAACGTGAAGGCATGGACGAAAGGATCGCCCTGAGGGATTCCCAACAGATTCTGGGTGATAATCATATGCCCTGTTGAAGATACAGGAAGAAACTCTGTCAAGCCTTCAACGATGGCAATAATAACAGTTTCCAGCCAGTTCATTTCTCCACCTCCTTGTCTTTGGGCTTATACATCACCGCAAAAATCATTGATACAAAACCAATGAGGCAAACCACTGGAGCCACTTTGATGCGACGGGCACTGAAAATATCGGGATTGTAGGCTGTATCGGTAGAACCGGAACCGCTCATCAATAGGAATCCCAACACGACGATGGCCATACCAACCACCAACAAAATATAATTAATACGGGTAAATGCCAGATTTCTTTTATCCATAACCTTATGTAATTCTTTATTCTTAAATCTTATACAATTCTCCTGCCGTCATCTTCAGGAACTTATTGACTGCAAGCCATGCACACAGGAATGTGATGAGCACACCAAACAGGAGCACAGCACAACCGGTAATGGTGAGTTCCTCCCATCCGACTATTGACAGAATGCCTGGCTGAGTGAGATAAAGCGCGTAGAAACAAGCACCCAACACGATGTTTGCCAGAATAGCGGCTATCACTCCCACACACACTGCACTTCTCAAGAACGGACGACGAATAAAACTCCACGAAGCTCCCACCAACTTCATCGTATGGATGATAAAACGGCGGGCATAAACGCTGAGTCGAACGGTGTTGCTGATAAGCGAGAACGACACAAATGTGAGCAGAATAGCCAGTACGAAGAGGATGATACTTATGCGACTCAGGTTGTAATTCACTTGATCGACCAAATCCTCCATATAAGCTATATCGCTGACACGAGCATCTTTCTTTATTTCCTTGACTATCCATTTCAGGGAGTCACGATTGGCATAATCAGACTTCAACTGGATTTCCAATGTTGCAGAGAAAGGATTAAAACCCAGGAACTCGGACGGGTCACTGCCCAGTTCCTTGATTTGGTCTTTCTGTGCCTGTTCCTTACTGATGTAATCAATATTACGAGCATACGGACGATGATAAAGGTCGCGACACAGGCGATGGGCCTGATTAACGGTCACATAATCCTTCAGCATCACCGTGACAGTAAGATTTTCCTTCATGTGGTTCGACAAATTGCGAGCCATCAAGACTGAAAACACTACCATTCCCAATAAAATCAATACCATAGTGGTACTGATGCAAAGCGTAACAACCTGCATACCACGACGGTTGCGGGTTCTTTTTCGTTTGTTTCCCATTTCCTTTTTAGACGTAATACACCTAATTTCGTGCAAAGATACAAATAAATTGAGAATTAAGAGGTAAGAATTAAGAATTATTTTGTATTTTTGCATGCACTATGAGTACAATAATCTATCCTTCTCCTATCTTCGGCCCTGTACACAGTCGCAGATTAGGCATTTCATTGGGAATAAACCTCCTGCCTGCCGACGGAAAGGTTTGTTCGTTTGACTGTATCTATTGTGAGTGTGGTTTCAACGAAGACCACCGTCCTTCACTTCCCCTGCCTACCCGTGAGAGCGTGGCTCAACACCTGGAGGAGAAACTTCAGCAAATGACTGCTGAAGGACAGTTGCCCGACGTTCTGACATTTGCCGGTAACGGGGAGCCGACATGCCATCCGCATTTTGCAGAAATCATTGACGACACGATTGCCCTGCGCAACCGTTACTGTCCGAAAGCTAAGGTTTGTGTGTTGAGCAACTCAACCATGATACACCGGCAGCAAGTGCACGACGCCTTGATGAAGGTGGACGACAACATCCTGAAATTGGATACGATAGATCCAGAATACATCAAAAAGGTGGATCACCCCAACGGCACCTACGATGTCAACCAGATAATAGAAAGAATGAAGGCCTTCAACGGGCATATCATTATTCAGACCATGTTCATGCGAGGAGCCGTCCAATGTTCAATGTTCAATGGTCAATGTTCCATGGAATCAGTTGACAACACGGGTGAGGAGTATGTTGGTCCCTGGTTAGAGGCTGTGAAACAGATTAAGCCCCAACAGGTGATGGTATATACCATCGACCGCGAGACTCCTGCCAAAGGACTGGAAAAAGCCAGTCGCGAACAGCTGGATGCCATTCGCGACCGTGTGATTGCAGCAGGTATTCCCTGCACTGCGAGCTATTAATCCTCAGAGCTTGGTGATAATACCAATCTGTGAGGCACGGATAAACTCGATAATGTGATCAATAAACTCACCCTCTGGCACTTGTTCCTCTATCTGATTAACAGCATCAAAGGTTGACGTCTTACCATGGAACAACAGACGGTAGGCGTTGGCAATATGCTTCAACGTCTTCTCGTCAACACCATGCTGACGTGCCACCTGCATGTTGACACCGCCATATTCTACCTTATTAGTGCAAATGATAAAGGGAGGTACATCCTTAGAGAATGTTGTACCTGCCTGTATCATCGAACCACGTCCTACACGCGTCTTTGCATTTTCAACGACACTTGACGAGAAGATGACGCCATCTTCTATCTCGCAATCGCCTGCTATCTTCGTACCATAGCCGAAGACACAGCGGTTGCCCACCTTCGTATCGTGAGAAATATGAGCACCCTCCATCAACACATTATCATTGCCGATGACTGTCTGGCCACCAGTATGAGTGGCACGGTTCACCACTACATTCTCACGGAAAATATTATTGTCGCCGATAATGCATTCCGTCTTCTCGCCATGAAACTCGAAATCCTGCGGCAGGGCACTAATTACCGTACCCTGATGCACTTTATTATTGTTTCCCATGCGTGTTCCATTACAGATACTGACGAAGGGGAAGATAATGCAATCGTCGCCAATCACCACGTCACCCTCTATATAGACAAAGGGGAATATCTTACAATTGTTGCCGATTTTCGCTCTTGGATCGATTTCGGCCTTTGGACTTATTTCGCTTGCCATAATTATCAATTATCAATTATCAATTATCAATTACTTTCCGCCTCCGCCAAGGGCAGTATATAATGATACCACCGACTGCATCTTCGAGAAATCGTTACCGACCTTCTTAAGTTGGGCACTCAGCAACTGGCTCTGAGCCGTCAGCACTTCCAGATAACTGGCTCCGCTGCTACGATAGAGAGCACGCGTATCCTCCACCGTCTTTGTAAGCACGGCAATACGCTGATCCTCCAGTTTGCTGTTGGCATCGAAGGTATTGTAGTCAACCAATGCATTGCTAACCTCATTGCCTGCCGAGAGAATGGCATTCTGCCAAGTGTTGAACGCCTGTTCATACTGCAACTTCGACACCTTCAGGTTGGCTGTCAAAGCACCACGGTTGAAGATAGGCTGCGTCAGATTTCCAAAGAGGTTGACAAGCCACTTACCCGGATTGAGCGAACCGCCGGAATTGCCGAAAGCGCCTGTGAAACCTACGCTAATCGTGGGATAGAACTTCGAACGAGCGGTCTGCACGTCGTGGAAACAGGCAGCAAGTTGCATCTCAGCATTATGCACATCGGGACGGTTCTTCAACAGCACCATTCCCACACCTGTTGAGAACTCGGAAGCCAGTGACTGTTCCGCAAGTGTCGAACGGGGAATCTGCTGTCCTGCCTGTCCGATAAGCAAGCACATGGCATTTTCAGTTGCACGGATCTGACGCTTGAACTCGTTGATTTGAGACAGTGTTGACAGATAGGCAGCCTCAGCACTCTGCACACTGGTAGAGCGCATGCGACCTAACTGATACTGTAACTTCATCATCTCCCATGTTTCCTTTGCCATACCTGACATATCCGTCGTGATGCGCAACTGTTCGTCGAGCATCAGCAGGGTATAGTAGCAATTGGCAATGCCGCTGATGACCTGGGCACGGACAGCCATCTGATAATCCTTGAAGCCTAAGAGTTTCATCTGTGTAGAACGCTTCTGCGACAGGATATTACCGAAAAGGTCCAATGTCCACGAAGCAGTCATCGGAAACGTATATGACCTCATGGTTTGTGAAGGGCTGGTATACAGTGTCTGGATACTTCCTACAGAGTTTCCTCCGAAATTAATCGCAGGCAGGAAGGCCAGTTTAGCCGCCTTCAGCATAGCCTCATACATCTGGACGGTGAGGGCTGCATTCTGCAGGTTGGCATTTTTCTGTAATCCCTGTTCAATATACTGACGCAGCTGAGCATCAGTAAACACACTGCGCCAAGGCAGGTTGCCAAACGAGGCAGTATCCTGCACCACAAGGGTATCTACATCCGATACAGCATCACGGATGAGTCCGGTGGTGTTCACATCAGGACGCTCATATTTGTTATAGAGTCCGCAACTGCTCATGAGCAGTGTCACGGCTGCAAATATCATTAACTTCTTCATAGTCTCTTACTCTTCTATTTTGTAATCAACTGGACGATGGGCATACTGTGAAATCTCAGAAGCCACATCAGCATTCTCCTCCTCGTCCTCAAACTTCAAAGGACTGAGCTTCTCCTGAAGACTCTGGAAAATGACGAACAAGGTAGGCACTACCATAATCTGACACAGCGTACCAATCAGCATACCACCTACGGCAGCTGCACCCAGCGTCTGGTTACCATTCTTTCCCACACCCGATGCAAACATCATTGGCAGCAGACCGATAACCATAGCCAGCGACGTCATCAAGATAGGACGCAGACGGGCTGCAGCACCTAAGATGGCCGACCATGTAATAGCCATACCCGTCATACGGCGCTCCAAAGCGAACTGCACAATCAGAATGGCGTTCTTAGCCAACAGACCAATCAACATAATCAGAGAAATCTGCATGTAGATATCGTTGGAATGACCGAACAGCATCGTGAATAGGAAACAGCCAGCCAGTCCGAAAGGTACCGAGAGCACCACCGCCAACGGCAGGATGTACGACTCATACTGGGCCGACAGAATCAGATAGATGAAAATGAAACAGAGGGCAAATATGATACCTGTCGTATTTGATGCCTTGGCCTCCTCACGTGTCAAACCTGAATACTCATAACTGTATCCCTGTGGCAGAACGTCGGCAGCTACTTCCTGTGCAGCCTTGATGGCCTCACCGGTAGAATAGCCGTTAGCTACTGTTGCCGTCACGTTGATACTGGTAAACAGGTTGAAACGGTTGATATTTGACGGTCCATAGACACGCTCCATACGGCAGAACTCCTGTACTGGCGACATACCGCCAGGAGTACGCACATATACACTGTTCAGCGACTCAGGTGTCATACGAGTTTCAGGTGAACCCTGAATCATGACACGGTAGAGTTTACCATAGGCATTGAAGTTTGACGCATAGAGTCCGCCATAGTAACCCTGCAGTGTTGTCAGCACGGTATTTGGTGAAATACCTGCCTGCTTACACTTAGCCACGTCAATATGCAACATATACTGTGGATAGTTGGGGTTGTAGGAGGTCTGCGCAGCCTGGAATTCAGGACGCTTATTGAGTTCAGCCAGATAGTTTTTCACAATACCGAAGAACTTATCGAGTGAACCACCGGTACGGTCCTGCATGACGATCGACACACCCGAGTTGACGGAGAATCCTGGAATCATAGGTGGTGCAAACGCCAGAATCTGAGCATCCTTGATATGTGCCGTTTTCAGATATATCTGGGCGAGCACACCGTTTGACTCGTAGGGGTTGAGGAAGAAACGGTAGATACCATCACCCTGCCACAGTCCGCTGAGTTTCCAGAAGAATCCCTTCTGACGCTCCGAGAACGGTTTCAGCTTGAGGATGAAGGTAGCCTGGTCTGAACCGGAACCGGCAATGAAGTTGTAACCCTGAATCTGCTCACGGCTCTGGATAGCCGGGTCGGCACCCAGAATACTGTCAACCTGGCTGATTACTTGCTTGGTACGCTCCACTGATGTAGCAGGTGGCATAGAGATGGTACAGAAAATAGTTCCTGTATCCTCGTCAGGCACCAGACCTGTCTTCGCAGTTGCCATTGTAGCTACCAGTACCACGATACCGATAATGACGGTCGCTATCATGGCAAGGGGCTTGTGAACCAATTTCTCCACTACTCCCTTATACTTAGCTGTCGTAGCGTTGAAAGCCGTATTGAACGAGGCATGGAAGCGGTCAATCATCGACATTTTCTTCTCGTGTCCCTCCTTGTCGTGAGGCTTCAGGAATATAGCACAAAGTGCCGGCGACAACGTCAAGGCGTTCAGCGCCGAGATAAAGATGCTGACAGCCATCGTCACACCGAACTCACGATAGAACGAACCTGAGGTACCACCGATGAACGACACGGGAATAAATACCGATGCCATCACCAGCGTAATAGATATGATGGCGCCCGAAATTTCATTCATGGCGTCAATGGATGCTGTCAGTGCCGACTTGTAGCCTTGGTCAAGTTTGGCATGAACAGCCTCAACCACCACAATGGCATCATCGACCACAATGGCAATTGCCAATAGCAATGCCGACAGTGTCAACAGGTTGATAGAGAATCCGAACACGCTGAGGAAGAAGAATGTACCTACCAGCGACACAGGAACAGCAATCAGCGGAATCAGTGTTGAACGCCAGTCCTGCAAGAAGATGTAGATAACGATGAACACCAGGATAAGGGTGAACACCAGTGTGAATACCACCTCCTCAATTGAAGCGTAAAGGAATTCCGTTACATCATAGTTGATCTTGTAGGTCATGCCCGGCGGGAACAGTTTAGCCTGCTCTTCCAACTCAGCTTTCACCTGCTTGGCAATCTCATTGGCATTAGAACCTGCAATCTGCTGAACCATACCCAGCACTGAGGGCAGGTTATTGTTCTTCATTGCCACAGAGTACTGCTGACCACCCAGTTCAATACGGGCTACGTCTTTCAGTTTCAGCGTCTGACCATTGGCATCATTCGAGATAATGATATTGCCAAACTCCTCGGCTGTTTTCAGACGACCAGTATAACGCATGGCATATTCATAGGCCACGTCCGACTGTTCACCGAAGGAACCAGGGGCAGCCTCAATATTTTGTTCTGCCAGCACATTCGAAATGTCGGAAGGCATCAGGTTGTGCTGCTTCATGACATCGGGCTTCAGCCAGATACGCATGGAATAGGTCTTCAGACCAGGGCTCTGCACGTCACCCACACCCTGAATACGCTTGATGGCAGGAATGATATTGATGTTGTTGTAGTTGGTCAGGAACTCATCGTCATAGCGACCATCAGAGGTCAGCGTAAACATCAGCACCTGTGAGGTCTGGCGCTTTGACACCGTCACACCGATACGTGTCACCTCGGCAGGCAACAGCGCCTGAGCCTGCGACACACGGTTCTGCACGTTGACGGCACACATATCCGGGTTCATGCCCTGGCGGAACAACACAGAGAGCTGTGCCGATCCGGTGGAAGACGTGGAAGTAATATAGTCCATACCCTCCACACCGTTGATACTCTCCTCCAATGGCGTAACAACGGAATTCTTCACCGTTTCCGCATCGGCACCAGGATAACTGGTCCATACCGCTACGGTAGGCGGTGCTATATTGGGGTACTGCTCAATAGGCAGTGACACCAGTCCTATAAAACCCAGCAGGACGATAAGGATGGATATCACCGTCGATAGTACCGGGCGTTTGATAAATGTTGTAAAAGTCATAATTCCTACTTCTTACATCTTACTTCATACATCTTACTTCTTCATCGCTCCTACGATATCACCAGCCGACATAGCCTTTGCCTGCTCGTCAATCTTCTGCTGATAACGCTCTGGGGTAATGGGTACAATCTCCATACCGTCGCTGAGCTTGGTAATACCATTCGTCACGTATTTGTCGCCGGTCTTCAATCCATCTGTTACGATATAGTTGTTACCATCGTTCTGAGGGTCAACCTTAATCTCGGTATATACCACTTTATTATCTTTTCCAAGTGTATAGACGAACTTCTTGTTCTGCACCTCACTCACGCACGACTGTGGAATGATGATGGCTGAAGTGGCCTGACGCGGAATGATGATGGTTCCTGCACCGCCGCTCTTCAGCAACTTCTCCGGGTTGGTAAACACGGCTATCAACTGTACGGTACCTGTAGCCTGGTCAATCACACCACTCATCTTGGTCACTTTACCCTCATGGGCATAGATAGTACCGTCAGACAACTGCAACTTAACGGGAGGCAGTGAATTCAGGCCCTCACCGTTTCGAGTCATTTCCATGGCAAACTTCTCGGTTACTGAGAAATACACCTCCATCGAAGAAATATTAGATACCGTGGTCAGAGCATTCGATGCACTTACCAAAGCACCCTTCTTGAAAGGCAGTGTTCCTACCACACCCGTGGCAGGACTCTTCACATAGCAGAAACTCAGCATCTCACGGGCTGAAGCCAATGCTGCCTGAGCCTGAGCCAACTGTGCCTTGGCACTCTCAAATGAATTCTCTGAAGTCTTCAACTCATAGTCACCAATCACCTTGTTGGCATGCAACTGCTTGGCATTTTCAAAAGTCAACTGAGCCGTATTCACTTGCTGCTGGGCTGTATTCACATTGGCCTGAGCCTGACGAACCTGGGCCTGATAAGTCTCATTGTCAATCACAAACAATGTCTGGCCAGCACTTACCGTCTGACCTTCTTTTACATTAATCTGTGTGAGGAAACCCTGCACCTTCGGGCGAATCTCCACATCCTGAACACCCTTAATCATGGCAGGATAAGTGGTCTGCATGTCAGCACTCGACGTACCCACAGTTACAACAGGATACTCGTTGTCGCCAAAAGAAGGACGACCGCCACCACCTCCGCATGATACCAATGCTGTAGCAAAGGCTACAATCATCAACATTTTCTTCATTTTCATAACTCTTAATATACTTTATCTTTATTCGAATAACAATAGAAAGTCGAAAACCTTTTTTCTGCATTTCAGTTTTCAACTTGCAAAATTACTAAAAAATCCACTTACCTATGTAATAGGCGGTTCACATTTAACAAACTTTATGCTGAACGGCCAACTATGACAGACCTTCTATTTCGCCATTTACGATGGTGATGCGTTCTGCCTGCGGACTCCTTGGCAGTCCTGGCATACGCAGCATGTCGCCTGCTATAGCCACTATCATCTCGCTTCCGCAGTTCAGGATAATATCGCGGATTCGGATGGTAAAACCTTCCGGCGAGCCATAACGGGTGGAATCTGCCGAGAATGAGAACTGGGTCTTGGCAATACATACTGGATAATGGGCAATGGCTCCGTCCTCATCGGTAAACGTAGCACGCAGGGCTTCCAGTTTTCTCTTTGCCGTCTTACTGTATTCCACTGCCGAGGCGCCATAAATGCCCTTGCACACCTTTTCCAGCTTATCCTCCAGGCAGTCGGCCTCCTTGTAGGTGAAGTGTATGGGCAGAGGCTGTTGGCGCTCAATGGTATCAACCACGAGCTGGGCCAGTTCCGTAGCACCCTCGCCGCCTTTGAGGAAAGCCTCGTTGACGGCAAACCCTACCCCAAGGTCTTCACAGTTCTTGCGAACAATACCTATCTCTTCATCTATATCCGTATCGTGTCGATTCAAGGTAACAACCACAGGCTGCCCGAAGCCCTGCATATTGCGGATGTGGCGGTTCAGATTCTTCAATCCCTCCGTCAGTCCTTTGGCATTGGGTTCCTTGATATGTTCAATATCCACACCGCCATGCATCTTCAAGCCTTGCGTAGTAGCCACAATGACCACCAGTCGGGGCTGCAATCCCGTCTTGCGGCATTTGATGTCGAAGAACTTCTCTGCACCCAGGTCTGCACCGAAACCGGCTTCCGTCACCGCATAGTCGCCATAGGTCATTGCCATCTTGGTGGCTACCACACTCGAACAACCGTGAGCGATATTGGCAAACGGTCCACCATGCACAAAGGCAGGCGTATTCTCCGTAGTCTGCACCAGATTGGGCGAAAGGGCATCACGCAGCAGCACTGTGATGGCTCCAGCCACACCGAGGTCTTTCACCTTGAACAGCTTACCGTCGGAAGTAATGCCCAGCACGATGTTTTCGATACGTCGCTGCAAATCCTCCTCGCTCGTTGCCAGACAGAGGATAGCCATCAGTTCCGAAGCAGGAGTGATGTCGAAACCCGTTTCTGACACCACGCCGTCGCCACGCAATCCTGTCACCACATTACGCAGCGCACGATCGTTCACATCAAGCACGCGCTTCCAAAAAATATCACGCAACGAAAAGCCCTCCTTGCGGTGCTGATACAGATAATTATCCAGCAAGGCACTGATGGTGTTATGAGCCGATGTCACAGCATGGAAATCACCCGTGAAGTGCAGGTTAATCTTCTCCATCGGCAACACCTGGGCATAACCGCCGCCTGCCGCACCGCCTTTCATTCCGAAACAGGGACCCAGCGAGGGTTCTCTCAGTGCCACCACCGCCTTCTTGCCCAACTTATTCAGTCCCAGCGTCAGTCCGATGCTCACCGTTGTCTTACCGATACCCGCTTTCGTCGGACTGATAGCCGTCACCAGTATCAGTCGGCTCTGTTTCACCCGTTTCTCGTCAATCAACGAGATGGGCACTTTCGCCATATAGCGTCCATACGGCTCTATCTTTTCAGGGTCAATACCAAGCTGAGATGCTATCTCGCCTATCGGTGCCAACTGGCATTCGCGTGCAATCTGGATATCTGTCTTCATACGTTCTAATGTCTTTAGTCGGGTGCAAAGATAAGGGCTACTTGACTTCGCTTACCAATGTACTGGGGTCGCGTCTTACGTCCCAGAAGGCAACAAGATAGATGGTATCGCCATCGATGCGATAGACGACTTTGTCGAGATGGTTCATTACATAGCTTCTGTACGTCACTGCTCTGTCGGCTAACAGGGGCTCTTCATGACCGATATTGGGACTGCTCTCAATAAGGCGGCGCATCTGGCGCACATCCTTCATGAACTCGTCACGCCTGTCCTTGCCAAACTCCTTGCGAATGTACTTAGCAATTTGGCGAATCTGTTCCTTTGCCAGGTCGGTGATGATGGATTTCATAGGACTTCAGCCATTGCAAGTTCGCGGTCTTCCTCGGCAAACTCTCTTTCGAGTTCGTCCATAGCCTCATCGAAGTCATATACACGACCCTCGGCGATGTCTCGTTCACTTTGGTCAATCATGGCATTGATTTCGTCCATAGTGTAGTGCTGTATGGACGATGTGACCTCCGCGTTTTTTAAACTGTCGATGATGATTGATACCAACTCCAGTTTTTGGCTGCCATTGAGGTCTTTCACCATGTTCCATGCCCTTGCTACAGGTGATGTCGTGCTTCTTGCGATCCTTGTTTCCATAATCTATCTCTTTTGTTTCATGCTGCAAATTTAGGGATTATTATCTTAACTTCCAAATTTTCGAGCAGCGAACACAATAAATGCTTGCATTTTTATTGCTTAGTCGTGAGAAAATTCGCCCAATGTGTCAAATGATGAGGCGACTTTTTCTTAACTCTTCCCCTTCAGGGGGATCAAGCCCCAGCGTCGTTGGTGGCGCTGGGGCTTGTGATATTAAACGGGGCGATTCCGGTGTGCACTCACTTAATCACGACTTTCCGTCCGTTGATGATGTAAACACCCTTTCCTGGTGTATTCACCTTTCGGCCATTCAAATCGAAATACTTCAAGTCTTCCATCTTTACATTCTTCAATTCTTCGATGCCTGTTCCGCCAATGGTTACCTTATAGCCATAGAGCAATACGCTATTGGCTCCAGCAGTTCCTGCACGATATAGACGAGCAGCACTGCCACCCTGCGTACTGGCATACAGATAGACATAAGTAGGAGTACTAACGTTGTAAGACACATCTGCAGTTCCACGTTCCGACTTCTGAACCTGTGTAGGAGCGCCATTGCCAATCTGCACATTCAGCACATGCGTACCAACAGTTTTGGCATCAACAGTGATGGTACCTTGCCCAGCAGGAATCTCGAAAATGATGCCGCTATAATTCTCACGTACTGAAGCATCGCCCACTTGGGCACTTTGAATAGCCGTCATTTGTTCTGAAGAAGTCGTAGTATTCAGTACGAGAGCCTGCTCTGTAGCATTATAGCCGTCACCATTCCCTGCATTCACATTATAATAGGTATTGTCAATGACGGTATTCTCCAAATCCGTCTCGTTGCTGATAGCCTCTTTGAATGAGGTTTCCTCTGTTCCAGTGATGGGAGTAATCTCCACAGCCTCAATGGTCAGTTTACCAGCCACATAACTGATATCATAGTTCCGAGCCTCACCACCACTGATAGTGATGTCATACTCGCCAGGTTCGCTGGCTGATGTAGCTGTAGTAGTGATAGAAGGCTGTTTCGTCAGCACTTCGGATGTTTCATTATTCTTAAAGCCCTCATAAGTTGCTTCAAATGTTGGCAAAGCCTCACCTTGTTTGATAGTGTAGCTCTTTGCTATAGCCTTAAGCGGTGCTTTTTCGATGGTCAGCGTGCCATTCTTGAAAGTTGCAATATTATTGTCTACAGTACCTTGACTAATTACGATAGAATACTCTCCTACAGCCGAAGTCTTTGTTGCTTCGCATTCCAATTTTGGTTCGCCAGTGTAATCGTCACCTTCAACCGTAAATTCAAACTTAGGATTCTCATCTCCATATTTACGGGAATAACTTTTTGCTGTAAATTCAACAGGGGAATACTGGGATTCAACGATTTCTGCATTTTTTACATCAAAGTCGTTACAATTCACAACGTCAATGTCTGTGAAGTTTGTTCCATCAAAAGGCTTACCTAAGAAAGCCACAATATGCATTTTGTCTTTATTCCATTCGTCATTGAGTTTAATACTATAATGCTTTTCGTATTTATCACCATTCCATTCAATAGGATCACCCCAAACAGCAGAAACATTTGTACGAAGAACCGCCTGATGTTTATAATCGGAAATCCAAACGTCATTGCCAGAATCATATTGCGGTGCTACAACATCGTCCTCTGTTAGCAAAACTGTCAGATTCGTAAATCCGTGAATCGGCAAGAACTCTTCATTGCGTGAGCCCTTTACCACGATGTCAAGTTGCTTTTTTCTTTTATCATAACTACTTGTGATATGCACGTCTGCAAAAGCTGGCATTTTGAAAATATCATCTATAGCAGTATTTTTAAATCCTGAGAATCCTAAACCGCCTCCTGTCATATATCGATTATAGCATGTGCTTACAGCAAAGGGAGTTAATCTGTAATACTCATCACCTGCAGGACACGAAAACTCATCATCATGTAAACTTACCTGCACTACGTTAGGATTCTCTTTTCTCAATAAGTCAATCTCATTATTCACAGATAAAGCGTCTTGACACCAAGTAGATGTGTATAATTGAACAAGCTGTTTTTGCCGTCCCATATCTTTGCTATACACCTTAATTTCCTTAGAGGTCGTATCATCTAATGGATATTTGGGCTCTTTTCCTTTTATAGATTTAACCGATATATTTAGTTTATGGGAACCGATTTCACAATTAGGAGTGATTTTACCATCTATGCTATGGTTATCAACAGGATTGGGAACAATGGGTTGATATAGATTTCCTGTAAAATCATTAATAGGAGTGCCATCAATGCTACATTCCATTTCATAATCTGTATTAACAGAGAGTTTTCCCCAATCTTTCATCGCAATCACCGTAGAAAAATCAGTAGTCTCACCTTTTTTGAAATATTTTAATGGTTTCCTCCATTCATCGATAAACTCTTTATTCATCATGTGAATATCGTAGACTGGCAATTCACTACCCTCGACGATACATTGAATATTCAATCGCCCACTATAAGGAACAAAGCTTAAAACGTCAACCCATTGGTTAGTACCACTATCCCCATAAGGACCATATAAGAATCCACAGCCAGTTTCAAGACCGCCTAAACCTGTCGAGATATAGGATATTGGATAATTGTCTAATTCGTCACTTTCGTACTCAATACCAATAAATACACTATCTGTATTGATAATAAGGTTATTATTGAGTTCTACAACATTCCAGCCCACAGCAATATCAGTAATATCCTGAGTATACAAATCTTGTTTATCTTTGGTTGAGCCAATCCAGAATTTAACATTCTTAATTTTCGTGTTGGTCAAAGCAAACCTTGCCGCAGTAATTTTACTACCAACAAAGGGAGCGAGTCCTTCTTTAAACACTCCAATACATGCTTTGTATTTCCCGGCAGGTCCGCCACCAAAACCAGACTCACCTGCTTTTAAGAAATCTTCCCCACGATAATGACCAAGAATCATTTGATTCTCATTGATGTTTTCAAAAGGATTATTACTTATAATCACATCCGGCATATCAATTTCTTCTATGTGGACAAAATTCCCCCACCCCATTGAATTTTTAAAATATTGGCTACGCCCAGCAGGAACAATCAATGTTGCGTTTTTATAAATATAGTCAGCTATAGACGTCTGCTCCTCAGCATTAAAATAGTTTCCATCAAAGCAAGTTTCATTGATAGATATGGGAGAAGCTTTTTTTATAGTTACATTTTTTAAGGCAAAACACATTCGAAATGCAGCTTCCCCAATTGTTAAAACCGATTGAGGAATTGTTATCTGCTGTAATTTTTCACAGCCCTCAAAAGCCCAATTCCCAATTGTTTCTAAACATGAAGGAAGTGTAATCTCAGTTATAGACGAAGTATTAAATGCCCCATTCTCAATTGACTTAAGATTCTCTGGTAAAATCACAGTTTTTAATGCGCTACACCCACTAAAAGCGTCTTGGCTTACAGATGTAATTTTTGATGATAGTTGAACTTTTTCCAAATAGATATTACCAGCAAATGCACTGACATGAATGTCTTCTATATATTCAGGAATAATGTATTCTTTTGCTTTAAGACCTGGTAAATAGTATATCAAAGTCTTGCAATCATTTGTCAAAATAGCTCCGTCTTTAATTACATAGTAATTATTACCATCCTCAATATTAATCGTTGCTAGACTATTACATCCTCTAAAATCGTCACTCATGTATTTTAATGATTTGGGTAACGTGATTGTTTGCAATTTTGTACATCCGTAGAAGCACCAATACATAAACCTATAAATTCCAGAAGGCAGTTTGATAGAGGTCATATTTATACAGTCTCTAAATCCTGCTCCAGCGACTACTGTCACACGATATAATTTACCATCAATCTCTACAACATCTGGAACAACTACATCACCCACAATATCTACATTAGCTGCTGAAACCTCGACCTCGTCTTCCGAAATAATATTATACTTCAATCTCTCGTCATGGGCTGCATCGGGCATAACTTTCATGGTCAATGTGTTCCCTGCTATCACCGCCTCAACGTATCGGTAGTTCGAACCTTCGGCTGCAATCCATTCCGCACTTTCACTCTCACGATAAACAGGAATAATGCGATAAGTGCCATCAGGCACATTCGCTCCAAAGGCGAATGTTAACGTTGGTGAAACAACAATACCTGGAGAAAATTCTACATTTCCAAAACCTAATACAGATTTCAACTCTGTACCTTGGTAAAGAGCAAAGCCACTCTGAACAGTTTGGGTTTCTGTGAACGAGTTTTGTAAGGTGCATCCTATTTTTATCCCAGTGAAATTGTCACTGGCAGAACTCCTTGTCACAGTCTCGTTAGAAGCAAAGGAAATCTGTGTAACTGTTAATTTGGGTGTGGTAAGCACATCACCACCTGTAGATTTCTGGATGCCAATAATAGCGGTCTGATCTCTACCATAAGCACCATTACCATCAGGGTTAAGAGCTGTCAAGGCAAAATAACCATCAAAAAGCCCGTCCCATCCCCAATTAATGTAGAACATATCGTCTCGATAGCCATGACATATAAAAGAGTGTCCACCATTACCAGATTGTCCTCCATAGATGACAGGACGTCCTGCTTTTAACTCATTGTATATTAGATTCTCCCATGTCTCGCTATTGTAACCATTGCGATACACTATTCGCATATTCTTATCATAACCGAACTTTCCTATTAAAGCTCCTGGAATGTTTGCATCAGATGAACCTGATTCACCAAGTCCATAATCCATTTTGACAGCTTGACCACAATAACGCATCAATCGGGCAATATCACTGTTGGTCATGTTGCTCCAGTTGAAGGTCGTCGCTTCCAACTTTGGTACAGCTATCTGATTGGTCTTCGTTGTGTAACCAGCAATCTCACCAGTTGCACTTTCGGGACATTTTGTGTAGTTCATGACCTGAGCCATCGAAGTTGCCACACATCCCGTAACACAGTGTTCCCCATTAATCTCGGGAGTCTGGTCGTTATATGGCGAGAATTGTCCCCAAGTTGTTGTGATGAAAGGGGCTATTTCTTCTTTCACCGTCTCAGTCCTGCGAGCAAGAACTCTCCGTGTTCCTTTCCCACTATTGTTGACGGCTTTCTCGTATTGACTGAGCCACCAACGAACATTGCTTGGTGCTTTTGTTAAGTCAAAGCTTCCTCGTTCTGAATATCCTAGAATATCTTTAACTCTGTCGTCACCAGCCACAATAATAAATCCGCCGTTATTCTCTACGTTAAACACATAGTAGGCATTACCCGCTGTTGATGCTGCACGGCGCAAATTCGTTTGTTTGAACTGTTTGCCTTTCATGAACTGCTGTGCTTTCTGCAAAGCCTGCTGTTCAGTCACTTCGCCTGCAAACATTGTCAATGAGACAAAGAGTGCAATTAGGAAAAAGTAGATTTTCTTCATAATATCAATAGTTTTAAGTTATTCGTTCATTTGCCACATAGCAGAAGCGCGGGACTGCTTTTGCCAGTTCCGAGTGAAGGTCCTAGGAAAACCTGATAAATGAAAATGGATACAGCCCCACGCCTAAACGTGGAAGCCGTTCTGCCCTCCTGCATTTATCAATCTCGCTTTGAAAATTTCCTAGGTTTTCACTCGCAAGTTGGGAGCATAACGCTTCTTCTGCCGGAGCGAGTCCTTCCCACTCCGATTGCAAAGATAAACAACATTTTGAAAACTACAAAGAAATTGGAAAGAAAATTGCACAAGAAAGGTTGAGTTATCAACTTTTTTGTGTATATTTGCCAATGAGAAACAGAAAGGCTTATGAAAATATGGAAAACAAGTTTAGCGCGAAGGATTTCCTCGTCTCGCATTGGAGGGACTAAGGTTAAATTGGCAGGGAGGATGGCATTACTGCCTAATATGGAGGTGCCCACAGTGATTCAAAGGTTGACGGCTGCACAAATCGATGCCATTCCCCAAGATCGTTTTACCGTGTCAGTGGTGGATTCTGGTCCGATTGTTTTGGGTCACTATAGCGGCGGTGGTGGAGGAGGTAAATCTTCACTACATGCCTTACGACAGAAAGGAAAGATTCGTAAGGGGAAAATAGGGAATAAGACCTCAAGTTTCGTAATTAACCCATCTTCCATAGATAAGGTTGAGATAAACGGAACGCAATTATATACCACCATTGTCACACTTTTAAACAAAGCGAGAGAAAGTGCTGACAGTTTATATGGTATAAACATCAAGCTCACCCAAGAACAACGGCATAGCACATCGCAGAAAAATCACAGTAAGCTCTTCCTTCCACCAATAGACGAAGGCAACATGACGGGCTGCATCAAGAAGGCCATTGCTCACTTCTTTAACGGAAAAGAAATATGCAAAATATGTGGTATCGAATTAAAACCGACTGCATTCTGCCTATTGATGCATGACTATTTCAGACGAATAAACATACTGGAGAACCAGGCGCACACACCTTTCTGCAAATATTTGAAGGACTGTGTGCTGCCAGGCATGCCCATAACATTTACTTCCAGGACTTTTATTAACTATGCCAACGATTACAAAGACTATGAAGAAGCATTCACCAACCCCGATAAACTGGATATTAATTTCAATGTTCATCCCAAGACAACGGGAACGTTTCAGGATGCTTTCCACGAAATAGGATATTATTTTCACAAATCAGAATATTTCGAGCTTTTGCGTGACATGCGCAGTAATATGGGTAAATTCGGGATTTAATCCCTGTAAAAGGGCATTGCAGACAGACAACATATAATGAGGACTCTACATGGGTCCTCATTTTATTTTCCACACACAGACTTCAGTTTTTCCATCAACCAAAATCAAGGCGAAAAAATACATAACTTTGCATCGAACATCCCGAGTTGGTGATTGCTCAAGTCGATCTCATACCAGAGTTATATTGATGTCGCATCGAAGTCATATCGAACTCTAATCGAAGTCATATCGAACTCTAATCGAAGTCATATCGAACTCTAATCGAAGTCATATCGAACTCTAATTGAAGTCTAATTGATAGCTGTCTCCACAAGTAGGATTTTAACTAATATTTAAAATGTTTGTATTATGAATGAAAAAACTTTGAAAGACGGTACTAACCGTCATGTGAAGAACCCGAAGACCAATGCACAGACGTTGCAGCGTGTCTTGGTAAAGGCGGTAGGCATGTTCTACGCCATGGTGAAGTTTATTTGCAACCACTCTTTCGAGGGTGTGAGCAATGGTTACCAGTGCATGAACAAGTTCAAAAAGGTGAACTTGAAGTACTTGCGTGAGCGTGCGGCAACGCTGCAGAACTCGGGCCAGAGCCTGTACCAGTTCTACCAGTTCATGCCGCTGCAGAGCGACAAGTGGACTCCCTTTGCAGCCATCATCTCGCAGGGTCATCTGCCCGAGGTGTCGGTAGGTATTGACGCAGAAGGCGGCCACAAGGCGTATGTCAACGCGCCCAGCCGTACCTATGCTGACTTTGTGAATGCATGGAATCTGCAGCGTGGCGATCAGGTGACATTCGTGACTGTGCAGAAATTGGGTGGCAAGTACGAGGTGGCATCAGCCCGCATATTGCTCAACCCTCGCAATGCTGACGGTAGCGGTGCGCCTATGAGTACGGAGATTGTGAACAGCGAGGGCGAGTTCCCCTGCTCGAACTGGAAGAACCGCCTGAACTTCTCGACTTTTGAGTTCGACACTGACCGCTACAACTTCGTATTGGGACGCGGCGGTGACGTGGTAGCTGCTGGCATCATCGTCAGCCGTAAGGACAGAAGTGGTGGCTGGTTCCGCAGCAACTGTCAGATGGTGCTCAACGAGGCAGCCCTTGGCTCAGACCTGTGCAGTCTTGCGCAAGCTGTGGAGAACAGTTATGCTGCTTACG
This sequence comes from uncultured Prevotellaceae bacterium, assembly GCA_900316645.1. Taxonomy (GTDB): domain Bacteria; phylum Bacteroidota; class Bacteroidia; order Bacteroidales; family Bacteroidaceae; genus Prevotella. The sequence continues at coordinate 87,106 of ONDP01000004.1, forward strand.
AGATTGACTTGGAATCGGAGTTCTACCTGAACAATGCCGGTGGAGCGAGTGGAACTGGTACTACTGAAGACGTTACTCCAGCAGAGCCTTCCTATGCCACCAGTGCTACCATCAACGGTGTAAGCCAAAGCATTTCCGGTGGCAATGTCAATGCCACAGCTCCCATCACGACGATTGTGGTCAGCGGTACCAATCTTGGCAACGTCGAGTTTACTGCCAAGGTGGATGGCACGGGCGATGCCATCAGCCCCACCAGTCACGACGCCTTCGGTGCTACGTTCAGTGGCCTGAATGTTGCAGATGGCCACAGCATTGTGATCTACCGCAGCGGCAGTGTTTGGTTTACCGTCACTGCCCAGGCTTCTGGCGGACCAAGCCAGGAGGGGTAAGAAAAACTCAAAGCCCCAACAGCCTCTCCCCAACCAAACCTCCCCGAGGGGAGGCTTTTGGTTGGGTGATTTATGTAGAATGAGTAGACGCGTCAAATTGTCGCATAGACGTGTCAGTTTGGCAGAATTGAGGGTGCTGGCACGTTAGTTGTACTATAGTGGGTGAACGCCGACGCTAAGGCTGAGGCGGAACGAGATTAAAACAACATTATAGAACAATTAAAAATAGAATTAGGAGGTATGATTATGTTACCAGTATTCAAAAACAGTTGGTTTCCAACAGTATTCGACGAGTTTATGAACAACAGCGATATGATGTCGTGTGCTACAACAACTGCTCCGGCAGTTAATGTGAAGGAAGACGAGAACGCTTACACGATGGAGCTTGCCGCTCCTGGCATCAAGAAGGAGTTCTGCCGCGTACACATCAACGAGGACGGCAACCTGAGCATTGCCATCGAGAACAAGATGGAGCACAAGGAGGAGGACAAGAAGCAGCACTACCTGCGCCGTGAGTTCAGCTACACGAACTATCAGCAGAACTACTCGCTGCCAGAGGATGTTGAGAAGGACGGCATCTCTGCAAAGGTGGAAAACGGTATTCTGACGGTGGTTCTGCCGAAGATGAAGAAGGAGGAGACGAAGGTCTCACGTATGATTGAGATTTCGTAATAACCCCCTCTAAATCCCATTCCCGCTGGCGCGCCTACCCGTAGCCTTTCCGAGGGGGGACTTGGGGGAGAAGAGACGGAAAGAAATCCAGATGAAAATTTGGATTTCTTTTTTTATTGCATTATCTTTGCAAGCAGTATGACGAATGAAGAGAAAAAACAGCGCGACGAACTGGTCAGCAAGAATATGGGCTATGTGGTTACCTTGGCCCGACAGTATTCCTGTGAACTGCTGACTACTGACGATTTGGTGAGTGAGGGCAGTTTCGGAATCATTAAGGCTGCCGAGAAATTCGACCCCAGCCGTGGCAAACCTTTCGTAACGTTTGCCGCCCCTTATATCCGCCATAGCATTGAGGAGGCTATCAGGAAGGTGACAGGCGAGGTGCCCGTGTTATCGACTGACGAATCGCTGCCTGTCGGTTCGAAGAACAACTACACGCTGCTGAATGTGCTGGAAGACAAAGATGCGCCAAAGGCTGATGCTGCACTTGAGCAGAATGCGCTGTCGGACGATTTGGTGAAAGCCATAGTTGTGCTGGACAGCAGGGAGCAGGCTGTCATCAGGGCTTTCTTCGGAGTAGATGAAGAGCGCAAGACGATGGCTGAGATTGGCATCATGCTGGGACTGAAGCGCGAACGCATACGCCAAATAAGAGACAAAGCCCTGCGCAAGATGCGCAAGGCTTCGTCGGTTAAAAGCTGAATGCTATTACATATCGCATGCCCCATTTGGGACTCGTCGGCAAATCGTTGTAATTCAGTCGGCGAACATATTCCACATGGAAGAACTTGAAGATGTTGTGGATTCCCAAGACTATCTCGGCATAGGGACGGTCGGGATTCATCACATGTGCACCTGCCGGGAAATACATGAGTCGCGAATTGCCTGCATTCTCAGCCAAATAGGGATTGTTCTTGTCTGAGAGTTCGCCCCACAGCATGCGCACTCCGATATACTCACGCCAGTGCAGTTTCTTCAGCAGCGGTATGCGGTTGAATATCTTACCGTTGAGGTCCCACGACACCATCAGCGACGCAAAGCGGTCGTTGAGGAATTCCATCGTATTGATGAGGTTGAACGTCTCAGGAATAATGATATACGACTGGTTGGCTGCCGGGAAAATCAGCAAGGGATAAGGCACTTGGTTCCACTGCATACCGCCCTTCAGCGAGATGTCCAGTTTTCCCCAATCGCTGAGCCAGAAACGCTTGTAGATGTGGAGCTCGGTATAGTTGTAGGAATAATCACCACCGAAGACGCCTTTGAATCCCATGGTGTGAGAAACGCTGAACACAGGAGCATCCAGGTTGATGACACGTCGGCGCAACTTGTTGTTGATATAGGTTTCGCCCGGTGCATAGCGCAACTTGGCTGTGACCTCTGCTGTGCGGAGATATTCCCTGTTACCTGTACGGAAGAACTCTTCACGCGGAGCCTGGTCCAACGTGCGGAACGACATCTTGCCGCAGGCCTCATTCTCTTCGAGTTTACCAATCAGCGTAGCCTTCAATCCCCAGTCGGTCTCATAATCGAATGACACCTGCTGACGATTGTAATACATCATCTTGTCGGTATCAGCCCATTTGAAAGCCACCATGAAGTTATCCTTATCGGTATCCATGAAGCGGTCGAATGGTGAGCACACATCACGTCCCGTAGAAATCGTCACAGTGCGACGTGGGAACTCGTGAGGCAGGTATTTCTTGGCATTGAGCGAATAGGTGAACTCCAGATTATAATAATTCTGGTGACTGCCCCATCCGCGACCATAGTAGCCGGAGAGGAAGAAATGCTTGAAAAGGTTTGCCGTAGTCTTCAGACTCAGTCGGCTACGCCATCCGTCAACATAGTTACGTGTAAGGATGGTATTGACCGGACAGATATCGATATAGTTGGGGGTACTGGTCTCGATGGAGTTTTCGAACAGGGCCTTCAGTCCGAAGATGACATACTTCATACCCTTGATATTCTCGATACGGTGGACGAACTTGTCCATCGAACTCTCGCTCTTGGTGAGTTCCACCTGTCGGAACTGATTCCAGAAGGCATCATCGCGCATCTCGGCATCGGCCTCAGTCACCTCAGGGGCTATGCCTCGGAAGAGTTTCTTCGGGATAGGATCGAAACTATAGTCCGACATGCGGGTAGTACGTGTCACCATCAGTTCGCGGAGGAAACTGAGCAGTTCCAGTTCGGTTGACATGTCGTCCTTGGTCAGCACCCACTGTCCGTTAGGCAGCTTTTCATATTCCTGCAGAATTTTTACGTCTTTCACGAAATTGACATTGCTCTGCTTGGGAATGGTCATTTCGCAACGGCGCACATGCAACGTGGAATCCTTGAGGATATAGAGGTCGCCACGGAATCCCATATCGTTCTGGTTGTTGGGCAGGAAATGCAGATGGATGCAACTGTCACGCTCAATAGCCAGCGTGTCCTCGATGTAATAGCGATAGAACCCGATACCCTCTTTCGATATAGGCGAAATGAAGGGGTATTGCAACAGGCGGATATGATCCTGATACAAATCGATATTGGTGAACACATCCTTGAGCACATTATTGACGATATCACCCGTTTGGAAGATATTGTTGACACCCTTGGACGACTGTCCCTGGATGATGGTCTTCTCGGCATGCGGTTCTTTACGATACACTTTCTGGGAAACGGTCTCGTCAACACTCACGGGGAGTATCAGCTTTCCAGTGGCACTGCTTGTTTCTACCTGTTCTACCAACCAAGGGTGCTTCTTAAAGGGACCTGTCTCCAATTGCTCCGGCTTCAAGTCGTTCAACGAGGTGGTTATCTTCTCGTACTTATTATATTGATAGTAGTCGTTGACGCTCAAGTCAGTTTTCTTCTTGGCTTCCACCACCCTTTTCATCAACTCGACGGCAGGATTGTTCTTACGGCTATACTTGCTGCGCTTGGCTTTCACGGTAACCTCAGCCAACGTCTGCCTGTCGGGCTTCAGCGCTATATTCAGCTTAGCCTTTGTCTTGGCATTGACAGGAATGATGCGCGTCTTATAACCCACAGCGCTGAACGTGATGTTCCATCCCTCATGGCGAGCGATGGCATAGCGTCCCTCACCATTGGAGATAGCCGACAACTGATGTCCCTTATAAACCACACTGGCATAAGGGATGCTGTCGCCTGTCTCGGCATCAGTGACGTAGCCTGTAATCTGCTGGGCGCCGGCAGCTATAGGTAGAAATACAAAAAGGAAAAATAGTAAATGCTTCATTCCTCACTTTTCACTTTTCACTTTTCACTTTTCACTTCTCACTTCTCACTTAAAAAAGTATTCAGTATAGCCTCCACTCCTGTCGTTCATGCGCAACAGGCGGAATGCAGAAGTCTTTGCATCGACAACGAGAACAAAAGACGTAAACATCTGGCGACGCTTTTTTCCTGTAGGAGTGATGGTAATCGTCTGCTCGTTGCCCTTGTTAGATACTGTCAGGTCTTCACCTGCAGGTACTTGGCGACCGTTGATGACAGCCTCCAGAACAGCCTGGAAAGTAACGAACTGAGGATTCTTGCGACTATCGGTAACATGTTTCTTGCCACCCATTGTCATTGTAAACTTAGTGCCATCCATGATCAGTTGATCACGGTCATTGTCTGTAGAAATACAGATATAATTAGGTTTGCGAATCGTCATCGATCCTGTGGTAACCACATCCGTCTTAACTCCCTTCTTGTGGGCAGTCTTCGTCACTTGCTGAGCATTGACATTAGCCAAACATGCCAGCATACAGAACAAAATAAAAACAATCTTCTTCATAACCAATTCTCCTAAAAAACTTAACCTTACCTAATATTTACTCTAAACTATGAACTCTAAACTCTAAGTATAAAGTCCTCCGTTAATTGAAATCACATTACCGGTAATGTAGCCGGCATTGGGCGATGCCAGGAACGCCACCAAGTCAGCCACCTCCTCGGGATTGCCGAAACGATTGGCTGGAATGGTCTTCTTAAGGGCTGCCTCATCAAGTCCCTCTGTCATATCAGTCTTGATAAAACCAGGGGCAACGGCATTGACCGTCACATTCTTACGGGCCACTTCCTGTGCCAATGCCTTGGTAGCAGCGATAATACCGCCCTTGGCAGCAGAATAGTTGGTCTGACCAGGCAGTCCTTTGATACCGCTGACACTGGCCATATTGATGATGCGTCCGAACTTATGAATCTGCATAGCGGGCAACAATGGCTGGGTGACATTGAAGAAACCCGACAGGGTGATATCCAGCACACGATGCCAGTCGGCTTCAGGCATGAGTGCCATCACATTGTCACGACGGATACCGGCATTATTCACCACCACCTCGATATAATCATCGGGGTGCTGCTGTTGCCACTGCTGCAATGCTTCACGCGTCTGTGCAGCATCACTGACGTCGAAGCACATCAGTTCGCCTTTGCCTCCTATTTGCTCAAGGGTCTTCTCTGCCTCTGCCTGATTGCTGGCATAATTGATGATCACCTGATAGCCGTCCTGTGCCAGACGCACTGCTACAGCGCGTCCGATGCCGCGGCTACCTCCTGTTACTAAAGCATACTTATTCATATTGACGATTTTTCTTATTTTCTAATTTAATAATATATCACATGTTTGTTGGGCAGTCATCACCACACCCTCCAGTCCGTGCAACATCACGTTCTGACCGGTTAGCAACAAGTTGCTGAGCGGCGTACGCGGTGAGAGCATCGTGAGCAGTGGCTGTCGGCAGTCTTTCCTCACACCATAGGCAGAGCCTTCTGGAGTACGGGTAAAGCGCTGCCATGTATGAGGTGTGCTGACATACTGCTGTTCCACCATATCACGCAGTCCCGGCACAGCCTTCTCAGCCAATGCCATCGGGTGACCTTCGCATGGTGTCAGCAGGTCGAGGAGTAAGTTTTCGTCCTTGCCATCCTCGGGCACTCTGCAACTCAGCATGACCTTGGCAGTATGTTCGTCCCACACACTTCCGCCTTCATACACAAACTTATTGTGATTGAAATAGGAAAGTGCATGAGGTTTCAGCACCAGCGAATAGGTGTACATGCCATAAGTGTTGGCCAGCATCGACATCCTTGTACGGAATATCTTCTTCAGCACCTTGCTGTCTTTGACAAGCGCAAAGGTCTGGGCTGGATGAATATCGCTGATAAAGCTATCAGCCTCATAACGTTCGCCGTTAGCCGTCAGAGCTGCAACGATACGTCCTTCGTGTTCTATCAGTTCGGTCACCTCTGCACGACAGACGACATCACCCCCCATGCGCTTGATGTCATCCACCAGGGAGCGCACAATCAGTCCGCTGTCGCCCTTCAGTCGCCAACTGCTCTGGATATAGCTCTTCTGACTATGGGCAAAGGCCAGTAGTGGCAATGACTCACGTCGCAACTCGGTCTTCAGACAGGAACCCGACAGGACATCTATCAGCAAGGGATCGCTGAACGTCTCATTCAGCCAAATCCAGGCATTGACAGAAGGGTCAGGGTCTGGTCCCTGCAGCATCTCCACATATTTCTTTAAAGAAGCGCGCTGCTGGGGGAAGCGGTCGGTCAGCACATCAACGAAATGGTCGAAGCCTTGCGCCAGACAATAGGTCTGACCTTCAATGATAATCTGGTCTGTGTAGTCAACATCCATTCGATGCCAGGGCAGCTGCAGAAGTCCTAACTTCTCGAAAATGTCGTGCAACGTCTCTCCATCGCCCAGTCCACCCACATAGTGCAGACCCGTATCAAAGGAATGTCCCTTGCGCTGATAGCTCTGCATACAACCACCTGGTTGCCAATGCGCCTCCAGCACAAGGACCTTGCGACCAGCCTTTGCCAACAGATGGGCGCAGGTCAGTCCACCAAATCCACTTCCTATGATGACGACGTCGTATTTCATTACTTATTGCGATTAATCCAACGGTAAATAGCCGGTTGTAGCACGTAGGAGAGAATCACTGCCGACAACAGTCCCACTAAGGTAGAGAAACCTACGGAACGGATAGCAGGATGAGAGGCGATGAGCATACTGCTCACCGTTGTTATCAGTGTGACAGCACTCAAGAAGATGGCTGTCTTATGGAATGTCAGTTTCTGTGAGTCCTGATGCGTCAGTCCGTCCATCACGAAGATGCTATAGTCAACACCGATACCGAAGATAAAGGTGGAGATGATGATACTGATCAGATTGAAGCGGATGTCAAACAGGACCATAGCGCCCAAGACAATCATCCAACTCAGCAAGATAGGCAGGAAGCCCAAAACAGTATGCTTCACATTGAAACGGAAGCTCAACAGCAAGACGACAAATACGAAAGCCATCGACAACCACTGCAGCACGTTGAAGTCTTCACTCATCCGCAGCAGGGTGTCTGTCGTATAATAATAGGTGTCAAGTACCAAGAGCTCTGGGCGCTGGGCAATGGCATCACAGATACGGATATAGTCACTCTCACTGCTCCTTACACTGTCGTTGGCACAACGTACCGAGGTGAAGCAGAGGAAATTGCCGTCATACGACTCCTCCATCAGTGTTGACTGATAACCGACAGGTATCAGTTTTGCCTCATATAAGGCATCTGGTTCATAATCGGAAGTCGCTGCTTCGAAGAAAGTATCGAAGGCATCTGAGGTAAGACCAGCCTGTGGGGCAGTTGACTGTATCAACTGGCGCACTTTGGCAAGACGATCCTCAGTCCAATAGGCTTTCCAAGCGTCAATACGCTTTTGCTGAACCTTAAGGGGCACAAAAATCTGATTGGTATGGGTATAGCTCTTGACGAGTCCCAACTGTTGCAGGGAGTCAAGTTTCTTGTCCAACAGGGCAAAGGCACTGATGGCTTCCTCCATCGTACGTCCCTTGCTGGCAAAGTATTTTGTCTTATCGCCCGTATAGGTCTTCTCGCGCAACACCTGCTCAGAATGTTCTGTCAGTTCTGCCTCATAGCCCAGATTGTGCATATCGGCATCAAAACGTGTTCCTCCCACGAAGTAAGCTCCGATACAAACAGCCATCACCACAAAGATGACTATCAGCAAGGGCTTCTTGCGGTCGAAGGGATACGTATTGATACGGTCTATCCAAGCAAAGGAGCGAACAGACGGTTCTGCCTTCTTTGAACTGAAGAACTGTGGCAGATACGTCAGACTGAACAGCGTTGTACCCAAGATAGCAAAGGCAGCAAAAAGACCAAAGTCCTGCAGCAAATCGGTCTGTATGAAAATCAGTCCTGCAAAGGAACCTATGGTTGTCAGACAGCCCAGCCATACCGGTTTCACCTGGTCGCGCAACATCCGTTCGGCATCACCCACATATTTCTGATGGGTCAGCACGTGCAGCACATAGCTCAATGCCACACCCAGTACGACACCACCGATACCCAGTGCCAGAAGGGAGAACTGCCCTTTGATGAAATACATCATCGTAAGTCCGAAGAGGGTACCGAAGACGACGGGTAACAGCAAGAGGGGAATGGTGTCCCATCTGCGGAAACACACCAATAGGAAGATAAGAACCAAAACAAGGGCACCAGTGATGGTGGTGGTCAGGTCGTGCTTGATTTGCGAAGAATTATAGTAGCCGCTGGCCGGAGTACCATGATAACTGATGCGGACATCAGGATGCTGCTTGGCAAACTCCTCTATCTGCTGGTTCATCATCTCGAAAAGCGCTGACCCCTGACCGGTATTGGTTGAAGAGAAATGAGGGGTGATAAAGGCAATACATACCGTTGAGTCAGGCACGAAGAAATGGCCGTTGACGGTATTGTAACTGCCTGCGCCTCCCTCGATGAGCGGTTTCAACTGCTCTGCCAGCACATTGCGCATGCCCATCGGGTCAATCTGTATCAACTCCGGCAGCACCTCCCCTACCTCACTCTGCATGTCAGCATAGTTCTGCTGCATCTGACGGGTGAAATGCTCTTTGGTCAGCAGGGTGTCGAAACGGGCATAGGCCGATGTATCGATATAGGCTGGCAGATGGGCCATCATATAGTCGGCACCATCCAACATCAGGTCTTCTGGCAGTTGATAGAACACATCCTCAATGGTGTGGCTCACGGAGTCACGCTGCAGAAGCGAATCCACAAACTGATCACATATTTCCGAGAGGTGTTCAACACCCTCTCCCTCAAAGAGCAGGAATGTCTTGTCCTTTATCTTCAAATCGGCAAAAGCCAGTTTGGTAGTGCCATCCTCGTTCTTGGACGAGGGCATCAACTTATCAATGTCCTCCTCCAAATGAATACGGGTGGAAAACCAGCCCAATACGAGGAAGAGGGCAGCCATTGATAACCAGCAGACAGTCTGATGGCTACGGAAATAGTGATATAACCTGATGAAAAAGTTGGTCATTGCATAAATATTTTCAAGTCAACTTCAGCGACAGTTTCATCGGCAACCTTTGAGACACCATGCGCCAGCGTCATATTACCGAAAGAAAAGCCAAACGACACCTCTGTCTGAATACGTTCGTTCAACTGAGGACGGCGATGGCAACAGAAGTTCTTCACCTCCACAATCATTCCGATAGGAGCCTTGTCGCCCTCTGCCTTCAAACTGGCAGCAAGGGCCGAACACGACTGGGCGATATGTTCTATCAACCCAGTCGGAGCTATCATTCCGTCAGGCAACAGGAAATAGTTTCCCCTCGCAATGGTGAGTGCCGAACAGGCAGAAGTTTCGTTCTGCTGTTCAAACTCATCCACCATCATAAAGGGATCGCGTTGCGGAATGAGTCTCTTGATGTCGTCGCCTTGAATGATCATGCTGGCAAGTGCTGCTCGATGTAATCGTAGAGATTGTTGAATGTCTGAATCTGATGCAACTCGTTGACGGGAATAGTGATTTTGTAAGTCACCTGTACCAGTGCGATCAAGTCAACCAGATTGATGCTGTCCAACTGGAGGGTATCCTTCAGATTGGCATCGGGGGTAAATTCACTCTGTTCTACTTCAAACTCTTCTGAGAGCAGTCCATTTACCTGCTCAATGATTTCTTCTCTTGTCATAATGTTTTAAATTTAAAAATTTCGTTATTTCGATATTCCGTTATTCTGGGATTTCAACTAAAGATTCTTAACAATCAAGGTTGAATTGGTACCGCCGAAGCCAAATGAATTGCTAAGGAAGGTATCGAAGTGAGCCTCAATCGTCTCGGGGATAACGTTCACACAGGCTGTTTCCTCGTCAGGATTCTCGAAGTTGACATTGCCGGCAATGAAGTTGTTCTTCATCATCAGGATGGTATAGATAATCTCCGATGCGCCAGCCATCCACATCTCATGACCTGTCTGACTCTTTGTTGAGGTAACAGGTACGCGGTAGTCGCCAAAAATCTGGGCAATAGCCTGGGCCTCGCGACTGTCGCCAATCTTGGTAGAGGTAGCATGTGCATTCACATAGCCAATCTCCTTGACATTGATACCGCTATGCTGCAGGCAAAGCTCCAATGAACGGGCAGGACCTGCCACATTGGGCGTAGAGATATGGTCGCCATTGCCAGAGAATCCCCAGCTTACAATTTCTGCAAGGATAGGTGCACCACGACGAACAGCACTCTCGTAATCCTCAAGAACCAGTGTTGCAGCACCACCACCAGGCACCAGTCCGTTACGGTCCTTATCAAAAGGACGACTGGCTTTGGTAGCATCGTTATCATCGCGCAGGGCAAATGACTGAATACCGTCGAACGATGCCACACCATACATATTAGCTTCCTGGGCACCGCCACAGACTACACAGTCCTGCAGCCCATTCTTAATGAGCAGATAGCTCAATCCAATAGACTGCGAACCGGAAGCACAGGCTGCCGATGCTGTCAGGTTGATACCCTTCAGATGAAACAGACAGGCCAGATTCATCGTCACTGTCGAGTTCATCGACTGGAAGATGGCACCGCTGCCGCAAGCTGCCGTAGAACCAAACTGGCGGAACTTATCCAGTGCCACCATCGTGGCCTCAGCCACAGAGTCGTTACCGAAGATAATACCTACCTCATGCTGGTCGATATAGTCCTGATCCAGACGTGCAGCTGCCAGAGCATCACGCGTTGACATATAGGCATACTGTGCCTCCTCTGGCATGAACTGACGGAAGTTACGGTTTACATAAGGTTTCAAGTCTGCCTTGGGAACATTAGCACAGAAAGGAGAACGGAATCCCTTATCCATACGCTCCTGACTGAACACGATACCACTCTTTCCTTCATACAGGCTCTGACGTACCTCGTCGAGGGTTATACCCAGACACGACCAGATACCCATACCTGTGATTACTACTCTTCTTTCCATAGTTTTTATATTTTCTTTTTATAACATCTTCTGCGTTTTACAAATTTCGGGTGCAGGGGTTTCCACTGCGAGAGTTCGCGGACATTATCCTCCAACTGCGGACCCGTTTCTGCCCATTTAAATCCAAACCTATTAAATATAGGTATAAGGTCGTCAAAGAACATCGCGTTCACACCCAGTCCCTGATAATCGGGACGGATGGCTATCAACAACATCTCGGCATTGTCCTCATGATGCCACTTCAACGCCTTCAGCAGATAATACCAGCCGAAGGGCAGCAACTTGCCATGGGCTTTCTGCATCGGCTTCGACAGGCTGCCCATTGAGATGGCAACGCCCACCACTTCACCCTTATCATTCAGAATAACAGGAATCAGTTGTTTGTCAACCATTCTCAGATATTTATGGATATACCGGTCTATCTGATTAGATGACAAGGCAGAGAACCCGAAAATGGGTTTATAGGCTTCATTCAGCAAATCGAACACCCGATGACCATAGCCCTCTTCACTGATCTGCTTCTCAGTCAACTTGATGACACGCAGTCCTATCTGCTCACGGGCATACTGGGCCACGCGCGCATAACGGGCGGGTACCTCTTTAGGAATATCAATATGAACTTGCAACCAGTCAACCTCCTTCTCCAATCCCAAAGCCTCCATGTGGCGGGGGTAATACTCGGGATTATAAATGGTGTTGATAGAACCGAGCAGGTCAAAATCCTCTACCAGCATACCTTCCTTGTCAAAGTCGGTAATACCCAACGGTCCCTGCATGGTGTCCATACCACGCTCCCTACCCCACGCTTCTACCGTCTGGAGCAATGCCTTCGAAACCTCTTTGTCGTCGATGAACTCAATCATCGAGAAACGAACGTTCTTAGCACCCCAGCATTTATTCGCTTTTCTATTGACAATACCCACCACTCGTCCGACGGGCACATCCTGACGATAGGCTACAAAGGGTTGGATGTCGGAAAATTCCAACCCTGGATTTTCCTTGGCATCAAACAATTTCCGAACGTCCGATTCCAAATCAGGCACATACTGCGGACAGTGCTGATAGATAGACTGCGGTACACGGATGAAATCATCCATGTATTTCTTGCCTTCCACTTTTCTGACAATTATCTCACTCATCTCACAGCTCTTTTATGGTCTAAACGATACTCCATCGGAGTAACATTGGCCTGTTCACGGAAATACTGACTGAAAAACGACGAATTAGGAAAACCCAGTTTATGGGATATCTCCTTGATGCTCATGTCTGTCTCTGTCAATAGAGAATAGCAGTCCTGCATCGTACTTTCTGTAATCCATCGCATGGGGTTCTTGCCACTAACCTTCTTCGCAACCGAAGAAAGGTATTTGGGCGTGATATGCAACTGGTCGGCATAGAAAGCCACCTTCTGACGTTTCTGCTCCTGTCTGGAAAGTAACTGCAGAAACTGGTTGAAAATCTCCTTGTCGTGTATCGAAGAGGCATCGTTTGTCAACGCCATATCATCGTGGCTTAACAATTCCTCGCAAACCATCAGCAACAGCGTACGCAGAAACGACACAATGATCTCGTTTGACAACACAGGCACCTTAGTCTGACTGAACACGGAACGGGTGTAGTCCTGAATGCCCAAAAGCCAATTGTTACCCTCCACCACATAAATCTCCTTCATATACATGGCTTTGTTCCAGATATTAATCTGGTTGCCCAGCACTGATTTCAACATACGGTCGGACACCAGCAGTGCACTGGCCTCCACATCAGTACTCACCAGCATCGGCTCCACCAGTTTTCCTGCAGGTATCAGCAGGAGTTGTCCGTGCGTCACTTTCACCTGCTGTTTGCCGCCTACCTCAACCAAGATACGACCTCCCCTACAATGCACGAACGTATTGTAGGAAGCACGTAGCATAGGCAGGTCTGCAGCATTACGCAAGTTGCTCACAAACAGCACTTCGTCATCAATTGCGTGGGTAATATTGACATTTTCCATTCATTCCCTTTCTTTTCCGCTGCAAAATTAGACATAATTTTCCAACATTCGACGTTCATTTTTTCTTTGATTGTGTTCATTTTGGATTTACCCCTCTATTTCTTCATCCATATCAAGCACCTAATTGTCTTGATTATTCTATAAGAAAAATTTGGAAAGTAGCGATAAAATACGTACTTTTGCAGCAAAATGCAAAGGATTTATGAAAAAGAGAACAACTATTCTGAGTCAATTATTCATGATTTGCCTGACCGCCCTCTTGGCAGGCTGTAATTCAAGTACTGATATGGAACAACAAGTCAACGAACTCTACAACAAGATGTCGCAGGAAGAGCGCATCGCCCAACTTAGGAGCATGTATATGGACGAACTCTTCGACGAAAACGGAAAACTCGACACAGCCAAGTGCCGTCAACTGATACCCAACGGCATAGGCCACTTCTCGCAGTTCTGTATGCAGCAGCCTCGCGACCCCAATGTGCTTCGCGACAGAGCGATTGCCATTCAAGACTGGCTGATGCATAACACGCCTAATGGCATTCCTGCTCTTCTGCACGAAGAGGTGCTCTCCGGTATTAACACTTTAGGGGCTACCATCTATCCTCAGCAGATAGGTCAGGCTGGTTCGTTCAATCCTGAGTTGGCGGAGTTAAAAACGCGTCAGACGAGTACGCAACTGCGTAAGATGGGGGGCATTTTTGCCCTTTCACCGATGGTAGATGTCTGTCGCACACCAACTTTCAACCGTCTGGAAGAGTCGTATGGTGAGGATGGTTACCTTTCAGCTGTGATGGGTACCGCCTTCGTCAAGGGCTTGCAGCAGGGAGATTTGAAGAAAGGCGTAGGAGCCTGTTCTAAGCACTACTTGGGTTATGGCGGTGGTGGCGATGCCGACGAGAAGGAGCTGATGGAGGAGATTCTTTTGCCGCATGAGGCGATGATTCGTCTCACTGGCAGTGTGGCTGTAATGCCTGGTTATCATGATGTTCATGGCACCCGCTGTGTGGCAAACAGCGAGATACTGCAAGATATTCTTCGTGGCTACATGGGTTTCGACGGCATGGTGGTGAGTGATTATACAGCTATCGACCAGATTCCCAATCTCCAGTCGTCAGTCGAGAAAGCTGCTGCGGCTATCAATGCCGGCAACGATGTTGACTTCCCACATGGTGCCGACTATAAGAATCTGCAGGAAGCTATCGATAAGGGATTGGTCAAGCCCGAGGTACTGGAGCGTGCTGTCAAGGACGTGTTGCGCACCAAGTTCCGCCTGGGTCTCTTTGACAAAGATGCTTACCTCTATTCCAAGGAAGACATCAAACTGGACACTCCTGAGGAGCGTCAGACGGCTTACGACATAGCCTCGCAATCGGTTGTTCTGCTTGAGAATAATGGTGTATTGCCTCTGAAAAATGTGAAGAACGTGTTTGTCACAGGTCCTAATGCCAACTCTATCTGGGCTATGTGTGGCGACTATACTTATCCTGCTATGTCGTATTTCTGGAAGATGGTCGATTACAAGTCTGAGGCACCGCATATCGTGAAGTTGCTTGAGGGTATGCAGAATCACAAACCCGAGGGGATGAACGTGACGTACTCTCGTGGTTGCGACTGGACTGAAGAAGTAGAGACGAAATACAGCGAACTGGGCGATGCACGCGCTTGGGAGTATAACTTGCTGCACCGTAAGGTGGATGCTGGCGAGAAGGCTGACAAGGCCGAAGCCCTCAAGATGGCTCAGGATGCCGATGTGATTATAGCTGCTGTCGGTGAGAACGTAATGCTCTGCGGTGAGAATCGCGATCGTCAAGGGTTCCGTCTGCCAGGCAAGCAGGAACAGTATGTCGAAGAACTCATCAAGACCGGGAAACCAGTTGTGCTGGTGATGTTTGGTGGCAGGGCACAGATTATCTCTGGTCTTGCCGAGAAGTGTGCAGCTGTCATTCAGGCTTGGTATCCCGGTGAGGAAGGTGGCAACGCTGTGGCTGATATTCTCTACGGTAAGGTATCACCATCGGCGAAGCTCTCTGTCAGCTATCCTAATGTCGAGATTCATGAACCTATTTGCTATAATTATTCGGCAGAGAAGGATCCTCGCATCCAGTGGCCCTTCGGCTACGGCTTGAGCTACACCACTTTTGAGTATAGCAATCTGAAGACCGACAAAGAGGCGACGACTAACAGCGAATGCGTCAATCTGAGTTTTGAAGTGAAGAATATTGGCAAGATGGCAGCCGATGAAATTGCGCAGATCTATCTGTCGCCAACAGCTGGCAACCAGTCTATCCGTCCTATCCAGTTACAGGGATTTGCCCGTGTATCGCTAAAACCTGGCGAGAGCAAGACGGTCAATGTCAAACTGCAGACTGAGCAGTTCGGCTTTTACAGCAACGAAGGACAGCGTCAGTGGAACATCCGTCCGGGCCAGTTCATTATCAAAGTAGGAAGTTCGTCGGTTGACATCAAGTTGCAGGAAACGGTGACGCTGAAGGGCGAACCCGTTGTCAAACCACTCAGAGAGCGTTATTTCTCTGAGTGCTCTTGACAGAGTCCCATCGACTGGGCTTTCTCAACCAACAGTTCCATCAGTGGTTCGCGCTCGTTCTCAACGCGGTTGTCGAGAACAGCGTCTTTCAGGTATTGTTTCAGAACGCCCACCTCACGCGAGGGTGGCAGATGAAACATCTCCATGATTTCGTTGCCGTCGATGACGGGCTGCAACAGTCGTTTGTAGTCTTTCTCCTGCAAGTCGGCCAGTTTCACACGAACCATGCGGAAATTCTCGAGGAACAGTTTCTTGCGCACCTCGTTCTTCGATGTGATATCGGCTTCACAGAGCGTCATCAGGTCGTCGATGTCGTCACCGGCATCATTCAGCAGTCGGCGCACAGCGGAGTCTGTCACCTCTTCGTCGGCAATGGCAATAGGCCGCATGTGCAATTCCACCATTTTCTGCACATACCGCATCTCTGCGCCCATCGGCAGTTTGAGCCTTCTGAATATCTCGGGCACCATCTTACAACCCACATAGTTATGGTTATGGAAGGTCCATCCCACCTTCGGTTCCCATCGTTTCGTCTTTGTCTTTCCGATGTCGTGCAGCAAGGCCGACCAACGGAGCCATAGTTGGCTGTCAGCTGTCGGCTGATGGCTGTTGGCTATCACATTCTCCAGCACTTCCAGCGTATGATAGAAATTATTCTTATGAGCCCTTCCTTCGCGCTTCTCCACGATATCCAGAGCCGCCAGTTCGGGCAGGATAATCTGCAACAGACCGCTCCGTTGCAGGTATTCAAAACCGATGCTGGGATGCGGAGCCATGATGATTTTATTGAGCTCCACTTCTATGCGTTCCCCACTGACTATCTTGATGCGGTCAGCCATTCGGGTGAGTGCCTCGAATGTTTCTTCCTCTATCTGAAAATTCAACTGGGTGGCAAAGCGGATGCAGCGCATCATGCGCAGTGGGTCGTCCGAGAACGTGATTTCGGGATCGAGCGGAGTGGCGATGATACCGTCCTGCAGGTCGGCAATGCCGTTGAAGGGATCCACCAGTTCTCCGAAGCGGTTGCTGTTCAAGCAGATAGCCATTGCATTGATGGTAAAGTCGCGACGGTTCTGGTCATCCTCCAGCGTCCCGTCTTCCACGATGGGTTTGCGCGAGTCGTGCTGATAGCTTTCCTTACGTGCTCCCACGAACTCAATCTCCTGGCTATTATTTATTTTCACCTGTGCCGTTCCGAAGTTCTTGAAAACAGAGAGATGCGCTTTCCTGCCCAGTTCCTTCTTCAGTTCCTTGGCCACACTTATACCGCTACCCACCACCACGACATCGATATCGTCGGAGGGGCGTTCCAAAAAGATGTCGCGCACATAGCCGCCCACCACATAGCACTCCACACCGAGGCGGTCGGCCACAGCACTGATTTGATGGAATATCTCCTGGTCTAAAATCTTTGCCAAAGCGGCATCAGAATACAATTTCATGACATTTTTTCCTTTTCGGTTGCAAAAGTACAAAAATATTTGTAACTTTGCACACAAAATAACAAATAATTAAGTACACGAAACAAGTATGAAACATTTTCTAACTGCCATTTTAATGGTGATTGCTGTAGCTGCACAGGCTAACACCGACAGCTACAAGGACATGGAAACGCTGAAGCTCACCGTACCTGAGATGAAGGCCGAGTTGGGCACCGCAACTACTGAGAACTATGACCGAAGCGAGCTGGCACTAAAGGCTCCAGAGGCTAAAATGGACTTCGCTTTCTTCAAGTCACGCACCAATCCTAACACCAAGGCCTATAAGTTCATGGACGATATGACCTTCGTGGGTGTGCCCCTTTTCATCGCCGGTATCATTGCCAAGAGCGAGAAGAATGCCTTCAAGCAGCAAACCAAGCACTCGCTGGTTACGAAATTCAAGACAGGTATCGACGACTACACCCAGTTCTTCGGTCCTGCAGCCGTTGTAGGTTTGAAGTTAGGCGGTTACGAGGGACGCAGCGACTGGCCCCGCTTGCTGGCAAGTGCCGGTATGAGCTACGGTCTGATGGCACTCTTTGTCAACACCATCAAGCACACAGCTAAGGAAATGCGTCCTGACGGAAGCACTGCCAACTCATGGCCCTCAGGACATACTGCTACAGCTTTCGTAGGTGCTACGCTGTTGCATAAGGAATATGGTCTTACCCGTTCACCTTGGTGGTCAGTAGCCGGCTATGGTGTGGCTACGGCAACAGGTGTGATGCGTGTATTGAACAACCGCCACTGGATTAGCGACGTGCTCTCAGGTGCCGGTCTCGGTATCCTCTCCGGTGAGTTAGGCTATGCCATCTGCGACCTGCTCTTCAAGGGCAAGGGTCTGCTGCGCAACGACATCCCAGGAATGGCCAACGTCATTGAGCATCCTTCGTTCTTCTCTATCTCAATGGGTATCGGCTTCGGTTCCCGTGATCTTGACTTCGGACTCGACATGAGAGAATACGGATGGACCGACAATATGAACCTGAAGTTCCGAGCTTCCACAGCAGTAGGTGCCGAAGGTGCTTACTTCTTCAATCCTTACATCGGTGTGGGTGGCCGCCTGCGCGTGAAGAGCACACCTATCAAGGGATGGAATAAAATTACCGATTTTGCATGGGAAGATGCTGCTGCCTTATATGACGGTATCGAAGATTTGAGTGATGAAGACAGGAAAGACTTGGAGTCTGAGATTAATGACATCGACTTCATCATCGAGAGTGACCACCTGACGGAATTTGCCGTTGACCTTGGTGCCTACTTCAATTTACCACTTTCTAATCGTTTCGCCTTGGGTAGCAAACTGCTCATTGGCCGCAGCATCATGCAGGAACTCAATTTGGATGCCAAACTGAAGGGTAAGGAATATAACAAAGGTGACAAACCTGGTCAGCCTACTGGTAGTGACTTCGACTTAGAGTGGGACTATTTCACCGTTGATGCTAACAACTCCATGAAGTTCGGTACAGGTATTTCACTCACATATGCCTACAAGCAGAATTTCTCTTGGAAAGTTTTCTTGGATTACGACGTGTCTCGTAAGACCTATACGCTGAACTATGACTACGGAGGCTTCCCTTATGCGCTGTTCCCCTCTGCATTTAAAGACATGACCGAAGCAGAGTATAAAGAAAACTTCACAGCCTCTAAGAGCATCAAGAAGACCATGCACTCCTTCGTGCTCGGTGCTTCGTTCGCCATTAATTTCTAAACGGTTATGGCAGAGACTAACGAGAAAACCAACGTCCAGTTTGAACAGGTGATGCAGGAATGCCGCAGCCTGTTTGAAAAGAAGCTCCACGACTATGGGGCTTCATGGCGCATTCTGCGCCCACAGTCGCTCACCGACCAGTTGTTCATCAAGGCCAAGCGCATCCGCTCCTTGGAAATCAAGAAGGAGTCGCTCGTCGGCGAGGGCATCCGTCCCGAGTTCATTGCCTTAATTAATTATGGTATAGTAGGACTCATCCAACTGGCACACGGTTTCTCCGATACTGTTGACATGAAACCTCAGGAGGCTATGGCGCTCTACGACCGCTACGCCCTTGAGGCACTCGAACTGATGAAACGCAAGAACCACGACTACGACGAGGCGTGGCGGGGCATGCGCGTCAGTTCATATACAGATTTCATCCTCACCAAGATAGAACGTATCAAGGAGATAGAGAATCTCCAGGGCGACACCCTCGTCAGCGAGGGCATCGACGCCAATTATATGGACATCATCAACTATGCGGTCTTCGGGGCCATCAAGTTGAGTGAGGCATGATGAGGAAGATATGTGTGAATATCGCCCGTCTGGTCGTCGCTGTGACGTTCATCCTCTCAGGATTTGTCAAGGCCGTCGACCCTGTGGGCACACAATACAAGATTACCGACTATCTGACGGTGTTGCATCTGGGTCAGTACATCCCCGATTTCATGACCCTTACCGCCTCCGTCCTGCTGTCGGCTGCTGAGTTCTGGCTCGGCGTATGTCTGTTGTTTGCCATCCGCAGACGTGTAGTGACACGCATCATACTCGGTTGGCTCCTGATACTCACGCCGCTCACGCTATGGCTGGCCATCGCCAACCCCATCAGCGACTGCGGATGTTTCGGTGATGCACTTGTGCTCACCAACTGGCAGACTTTCTGTAAGAATGCCGTTCTGCTGACTTGTGCGCTGCTCATTGCGTGGCATCCGCTCGATATGCTCCGCTTCGTGTCAAGGACGAACCAGTGGATAGTGATGAACTTCACAGCGCTGTTCATCCTCTTGGTATCAGGAAATTCGCTCTACGACCTGCCCTACTTCGATTTCCGTCCCTACCACGTTGGGACTGATTTGCGCAAGGGGTGGCAGCAGATGATGGACGGTGAGGATTCTCCCTACACCGACTTTTTCATCGAGCGACAAGGTGGCGACGACATTACCGATTCGCTGCTCCATCTCAAGGGCTATACCTTCCTCTTGGTATCGCCCCATCTTGAGCAGGCTGACGAGAGTCAGTTCGACAAGATTAACGAGATTTTCGAGTATGCACAAGAGCACGGCTACGCCTGGTACGGCCTTACAGCCAGCAACGGGCAGGCCATTGAGCGCTGGCGCGTCGGGACAGGTGCGGAATACGAGTTCTGCCTCACCGACGACATCGTGCTGAAGACGATGATACGCAGCAATCCTGGGCTGGTGCTGCTCCACGATGGAAAAATCATCCGCAAGTGGAGCGTCAACAAACTGTCGGACGTAGCACAGCTCACCACCCCGCTTGAGAAGTCGGAAATTGGTCAGATGCCTTCCGACTCGGTTCCGGGCAAGATCATGATGATCATCCTGTGGTATGTGCTGCCCCTCTTCCTACTCGCCTTGGCAGACCGTTTCTGGGCTTGGTCGAAATGGATTAAAAAGAAAGAAAAGTCAAACAAGTTATATCAAATTTTAAAACGTAAAGACATGAGAAAGAAAATTGTAGCAGGAAACTGGAAAATGAACCTGAACCTGCAAGAAGGTGTTGCTTTAGCAAAAGAACTGAACGAGGCACTCGCTGCCGACAAACCCAACTGCGGTGTAGTCATCTGCACACCGTTCATCCATCTGGCTTCTGTAGCCCAGGTCATCAATCAGGATGTCATCGGACTCGGTGCTGAAAACTGTGCCGACAAGGAGAAGGGTGCTTTCACCGGTGAGGTAAGCGCTGAGATGGTGAAGTCAACTGGTGCTCAGTATGTTATCCTCGGCCACAGCGAGCGTCGTGAGTACTACAAGGAGACTCCCGAGATTCTGAAGGAGAAGGTGCTCCTTGCCCTGAAGAACGGTCTGAAGGTGATCTTCTGCATCGGTGAGACACTGGCTGAGCGCGAGGCCAACAAACAGAACGAGGTCGTTAAGGCCGAGCTCGAAGGCAGCGTATTCAACCTCGCTGAGGCTGACTTCCGCAACATCGTTATCGCCTACGAACCTATCTGGGCTATCGGTACTGGTAAGACAGCTACCGCTGAGCAGGCTGAGGAGATTCACGCCTACATCCGCTCTATCATCGCTGAGAAGTATGGCGAGGCTGTTGCCAACGACACCAGCATCCTCTACGGTGGAAGCTGCAAGGCCAGCAACGCTCCCGAGCTGTTTGCAAAGCCCGACATCGACGGTGGCCTGATTGGTGGCGCTTCACTGAAGTGTGCCGACTTCAAGGGAATCATCGACGCTTGGAAATAATGAGCAGACTACTGTCTATCATAATACTGTGTGTTGGCGTGAGCATTCATGCCAATGCACAGTCTTATACTGAACGCGTTCAGCAGAAGCAACAGGGCAAGGGCACCGTCACCATCCATCAGAGCAAGGAGATTGACGACTTAGTGAACGACCCAACGGCAACTGGTGTACAGGCTGGCAACCAAAAGCCACAGGCCAGCAATCAAAAGCCACAGACTAGCAGCCAGACGCCTGCCGCCAACAACCAACAGCCACAGGCCAACAACCAACAGCCACAAGTCAGCAGCTTGACGCCTGACGCTAACGGTCAGGAACCGACGACCACCGCCACCCGCAAGGTGACAGGCTACCGTGTACAGGCTTTCGCTGGAGGCAATTCGCGTAAGGACCGACAGACTGCCGAACAGATAAGTCACAACATCAAGTCGCAGTTCCCCAACATCTCTGTCTATGTCCACTTCTACTCACCGCGCTGGATATGCCGTGTGGGCAACTTCCGCACCTACGAGGAAGCCCACCAAATGATGGTACGCCTCCAGAACATGGGTTACAAGCAGGCCACCGTTGTCAAGGGCAAAATAACCGTTGCATATTAATAATGTATATTGAACTATGAACTATGAATTTGAACTGAGAGACGGACTCGACGAACTGGCAGTCCACTATAAAGACATACTCGGACTGCTGGGCGAGAAGCCCGAACGCGAAGGACTGCTGAAGACACCCATGCGTGTGGCAAAGGCTATGCAGTTCCTCACCCAGGGCTACACCCAGGATGCCCACGAGGTACTCAACAGCGCCCTCTTCAAGGAAGACTACTCGCAGATGGTCATTGTCAAGGACATCGATTTCTTCTCGCTTTGCGAACACCACATGCTGCCCTTCTATGGCAAAGCCCATGTGGCATATATTCCCGACGGCTACATCACCGGACTCTCCAAGATAGCCCGTGTTGTCGATATCTACGCCCATCGCCTACAGGTGCAGGAACGCATGACGCTCCAGATCAAGGAGTGCATCGAGCAAACCCTCCATCCCCTCGGCGTCATGGTCGTCATCGAAGCCCGCCACATGTGCATGCAGATGCGTGGTGTCGAGAAACAGAACTCCATCACCACCACCAGCGACTTCAGCGGAGCCTTCAATCAGGCAAAGACCCGTCAGGAGTTCATGAACCTTATTCATAGTAATGCCTAAATCTCAACGAAAAGACATCAAAGTAACAAAAAACCATTAGAATCATGGAACAAGACGCAAAAAATTCTTATCGCACAAAACAATCCGTGGCCCAGGAATTCTATCATAGCTGTTTGGGCAAGATTGTCATCCTCATTGCCATCCTGCTCGTTCTCTTCGTGGTAGCTGTTATCACCGTACCTTCCGAAGCGAAGATGCAGAGCGAAATGATGGACGATATCCTTGAGTGCATCCACGATAACGACAGCATTAAGGGCGACGGCATCGACGACACCATCGCCAATTTTGGACGAATCTTCAGCGAAGCTGATTCTACTGAAGCCGACAAGGAACTGTTGGAGGCCTTCAACAAATACAACAAACTTGAAATCTACCGCCACAGTTTCTACTCCACTGCCCGCCTCCGCAACAATCTCAGTGCCGAGGGCATCCGCGTGGGTGTAGGCATCTTCGGCTTCGTCATACCTACTGTCAAGTACAGTGACATCATCCTCTTTGTCAGCACTTTTAAGAACTACAACAAAGAGCGACTCATCGACCCACCCTCGCAAGACGAATATGTGGGTGAGAACCCCAACATCAAGGAATACCACTATCTCGGTGATCCGGATAATTAAAAGCCTACCCCCGCCCCTCCCAAAGGAGAAGGGGGTAAGTTTTTATAACAATTCTACTAAAATAACAAACACATATTTATATTATTAATGATGAAAAAGATTTTTATGACATTCACAGTCATCCTTTGTTGCACAATGACAATGATGACATTTTCGGCATGTTCGGACGACAATTCCAACAACTCTGACGGTGGAAATGACAAGAGGAAATACAGTCTCAATCAGAAGATTGTCCAGCGTCGCCATTGCCACGGTCTCCAGAAACTGGCCAACGACATGCTTAACCTACAGTTTGAACAGATTGTGTTCGAATATACCAGCGTAGGTCCCGACTTGAAGACACCAGTACAGCTGACAGGTGTCATTTCGATGAACGCAGCCGTGTACAACAAGCAGCAAGCCCCGTTTGGTCTGATGCTTTACAACGAGTTTACCACAGCCAAACACCAGGAGCGCACATCGCAAAACGAATACGATGATGTAGCACTCTACATGAACAAGTTCCAGAACATCATCGCAGTCTCTGCCGACCTCTACGGGTGGACGCTTACCGAGAACAAGCCCCAGGCCTACTGCTGTCCCGAGATTACTGCCGTGGAGACCATTGATGCATGGGATGCCGCTATGGCCATCTTAAAGGAAGAAGGCTATGACATAAACGGACTGCCCACCTTCAACGTAGGCTACAGCAGCGGTGGTTTCTCGGCCATTGCCGTACAGCGCTATACCGACGAGAATCGCCCCGACCTGCACTGGGACATGACGGCAGCAGGAGCTGCGCCTTTCAACATCAATACCGTTTACAAAGACAACACTGAGTCTGAGATATCCGGCTATGCCTGCTCATTCCCATTGGTTGTGGTGGCATATAAGGAAACCTACGGCCTCGACTTCGAATACAGCGAAGTATTCCAGAAGCCCCTGTGCGACAACATTCAGAAGTGGATTCTCTCCAAGGATTACAATACCTGGGAAATCAACGGTCTCATTGCTGGCAGCAAGGAACTGGCAGACAAATGTCCCGTTGACAAGATTCTCACCCCTGAAGCCCGCAATCTACAGTCGAAGGTAGGACAAGTGCTCACCAAGAAGTTCCGTGAGAACTCTCTCTGTGGCGAAGGACAAACCTGGCAACCCAGCAAGACCACTCAATTCATGATACTGCACTCTAAGGGCGACAAGTACATGGACTGGAAAGTAGGTAAGGAAATGGCTGATTATCTCAAGTCGAAGGGCTGTAAGGTTTCTGAGGACTTCAGTGACTATGGCAACCACGTGAACTACGGACTCTTTATACAAATCGGACAGACCATGATGGACATGCTGCCATTCATGAAGAATGCCGATGAAATAGCCGACGAAGTAGAGAATGAAATCGTCAACCAACTGCAGGGATTTGTAGAAGCAATGGATGATACCCCCATTGAAGGCATCTAAATTAGGTACGAAATTATATAACGAAAGAGCCTTGCAAATTGAATTGCAAGGCTCTTTCATTGTAGCGGGAGGGGGACCCGAACCCTCGACCTCCGGATTATGAATCCGACGCTCTAACCAGCTGAGCTACCCCGCCATCAATTCCGATGTATTCTCGAAATCGCCTGCAAAGGTACAATAAAGTTTTCAATTACCCAAACTTTTTCCGAAAAAAACTTTGAGTTACGAATATTTTTTGTATTTTTGCAACAAAGTAACTAACCTTGATGGGATATGCACAAAAACATTTTAAAGAAAGACTATCCGCTTTCAGCGAAGTCGCCCAAGCTGGTATGGGATTTAATCAGTAATGCAGCAGGTCTGCAAAAGTGGATAGCAGACGTTGTCAAACAAGAAGGCGATGAGCTCACCTTCACCTGGGGCCACCCCTGGACCGACCGCGACACCAAAGTATCGAAATTGCTCGAACTCGTAGAAAACAGTCATATCAAGATGAAATGGGACTATCAGGAAGACGACCCTGATGCCTATTGGGAAATGCGCATCGAGAAAAACGAGTTCACGGGCAATCTCACCTTCCTCGTCACCGACTATGCCGACCCCGAGGACATCAACGACCTCAGCGACATCTGGGACGCCAACATGGAGCGTTTCCATCGCATCACCGGTTTCTTGCTATAACTATTTTTGCAAGTTAAACAGGCCCTTCTTCAGTTTGGTTGAATATTTTGTCAATATTTCAGAAGAAGTTCATAAACATGTACCAAGACCCCTCATAATATTGACTCGAGCCAAACGATGAAT
>ONDP01000030.1 GCA_900316645.1 uncultured Prevotellaceae bacterium
AATCTGCCCCTTCGGTAGAGTTCTTTATATGGCTCCAAAATTACCCCAAATCAGGCTAAAATGCCTTTAAAATCAGGGTTTTCGGACGGCCTGGGGGGGTAAATCGTGATTTCCAAAATGGAAATGGTAATCCATTTGATGTAGAGGCATATTCTGCCGCAGGATATGTTCAAAAGTCAAGTCAAGATCCTGCAACATATCCAATAAAAGACAATCTTTGGGCTCCCGATGTTATTTGGAATCCCATGATGGAAAAGTGGTGCATGTACCTCAGCATTAATGGTGATAATGCCAATTGCAGCATTGTTTTGCTGACAGCCGATAACATTGAAGGCCCATATCTTTATCAAGGTCCTGTTGTATTCAGTGGATTTAATCTCGGTTCCACCACCTTATCTTATAAATATACCGACTTAGAGATAGCACTTGGTACGCAAGCTTCGCTGCCTGACCGCTACAATGTTAGCAACCTGAGCGGATGGCGTCAGCGCTGGCCTAATGCCATTGACCCCTGTGTGTTCTACGATCAAAGTGGCAAACTCTGGATGTCGTATGGCTCATGGCATGGAGGTATCTGGATGTTGGAACTTGATGAGAAGACAGGTCTGCGCGACTATGACGTGACATACACTTATACTGAAGGCAGCAGCGCTAATAAAAAGATTGCTGGAGGCCGCCACGTCTCGGGCGAGGCCTCGTACATTAAATATATAGATGGTTACTATTACCTGTTTGTGACTTATGGTGGACTCACTGCCAACGGTGGTTATCAGATGCGTGTGTTCCGTTCTACCACTCCTGATGGTTCTTATGCTGACCCCTATCATTCTCCAGGCGTAGCCATCTATGATGAATATCGTATGAACTATGGCCCTGACGGTACCCGAAAGACCGATCGTGGTGAGAATATCTTCGGTGCTTATGGTGATTGGGGATATACGGCTACAGGCGATGACTCAGAGCGTTCTCAGGGTCACAATTCCGTCATTACAAATGGCGACCAGACCTTTATGGTTTATCACACCCGTTTCCAGAACCGGGCTAATGTTGAGGCGCATGAATTGCGTGTTCATCAGTTGTTCAAAAATTTGGACGGTTGGCTTTGTGCTGCTCCGTTTGAATTTACTGGCGAGACAGTAACCAACACAGATATCAAGAACACACAGCAGATTGCAACAGCCGATATCCCTGGCAACTACAAGGTGTTGTTACACACCCTGAATCTGGATCATGCCAACAAGCAGCTGACCGAGCCTGTCGATATCGAATTGAAGTCTGACGGTTCGATTACTGGCGACATGACAGGTAGCTGGAGCATTACGGCAGGCACCTCTTATATCTCTATTACCGTAGGCGGCAAGACCTACAAGGGTGTTATGATAGAGCAGACGATGGAGCCTACGACCCAGACAGTGGCAGCTTTCACCGCCATGACGACCAGCGACGGCAATACCCTCTGGGGCTATAAGACTCCTTCCACGATTGGCGCTATCGACAAAGGTTGGGCAGAAGCTGGATCATATACTCCCGCTTACACTATCCCGTCGAACAAGACGTTAACTCTGACCTTTCAGCTGACTAACTATTCTGGTGATTGGGGTGGATATATACTCAGTCTGGCCAAGAACACAGTTAGTGTACCACAATTTGGTGGTGATAACGGTTATGTATGGTTCCGCTCTCCCGACTTTGCTTGGTATAAAAGCGCTTGGAATGCAGGTGCTGTCGT
This sequence comes from uncultured Prevotellaceae bacterium, assembly GCA_900316645.1. GTDB lineage: Bacteria > Bacteroidota > Bacteroidia > Bacteroidales > Bacteroidaceae > Prevotella. Next base: position 1,730 of record ONDP01000030.1, read on the forward strand.
AAGCAATACGAATACCAAAGGCACTATGTCACAATCTGGTTGGCAGGCATTTGTTAAAGATGCAACTACTGTCATGGCTATCCAGCGTTATGGCACTCAGGTGTTCATAAAAACAACTGTCACGAAAGGAGATGACTCTTACACTCACTATTTTGTGACAGAGATTGGAACAACCAAAGACGTTAAGGCTTTCCTTTGTGCTGATGCTGCTACCATAACTATTTCGGATTTTGCAATAACAGACACGGAAAATGTTGATCCAGAAACCGCAACAATTGGTGCTGATGGAAATGATGGAGCATTCGGCGCCTCACCTGTTACGACACTTGAGCCTGAGAGCGTTTTGACAATGCACTTTACGAATCATTCCGCAAAGGCTGATAGTTACGATAACTATGGCATAGAATTGGTTTATAATAATGGCAGCAATAACTATGCTGACATCGTTCTTGGAGGTGGCAGATGGGGAACGTTACTTGATGACCCAGTAACCAAAGAAGAGGAACCCTTAAATCCCTTTAGTAACGAGGATTTCTTAAATAAAATGGATGGCGCAGATGTCACGCTGACCATTGCCCGCAGTGGAAGAGTTGTCACGATTACGGCAGTTCATGTACCTGCAGACAATAGTACACCGTTTACTTTAAAATACACGCTTGAACCCAATGCCACTACATTCCCAGACTTCGCTACAGGGAACATTTCAGTGAATTTAACGACAGACCATAGTCACATCACTTATAAGTTTATTGCCAAGATCAACACCACTATCAGCGAATATGGTTGGTCAACCTTCTGTAGCTCGTATCCTCTTGACCTCACAAACGTAGATGGACTGACCGCATATGCTGTCACTGGTCATGATGGTGCTAATATCAATAAGGTGGAAGTGGCTTCGGCTGTTCCTGCTGGAACTCCTTTGCTGCTCCAGGGTGATGCCAATACCACTTATTTCATTCCTGTTGCAGCTTCAGGTACAGCTCCTGCAGTCAATCTGCTGAAGGCAGGAACAGGAGCATCGGTAGCCCCTGAGTCAGGCAAGACCAAGTATGCACTGAGCGTTGAGGCTGGTGCTGCCCACTTCAAGAAGATTGAGGCTGCTCGTGCAATTCCTGTTGGCAAGGCTTACCTTGTATTCGACGAAGTCATTGCTGCCCGCGAACTCGGCTTTGATGGCGAGGCTACTGGTATCAAGGGCCTCACCCCCAACCCCTCTCCTATAGGCGAGGGTAGTGATAGAGTTTACGATCTCAACGGGCGCTGCATTGGTCAATGGTCAATGGTCAATGGTCAATTAAACCCAGGCCTCTACATCGTAAATGGTAAAAAGGTTGTCATAAAGTAAGTCCCCTCCCGACCTCCCCTGTCACAAGGGGAGGGAAGGGGCTTTAACAGAAAAATCTACAAAAACGAAAGAATATGAAGAAGCAATATATCAATCCCTCTATGGAGGTTGTCGAGATTAAGGCGTCGAGATTAAGGCCCAACAGTTATTGGCTGGTTCTCCTGGGTTGAATGGTACTTTGGGTGGGACAGATCCCATCTTGAGTCGTGAGGAAGATTTCTATATCTATGAGTAGAAGACAAAAGATCAAATAATATATTATTAATCTAAAAACTAACAATTATGAAACAAATTTTACGCAAAACATTCCTTGTCCTATTAGGAGGAGTCATGAGCACTGCTGCGTGGGCAGACACTACACTTGTTGGTTCAGAGGGGAATGACAATGCTTTCTGGGCTGGTAATTTGTCAGAAATCTACGACATTGCTCCAAACAAAACTTTGAAGTTAGAGTTTACCAGTTATATCAAGGCCACTGGCTGGAATGTTTGGGAAGCCTGGGTATCTCAGTTTTGGGACTTAAATGAAAAGAATGTCTTCGTGCGTGCTGACGGATTTGGCTGGCAAGCTGGCGATGGTGGTAAAAACACCAATCCTTATGATGCAGGTACGAATACTGCCGGATACGATCCTGCAAATCCGTGGTTCAGCTACAATGCAGCCAACTATCCTGCTGTCGATGCCTTCCACGATGCCCTTCAAGAGGCCTCGGTTGTTTACACTTTCAAGCGCATTAATGCAGAAGTCATCGTAACCCAAGAGGTAACGAAGGGTTCGAACACATATAAGCATGAGTTTGTATGCTTCTTTGGTGACGGCACTCGTAACATCTCTGTGCAGTTGGCTACAGAGAAGTCACACATCATCATTGATAATGACAAAACAACAATCACAGACTCCGAGATTCCTGCTATTTCTGGTACGCTGCTTGGCTGTCTGAGCCAGCGTGGACGTTTTGGTGCCGGGCAGAAAAAAGACTTTACTTTGGCGGCTGGTGGTTCTATGAAGTTGCATTTTAAGAACTTTACCAGCAAATTAAACAACTGGAGCAACTGGATACTGGAACTTCAGAAAGGTACAGATTATCTTGACCTGCGTTGTGACAACTATGGTTGGGGAACCTATTGGGCTGCCGTTAGTTGCACACAATCTGATGGATATTTTGATAATTTCGTAGAAAAGATGGATGGCGCAGATGTGGAGATTACTATCACTCGCAATAAAAACAATTTGTTAATTGTTGCTACACATACGCCTAAAGTAGGTGATGTTTTCACAGAGACGTACAATTATACAAATGACGTTTTCTCTTCTGGTGAAGTTACTGTACGCTTGCTGACAGATTGTTCATATCTCGACCTTCTTTCTACAAACCAGGAAGTTTATGCTACCATTGGTTCAAAGGGATGGACGACATTCTCAAATGCTGACTATGCTCTGAATTTTGCCAGTGTTGATGACTTGACGGCTTATCAAATTACGGATCAGACAGGTAAAGTTATCACCAAGTCAGAAGTAACTTCGGCAGTTCAGAAGAATACAGGTCTGTTGCTCAATGGTACTGCAGGTACTACATATACTATTCCCGTTGCTGCATCAGGTACAGCACTTTCAGGTAACAAGCTGTTTGCGGGTACTGGTAGTGCTATTTCTATGGCAAGTGGTCATACCTATTATGTTTTGACGTATGAGGATGGTGATGCTCAGTTCAAGAAACTGACATCTGCTGTTGCCGTTCCTGTAGGCAAGGCATATCTTGACTTCCCCACTACGATCGAGGCTCGTTCGATTGATATTGAGGGTGATGGCACCACAGGAATCAATATGGTTAATGGTGAAGGGTTAAAGGTTAATGGTTCTGAGGTCTACTATGACCTGCAGGGTCGTCGCGTGCTCTATCCTAAGAAGGGCTTGTATATCGTGAATGGTAAAAAGGTAATATTGAAATAAAAACGTTGCAATTATGAAAAAGACATATATGAATCCTTCAATGGAAGTTGTTGAGATTAAGGCTCAACAGTTGTTGGCAGGTTCTATCAACACTTTGGGAGGTGACTACAATGGTGGTGGAATCCAGAGTCGCGAATTAGAGTTTGAAGATATTGACGATCCCTCAAAGTGGTTGCTCAACTAGATGTAGTACATTAATGTTAGTAGTTTGGAGTGATGGGCGTCTTTTGGCATGAAAGCCAGACTCCCTCACTCCTTTGCAAGACTTCTTAAAACAATATAATTCTAATCAAAATATTAACATTCTAATGAACTTAAAAATGAAACAGATTTTACGCAAAACCCTCCTCGCCCTATTAGGAGGAGTTATGAGCACTGCTGCGTGGGCGGATGGTGATGTAACTACTATTGGAGCAACAGATTATACTGATGATGGTTGGGTCCACTATTCTGCCCCATATACTATTGGAGCAGATCAAACATTACATCTTGAGTTTGTTAATCACCATGCAACAAATGAACAGTGTGTGGATAACGAATGGGGTAAAATTGGCTCAGAACCTGCTCAATTTAGAAACTGGTTTAATTATGTCCTGATTTTGTCTAGTGATAACACTCATACTAGTCAATACTTTTATGTCCGTCCAGATAATTATGGTGGTGGTACCAAATATAGCGACGCAGGAAATGAAGGCAACTGGGATTGGGGTACTTTTGCAGATGAAACCAATGGCGCAAAAGTAACTATGGATATCATGCGTCATGGTTCAACTGTCACTATTATTGCTAATTTAAAGTCTGCAAGTGGTGTGTATCGATATCAGAAGTACTCAATGGATATAGATGAGAGTGTAGCCAATATCTATGCCAATCTGACAGCAGAACATGCATATGTAGAGATTGACAATAGTGCTACTAAGACTTTTGCGACTGAAACTGCAGGATCGTATGTCTATACAAATGATTTCTCTTCAAATAGCGGTCTTACTTTTGTTGGAAGCTCTTCTTTAACCACTGATGGTACTTTTGGATATGCTTTCCAAAATACTGCGAGTGCAACTCCACGCACTAACTATCTGAGACTTCCAAACGATTTGTTAGCCCACTCTATGCTTTCTAAGCAGTTAACTATCGGATTTTGGGTTAAGGCAAAGGGCGACAAGGCAGGGGCTTCAAGTTCATACAATTGGGCTCCAATCTTCACTGCTTACGCAGATGCCCCTTCAACAGAAAATACAGTTCCAATGCTTGCATGTCAATATCGAGGTCTTTTACAAGTTAATTGTGTAGCAGGCTTTTCAGATTATACTGACGGCCAAAACGACGATCCGGTCAATCATGTATACAATGATTTTACGGGAAATACAGATTGGCTTTCAGATCATGAATGGCATTATTATACTGTTGTATTTAATGACGAAATTGCATCTGTATATTTTGATGGTGTGTTGAAGAATCAATGGACAGCTAACAAAACATATAATAATGGATCAACAGATGTTACATGGGCTACTCAAAAAGGATTGTTCTATAATGGTTCGGTTTTAAAGTATATCTGTCTAGGAGGTAACCAGGCATGGAATTGGGGTGATAATGACCCAGGCTTTACTTTTGCTCGCTTCCGTGTACAGAACAGCGCAATGACCGCTTCTGACATTGCCACCCGAATGACTGCTGATAAAGCAACCTTTACTGTCAAGATAGGCGAAACAGAGTGGGCAACACTAACAAGTGATAAAATTCTTAACTTTGATGGTATATCAGGTCTTACAGCGAATGTTGTTTCTGATTACAATACAAGTACAAAATCCATTACAGTAACTCCTGTGACTGAAGTTCCTGCAGCTACTCCATTATTGCTTAATGGTAATGAGGGTGTTTATAGTGTACCTGTATTGGCAAGTACCTCTGCAAGTATAGGCACTAACTATTTGGTACGCGGTCCTGGAGATGAAGTAGGGGAGGCAACAGGAACAAATACGAGATTTGTGCTCGTTGTATCAGGTACTAACGCTGTATTTAAGAAGATTGGAGACACAAAACATCCTGAAATTTCCACAGATAAAGCTTATTTGGAGATACCTGCTGTTCTTTCGGCACGTGAACTTAGTATAAACCTTGATGGTGGCGATGCAACAGCTATCAAGACTATGAAGGTTGGCACAGAGGATAATATCTATTATAACCTGCAGGGTCAGCGTGTGCTCTATCCTACGAAGGGCTTGTATATCGTGAATGGAAAGAAAGTTATCATCAAATAAAATAGAGGGAGGAAACTAATTATGAAAACAATTGAAAAGAAAGAATACGTAAATCCCTCTATGGAGGTAGTTGAAATCAATGCTCCTCAGATTATGGCAGGCTCGCCTCCTCTGAGTGATGAAGAGTATAACGACGAAGAAGTTATCTAACCTGAAAATAGAATAGTACTTTATGAAAGTAATCCCTGTCAAATGTGATGCTTGGCAGGGATTTTTTTCTTGTTTGTCTTGAGAATAGCAATTTGGTGGACAAAATAATGAAAATGGTGGAAAAATCTGCATCTTGGCACGTTTTACACCTTTTTTGTTATCTTTTCGTCCAACATTATTAAAAAACGGTGTACTTTTGCATTGGATTCAGGATAGCCAGCACATTAGGTGCCCCTATCTAACCATGATTAAGCAGATTCATACTAATTAAGTGATTTAACAGAGTTGATTGGAAACGCCCAGGAGAATGCCCCAGGGCGTTTTTCGTTTCCAACGATCATCTGCCATTCTTAGCCCGCTGCCGTCGAACTAAAATCATATAAAGTGATGAGGAAAAAGGATGGGGAATGGCGACAAAACCTAAAAAATAGGTATTGCAGGATTGGGGAAGACTGACTACCTTTGCAGCCGGAAACTTAACCACATAAATTAGTTAGTATATGAATAAGACAATTGTAGTTTTCGGTTCTTCCACAGGTACGTGTGAGTCTATTGCAGAGAAGATAGCTTCGCGACTGGGTGCCGAAGTGATGAATGTGCAGGACCTGACTGCCGACATTGTAGCAGCCAACGTAAACCTCATCTTAGGTACCTCTACTTGGGGCGCCGGCGAGATGCAGGACGATTGGTATGAGGGTATTAACGTGCTGAAATCGAGTGATTTGACCGGAAAAACGGTGGCGCTCTTTGGCTGTGGCGACTGTGAGTCGTATGGCGACACCTTCGTGGGCGGCATGGGCGAATTGTATGATGCCATCAAGAATTCGGGAGCTCAGCTGGTGGGTGCTGTCAGCACTGACGGTTATACGTTCGACGATTCTGCTGCTATCGTTAATGGCAAGTTTGTGGGGCTGCCCCTTGATGATGTCAATGAGGACGACAAGACAGACGGCCGCATTGATAGCTGGGTAGCTCAGATATCACCAAACCTTTAAAAAACTTTCAGACGGATGACAGAGAGAATGCCAATAGACATGAAGGTGCTGATGAACCACATCTATGAATATAAGAAAGGTGTGCGCCAGATGGTGTTGTTTACGATGAACAAGCGTTACGAGACGTTTGCCCTGCAGCGGTTGGACCATCAGAACATCCCCTATGTGTTGCAACCGGCAGGTAAGAATACGGTCAACCTATATTTCGGACGCCGTGAGTGTCTGGAGGCCATTCGACTGATTGTCACACGTCCGCTTAACGAGCTGACTCCCGAGGAGGACTTCATCCTCGGGGCCATGCTCGGTTATGATATTTGTGCCCAGTGTGAGCGTTATTGCGAGCGTAAATGCCGCCATTGTCAGCAGGCACAATAGTTTTTTGTCACACAGAAAACAGAAAAAAAGGATTTTCTCTTCGCTGACTCGTATTTTTTATTTATATTTGCATCATATTATTAATTAAGGTGATATGATGAGGAATTGTATTTTGGCTATTGGCTGTTGGCTGTTGGCGATAGGCTGTGGAGCAAAGGGACCTGCCAAGACGCAGGAAACAGCTGACGAAAACGACGGATATGTGATGAATTACGAGAAGGAATATACGGCAGAAGACAGTGCGCTGGTGGTGAAACTGTTGGCTGAGGCTGCCACGCAACGGGGCAAGGAAAACCGGATGATGTATTTCGGCAAGAAATTCCTGGGACTGCCCTATGTAGGCGGTACACTGGAGAATGGCGACAGAGAACACCTCATCGTCAATCTGCACGGACTGGACTGTACGACCTACGTGGAGACGGTGACGGCACTCGCGCTATGCGATATGCAGAACCGCCGGACGTTTGAGGACTACTGTCAGAACCTGATGAAGATACGCTATCGGGGTGGTGAGATGAAGGACTATACTTCGCGACTGCACTATTTCACATGGTGGGGCGACGATAACGTGAAAAAGGGAGTGGTAAAGGACATTGGCATCTATGACGCTCCATTCATGGGAGTTCAGACCGTCCACATCAATTATATGTCGGAACATCCGCAGTTGTATAAGCAGTTGAAAAATCATCCTGAGTTCGTGCCTGTCATTAAGCGCTATGAGGATGAGACGAATGGTAAGGAATATCCTTACATCATGAAGAGCGATCTGAACTGGCATCCGTCAACGCCGTTGGCAATGGTGCGCGATGGTGATATCGTGGCGATGCTGACGGATAAGGATGGACTGGACACGCGCCACATTGGTATTGCTTTCTGGCAAAATGGGGCATTGCATGTGATGCACGCGTCGAGTCTTTATAAGAAGGTGCTGATGAGCAAGGAGACTTTCTATGAATATGAGAAGAAGCAGCCCAAGCACATTGGTATCAGAGTGTGGAGAGTTGTTGAGAAGTGAAAATTGAAAATTGACAATTGACAATTGAGAATTGATAATTATGCATTAAGCATTGATAATCATGAGGAGGATTACGGATATAAAGGAGTTGCGCGACATTCAGATGGGTATTCTGGATAATGTGCACAAGTTTTGCGAGGAGCAGGGACTGCGCTACTCGCTCAGTAGTGGAACGCTGATTGGTGCCGTGCGCCATAAGGGCTATATCCCCTGGGACGACGATATTGATATCTACATGCAGAGGGTTGACTACGAACGATTCCTCAAGACCTACCAAGACCAGCAAGGCCACTATAAGCTTTTAGCTCCCTCCCAGAAGGAGAGGGATGAGGCCTACTACTACACTTTTGCCAAGGTGGTTGACCTGCGTACGAAAATGATAGAGCAGGAGACGGAAGGTTATGAGATTGGCGTGTATGTTGACGTCTTCCCCGTTGACTATGTGACGGAAGATTTGAAAAAGCGTGAGTTTATCTTCCGCATAAAGAAACTGCTTTACAAGATTCGTCGCTGTAAGATATCCCATTCGAACCCACTTCGCTCGATGCTTGCATACAGGTGTTACCGTGCGTTGCCCCTGACGGTGGGTATGTTAGACAAAATGATTCGAATGCTCATCGTACACCATCAGCCTACCAATACACTATGCCACATGACGGAGGCAGGACCTGCTACGCCGAAAGGTTGTTTCCCTGCTGCCGATATGAAGAAAATGATAGACATAAGGTTTGAGGATCGTGTCTATAAGGCAATGATAGGTTACGACGACTATCTGACCCGGACCTATGGTGACTATATGAAACTGCCGCCTGAAGACCAGCGCGTCACTCATAAGTTTGAAGCGTATTATATTTAGTTTAGAGTTTAGTGTTTAGAGTTTAGAGTTGAGGGTGGAGGTGCCCCAAGCATATACCTTATCTATATAGGGAGAGGGAATGTGGTGCTCGTGCAACAGACGATGGACGATGGCCAGGCCGTAGGGGAAATCTTCAGTAAAATATCGACTTTGGAAGTCGGGAACGAAGCCGTTTCCGACTTTCTTCATGGGCGACAGAATGCCCTTAAAAGCTTCAATGGAGTGGAGCTTCTTTGTGAGCGACGACGCATCGGTACTCTCGTAATAGTCGAGTACTGTAGGGATAGCTCCTGTGGTGACAGGCAGGACGCTGAGCAGGCGAAAGAACTCTTCGTCCATATCAATCAGCAACTGTGAGGCTTCGTCAGTCCAGTCGCTATAGAACTGATTCTGACTAGGATATACAATGCCCTCGTGCCACTCGTGCCACATGCTGTAGAGACGCGAGGTATGCAGAAGTGGATTGCTGTTGGTCAGACTGGCCTCGTAATAGTTGGCAAGCAGATGAACAGGAGTGTCGAACAATTTTGCCAAAGACCCTCCTAAATCCTCCCTGTCCAGGGAGGACTTTCTATTCTCTATTGCTACACTTAATGAAGATTTATATCCTAATAGGTGTGCTGATTTGCCATATTCCTCTACGCGGGCAATGAAGGGGACGCGCTGAAAACCGAACAGGGGCGTGGTTTCTGGTAGAAGGTCTAAAGCCTCAAAGAAAAAACCTGTACTGCTGACCACACTGCCTACTGCCGTGTCGGGTTTGAGATAGGGACGAATGTCGAGCAAAGTCTGGTGGATGCCATATCCTGGCAGACAGAGCAAGACGATGTCTGCCTTTGGAATGAGGGCGGCAGGTGAATCGGATATCTGATGAATGGCACCTTCGAGTGTCTTGCCTTCAGGGGTAATGATATGGAGCGTAGGATTCCAACGCTCAGGCTGTCGAGTCAGCAGTGTTACTTCGTCAGTAGCCTTGGCTGCGATATATCCCGTGACGACATGGCCGAGATTGCCACCTCCACAGATGCAGATGTTCATGATTTTATTTGTTTGAGTCCCTCTACCAGTCGGGTATTGTCCTCGTGGTTGCGGACGGCAATGCGCATATATTGCTTATCGGGGGCTAGTCCTGGTTTGCCGCTACAGTCGCGAGTCAGGATATTGTGCTGTTTCAGCATGCGTATCACAATCTCACTGGCCTTGAAAGGTGGCAACACCTCGCAGAGGAAATAGTTGGCTTCGGTAGGCATCACTCTGAGGAAAGGGACTGTGCGGAGCTGTGCCTCAAAACTGTCGCGCTCTGCCACAAACTTGGCACAGGCACGCAGGTAGTCCTTCTCGTGCTTGTTGTAAATCTGCATGAAGAACTCAGCAAATGAATTGAGGTTCCAGATACTGACCTCCCGCTTGATGCGGGCTATCAGTTCCTTATCGGCTGAAGCCAGAATACCCAAACGCAAACCTGGCACACCATAGCTCTTCGAAATACTTTTCATCACCGCCATGTGAGGATATTGTTCCAACAGGGTGTCGCTGAGCAGCGAGTTGGTGGCATAGTCACGACTGAAATCAACGAAACTCTCGTCAACGACCAATCGGATGGCACGCTCCTCGCACCACTTCGCCAACCGTAATACGTCGGCCTTGGGAATGAAGTTGCCCGAAGGGTTGTCGGGATTGATGAGCATCAGCTGGTGGATGCCCTTATCGGCAAAGAAAGCCATCAAATCGTCAGCCGTATAGCGGTAGTCCTCGTTCTGTGGTACAAAGGTCACCTGCAGGTTTTTGTCATAACGGTTCGGATACTCTTCGAAGGTAGGACGCACGAAGCCGATCTTGACTCCCTCGCCTTTGGAGAGGGCTGGGGTGAGGTCTTCCATCAGTACCTTGATGAGTTCTGCAGCACCGTTGCCTGGGACGATATAGGGCTCGCTAACGCCAAAGCATTTACTGACAATGAGGGTATTGACCTTCATGCCTGAGGGATATTCCGTCAGCAGCGTGTCGAAATTAGCACGCAACTCGTCCTTCATACGGCGCGAGGGGAAGTAGGGGTTCACCAGATAGCAGAAATCCAGCATCTGGGGAAAGCGCCAGAAACCGCCATAGCGTCCGTAGTATTTTCGCAGCACGTCCTGCTCGTCGGCAAAGAGAGCCTCGGCAATGTCGAGGTCTTGCTTGTCGTCAATCTCATACCATTTCTCCTGGCCGATGGGCAGAGCCTTCATGTCGTGGTTGTTGAGTAGCGATATGATGCGGAGCACATTTTCATAATACTCATTGTTACCAACGGCTTTGGTGTAGGCCTCGAGGAAGGGCACATACTTATGCTGTGAGAACGCTCGGCTCAGTTTGTAGATGTTGACGGTCTTGTAGTAAGCGTCAATATCATTGTAGTCGAAGGCATCTTTCGAGATGAAGTTCACGATGTTCTGTTCGTCGTCCAGGCGCACCATCGTGCCATCCATCCATGTCTCGTACTTGGCAACGAGGGCCAGGTTGGGGTATGGGTTGTCCAGCAACATACTGAACAAGCGGTCGCTTAGGATGAGGTCGCTCTCGATGAGCAGGGTGTCATCCTCCTGCAACTGATCCTTCACCAGCGAGAGAGAATAGATGTTGTTAGTCTTGTCATAGACAGGGTTCTCGGCGAATTGCAGTTGACAATTGCCAGTGAGCTGTTGGCCATATTGTGTGGTGATGTAGTCGCGCAATTCCTTGCCCTTATAGCCTGTGACGATGATGACCCGCTGAAGCTGTAACTTCGACAGTTGCCCCAAAACGCGGTCAATCAGTCGGACACCATTCACAGGAACCATACATTTCGTCTGGTCCTTCGTGTATTCTCCGAGTCTGCGACCCATACCAGCCGCCAAGATTATCGCCTGCATCTTTCTCTAACCCTTAACCCTTAACCATTAACCCTTAACCCACAATGCTTCCAGGCTTCACGTCCTTGGTTGTTGTCACCACGCTGAGGCTCTCGTCGAAGTCAACGGCAGAGAGAATCATACCCTGACTCTCGATACCCATCATCTTGCGAGGCTCGAAATTGGCAACGAAGAGGATGCGCTTGCCTACCAGTTCCTCAGGATTATCGTAGAAGGCGGCAATACCTGAACAGATGGTGCGGTCAGTGCCAGAACCGTCGTCAATGGTAAACTGCAGGAGCTTCTTCGACTTAGGTACGCGCTGGCAGTTCTTAACCAGTCCCACACGGATATCGAGTTTCTCGAAATCGTCGAACGACACAGTGTCCTTGATGGGGGGAATCGAACCATTCTCCCCTCCTTGGGAGGGGTTGGGGGAGGTATTATCATTCTTCATAGCCTCCAATTTGTCGAGCTGCTTCTGAATGACATCATCCTCAATCTTCTCGAACAACAGTGAGGGCTCACCCAGTTGGTGACCGGCTTTCAAAAGGTCGGTGTTGCCTAACTGGTCCCACTCGAAACTTTCCATGTTCAGCATTTCGCGCAACTTCTTGCTGCTGAATGGCAGGAACGGCTCAAAAGCTATAGCAAGGTTGGCAACCAACTGCAGACAGATGTTCAGAATGGTCTCGCAACGCTTGGGATCGGTCTTCCAAACCTTCCAAGGTTCACACTCTGTGATGTAGCGGTTGCCGATACGAGCCAGATTCATGGCCTCGAACTGGGCATCACGGAACTTAAACTGGTCGAGCAGTTCTTCGATTTTAGTTTTTACATTTTTAAATTCCTCAATTGCTTGACGGTCTACGTCGAGCCACTCGCCACAGGCGGGAACAACACCGTTCCAGTATTTCTTGGTGAGCTGGAGGGCACGGTTGACAAAGTTGCCATAGACGGCAACCAGCTCGTTGTTATTACGATCCTGGAAGTCTTTCCATGTGAAGTTGTTGTCCTTGGTCTCAGGGGCATTGGCTGTCAGCACGTAGCGCAACACATCCTGCTTACCAGGCATATCAACCAAATACTCATGCAACCAGACAGCCCAGTTGCGTGAGGTGCTGATCTTGTCGTTCTCCAGATTCAGGAACTCGTTGGCGGGCACGTTGTCGGGCATGATATACTTGCCGTGAGCCTTCATCATCACAGGGAAGATGATGCAGTGGAATACGATATTGTCCTTACCGATGAAGTGTACCAGACGGGTGTCCTCGTCCTGCCACCATTTCTCCCAGTTGCCCCATTTCTCAGGCTCGCGGTCGCAGAGCTCCTTGGTATTGCTGACGTAACCGATGGGGGCATCGAACCAAACATAGAGCACCTTGCCGTCGGCTCCCTCAACAGGAACGGGAATACCCCAATCCAGGTCGCGGGTCATAGCACGGGGCTGCAAATCCATATCGAGCCATGACTTGCACTGTCCGTAAACGTTGGGGCGCCACTCCTTGTGCTCCTCCAGAATCCACTGCTTCAGCCAGTCCTGATAATCGTTCAGGGGCAGATACCAGTTCTTGGTCTCCTTCAGCACTGGGGTAGAGCCTGAGATGGTTGACTTGGGATTGATAAGCTCTGTGGGCGAGAGATCGCGTCCGCATTTCTCACATTGGTCGCCATAGGCACCCTCGTTGTGGCAATAGGGACATTCTCCTGTCACGTAACGGTCGGCAAGGAACTGCTTGGCCTCCTCGTCGTAAAGTTGGGCAGTAGTCTCCTCCGTCAGTTTTCCCTCGTCATAGAGTTTGCGAAACCATTCGGCAGCAAACTTATGATGGATGTCGGAGGTGGTGCGGCTATAGATATCAAAGGAGATACCGAACTCTTGGAACGAGTCCTTAATCATCTTGTGATAACGATCCACCACGTCCTGTGGGGTGATGCCCTCCTTGCGGGCTCTCACCGTGATGGGCACACCGTGCTCATCGCTTCCGCCGATAAACAACACATCCTCCTTCTTCAATCTCAAGTAACGTACATAGATGTCGGCTGGCACGTAAACGCCAGCCAGATGACCGATGTGAACACCACCGTTTGCATAGGGCAGTGCAGAGGTCACCGTAGTCCGCTTAAATTTGGATTTTATCCTACCTTTTTCACACTCGGCAGAACAAACTGGTTTGTTCTGCTCTCGTTTATCCAAAACGTTCTTTTCTGCCATTATTCCTTATTTATTTTTATTATTTGTGTGCAAAGGTACGATTAAGTGAGCAGAAAACCAAAAGAATTTTGAGTTTTCTCGAGCGTGAGTACCTTCGACGTTAGTCAAAGTTACAATTTTTTATGCACTAAATGACATGAACAATGAACTTTTTTTCTTACCTTTGCACCTATGGAAAAAGAAGAGAAATACAGATTACTGACTGCACAGGTCAAGTCGTTGATTGAGGGAGAGACGGATTTCGTCTCCGTAATGGCTAATGTTTGTTCCGTTATTCACGAAGCGATGGGATTCTTTTGGACCGGTTTCTATGTCGTGGATGAGAAGAGTCACGAACTGCATGTGGGACCTTTCCAGGGTAGTGTGGCATGTATGCATATTGCCTACGGACGGGGCGTGTGTGGAACGGCATGGAAAGAGGCCCGGACCATTGTCGTTCCTGACGTCGAAGCGTTTCCTGGGCATATCGCCTGCAGCAGTCTCTCGCGTTCTGAGATTGTAGTGCCCCTCTTCAACCAAGAAGGTCAGGTAAAAGCAGTTCTGGATATTGACAGCAAGGAACTGAACACTTTTGATGCTGTTGACCAGCGCTGGTTGGAGGAAATAGCTAAAATGCTATAGCATGAACTTTTCTCCTTTGTTTGCTTTCTCTATATCACGGCGCGACTTCGATTTCGTAACCAGCCAGACACCGCTGAACACAAGGATGACAGCCAGGGCATGGGTGGGTTTCAGAATACCGATGCCCATCAGCAGTGAAGCACCAACGGAAACTATGGGCTGAACATAGTTATAGACCGATACAACGGTAGGACGCAGCGTGCGCTGGCCTATCATGGTCAGAATATAACAAATGAAGGTGCCGATGCATACCACATAGCTTATCTCCCACCACGTTTTCGCAGGAATAGGTGCCGAAACTACCTCGCTGACATGTGTCACAGTGAATGGCAATAGCAGGAGTGTGGCCCACGAAAACATGTATTTGTTAATTGTAAATACGTTGTAGCGGCGTATCAATGGATTGAAGAGCGACAGATAGAGCGCGAACGAGAACTGGGCAAACAGACAGAGCAGGTCGCCACGGATGTCGCCCACCTTGCCGTCGGCATGGGTGGCAGAGGTGAGTATCAGCATCAGAGCACCGGAACAGCCCATCATCACACCCAGCGCTTTCTTGCCAGTGATGGGCTCTTTCAATATCAAAGCCGAGAGCAACATGGCGAAAATAGGCATCGAAGTGGTGACGATGCTGGCATTGATGGGTGATGTGAGGCTCAGTCCGATGGTGTAGCAGCATTGGTTGAGTATCAATCCGAAGACGGCAGCACCGATAAACATCAGTTTGTCTTTCAAAGGAACATGCTCTTTTGGAGCCACTAACGACGCTATCCAGAACAGCAGACAAGCACCGGCTACGCGGAAAGACACCATCGTGATGCCGTCGATGCCGTTGCTCATCGCGTCTTTCCCTACTGGAGCCATCAAACCCCAGCCGGCACAGGCTCCAAACATGGCCAGATGCGCTATCAGTGCTCGGTTATTGTTCCTTTCCATCATCCTTGCTTTGTTAAAAAGAAAAATCCGCAAGCGACTGATAATCAGTATTCTTGCGGACTATCTTGGTGATCCGTTTGGGGCTCGAACCCAAGACCCCAACATTAAAAGTGTTGTGCTCTACCAACTGAGCTAACGGATCTACCTTTTTCGAAATCGGTTGCAAAATTACATATAAAAAATGAATCTGCCAAATTTATCGGGATGTTTTTTCTTTTTAATGTTCATGAAGGTGCCATACATGGAGCACTTTGCGGCGTATGGCAACATAGTTGAGTACCAATACTGTCAGATAGAGTGCCACGCCTGTCAGAAGGGCAGGGTAGAGGTTGGCGGCACTGTAACTGGGGTATAGCTGGCCGAACAATGGCAGATAGTAGCCTCTCAGTATGATGGCAATAACTACCGACAATGCCAGCACCAGCGTGTTGAGGCTGATGGTGAGCAGATGGTAGGGGCGTGCCACAGCGTGAGGCGAATAACCTATGAGCAGCAGGGTGTCTATCTTCTCCGTATTTTTCTGGAGCAACAGGAAGATGCTTAGCAGTAGGACGTAGAAAGCCAAGGCACTGATGATAAGGCCTACCACAAGGACAATGCTGATAATGATACGCAGGAAATGGGCTGTACGTGCTGCTTCGGCATCGTTGGCTTCCGTTTCGTAACTGTGGTCCTTGAGATATGTCGCTATCCGTTCGTCGGCAGGATTGCTGACGGTGAGGATGAGTCGCGAAGGCTCTGGTTGGCGGTCAGGCGACAGGGTGGCGTTCATCTCGTCCATGAATGTCTGAGGTACGAGAATGGTGTTGAGTTTCTTTGAGAAAGCCACTACGCGACCTGATAGTTCCTTGCTTCCGGCACTCCCTCTGAGGTAGAACCGTATCTTAATCATCGACACCAAACTCTCGGAGAGGGCTGGCAGTCCCTGACTGCTGGCAAATCCGAAGTTGTAGAGGTCTAGATAGTTGCGAGGCAGGATGATGGGCACCTCGTCGTCGCCCTCATGCCACTGCCAGCGCGACAGATCGACATCAATGAAATCGTCAGGGACCGCTTCGAAGAACATCTCCGTCGAAAACTCCACACCCAGTTTTCTACTGCCCAAAGTGGCTACTACACTGAAAAGCGATGGTGTGAATGTGCCAGCTTCCTTGACGAAGGGTTGTTGGCTGACATCGGCAATCTCCTCTGCCGAGAACGTGGGAGCCTTGCCTGTCAGGGTGCGAACAGTACTCACATGCTTCGCCATCACCATTTGTCCTGGCTTCAGAAAACTGTCGTTGCCTGTGAACATCGGGATGATGTCGGTGGCAAACTGCACTGCTGCCAGTACAATCGTCATACCACAGAGGTTGGCGAGCACGAAGCCCGCCAACTGTCCTGCGTTGATATGTCGGCTGAGAAGCCGGTAGAGTATTCTGTTCACTGATGTGGATTAAAACTGGCGGAGAGCCATATCTATTATGTACTGGACGGGATCCTTGCTCTCGTCATCCAACTTCAGTACAAGTTCGCCAGAAGTATCGCTGGTGTCATAGAACTCTATGGTCTTGAGATGTTCGCCAGCCATCTTGGCATTG
This sequence comes from uncultured Prevotellaceae bacterium, assembly GCA_900316645.1. Taxonomy (GTDB): domain Bacteria; phylum Bacteroidota; class Bacteroidia; order Bacteroidales; family Bacteroidaceae; genus Prevotella. The sequence goes on from ONDP01000030.1 coordinate 18,899, forward strand.
CTTGCAGCACTGCTTGAGAACTGTTCTGACAGCGTGCTGATGAGATCAATGTCGCAGAACAGATAGAGGCGACGTCCGCTGACAACACTCTTGTCGAAACCACCCTTCACCTCGGTGAAGGCAGCATTATTCTCACCAATGGCAACAAAAGAGGCACCATCCTTGAAGCCGAAGTCGATTCCCTTTTCGGGTTTCATACCGTTTTCCTTGGCAAAGTCGATGATACTGCCGTCCTTGGTCTTTATATAGGCAGCTGCATCAGGAAGATTGCCCTTAAACTCGCCTACACCAATGGCAAAGTCGCCCTCGATAGCCTCCAGAATCTTCTTGACGATGTCCTGCTGGTCTGCTGCGCCAAGCTCTGCCAAAACACCGTTTTTCTCCATGACCTCATATAGTTTCTTGCCGTTGATGTTGGTGTACAGCATGAAGGCACCCTTGGGGAGATACTTCAGATAGTCACCGGCAATCTTGCCGCACATATCGGCTGACTGCTTGATGTAGTTCTTCCAAGCGTCAGACTTGGCCAGGCACTCGAAACCAAATTTGGCCTCACCCTTATCGGTGCTGAGATCGATCAAGACGCTGAGGTCTTTCAGCTCAGCACCCTCAGGCAACATATTCTTGGTAATCTGGCCTTCAGCAAGGGTCATAGGGATAAGAGCCTTGATGAATCCCTGGGCTGCAGTGAGCTTGGCGAAGTCTTCGCTCTCAGCCATCGTGCCCTTGGTGTCGTCGTTCTTGAATTTGGCAATGATATCGTCAATTTTCTTACCCTGAGTAATATAGAATACCTCGTCGTTGAAGAAAACAGCAGCCTGACTGTCTTCCAGATATTGTACTCCGTCCTTCTCCTTAACTACACTTTCAGAGCCTCCTTCCTTGGAAAGGGTGTTCAGCAACTGTGTGAAATCGTCTTTGTCCAGGATGGTTCCGAGGGCAGCAAAGTCGTTTTCATCAGTACCGAATAAATAAATAGGTTCGCGTAAGTCCAAACCGGCCTTGGCAGGGTCGTCCACAATCTTCTTGACGAGATCCTTCGACTCCTGGCTCTTGGCATTGCTCTCCACAGTTTCCAAAAACTTCTTCTTGGCTTCCTCGTTCTCGCCCAGCTTAGCCTTCTCGAACATCTGCTTTACGTCGATGCTGACAACTGCGGCATTGTCAGGGATGAACCTGGCATTCTTTGAAGATTTTGCACACGATGAAAGTACAAAGACTGCAATGAGCAGCAAGTACATCAGATTGGTTTTCCTCTGTTTCATAACGTTCATGTTTAAAGGGTTAAAGATTGGTATAAACTCAATTTGTTGGCAAAGATATAAAAATAAAGTGAAAAGTTCATAGTGAAACGTGAAAAATTTACATTCTGTTATTACTCTTTCACAAAAAATACTTATCTTTGCGACCGATTATGGGCATATTATATATTGTACCCACGCCTGTGGGCAACATGGAGGATATGACTCTACGTGCCATCCGTATACTGAAAGAAGCCGACCTGGTGTTGGCTGAGGATACGCGCACATCGGGCATTCTGCTGAAGCATTTCCAGATTCAGCAGCATCTTCTTTCCCATCATAAATTCAACGAACACGGCACGAGTGCTTCCGTTGTGGAGCGCCTGCAGGCAGGTCAGACCGTTGCTCTTATCAGCGACGCAGGAACGCCTGGCATCAGCGACCCAGGCTTCTTCTTGGTTCGCGAGGCTGTGCGTGCAGGTATTGAAGTGCAGACACTGCCTGGAGCCACCGCTTTCGTACCAGCTCTGGTAAGTAGCGGATTGCCCTGCGACCGTTTCTGTTTCGAGGGATTCTTACCTCAGAAAAAGGGACGTCAGACCAAGATTCAGAGTCTGGCTGACGAAGAGCGGACGATGGTGTTCTATGAATCGCCCTATCGTGTGCTAAAGACATTACAGCAGTTTGCCGAGGTGATGGGTCCTGACCGCCAGGTGAGTGTCTGTCGCGAAATCAGTAAGGTGCACGAGGAGAGCGTGCGAGGCACGCTTGAAGAGGTGATAGCCCATTTCACTGAGCATGAGCCACGAGGCGAATTCGTGATAGTGCTGGCAGGAAGGGAAAGTTGAGAGTTTAAAGTTTAGAGTTGAGAGTTTGAAGTTTAAATTGAAATAAAATGAAAAAGATTTTGATTTTGGCACTTGGTGCCGTAGCAGTGGTGGCCTGCAAGCAGCAGGGACCAAAGACCGAGGATTTGATGATGGCTCAGCAGGCTGACTCGCTGAACCTTATTATCCAACAGAAGGACAACGAGATTAACGACATGATGGCAACCTTCAACGAGATTGAAGAGGGTTTCCGTGCTATCAATGCTGCTCAGGACCGTGTGACGCTGGCTAAGGACGGCGAGGGAGCTAATCGCACCCAGCGCATCCGCGACAACATCGCTCAGATTCAGGAGACGATGCAGCACAACCGTGAACTCATCAACAAGTTGAAGAACCAGTTGCGCCAGAGCTCTGTCAAGGGCGACGAGTTGCGTAAGACCATCGAGAACCTCGTGGCTCAGATGGAGGAAAAGGACAAGGAGATCAATCAGTTGAAGCTTGACCTGAAGTCACGCGATGTCCGTCTGGCAGAACTGGGTACTGAGGTGGCAGACCTGACAGTGCAGAATTCTCAGCAGAAGTCTGAGATTACTCAGAAGACTGAAACTATCTCTGCTCAGGACAAGGCACTTAACACCGCTTGGTTTGTGTTTGGTACTAAGAAGGAACTGAAGGAACAGCACATCATCGAGGATGGCAAGGTGCTCCAGTCAAACTTCAACCGCGAGTACTTCACCAAGATTGACATCCGCGTCGATAAGGAGATTAAGCTCTATTCGCGTTCTGCCAAACTGCTCACGGCTCATCCTGCATCCAGCTACGTTCTGGAGCGTGATGCCAACAAGCAGTATGTGCTTCGTATTACCAATCCTCAGATTTTCTGGTCAACCAGCAAGTATCTGGTTATCCTTGTAAGCTAAACATTCATCGCTATGAGAAAATTACTGGCAGTGATAGGCTTTTTGGTATTGCTCATCGGATGTGGTGGCGACGATGCAGGAAGCGGTGGAAACAGTGGTGGAGTAACCATTATCGGTGGAGAGTCATTGACCTTTGGCTCCAGTGTTACTTCGCACGAAATCCAGTTGAGCGGCAGTGTGAGTTGGAGTGCCAAGAGCGACGATAACTGTAAGAACTGGTGCTACCCCTTCAAGGCGAGTGGCAACAGCGACAAAATCGTCCTGTGGGTAAGCCCCAATATCACCGACAAGGCCCGTTCTGGTAAAGTCACAGTTCAGTTAGGTGGCAAGAAACAGGAAATTTCCGTGTCGCAACCCGCCTTTACGGGCAATCTCGATACTTATGACTATCATCTGCCAGTAGTTTTCCATGTGATGTACCATAACAAGTCGGACAAGAAACAGAATCCCGACAAGAGCCAGTTTACCAAAATCCTTGATGCCGTCAACAAACTCTATGCTGCCAATAACATGCATATCGTCTTCGAGATGGCTAAATATAACGACGAGGGTGAGGAACTGGAGGAACCCGGTATCATCCGTAAACAAGTTGACTTCAGCGAGTATGATGCCAACGAATTCCTGCAAGACAAGGACTATGCTGATGATGTGTTGAATCTGAAGAAGTACATCAACATTTTCGTATTCCGCTTTGCTCAGCCCAGTAGCGATGTAACCTCCCTCGGATACACCACACTACCCATTGTTCCTACAGCATATCCCTTGGAACATCTTGTTGTTTCAGATGCTGCCAATGAATATGCTTATTTCATCACGCCTTTTGGCGTCTGCATCAATAACGAGTTTATCGATGTGTGGCAGGACGAAGGAACTATTAAGCCTACATATATTGTTTCAACTGTAGCTCACGAGTTAGGCCATTACGTCGGTCTACTGCATACTTTCTCTGAAATCGAGTGCGAAGAAGATGACGGCTGCGAAGATACTCCTATCAGTGACTATAATAACTACATCGAGTATATCACGGATTATATCGCAAAACAGCAGGCGGCAGGAAAGAAAATAACCATTGAAGAAGTGGCTAAACGTACCGATTGTAAGACAGGTGAGGAATTCATTGCCGATAATATTCTGGATTATGCTTATACCATTGGCGACGTATTCACTGCCGATCAGAAAAAGCGAACCCGCCATGTGTTGAAATATGGCGCTTTAACACCAGGTCCGAAACTCATCGACTACAACACTACGGGTATTGTCACCAAATCGACTAACAAATCCAGCCAGCGAGCTGCAGCGTCGCGTCCAGGCATGGTGCAGACAGACCCCTGTCCGAAAGTTCCAGTCAATCGGCTGCCTCAGATTGGTTTGAAATAATATAATCGGGATGTCCTTGGTTGGGACATCCCGATTTCCTTATAATATAAAACAAGGTGTAATTCTTTAACGAACCAGAACCTTCTTTACCTCATTGCCCTGCTTGCGAATCACCAATCCTTTCGTGCCAGCATTCAATTATTAATGTAATCCAAAACTTTAGAAATAAGTTCTTTTGTAGGGTCAATCATAGGTTCAATTTCCTGTTGGGTCGCATCATAAGAACAATTGTAATCACTATTATTTCGCATTGTTTGTAAATCAGAATACAGCCTTCCGTCTTCTGAAGCAAAAATACCGGTACGAATGTAATAGTTTCCAAATAACGCTATAACTCCTTTGTGAGTATTAACGGGATGTCCATCATTTATCAACAAGGCATTTACAGCATGAAACACGGCATAGTATAGTCGGTTTGCGATATTGTCCCAGTAACCAAGTTTTTGTAACGCGGGAATCTGAGCCATAGTATTTGTTGCTTTCTCAAGTTCGAGGTTTACAATAATCCTGCGTTCTTCGTCATTCAAACTCATAATAAAACAATTTTATCTCGCTCTACATTCTTATAATAAGGCAAAAAAGACCAAGAGCTCCACTGCTTCTTTGTATAAAGAGAAGGGTTTAAGTCTTCACCGATTTCCCACCCTAACTCGCGAAATGGATATGCAACTCCATAATCAGCAGCTTCAAGCGATTGTTTATCAAGCAATATTAATAAGTCCCAATCCGAATTAGCATGAGCATCTCCACGAGCCCTTGAACCATAAAGAAACAACGAACTCCGAGGAGGTAATGTCTTCATTGCAACGTTTTTAATCTTACTTATAACTTCCTGCTGTTCCATACCGCTTCCAATTATTTGCTTTGCAAAGTTAAGTCTTTTTTCTCAATTTTCCAAACAAATGAAATAAAAACTAAATCGGGAGACCTTCTCACGAGGGGCTCCCGATATAACATATAATAAGGTATAGCGCTTTAGCGCACCACAACCTTCTTTACCTCATTACCCTGCTTGCGAATCACCAAGCCCTTCGTGCCTGCATTCACCTCGCGACCCTGCAGGTCGAAGTAGCGAGTATAGTAAATTATATCAGCCAATCTTCGCCGAGCATCTGAAAGCTGAATTTTATCCAAGACAATCCGTCGCTTTCATCACGTAAGTGCGTTAAAGAAAAATCACCCAGCGACAGAATATCCATACCTAATAGTGCTTGCTCATTGTCGCTGTCCATTACATAAAGTGGAACATCGAGCATCTCTTCGTCTTCAGAGAGATGAATACGACACATACATACTTGACTAAGTGCTGGCTCGCCATTAGCCAATTCTACCCAGTCCTCTGTAAACGGCTCTAAGCCAAGTTTAGCCATTGTCTTTGAGGAGATTACTGTTGCAAAAGATCCTGTATCAACTTTTGCATCAAGCATACACTTCATCCCAGTTGATGGATTCTCCAGCACTAATGGGACGTGAATTTGTACGCATGGGGCGGGTAATCGTACGTTCATGATTTACTGTATTCTTTCCACGACTAACAATGACGGGACTGGGAATCAAAGGATTCCTACCACCAACGCGATTGAGTGAAGGTACTTGCTTAAACTTCCTTGTCTCCATAATCGTTTAATCTTTTATTGTTCCGCTTGCAAAGTTATGCAATATTTCCCAATCTTCCAAACAATTGCACAAAAATAATCGGGATGCCCTATCGCTTAAGGCATCCCGATTCCCTTATAATATATAATAAGGTGTAAATCCTTAACGGTTCATCACCTTCTTCACCTCGTCACCCTGACGGCGAATGAGCAATCCCTTGGTAGAGCCATTCAACTCACGACCCTGCAGGTCGAAGTAGCGATCTGTATTTGAAATACTCTCCTTGTGAACAATCTCCACAGGCGAAGGCTCTGGTATCGCATCGGAAGATGTCGCAATAGTACCATCATTATTTTTGGTCAGTTCAACAAAAAAATCGCCACCAATGCAATGAACCTTCTGATAATCAGAATCACGTTTATCTTTCGTTCTAAAGTAAACTTTATAATTACCTGCTGCAAGGTCTTCCAGATTGATAGGAATTTTTATCGACTCTTCATCGGAACTGGAAAACCCATATTGGGGCAAAACTATCCCACTATCGGCAGAATCATAAAAGATTAGGAAATCATCACTCCCCCCTGACTGATTCTCAAAAAAAAGTTCTATAACCCCATCAAACGAAAGAATATGCAAATTCCATAAAGAAAGCAGACCTAATTCAACTTGGTTTATATCTTTCGTCCTTAATGAATAAGGTTCGTCACATACCCATTGTGACGTAAATCCGTAAGGAGATTCTGAAGAGGGTGTCCTATGACCTACTATCATTTCTTGGTGTGAACCAAAAGTATAGCCCATTTTCTTTAATCCATCAACTGGAGTTAAATCTGTGAAATCGTAATAGCCATTACCTGTGCCGTCCCACCCCCAGTTAACATATACTTTGCCATCTGCGTCTACTCCACTAAAGACAAAAGCATGACCTCCATATGACTCGTCGCTTCCGCCATAAAGTATTGGGTGCGATTGTGACAATTCCCTATATACTATTTCCATCCATTCTGAATCGGAATAATACATCCTATTTAAATAATGCAGTGAAAGAGAATCGTACTGGAAATTATCAGCTATTGCTGTTGCAGCGTCAATGACATATGCACTACTACCTTTCATTTCGTAAGTCATTGATGCAGCAGCACCTGCATCCGCCATCAAGTATTGGACAGCTATTTTATTGAGAGTCGTAGATTTTGAATCATATTTGTCATCCATTCTATCCCAGTGGTATTCATTATTTATCGAGACCGTTTTCTGCTTATCACCTACGGTATAAGTACCAGTCCCTTTACCTTGACAGCAAGAAATAGAACCAATGATTGATCCAGCAAAGAATCTTATTACTAAAGTTTCAAACTACATAAAAAAGAAATAAGGATGAATCTCCAAACAAATCGGGCAGGAATTTATGTTCCTGCCCGATTTGTCTAAGAATATGGAATAAACAACCTACTATTATTTCATTCCTTGTGTAGCAGGGTATGCCTGCTTAGTTAAAACGTAGTAATATGTAGGATCGTCAACATCTGTCAACATAATCATCGTTGGGTTGCGAGTATCGTTTGCCTTCATGTTATAAGTACCAGGAAGAGGTAAGATGAAATAGCGGAAATAGTAAGTGCCATCATCTGACAGGCTACTCCAGTAGTAACTTGCATTACCTTGTTGTTCTCTTGATCCAGCCCAACCGGTAAGTGTCAATTTTACCTGTGTATCGGACAAAGCCTCAGGAGCCATGTCGAATCCGCTCCAGTATTTTCCACTACTTATAAAGAGAGAACCACTTGAGTAATAGGCATAACCAATGGTTTCACCTTCTTTTGCTAGATGTCCAGGAGCAGCAAAGTCCCAATAACCTTTCATGGCATCACACATATTGGCATAACTGATATACCAGTTACCAGTTAGGAACGCCTCGCTCAGTGGCATAACATAGCCTTTCATGATGGCATCGGCATCATTGGTGGTGAACAGATAATCCTCACCGCCCTTATAGGTGAAATCGGTAATAGTCTTACCAAGTATAGTGACAGGCTCGTACAGATGATATCCGTCAGTTCTTAGGATATAAGGAGCCTCAACATCTATCAATTCGCCCATCTCATTGGTGTATGAGAAAGTTAAAGTGTGATAAGAACTTTTGACTTCAATGCTTTGGTCACCGACAACAAAGAAATATGAAGCAAAAGCCATATCAGACTCTGCCTGATTGACTTTAGCAAGGTAAGAATCCCAATCGGTGTCTGCTTTAACTGGAGTCATGACAATCTTGCTACCATGCTTCTTACCTGTCATCACAATGCTGTCAGCCGTGGCAGATATAATGCGGAACTCCAAGTCACCTTCCATGCCCTTACCCTTGTCACCGATTTCTAATATGTTGTCGGGATCAGAGAAGAAATGAAAGACCTCGTTAAACTCGTCAAACGAAAGAATTACACCACCGCTTTGCTCCAATTTGTAGTGGGAGGTAGCAGTCTTTCCCGCTCCATATACCTCATTGGCAACCTCTACCATGTCGTTATCGCTAAATTTGACAAACATGTTGTAGCCACCGTAGTCGGTATTGCCATAATATTCCATCAGCCAACCATTAGCAGGAGTTGTCAAGATAGTCTTATAGTTCTTCAGGGCTTCCTGTATACGTAGAGCGGAAGACTTGTCGAATACATCGTCAACTTCGTTGCTACAAGATGTATATACTACTGTAAGAGCCAGTATCATCAAAATATTTAATATCTTTTTCATACGCTTGTAGTGTTATTTAAAGGTTTTCAAATCCAGATTATACACATTCTCTGTACGACGCAGAACCTCATCACGCAGATCATCAAGATTGATGCCCCAACTATCCTTCATATAGTCTCTGACCATGTCCAGTTTCTGGAGAATAATATTATAATAGGTGTCATCGTAGGTATCAATCGTTTCCACCTCATACTCATAGGCGTAATACGACTTGCCGTCAATCACTTGTACGAGACGGTTACCATCCTGATCATACAGATAATCCTTGATAATCCGGTTGCCATCAGCGTCGAGTTTATACACAGGATTACCATCCTTGTCGAGTTTGGTTGTTGAACCTGTTACGGTAAGTGACGCATTCAGAATTTGGTTCCATACCATATCGTTAGAAGTTACATAAGTGGCAAATACCTCAGCGAAGTCCTCGTTATACTCACCACTGGCATATCCTGTTACAAAGCCCTGTTTTGGAGCATCGGCATCTTTCACGTTAACCCAATCACTGGTATGGTATTTGCCAGCAGAAATTTCCTGGAAGTCAGTAGGATAGTTCTTCGTCTGAGTCAGGATGTGACAGAATTCATGGTGCATCGTGTGGAAGAACCAGTGATTCAGGTCCATGGGTAGTGCATAGTGATCGCGGAAGGCATCCGTAGTGTTGACATAGATATTGTCCACATCTATCTCATTGACACGGAATAAGGTAATCTTCACACCACTCTCAGCATATCCTAAGACGATGCTCTCACTTGAATTAAACTCTGGTGAACCGAGTAACTGGTAAACCTTTGGTCCGTAAGTCTTAATAAACTCACGTCCGAAGACGGACTCGTAAGCACCAATCCACAACTCACGAACAAGAATCGCCAAAGCCTTTGCCTTTTCAGGGTCAGCAGGTACAACATTATAGTAATTGTCAGTCTCACTATCCTGATAGCGATAGCGGAACTCAATGTTATAAGGTACCGTGAAATTATTGTAGAGCCAAGTGTCAAACTCACTCTTGGGCTGTTCTTCAGTTTTGAAGATGCTCTCATTGGAAACATCGTCGCTGCTGCATGATGTCACTAAGACAGCCAGTGCCAACATGCTCAGTAGTGATAATATTGTTTTTTTCATAACTATTCTCTTTTTTTATTAGATGACTAAATACTGCTATTAGCGAAGAACTTCCCTTGCATTCTGCATCTCATTAGGATCCTGATCGGTAGTCGTTGCGTCCTCATAGACATTGGGGGCGATACCAGCCTCGATGGCATCCTGTGGAATCTGGAAGGCACCACGTGAGTCTCCCATTATGGCTGAAAGCGATACCGTAGCGCTTCAAATCCTGGAAGCGTAGACCTTGCTGCCATGTCTCTATGCGGCGCATATGCAGTATCAACTGAATGATATTCTCCTGTGTACCACTTTCTACGGTGAATCCTTGTGGTTGTAAGTGTTTCTTCGCTGTACGCTCTTTGGTCGTATTGACAATTTCAGGAGTATAATCTATCTTGCTGATAGCATTGTTGACCGACTCCTCTGTTAATGTCGGGCGCCTTGCCGTTCCGCAAGATTCCTCACAATGGCTTGTAATCCAATAATTCATGTCTTCAAGTGCCTTTGTGTAGTTCTTTTGCAGTGCATAAGCCTCTGCACGGACAAGCAGGGTCTCGTCAGACTTAAACACAACATCAACAATATAAGGTGTACCTGTATTTGCTACTTTGTCGGTCACGGCTAAGAACTCTACCATGAAAGGCATATATGCGGCTTGCGTATAGCCATAGAGAAGTTTTGCTTGGTAGAGTGTGTTATTATCATAACCCTCACCCCAAGGCATACCAACGGCACGTGTCAATTCATTTCTCCATAGGTCAATATGGGTGGCATAACGATGCCAACTGGAAGAATAGAAAGCACGTCCAACCAATGAATTTGCTGGTATCATCAGGAAGTTTGCTGGCTCTGAGGCTGATACATAAGCATTATTCACATCGTCAACACCAGCCAAGTTCAGATACTGTGCGTAGTTACGCAAAACGCCGAGGGGATTGCTTCCAATGGCATTAGTGGCATACTGGATTGCCTTGTCGTACTTGTGGTAGTATAGGTTAAAACGGGCAGCGAAAGCGTAAGCGGCCTTACTGTTGAAGTGATACTTAGGTGATACCAGATGAGCATCATTCAATAACGGCAGAGCCTCCTCTATGTCTGCGTTGATGTTCTCGTAGAGTTCTTGTAGTGTTCCACGCTCATCCACACTCACGCCAGGAGTCGTAGGATAGGGCAGTCCTTGATACTTATCTGCCTTTGTGGGATCATATGCCATACAGAAAACGTTGCTCATACGGAAGATGGCATAGGCACGACACAACAGAGCCTCGGCGCGGCATCCGTTCAGACTTTCAGGATTACCCAGTTCACTGATGCTCGCCAGTGCCTGATTAGCAGCAGCAACTGCCATGTAGTGATAATTCCAAATCCATTGGGTACTCTCCCAACTGGTGGTAAGTACTGGTTCCCAGCGATAGATAAACGTCTGGTAGTCCTGTGCCGTATATTGGGCACCATTGTCCTGTACATTATCTGAGGCAATTTCCATGACGTAATCAGCAGAACGGTTAGGATAGGCGGATACCAGGAATTGCGCAACTTTCTTCTCGGTGTCTATCTCTGCACGGTCATCGGGCAATTTGTCCAGATAGTCGTTGCAGGAAGCAAGTCCCATGCTTAGCGCAATGATTGAAATTCCTATATATTTCTTCATAATCATTATTTACTTTTATCTTGTTTTACCTTTATTCTATTAAAGTCCTACGCGGAGGGTGAAGGTGAACTGCTTAGGCATAGGCACGGCAACACCACCCGTGTTGAAGAACTCAGGATCCTGACCGTTCAGTTTCTTGTCAGCATAAATCAGGAAGAGGTTAGTTGCCTGAAGTTTCAGAGAGAGACTGTTCAGACTCAGAGCGGCAATCCACTTCTTGGGGAAGTCATAACTCAGCGAAATCTCCTTCATGCGGATGAAGTCACCCTTTGCCACACGAGCAGAAGACTTGTTGTAGGCATTATAAGCATATGCCAGACGTGAGTCGTTTTGCAACATACGCAAATCGGCAATTGCTGGGATATCTGTGAATTTCTCATCACCAGCCATCGTCCAGCGGTTCTTAAACTCTTTCGGCATGGCGTCTAAGTCAGAGTAAGAAGCGGCAAACGACGGGTCAAGGCGAATCACATTACCATACGAATAGGTCGCAAAGATATTCAGCGTGAAACCTTTATACTTGAAAGTGTTACCCAGTGAACCTGTAACGGTCGGATCTGTTGGACCTTCATAAATTAAATAGTCGGTATCATAAGACTGGAAGTCAAGGTCGCTGGTGGTCAGGTCACCATTCGTGTTGATAAAGGTGGGGACACCATTCTCGTTCAGCCCCTTGAAATCCATAGAGAAAAGTGAACGATAAGGATATCCTGGCATGGTGAAGCCTGAATTGCTAATCATACTGATGACTCGCGTATGAGTTTCCAAATCTGTTACCTTGGTTTTCACATGGGCGAAAATGAAGTCTGTGCTCCATTGGAAATCTTTTGTAAGAATATTCTTGGTAGAAATGCTCAACTCTTCACCATGAGAACGCATTGAGGCAACATTGGCATAATCACGAAGCGTACCTGTAGTACCGTTGAGTACACGTGGACCAATGAGGTCATAGTTATTACGCTTGTACCAGTCGAACTGTACATTGATACGGTTATTCAGGAAACCGAGGTCAAAACCCAGGTTGAACTCATGCTTCTTCTCATAGGTCAAATCTGGGTTGGCAAAATCATAGATTTCCAGTCCAGACTCCTTGACATTGGTAAACGGACGCCAAGGGTTGTAACTCTGAATGATAACCTGTGCGTTGTTGGTAGCAGGTTTGTCACCAGTCAGAGAGTATGAGGCTTTCAGTGTGGCGTGGGTCAGCACATTCTTGAAAGTCTTTTGGAACCAAGGCTCCTCATGGGCATTCCATGCTCCAGATACGTTCCATGTAGGCAACCAACGAGCACTGGTGGCTTTTCCCAAACGGTTAGAGCCTTCATAACGAACAGTTCCGTTAACAATATAGCGTCCTTTATAAGAATAGGTAGCAGTTCCGAAGAACGATACCTCACGACCATAACTGTTGCTCAGTCCATAGTAATCGGCATTCTGCTCACTGGATTGCTTGAAGTAGCGATAGTCATAGTTGGGAAGGTAACCCATGGCATACTGCATACCTACACCGTCAAAACTACTGCGGCTACGATCAGTATTGTTAATCTCCATACCACCGAAAAAGTTCACGATGTGCATGTCATTATTGAAGGCATCGTTATAACTTCCTGTCAGTCGGATACTCCAGTTGTTCATCTTATACTTTGTCTCGTTGTAGAAACCACCATTTGGGAGCACACTGATAGGTAATGAGTTGGCATCATCAGGGTCTGTGTATAACCATGGGTTGGCATCACGCATGGTGGCATCGTCCATGGCACGGAATGACATCGCCTGATTAGAGTTCTCCCGAATCTGGTGCGCCTGAGTGGTTCCAGAGTATTTGTAAGATGCCAGAGCGGCTAACTCCACCTGTCGGATGGGCTTGTATTTCAATTCAGCCTGAATTTTCATGTCTACTACATCCAGATCCATATAGTTGTTTGCCAACTCATTATGGATGTTAAATGGCGCATAGTTGCGTATATAGAATGCATTGGGGTCCAGTGTGCGTGAACTGTTCAAAGCGTAACTATATGGGTTGATGTCAAAGTCACGACTGGTGGCACCTGTTACCGCATTGTTGCTTTGGCTTGTCGTGCCAGGAGCCTTTTGCTTACGGTAACTGGCATTACCAATCATGTTGATAGTCACCTTCTTTGAGATATTGAAGTTGGCGTTGATATTGGTTGTGAATCGCTCTACCTTTGATGCCTCCGTCCATCCTGGGTCGTTCATGTAACTGAAAGAAGTATAGTACTGAGCCTTGTCAGTACCCGTTGACATAGAGATAGAATGGTTGTGCATGATGGCAGTTGAGAACAACTCATCAAACCAGTCCGTATTACGCATCTCTGCTTCCCTCAAATAAGCATTTCTTGCCTCAGGGGTATTTGCCAAGGCGTAGGTACCTGTAGTAGGATCATAAGTATTCAGCAAGTGATACATCTTACCATAGACACCACTGCTTGTGGCACGATAGGTACGACCAAATGATATCAGACCGTTGTTCTCCAGTTCCTGATAGATGCCCATCTGCTCCTGTGAGTTCATGATATTGAAATTGGAATAACTGGGCTTCAGACGCATGGTATACTCACCGGTATAGTTGATGCGGGTCTGTCCCTGCTTTCCTTTTTTAGTAGTAACGACAATCACACCAGCCATGGCACGGGCACCGTAGATAGAGGTCGCACTACCGTCTTTCAGAATCTGGAACGACTCGATATCGTCAGAGTTCAAACCTGCAATAGCAGATGAAATCAGTGTCTCTGCATCACCAGACGACAGCGCATCGGCATCAACCTCTGTCACATCCTCCATGATAACTCCGTCAACAACCCACAAAGGTTTAGATGAACCATAGATTGACGTGGCACCACGTACACGGATCTTGGGAGCAGTACCGAAAGTACCACTGACGTTCTGTACTGATACACCTGCTACACGTCCTTCAAGTGAACGGGATATATCGGCAACACCATCCAGTTTCGCTTTCTCCGCATCCACCTTTGATGTGGCACCAGTGAACAGACGCTTGTCCATTTTCTGCATACCTGTTACAACCACTTCCTCAAGGACTGCACTGGGTTGCAGCGTGATGGTCATACCGTTCTTAGGAGTCACTGTCTGAGACTCCAGACCAATATAGCTCACTACAATCTTCTTACCCGAGGGCACGTTGATCGTGAAGTGGCCATCGGCATCTGTTACCGTACCGGCCTTCTGTCCCTGCACCAGGACGGTAGCGCCGATGATGGGCTGGTTGTCCTCGCCAGAGATAACGGTACCAGTAACTTTTGTCTGGGCAAATGCCATTCCTAAACTGAGGAACAGACATGCCATAAACATCGTTAGTCTTTTTTCCATAAACACTCTCTTGTTATTAATTTATAATGATTTAATTAACTTTTTGCCTGTATTTACTAACTATTTTCCATACCTCCCCCGCAGAGGTGGCTTGCAAGATTTTGCAAAAATACAACAATTATTCACAATCAGCAAATAATTTTTATGAAAAAACACTTTTTTCCGCCAATTTTTAACATATAACCCCCTTTTTCTTCCTCTTTAGTACAATTTTGTGCTAAAAATCTTGCGTTTTGTTAATAAGTGTAAGAAAACACCTCTATTACCAATAATATAATAATGTACGCGCGAAGATAAGCCAAATACCTACAACTGTTTTAGCCACAGTTCAAAGAAGGTATCGTAGATGATGTAGCCTGACTCCAGTCGATAGAGGAGTTCTTTTTCAAGCAATGTGTCTAATGCTGTCTTGATGCTGCTGGATGTAGGCAGGTCGTATTTCCTCATAAAAGAGGTGCTCATCGGACTTTCTACACATCCTTCTTTTGCAATGGCTTTCAACAGGGTTAGCTGATTGTCTGAAAGAAAGGTAACCAGTACTTCATATTGCATGGCGTTTCTGGTTACAACATGATGGACAGCCTCATCAAGCTGTGCCATTTTATTGACGTGTTTTTCTGTTTCATACAGACGGTTTAAAATCAACTGTATGCTTCTGGTGACCCCATAAAAGCGCTGATACATGGTTTGAAAAACATCTTGGCTGAAACTTCCATTTTTACCCTCGAAAAAACGTCTGGCAAAGTCGTAGTAAATTTCCTGATGCAGAGGCTGTAGCCCCATTCCAATTGTGCTTAGGTAGAATGGGCGCTCAGGTGAGTTGAATATCTGTGCCATTAAGTGACGTTTACTTCCAGAGAACACAAAATGAACATTGGGCGCAAACTGAATATAGGATCGCAGCAAAGCTTCAATTCCATCCTCTGGGTAGCAGGTAATTTGCTGAAACTCATCGATAGCCACATACACCTGCCGCTTGCTTTGGGAAAGATAGTCGAATATCGTTTTGAGTGTCATGGAAGACTGGCTGGCTTCGATACTTACGGAAACGGTTGGTGTGCCGGTCATGGGGTCAACACCGAATACAGGACGCCATGAACCAAAGAACTCCAACAGGTGCTTGATGGCTTTTTTTTCACGAGACAATACATTTTGAGCAATCGCTGTGCCCAACAGCTCTACAAAATCGTGCTGGTTCTTTGTCGCAAAGATGTCTATATAAATGCAAATAGCATCTTTTTCCTGTTGTTTAATATGCCAAAAACTATTTTTTATGAGTCCAGTTTTGCCAATTCTTCGGGGAGAAATCAGTACGGTGTTGCGCCCATTTCGAAGATTTGAAATCAGTTCTTCAGTTTCTTCTGCACGATCACAGAAATACTCTGGGCCTACATATCCCTGATAAACAAAGGGGTTTTTAATCTTTTTCTTTACCATAACAAAATGCCTTATTGTTTCTTTTTATTGCGGAATATCCGTTACGGAAATCCCGTTACGGACATTCCGTAATGCAAAGTTACTATTTTATTTAATAACTTGCAACTTTTTACCTGAAAATTTATCTAATAGGAGGCTGTTGGCCTGATCAATGCGCTGGTCGTCAATCTCACGGATATAGGTCAGTGTGGTGTTGGGCGACGTATGCCCTAATGCTTTGCTGATGACACTGAGGTCGATGTTGGCATGATAGGCCATGCTTGCCCACGAATGGCGCGCTACATACGAGGTAAGGCGATGCGCCAAACCTGCCATCTCGCCAATCTTACGCAGATGGCGATTGTAGCGCGAACGCGCATTCTCGTAATCTCTGAACACATCAGCATGAGTCCCTGCCGACAGGATGGGAAACACATAGGGGCTATCCTTCCTGATGTAGCGATGAATAATCTGCTCGATGGGCGATTCCAACTTGATACAGATGCGTTGCCCCGTCTTATGGCGATAATAGATGATGTGGTCATTATGTATCTGGCTCTTCAGCAAGAAGGCAATATCCACAAAAGGCATACCCAAAGCATAGAAACTGAACAGGAAGATATCGCGCGAAAAAGCAATAGACTCTCCTTTAGGAAGGTTCAAATTCTTAATTTTGCATATTTCCTCTATGCCAACCGAGCGCTTTTCTGTGGGAGCTTTCCCTGTATAAACGGTGTCGAACAACGATTGCTGCTTCAGCGAAGGCTTCAACCGATACAGGAGCGAACGGAGCGAGCGCATGTAACACGAAATGGTGTTGGGTGTGATGTGTTGTTCGTGCAGCCATTGCTGATAGCGCTCCATAAGAGGGGAGTCAATTTGTTCCATCAGCACTCTTCCCCCCGAAAAATGGCAGAACGAACGAAGAGCCGTCCGATAATTATCAACCGTGCTTTTCGACTTGCCCGTTTGCAATTGGCTAATAAGCTGGGTAGCCACATCGGTGAAAGTAAGTTTCGTCATAGTGCTTTTGTGTGTTTTAGGCTGAAAAGACTTGAGCCAGTCGCAGCTGAATTGAATAGAAATTTTAAACATACGCTTTTGGTTTTAAAGATTAATAAGGGCAAAAATAGTGAAAATAGTGTCCACCTCTGCGGGGGAGGTGTATTAACTTTGATAAAATAGTGTGTAAAAAGAGACAAAATATAACAATTATTAAATTAATAACAAGAGAGTGTTTATGGAAAAAAGATTAATGTTGTTTATTGCTGCGTTCTTCCTCATGATAGGAACAGCGTTGGCACAGACAAAAGTTAATGGTACCGTTGTTACCCAGTTGGATAATGAGCCCGTTATCGGAGCTTCTATCATGGTAGTGGGTACGAACGAAGGTACAGTGACTGATGCAAATGGTCGATTCGAATTGGTTATGCCCGAGGGTAAAAAGACTCTTCGCATCACTTATGTTGGAATGGAACCACTGGAAGTAAGTGCACGTCCTAACATGCGCATTGTTTTGGCTGACGATGAGAATGCACTCAGCGAAATCGTTGTTACCGGTTATGGCGTGACTCGTAAGGCTGCCTTCACAGGTGCTGCCTCTACTGTTAGCTCCAAGACGATTGCCAACAAGACCGATGCCAACCCCATTAAGGCTTTGGATGGTTCTGTCTCTGGTTTGCAGTTGACCATGGAGTCAGGTCAACCTGGTGCTCCTGCTACTATCTTCATTCGTGGTCGTAACTCACTGAACTCAGGCACACAGCCTCTGTATGTTGTTGATGGTGTTACCTATTCTTCTGATGTTGTGGGTATCCGTGCTGACGAAGGTCAGATGATTTCTCCTCTTGCCAACTTGAATGCCAACGACATTGAGACCATCACCGTATTGAAGGATGCTACTGCAACCTCTATCTATGGTGCTCGTGCTGCTAATGGTGTCATCGTTATTACCACAAAGAAAGGTAAGAGCGGCAAGCCAAAGGTAAACTTCAATGCTAAGATCGGTTGGCAGTTTATGCCTGCCTACAAGCACTTCAAGTACAACCCCGTAGGAGCTGATCAGTACAATGAATTGTGGGCTGAAGCTTGTGCTAACGAGAAAGCCGACCTGGGTGCAGATAGTGGTGTTCAGTACTATATGGATGGTTTGGGCTTGAATTATGATGCTCAGGGTTACAAGGACTTCATGATTTGGGGTACAGAAATCTATACTCAAGAAGGCAAGACTACCAACTGGCTTGACGAGGTGACCCGTACAGGATTTACTCAGAATTACTCTGTTGATGTTCAGGGTGGTGGTGCGGTAGCAGGAACTCCTTCTTACTATTTATCTTTGGACTACCTGAAAGACCAAGCCATCGTTATTGGCAAGGATTTGCAGCGTTATTCATTCCGCTTCAACTTCGAACATGAACCTTCTAAGGTTGTGAAGTTCGGTTTCAACACCAACTTTGTCTATTCAGAGACCAATATGGGTGCTGGTGGTGGTTACTTCACCGATCCTATTACTCAGGCCTTCATGCAGAGTCCTCTATCTCCAGTTTATACAGAAGAGGGCGCTTGGAACTTCGAGACTGTAAATGACTACAACCCTGTAGCTATTCGTAGCGGCAAGGGCGACCAAAGTCTTGCCAAGCAGTATCGTGTGCTGTTCTCTCCTTGGGTTCAGATTAACTTCATGAAAGACTTGCACTTCTTGTCACGTGCCAGCATTGATGCTCACGTTGTTGACGAGTTCGGTTTCTGGTCGTTCATGCAGCCTCAGGGTAAGGATATGCGTGGTATGGGTGAAGACTCTAACAACTACAACATTCACCTGTCTATCACCAACACCTTGAACTACATTAAGACCTTCAACAAGGTACACAATTTGAATGTGATGTTAGGTCAGGAGGCTCAGAAAACCATCTTGAAGCAGGCTTATCTTGCAGGTTCTAACTACCCTGTTGAAGATATGCCCCAAGTGCAGCTTGCTGCTACACCAAGTTCCGCCAGGACTACAATGGATCGTATGACTCTGGCTTCGTTCTTTGGAAATGTAGAGTATGACTATGCTAACAAATACTATCTCTCAGCAAGTCTGCGTGCAGATGGTTCTTCTCGCTTCTCTAAGGACAACCGTTGGGGTGTGTTTGCCTCTGTAGGTGCAAAGTATCGTATCTCAGCTGAGAAGTTCATGGAGGGTACTAAGAACTGGTTGCAAAACCTGACACTCCGTGCTTCTTATGGTTCGTCAGGTAACTCTGAGGTGGGTGACGTCTCTGTACCTGCCGGTGGCTGGTATGCTGCTAAGGACCTCTACGGTTTTGGCTGGAATTATAACAGTCAGCCAGGTATGGCCTATGAGCAGATGGGTAACAACGACTTGAAATGGGAGCGCACCAAGAAGTTCAATATTGGATTGGATGCCACACTCTTCGGTCGTTTCAACCTGGAGTTTGACTACTATGTTCACAACACTACCGATATGGTGTTTGCCGTTCCTGCTTCTTACGCTATGGGGCTTACTTCTTATTATAAGAACATCGGTGAGTTGCAAAATAAAGGTATTGAGTTCACCCTCGGTGTCAACATTCTGAAGAATAAGGACTGGAACTGGAATGTTACTTTGACTGGTTCACACAACAAGAACGTTGTGAAGAAGCTTTCTACCGATATGCCTATTGAGGGAACCTATCAGACAACTGAGGTCGGTTATCCTATCTATCAGTTCAAGATGAAGGAATATGCCGGTGTTGATTCTGAAACAGGTGAACCCATGTGGTATCTGAATGAGACTGGCTCTGAGACCACAAAGGACTACAATGCAGCTGCAAAGCGCTATGTAGGCGATGCTAACCCCAGTTTCTTGGGTTCATTCACTAACAACCTGAACTGGAAGGGTATCGACTTCTCATTCCAACTGAACTATTCGTTCGGTCGTAAGATTTATGGTAACAGTTTGCGCTATGACGAGCAGATTGGTGGTTCGTTTGGTCAGAACTTCACTGAGTATGTTTATGAGAACCATTGGAAGCAGCCTGGTGATATTACAAGCGTTCCCCGCTTAGAGGCATTCGGTGCTGCAGGTAAGCATAGCAGCCAGTTCTTGATGAACGGTAACTACCTCAAACTGCGTAACATCACACTCGGCTACACTTTCCCAACCGAATTGACAGAGAAGTTCTATGTAACTCGCCTGAGAGTTTACGTACAGGCAGACAACCTCTACACATGGGGTGCAAGCAACTATCGTGGTTTCGATCCTGCCAGTGTTGGTGCCGATGGTGTACAGTGGTGGAACTTCCCACAGTCACGTAACGTTGTATTCGGTGTGAATGTAAGTTTTTAATGAAACCAGAAAAAAAATAGAAGACAATGAAAAATATTAAGATATTTGCAATAGGTGCTGCTTTGACTTTAGGACTGGCCTCTTGTGGTGATGCCTACTTTGATGTAGACATGGATCAGAACAAGACATCTGAGACAGCCTTCAATTCAGCCCAGGATGTAAAGAACGGTATGATTGGTGCCTACTATGCATTGGGTAACTACCGTTTCTATGGAAATTATGTTGTGGCAGTAGGTGACATGGCTTCTGATCTTGCTACGGCTGATGCTTCTTCTGGACATTTTGTTCAGATTAACACTTATCAGATTACTGATACCAATGGAGAACTGGACGATATCTGGAATTATGGTTATAAAGTTATTGACCGTTCAACACGCGCCATCAATGGTGCTGAGAAGATTATGGAAGCAGGAGTCACAGAGGATGAAGAGTTTGCAATCAATTCTTATATGTCACAGTGCTATGCACTGCGTGCTTTGGCAACATTCACGCTGACCAACATCTTCGGTCTGCCATATAAAGCAGGTCAGACCAACAGCCAGCTGGGTATTATTCTCGTGAAAGACAAGTCTTACACTATTGCTGATGAGGTTCATCGCTCAAGTGTTGAGGATTGCTACGCACAGGTGCTCAGCGACATCGCAAAGGCAAAGGAACTCTATGCTGGTGAGGATGAGATGAACGGTGCTCCACAGTTCTATTTCAACATGGCTGCCATCTATGCTTTGGAGGCTCGTGTAAACCTCTTCATGGGCAAGTATGCTGAAGCTAAGACTGCTGCTCAGAATGCTATTGACGAGCGCGGCTCTGATGGTGCTACTGCTGAAAACTATGTTTCGATGTGGTCATCAAATGCCATCTCACCTGAGGATATTCTGACTATCAACAAGACTAATGATGATAACCTGTCAGCTAACGCCCTGAACACGTTGTATGGCAGCTATGGTGGCAAGATTTCTGCTGCCGTACAAGGAATTTTCGGAGAAAACGACTGCCGTGCAGGTGTTTTGGCCAAGACCGCTTACAAATTCTGTGGTCTTCCTACTGCCCAGGCTGTCAGCAACATCCCCGTATTCCGCGTTTCAGAGATGTATCTGATTCTGGCTGAGTGCGAGACTCAGTTGGGCAATACCAACGAGGCTAAGGAGGCATTGTTCTTCACTGCTAGTCGTGATGCCGACATTGCCAGCACTGACGATCTGCCCGCAACAAAGGACGACCTGATGTCATTCATTAACGACGAGCGTATCCGTGAACTCTATCAGGAGGGCTTCCGTTGGTATGATGCACGCCGTCAGGGTCTGAAGATTACAGTCGCAACAACTAAGCAGAATTTTGATGTTGCTAAGTTCGTTTATCCTATTCCTGCAGCAGAAATCAATGCTGGCTACGGAACAGAGCAGAACGAAGGCTGGTCAAGTAATCTGCCTAAGTAACATAATACCTATTCAAAACAGTGGTGTGTCGGCAATATAGGAACCGGCACACCCTTTTACTTTTTAAATTTAAATGCCTATGCGCAAGAATGTACTTTTATTATTAACTATCTTATGGAGTATCCATACAACCGTATATGCTCAACATCGGTCGTTCAGTAGCATGAAGCGTATTGCACAGGAAAAACTTTCTGAAAGCGAGGTCAACCTTTTAGATAATCTGTGCAACCTTTACATTTATGGCAATGACAAGGGATTCGTTATTATGAATCGCGACGGAGAGAGTAAGGCTATCATTGGCTACTCTCACAACAAATACGACAAAAGTTGCCTGCCTGAAGGATTGAAATGGTGGTTAGGAGTAGCGGGAAAAGCTACGCAAGTACAAGGTATCATCCATGAATCTACAACTAAAAGAGCTCCGTTTACTGCTGTTGAGCCCTTTATCAAGTCAACATGGAATCAAGGGAAACCATATTACTATCTTTGTCCGAAAAATCAAAGTGGAGAAAACTGCATGACGGGTTGTGTGGCTACTGCCCTGTCGCAAGTGCTTTACTACTACAAGTACCCTACAACATCAGAAGGCAGCGGATCGTACACCGTTGGAGATAAAGAATATGAAAAGTCCATCAATACCACCTACGACTGGGAAAATATGAAGGACAACTATAAGCAGACGGAACTGCGTTCCTCTGCTCCTGTTCAGGCGGTAGCCGAACTGATGCGCGATTGTGGTTATGCAACCGGGATGAACTACTCAGCTGAAAGTAGTGGCGCTGGAGACTACAGTATGGCACTGGCTTTAAGATACAACTTCAAATATGACTCTCTGGCTATCAGATATTATGATCGCAGTAACTATTCCGATGAGGAATGGAAAGGAATGGTTTACGCTGCACTCGAAAAGAAAATGCCTGTTATGTATGCTGGTACTGATGAAGCGGGACAGTCAGGGCATGAATTCCTGCTCTGTGGTGTTGATAACGAAGGATTGGTCTATGTTAACTGGGGCTGGGGAGGCGATGGTGATGGCTTCTTCGATTTAGATGCACTGAAATACTTCGGAAATGAGTTCAACAGCTATCAGACAATGGTAATAGGTACGAGGCCTCAACAGACACCAGACGCTCAGGATAAATTTGAATCAGCATGGGTGGCTGACAACATTAATTATTCTGTAGTGGATGAAGATGTTTTACAGATGGAACTGAGCTATCTGTTCAACTATTCGGTTTTGGATTTTAACGGCACTATTGATTTGGCTCTGGAAAACAAGAGTAAGTCAAGTGAAGTGACTTATTTAAATATAGTGGATACCAAGGATAAAGATGTAGGTAGGGTTCAGCCTCTCTATGGTTTCTACTTCGTTGACAAAGAAACAGACAAAATTAACCCTGTGCAAATGGAAGGCTTCAAAGAGCTAGCTCCTGGTATCTATCGTATGTATCTCACCTGTAAGGAAAAGCGCGACAGTCAGCGACAGCTGATTAGAAGTTTGGGGGGAGTACAGTATGCAACGCTAAAGAAACTCAATGATGGTACTTTACTTGTATCCAACAATGATGTTGATGATATTGACACTGGTATCCAGGCCATCCACAGCACTAAAACATCCTATGCCTCAAATACACTTTACAACCTGAAAGGTCAAATGATTTCGCCTAACGCCAAGATACAGAAGGGTATTTATGTGGTGAATGGCAAGAAAGTAATCAGATAATCAACTCAAAAACAAATGCAAACGTAACTAAGTCTCAAAATGATAGTTATCGGGAGCCCCTCGTGAGAAGGCCTCCCGATTAATTTTACCGATTAATTTTATACCATTTGTTTGGAAGATTTAGAAAAAAGGATTATCTTTGCAGACGAGAAATATGTAAAGTGATATGGAGGCTACATCATTAAATCCAACTCAGATGCATTTGTTGAAACTCTTCTCGTTCAACAATAGTGAATCTTATGCGAAAGAGATTCAGACTGTGTTGACAAAGTATTTTCAGAATCGGTTAGATGAAGAGGCCGATCGCTTATGGGATGAAGGTGTCCTGAATCAAGAAAAACTTGATGAGATAAGGAGGACAGACCTTCATGCCAAATAAATCAACTATGTCTCGATTAGTCATTGATACCAATTGCTTGATACAGTGTATTTCTCGTCGTAGTGCCTATCACGACTTATGGTTGTCACTACTAGACGGGAGAAATTCTTTGTGTGTTTCTACTGAGATTCTTGATGAATACGCAGAGATAATTGAAAAATATACAAGTCCAGTATTTGCTGAGTCTGCCCTTGGAGTTATAACAAATAACCCATTTACCTTGTTTATCAACCCATATTTTAATTTCAAATTGATTTCTGCTGATCCTGATGATAATAAATTTATCGATTGCGCTATAGCTGCTAATGCAAAGTATGTAGTAACGGAAGATAGTCATTTTGAAATTCTCAAGCATATTGACTTCCCTAAAGTAAACCTTATCTCTCTTGATGATATTATAAAATGTATCTGACGAAGAGCGAAGCTCATGTTAAGATAGAACCTTTAAGACAGCGTAAGGGCTTCATCATCCGCCGTCAGGGTGACGAGGTGAAGAAGGTGATAGTTCGCTAACTCTATCTTTTAAATATAGCAGGGCAGGAATATCAGTCATTCTTGCCCTGCTTTTTTCATTCTACTTCGTCTGTCCATCCGTTAGTGCGGAACAGGTTACGAATGTCTTCCTGCAGAGCTGGTGGGATGAGGCGTGAACCATTGCGATACTCGAAGTAGTAAGTGCGGTTGGTGAGGCCGATTATGCCCTGACGGACGGCGGGCTCGACGCGCCTGGGCATCTCGTCTGTGAAGGTTTTCGTCATACCTTTGGCGAAGCGTACCTTCTGGTCGTTACGATACATCGGACAGTCTACAGTTGCCACACCCTCGAAATGCGGATTGACGCATCGGTAGGTACTGGCGGTATGGGGCACATGCTGTCCTACAAGCCATCGCAGGCACTGGTTGTGCAATGGGCACTGGTCGATATAGCATACGGTATAGCCTTCTTTGGCTTGCTTGATTAACAGTTCTTCTTTATTCTTCATGATTTCAATTGCTTTTAGTTCCTAAATTTTTAATGAATTTCAAAATGTCCCTCACATCTTAACATTTTCGCCGGGAATGCCTTTGTACAGTGGGGTTGAGGCACGTTAGGGAAAAGCGTTTTAGGGTAACGTCTCCCTAACGTTTTTGCCTTTCTTCCCTCACGCCACATGGAGTGGAACGGCTTTGTAATACGCTACGTTACTGTGACTCTTGTGCTCGTAGTCGAGGGCGACGAGTGCACGTCCCAGTTCAACCTTTGCCTTCGTCGTGACTGTCACGTTGGGATATGCGTCGCGGATAATCTCCAGCATCTCTGTGGTATTCATCGACTTCACCTTCTCACCCTCCTTGGGCTTGCGGAAACAGACTTTCACCATCTCTGCAATGTCCTTCTGCTGCATATAGGCGAGGTTCAGCTGCTGAATACGAGCCACCTCAGTGTTGTTAAACCAATATGGCGTTTCCAACACTTGGATCTCATACAACACCTGGGCGTACAACTGCTCATAGTCAATGTCGCCAGCATTGTCAATCAGCTGTCCCTTGGGAATGCGGAGGCAGATGTAGCGACGACTGCCCGTTGCATCGGTCAGGGGATGCGGATTGTTGGTAGTCGATACGAATGACGCATAGCGGGGACGGTCGTCCTGGGCCTTGCCGAAGATGGGCCGCCCATTCACCTTATTCTTCGACAAGGTCTGCTTCAACGCCGCGTGCTGACTGGGGCGGATGGCTTCGAGCTCGTCGAGGTTCACCAGCAGGTTGTTCGTCAGCGCCATCTCCTTGTCGAACTTGTTCGACAGGTTCAGGTGATCCAGATAGTACTCGCGAAGCTGACAAGGCAGCAGTCGGCGCAGGAATGTAGTCTTTCCACAGCCTTGCGCACCAATCAGCACAGGCACCACCTCGTTGCCGTGCAGCGTGTCGAGCTGTAGCCAGTGGGCCACCGTTGCGCGTAGCCAGACGGCCAAGAAGGCGAGTTGCTCTGAACTGAGGCCTGGCAGACGCGAGAACAGCTTGGCTACGTGGTTCTGTCCGTCCCATTTGGGCAGGTCGTTCAAGAAAGCCAAGACAGGGTTGTACATGCGCACCTCCTCAGAGTTGACATACATGGTGATGTCGGCCTTGGGGTTGCACACCTCATCCAGCCCCTCGCGAAGGGCATGGATGACCATACTGTTCTGGGCTTCCTGCGTCAGTGGACGATAGTCGGCTGTCACATCATCCCTCATCTTGAATTCGACCTTTCCGCTCAGCACATTGCGTCGCAGACGGTAGTTGTCGTTAATAAACTGCTCGATAAAGAGCACACTCTCTGTTTGAACATTTTGGGGCTGTTCAACCACCACTAAGGATTTTTCTTCCATAGTTACAGTTTAATTTATTAGTTAACAAAAATAGTTTTGGTCTGGTTTTTCATGGTGTTTTTCTGGTATTCTTTCCATGATTCCCATTTCCAAGTGCAAAGATAATAAAAAAAATTGCGGTATGCAAATATTTCCCCCCAAAACCTGCATTTTAACACCCTATTATTTTGCATTTTAACACTTAAAATTTTTCAAAGGCTTGCTATATATAAATAAGGTGTGAGGGAGAGCCTATAAAGACGTTAGGGAGACGTTACCCTAAACCGTTTTTCCCTAACGTGCCTCAGCCCTCTGTACAAAGGCGTTCCGAGCAAAAACGTGAGGAAGTGAGGGACATTTTGAAATACTGGCAGGTTATTGTCCAATAAGGGCAGGTTATTGAACAATAAGGACTGGTTATTGTGCCATCCGTTTGACTCATACAAACTTAGAGTCCGTCCTTACGGACTGCCAATCCGTGAGGACGGACTAAAGAAAACGACATAATTTGTTGTGAATGATAGGACAAAACTGACTAAAATCAAGAAAACGATAACATTTATTGAGATTTTTAACAAAAATTTCTTGCAGATTCAAAATTTATGTGTATCTTTGCAGCATAAAATCAAAAAGTAATTAAATTATTTATTCACTAAATTTGAATAGGATTATGAAAAAGATTATGATGATTGCTGCCATGATGGTAGCTGCAATTAGCGCAAATGCTCAGAATGAGGTTGGTCAGTTGACTCTGAAACCAACTGTTGGATTGAACATTGCTTCTATGACTAAGGGAGAGGACACAAAGGTTCGTCCTGGCTTCGTTGCCGGTGTTGAGGCTGAGTATGGTGTTTCTGAGAACTTCGGTGTTCAGTTTGGTCTCTTGTATTCACAGCAGGGTGTTAAGGGTAAGAACACCGGTTTTGGTGAGCTTGACTTCGATGAGAATGACAACGTTGTTGGCGGTTGGGCTTTCTCTGGTGACGCTACTATGAAGCTCGATTACATCAACATCCCCATCTTGGCTCAGTACTATCCTGTCAAGGGATTGGCTCTGAAGGCAGGTATCCAGCCTGGTTTCAATGTATTCAAGAAGGTTAAGCTTGACGGTACTCTTTCTCAGGCTGGTGTTCAGGGTGGCAATACTCGCACCGTTAATGATTCTTACAAGATTAAAGAAGGTGTTAAGGGCTTCCAGTTCGCTATTCCTGTAGGTGTTTCTTATGAGTATGCTAACTTCGTTTTCGATGCTCGTTACAACATCTATCTGACCAAGGCTCTGAAGGATTCAGACTCTCGTCACTCTGTATTCAGCTTCACTCTTGGTTACAAGTTCGCTCTCTAAGAAAAACTGTTAGTTAGAAATAATCGGTGCGCTCCTTTCGAGGGGCGCATCTTTTTTTGTTCGATTTGCAACATTTTTTTATAAAAAAACTTGGATGTATTGAAAAAAAATGTTATCTTTGCAATATCAAATCATTATTTATTCACTAAAAAGTAAGAATTATGAAAAAGATTATGATGATTGCCGCCTTGATGCTCATGAGCGTCGGCGCATTTGCTCAGCGTCCTGTTGGTGGATTAACCATTAAGCCAATGGTAGGTATGACCTTAACCACAATTACTGGTGGAAATGCAGATATGAAGGTTGGTCTGGCTGCTGGTGCTGAAGTAGAGTATGTGTTGGCAGAGAAGTTTGCTCTGACCGGTGGCTTGATTTACTCTATGCAAGGATGTAAGTATTCTGAGGGAGGTACTACTTCAACTACAAGCCTTGACTACATCAATGTTCCTGTTTTGGCTAACTACTACATCATTCCAGGTCTTGCTGTCAAGGCTGGTTTGCAGCCAGGTTTCAAAGTTCGTGGAAAGTGGAAGACAGAAGCTAATGGCCAGTCAACAGAGGGTGACTTTAATGGAGGAAAGTCTTTTGATTTGTCCATTCCTTTCGGAATTTCTTATGAGTTCTCTAATTTCGTGATAGATGGTCGCTATCAGTTGGGTCTTACTGACACATCAAATGGTGGTTCAAGCAAGAACAGCGTATTTATGTTCTCTGTTGGTTACAAGTTCTCTCTCTAAGAGAAACTGTTAGTTAGAAATAATCGGTGCGCTCCTTTCGAGGGGCGCATCTTTTTTTTGTGAAAAGAATCTTGTAATTCAAAAATATTGCTTATCTTTGCGCTGTGAAGCGGAAGATAAGACTGATTTGGTTGATGTGTACCTTGATGATAGGTGGACTGTCGGCACAGCAAGTGCTGACGGAGCATTATCAGCTGACTACGCTCGACCTTTCGGTTGGTCTTCCCCACAATAACGTCAACCAGTTCTTTGTCGATAGCCAGGGCTTCGTGTGGATTTCTACCTACGGAGGCGGGGCTGTACGCTACGATGGTTTCTCGTTCATGAGCATAGGCCTCACCAATCCTCAGGGACTGAGCAGCAATTCCTGTAAGCGCATCACGGAGGACCGCCACCATCGGCTATGGATAGCCTATGACGAACGGACTGATGTGATTGATATGCGGACCATGAGCCGTACGACGCTGGACTACGCCGGTGGTGACTTGAATGCAATACTGAACCGTCCGTCAGTAGCCGTCTATAACGATGCTAAGGGCGCTATATGGCAGGTCAATACCGATTCTATCTATCGCTATACCTTCAACGAAAAGGGGGCTGTCAATCATGTCAGCCGCTATCATTATGTGGGTAACACGCCCGACGTGTGCATCAAGGACGTTGAGCAGAATGGTTCGGTATGGGTTTGTGTGGATGGTGGCTTGTATCGCCTGACGGAGCGCAACGGGAAATTGCAGCGCGAGGATATTGCCCCCGAGATGGTGCAGTTGCGCGGACTCTATGTGACTGATATGCTGAAACGGGGCAACAGGGTATGGATTTCCACCAATCTGGGACTATATGCCTACGACACCTATTCGCATCAGATTCAGTCTTTCCGCCATACGGACGACCCCAATTCTCTTTCCCACGATTTTACCTCGTCTCTGGCTGAAGCTCCCGACGGACGCCTGTTGGTGGGCTCACTGAGAGGCGTGAATATACTGTCAGACCAGATGAATGCCTTTGAGCATTGGGACAGCAATACGGATTATCTACCTTTGCCCAGTGATTTCGTGCATTGCCTGATGGTGCGCGACGGCCTGATTTGGGTTGGTACCGAGACTTCGGGCATTGCCAAACTGGCGCCACGCCCCCTGTTGCTGCGTAACTATGTCCACCAGGCAGGGGTGACTACATCTATCTCTCCCCGTCCGGTCAATGCCATGTATGTTGAACCGAATGGCAGTCTGTGGGTAGGAACGGTTGAGGGCGGACTCAACTGGAAAGCCGCTGACAGTCAGCAGTTCGAACATTGGACCATGCAGAGCTCTGCGCTCTCACATAATTCCGTTTCCGTTTTGGAGGCCGACACCCACGGACATCTGTGGATTGGAACGTGGGGTGGTGGACTGAATGTCATTTCGCTTGCCGACCATCAGCTGAAGCATATTGATATGCCTGCCGAAATGGTGGCACAGACCAATTATATCGGAGCCTTGGCTTACGACAAGTATAACGACGCCCTGTGGATAGGTTCTAACGATGGTGTCTTCTACTACGACCTGCAGACGGGGCAGCTCAGCGACCCGTTTAATGATAACCGAACAGTACGAGGCTGTATAGGTTCCTTAATCGACGATAAGGGACGCTTATGGATAGGCTGCATCACGGGAGTGCGCATCATCGACCTTCGCTCACGTGCCAAGGACGGAAAGTTCCAGGTCAGAAGCATCTATACCAAGTTGGATAATCCGTCATTGAATATCGTTGACAAGTTGTGTTGTTTCTGTCAAGCCAAAGACGGTACAATATGGTTGGGTTCTAACGGCTATGGTCTCTACCAACTTGTTGTTGACGAGAAAACGGGCGAGGAGACATTTTTGAACCTGACGACGAAGGACGGTCTTGCCAACAATGCCGTTCATGGAATAGTAGAGGATAAGACGGGGCGGTTGTGGATAACAACAGCCAACGGACTGTCGGTTCTCGACCCTCTCGCGCGTACCTTTATTAATTATGACGAGAAGGACGGCTTGCTCAGTCAGCATTTTTATTGGAATTCAGCCGTTAAAGCAGCGAGTGGAGTCCTGTATTTCGGCAGCATGGATGGATTGATTGAGGTAGTGGACGAAAATAAGGCTGCTAATTATTCTGTCCACCTCACGTTTACCCAACTTCTTGTGGATAATCAAGTGGTGACTCCAGCCAATAGCGATATTATCAGTGAAGACATTTCGCAGGCAAAGGTTATCCGACTGCATGAGTCGAACAAATCGTTTGCCATTGAGTTCTCGTCGTTGACTTATGCTGGCGAAACAACGGGGCACTATAGTTACCGGCTGAAAGGCTTCGAAGAGGAGTGGACCATTCTTCCACCGGAAGCTCATTCGGTGCGCTACACCACTCTGAAGCCAGGCACATATACTTTTGAGGTATGTTACACAGCCGATACGGAAGAAGCAGAAGTCCATCAGCTGGCAGTACGCATTGTGGTGGAGCCTTATTTCTGGAAGAGCTGGTGGTTCAACCTTCTGATTGTTGTCGGCTTGATAGCCTTTGTGGTTTGGTTCTATCGCTACAAGGAAGCAGAGTGGAAACGCCAGGAGGCCGACAAACTGCTGACGCCCATCCGCAAGGTGCTGGAAGAGGCAGACCAGCCACAGGAGTTGCAGACGCGCATCCAGAATATCCTAGACAATCACGAGAAACTCAAGAAGAGCTACCATAAGAGTGTCGAGGCGGACAAACAGGAGGTGATGCGCACCAGTAAGCCGTTTATGGACCATGCCACCGAGATTCTGGAGCAGCACTATACCAACAGCGAGTTCGGCGTTTCTGAGTTTGCCGAAGCTATGGGCATGAGCAAGCCTCTATTGTCAAAGCGTCTGAATGCAGAGGCAGGTATGAGCACCGGTCAGTTCATCCGCGACTATCGTCTGAAGATAGCCAAACGTCTACTCCTTGAAAATTATGCCAATCGTAACATTACCGAGATAGCTTACAAAGTGGGTTTCAACGATCCCAAATATTTCACCCGTTGTTTCACCCATCAATACGGTTGCAGCCCCAGTGCCTATACAGGTGAAGAATAATTATTGCTAAAAAGTGGTACAA
Source organism: uncultured Prevotellaceae bacterium (assembly GCA_900316645.1). Lineage (GTDB taxonomy): Bacteria > Bacteroidota > Bacteroidia > Bacteroidales > Bacteroidaceae > Prevotella. The sequence continues at coordinate 50,503 of ONDP01000030.1, forward strand.
AATTTATATTTTTACTGTTTTGTCCACCTTAAATATCGTTTTTTCCACCTTTTATGCGCGTAATGCAGTTAACTTTGCGGCTAGATTTTTAATTATTAACAAAATTTTCTAACCTAAAAGATTAACAAATGAGAAAACAAGTATTATTCTCTCTGATGCTGACTTTTGGCTTCACAGGTGGACTAACTGTCTGTCCTGTTACTGCCAGTGCAGCAGTGACCCAGCAGACCATCAAGGTCAAGGGTCAGGTCGTTGACCAGGATGGGGAACCCCTCATTGGTGCAACTGTTAGGGTTAAAGGTGCTTCGTCAGGAAGTGTGACCGACATCGACGGTAACTTCCAGATTGATGCTGCCTCTAACGCAACTCTCGTTATCAGTTATGTAGGCTACAAGGACCGCGAGGTAGCAGTCCGTGGTCGTGCTCAGATTGATCCTATCCAGATGGAGGCTGACTCTCACGTGCTCGATCAAGTGGTAGTTGTAGGTTACGGTACGCAGAAGAAGGCCGACTTGACTGGTTCTGTATCTATCGTAAACGCTGATGAGTTGAAGCGCGTTTCCAACTCAAACATCTCATCTATGTTGGAAGGTAAGGTTGCCGGTGTTCAGATTACCTCTGACGGTCAGCCTGGTGCCGACCCAGCTGTACGTATCCGTGGTTTGGGTACTTTCGGCGACACTGCTCCTTTGTATGTGATTGACGGTGTGCCCATGGGTACAACCATCCGTGACTTCTCTCCTAACGACATTGAGACCATTCAGGTGTTGAAGGATGCATCTGCAGGTGCTATCTACGGTTCTCGTGCTGCTAACGGTGTGGTAATCATCACGACTAAGAATGGTAAGAAAGACCAGCCTCTGAAGGTGGACTATAAGGGTTATTTCGGTGTTGACTGGATTCCAGGTGGTGTTTATGATGTGATGAACGCTGACCAGTATAGTAATTATATAGGTGTTTCTAATGAGAACAGTGGTACAATACCTGCTGCTGGTTATATTCGTGATGCGGAAACAGGTAAGTATCATTTTATGGATGATACCAATACCAAGTGGTTTGATGAAGTGTTTAAGACAGGTACCCGTCAAAACCATAATATCAATCTGAGTGGTGGTGGTGCACACAATACTTATAATGTAGGTCTTGACTACTATCAGCAGAATGGTACTTTGAAAGGTGCCGGTCCAAACTATAAGCGTTTCACTGCCCGTGTAAACAACACGATGGAGACCAAGTTCATTAACTTTCGCACTAGTCTGGTTTACTCTCACTCCAGTCAGGATGGTTTAGGTATCTCGAATAACTCTGCAGAAGACGGTTTTATTCAGGGTTATTATGGTGACGTACATCCCGTATTGTTCGGTGCCGTATTGACTGCGCCAACGATTAAAGCTTACGATGAATCTACATGGTATCTGGATGATAGAGTTAAATCTGCTAAAAATTATAGTTATGATGCGTATGGTTATGGTGTGTACTATGACGCTATTCATGGAGATATATCTCACTCAAACCCATTGTTGATTAACAACCTGTTTACACGAAATACGATTGTAGATCGCGTTGTTGCTACAGGTTCTGCAGATGTGGATATCTTTAAGATGGTTGGCTTTGAGAACAAGAATCACAAATTGAACTATAAGCTCAACCTTTCATATAGTAAGACAAACGCACAGGATAAGAGATGGCTTTCTGCATGGTTCCAGGCTCAGCGCGCAGGAATGGATAAGAACAATGAGAAACTGACAGAGACCAAGCGTACTTATTCTGACTTCCTGGTGGAGAACACCATTACTTATGATGGTACCATTGGCTTGCATCATATCAACCTGTTAGGCGGTATTACCTATCAGGAAGAGAATACTCACATCTTGAGTGCCACGGGTACTAAATTCTCAGAGCCCTATTTCCTGCAACTCCAAAATGCCGAAAGCAGAGACGCTTCTTCACAAGAATTAAAGCACACTCTTACATCTTTTGTAGGACGTCTGAACTATGACTATGATAGCAAATATCTTCTTTCTTTCGTTATTCGTCGTGATGGTAGCTCTCGCTTGTCTAAGGATATTCGTTGGGGCACCTTCCCATCAATCTCTGTAGGTTGGCGTTTCGATAAGGAAAAGTTCTTCCCGATTAGCCGTGACGTTATGAATATGTTTAAGATTCGCGCCAGTTATGGTGAACTCGGTAACGAAGCAATCGGCGAATATGCTTACATGACTACAATGTCACGCAATAATATGGGTTATAGCTTTGGTAATTCAGTAGTTTATGGTTCAGCAATTTCGAACTTTGTGAATACTAACATTGCTTGGGAGAAAAAGACCACTACGAATATCGGTATTGACCTCGCCATGTTTAACAACCGTTTGGAGTTTACCGCAGAGTGGTATCTCAACAAGTCAAAAGATCTGCTGTATGACGTAGCCGTTCCTATTAATGCCGGTGTTGCTAATGAAACAGTAAAAATGAATGCTGCTACAATGCAGAACAGTGGTTTCGAGTTCTCTGCTACTTACAGGAATATGGATCATCCATTCAAATGGCAGGTAAGTGCGAACTTGAGCACATTGAAGAATAAGGTTACTTCATTAGGTACTGGTAAGGATTTTCAGGATAATGGTGATTTTATCACCTATGTTGGTCAGGAAATCGGACAGTTCCATGGTTATGTCTATGAGGGTATTGCCCGTACGCAGGCTGATCTTGACGATCATGCCACTCAGACGGGTGCACAGGTAGGTGACTGTCTCTATAAGGATGTTAATGAGGACGGTGTTATCAATGGTGAAGATAAAGTAGTTTTGGGCAGTGGTATGCCTAAAGTGAACTTTGGTATCAGTGCCCATTTTGAATACAAGAATTTCGACTTGAGTATTTCTACTTATGGTGCTTTGAATTATCATGCAATTGACGTGTTACATAGAGAACTCAATAGCAGTTACGGTCCTTGGAATAAGGACGTTGCACTTGTTGATGCTAACCGTTGGTCTGACGATGGTTTGACTTATATTTCTAATGTGCCACGTACCTATTATTCAAGTACAGGTGAGCAATGGAATAATTATCTGAGTGATCGTCAGATTCAGAATGCTGCCTACTGGAAGATTGCCAATGTAGAGCTTGGTTACAACTTCCCAGACAAATGGTTCAAGAATGTAGTCACGGGTGTTCGTGCATACGTTTCTCTTCAGAACCTCTACACCTTCACGAAGTTTAAGGGATATAATGTTGACTTCCCAGGTGCTGCTTTCTCTCCAGGTCTTAACTATTGCTCTTACCCCAGTGCAAGAAGCTTCATGGCTGGAGTTCTGTTCTCGTTCTAAAGAATTGAATGATTTAAAAACTAAAAATTGAAGTTTAGTTATGAAACTATATAAAATTTCACTTGCCCTTTTAATGGGTATCGGAATGTTAACGTCATGTAGTGAAAAACTTGATGTTACTGATCCTAACCGACCAACTACAGATGGTTTTGGCTCAACTGCTGCAGAGCTGGAAGAAAGTGTGATTGCCATGTATAACCACATCCGTATGGAGGGTTCTTTTGCCCGCGTAGGTTATGGTAATGAAATTTGCCGTGGTGATGAAATCTGGAATTGCTCACAAGTTTGGTATCAGCCAATAGATGATTTTAATTTCCCAGTAGAGTTCCCCGGTGCAGAAAATAATCTTCCCATGTGGGTTTGGCGTGAATGGTATTACACCATCAATGTATGTAATTTCGTTCTGTCTAAGTGTGGAGAAGATGATAGTGCACTTAATGATCAGATGAAAAAGATTAAAGGTCAAGCACTCTTTATTCGTGGTTTGTCTTATTATACTCTTTCAGGTTACTTCCAGAATCCTATTCTTGTGACAGACTATAGTTCTTATGCTTCTCTTGATGGTTTGTATGCCCCCAATGAAGAGGAGGGAGATGAGGATGTCTATGCACAATATGACAGAGTACTTGATCAGGTAGAAAAAGACTTCTCAGAAGCAATGGCTTTGCTTCCATCTCGTGACGAAGGTGGTGAGTGGGCAAAGGGACGTGCAACTTGTGGTGCTGCTGCAGGTTACTATGCTCGTACTTTGATGCAACGTCATAAGTATAATGAAGCTCTGACTGTGTTGAAGGCTATTATCGGTGGAACATACGGTCATTATGAATTGATGGCTGATTATGGTGATAATTTCCAAGAGGGAAAATATGAAAACAATGCAGAAAGTCTCTTTGAGGTGCAATTCTTGGATTATGGAAGCCAAGGTACAGAGGACGAATGGACTCCTGTAAATACTAATAAGAATGCTACGCAAGGACATGCTATTGAAACGAATTTAGCTCCTGGTGACGTCAATGGATGGTGTGACCTGGCTGCTGCTCCATGGTTGTATGAGCTGTTCAAAAAAGAGCGCACTACTTCGGGTTCTCTTGATCCTCGACTCTATTGGACAATTGGTACATACGAGCCAGAGTGGGAAGGCTATGCATATGGAAATGTATGTTTTACTAACGTAATGACATCAGATATCAGTACTCAGTTCATTACGAATAATAACTATGGTGGTCTTCCTGTAGCTAAGCATACCAATTTGCGCACAAATCTTTATTCAAGTGTGATACAAGGTTTGCATTGTGGTGTTAACCTGCGCATGATGCGTTACTCTGACGTTCTGCTTCGCGCTGCTGAGTGTGAAAATGAGATAAGTGGACCTACTCAGCAGGCAATCGACTGGATTAATCAGGTACGTCGTCGTGCTCAATTGAAAGATTTACAGCTTTCAGATTTTGGCTCAAAGGATAAATTGTTTGAACAGATTGCAAATGTTGAACGTCCAAAAGAATTTGGTTGTGAGTTTGGTCGCTGCTTTGACCTTATCCGCTGGGGATTCTTCTATTCTCCTGATCGTATGAAGCAATTGAAAGAACATGGAACATTCCGTAGAAGTAATGATAAAACAAAGATGAAAGAACCGGTTAGTTATGCAAATATTGGATCCGATGCAGAATTGAAGTGTTCTTTTGATACTTATAGAGCAGGTCATGAGTATTTGCCAATTGTTACCTATATTACAAATGTAAATCCAAATGTTAAAGGTAATTCGGCAAATTTAGACATTGATAACTCTGCTTACTTCTCTAAAAAAGGTTGGACTGTTCATCCTGTTGTAGATTTGAGCAAATAAGGTTTAAAACGAAATAAAGATTATAATTATGAAATATCTCAATAAATTAGCATCCGTCTTCTTTATCGGTGCCCTTGGTGTACTGACGATGACGAGTTGTGAAGGAAGTGACCTTTACAAAGTGAATGCTCCAGACTGGCTCGCAGAAATGGGAGGCGAAGAGGAAGAGCCCGAGCAAGAAGATCTTGGTAATCAGATGGAAGATGTGTACACCATTGGTGCTACTGACTTCTCTACAGGCTGGTGGCAGCAGTTCACTAAGTACTATGTGATTCCAGAGGCAACGAAATGGATTGCACAGTTTAATCTGCATATTAATCCGGAAGCCCCCAACACTTATAAAAACTATGCGATGATTATCTCTAATGACGAGGATCGTGGCGCAGAAAACTATAAGGAATATGGCGTAATTCGCTTCGATAATCAACCTTTCGCCAATCAAGAAGGTAATTCTGAGTGGGGTGATTATATTGATCGTAGTTTAATAGAGAGTAATCTGACATTCGCTACCAATACGGATGATGGCATTCAGAAACTTGGTGGTAAGGTAACTCTGACAGTGGATCGTACTGAGGGTGGTTTGATTGTTAAGATGACAAATGGCACAGTGACTAAAACTTATACTCAAACTTCTGCACTTGTAAATCTTAATGCTGATGCTTCTAACAATAATATTCGCGTATGCTTGTGTCCTGAGGGTAGTTATATCGACTGGATTTCTACCAATATCGAGCCAATCGGCGGTTGCACATCTGCTGAGGATAAGCAACCTCTTTCTATGGTTCTGAAAGGTGTTCCTGCTAAAGTCATGGTTGGTACAGATCAGGAAACTCTCTTAGCTGGTGTGACTGCTGAGGTTACATTTGAAGAGCTGCCAGCTCCTGTGACTGTTAAGGCTGAGGATCTGCAATTTGAAGTAATTCCTAACATGGCAGATCTTGGTACAAAAACACTTGTTGCTGCTTATGGAAAGACATTCAAAGGAGCAAGTGCCACTAAACCAATTATCGCTTATGCTTCATTTAGTGTGGTTGACAAGATGTACACTTGCATTGGTAAGACCGACAATACCAGTGCCTTCCGTGAGGAAAAGACTGAGGATTTCAAGGTAGAACCAGGTCAGACATACGTAAATTTCTTCACCAACTATACCAATGGTGTTGAAAACTGGAATAACTTCATCATTACTCTGACAAAGGCAAGCGGAGCGGAATATTGCTTCGTGCGTGCTGACAACTGGGGAACTGGTGACAGTTACTGGGATGGTTGCCAGTCTTGTGACTGGGATTGGGCTAACTTTAAGACTATCTTAGATGGTGCTAAAGTGACCACTTATATTACTAATAATGGTGATGGTACTGCCGATGTGAAAGCCGTTGTACTCGGATCAGATGGCAAAACTTATACTCAGAATTATAAGGGTCTGAAGAATATCGATCCTGAGGACTTCTATTTCAACTTGAGTATGGAGAAGGCTCATTTGGAGTTTGACTATGTGATTGGTGCAGAAGATAATACAAGTGCATTCCGTTCTGTTTCTACAGACTTTATTGGTGTTCCTGCTGGTGCTACAATGGTTAACCGATTCATTAACTACACCGATGGAGCAGAGAACTGGAATAACTTCATTATCACTCTCTATAAGGCAGACGGAACAGAGTATTGCTTCGTACGTGCTGACAACTGGGGACTTGGTGATAGTTACTGGGATGGTTGCCAGACTTGTGACTGGAACTGGGATGCATTCAAGACGAATATTGACGGTGCATTGGTAACTACCTACATCACCAACAAGGGCGATGGTACTGCTGATATAAAAGCAGTCGTGCTTGGTTCTGATGGTAAAACATATACCCAGAAATACACAGGCTTGAAGAACATTGATGCTAATGACTTCGGTTTCAAACTGAGTATGGAGAAGGCTCACTTGGTATTCGAATAATAATTTAAATGAATCGTATTATGAAATATATATCTAAACTATTAGCGCTGTTTGCCATCGGAATGATGGCAACAGCCTGTAGCAACGACATCAAGGAGGTAAACTATCCTCTGACAGTTACAACTCCCACAGTGTCTTCTATCTCTGGTAGCTCTGCCATCGTCACTGCAACTGCTACTGGTTCGCACATCATCCATCGTGGTGTATGTTACTCAACTTCACCTAATCCTACTATTAGTGATGATAAGGTGTATTCTACCAGTAAGGATATGATTCTGACCATTGGTGGTCTTGCTAAGAATACTACTTACTACGTTCGTGGTTTCGCACAGACGAGTTTTGATGTAGTTTATTCGAGTGAGGTGTCGTTTACAACGACCTCTTCAGAATCTACTGAAGACGATCCTCAGACTGAGGGACCATCGGCTTTGAAGCGTGTCAGCGTGCATGATCCAAGTGTGGTTTGGGATCCATCAACAAGCAGCTATTATATCTTCGGTTCACACCGTGCTGCTGCCAAGTGTAACAATATGATGTCTTGGGAGGCATTTACTGCTCCTTGGGCTACTGCTACCAGCACAAATGCCGATAATGTTGATGCATTTACCACTCCTGAGGTTACTAAGGTAAAGAAGGGTGGAGTAGAGTACGACTTCAACTTCAATGCTCTTGCTTGGTCGGCTCGTGGCAGCGAGGGTTACTCTGTTGATGGTAATATGTGGGCTCCTGATGTCATCTACAACAAGAAGATGGGTAAGTGGTGTATGTATCTCAGCATCAATGGTGACGGATGGTATTCAAGCATCATCATGTTGACAGCCGATAACATCACTGGTCCTTATCGCTATCAGGCTCCTGTCGTAATGAGCGGCTTCCGTTCTGGCGACTCCTATAAGTCAACCGACTTGGAGATTGTCTTGGGTGAGCAGGCTTCGCTGCCTTCACGCTATGCTCCAAGCGACAACTATGGCAATCACTGGCCTAACGCTATTGACCCATGTGTATTCTATGATGAAGATGGAAAACTGTGGATGTCTTACGGCTCTTGGAGTGGTGGTATCTTTATGTTGGAACTGGACGAGGAGACCGGTCTGCGTGACTATGATGTGACATATGCAGAGAATGAGACCTCAGATCCTTACTTCGGTAAGAAGATTGCCGGTGGCGCATACGTCTCTGGTGAGGCTTCCTATATCGAGTATATCGGTGGATACTACTTCCTGTTCATGACTTATGGTGGTCTGGAGGCTGCTGGTGGTTATCAGATGCGTGTGTTCCGTTCACAGAATGTAGATGGTCCATACGTTGACAGCAAGGGTAGTTCCGCAGTCTATGATACTTATCAACTGAACTTCGGTCCTACGGAAAATGATGGCAACCGTGGTGTGAATATCTTCGGTGCTTATGGAGACTGGGGCTTCCAGGCAATGGGTGATTGGGCTGAGCGTGCTCAGGGTCACAATAGTATTATTGCCGCTCCAGACGGACGTACCTATTTGGTATATCATACGCGTTTCCAGAATCGGGGCGAGGGTCATGAGGTACGTGTTCACCAAGTTTATCAGAATGAAGAGGGCTGGCTGGTAGCTGCTCCATTTGAATATACAGGCGAGGGCGTGAAGAGTGCAGGTATTGCTGCTGCTCAGAAGGTAGCCACAGCTGATATCGCAGGTGAGTACAGAATGCTGGTTCATAACTACGGACTCGATCATGCTGCCAAGGAACTTTCTATTCCTATTAATGTTTTATTGAAAGCTGATGGTACCATTTCTGGTCTTGATATTACTGGTACTTGGAGTGTTAAGTCTGGTACTTCATATATCACTTTCAATATCGATGGTTCGGAATTTAAGGGTGTCATGGTTCCTCAGACGCTGGAACCAACTGATACAAAGGTTCCTTGCTTCACGGCTCTTGACAGCAAGACTGGTATTACCATCTGGGGTTACAAGGCTCCTGTGGAATAGTAAATTACTGAACAATGAAACGATTTCTCTCTATAGTAGTGGTGCTCCTGGCGAGCACCACTCTATATTCTCAGTCTCATCACGCACGTGCGGCTTTCCAGACGGAGGCGCCAATGACGCACGACCCGGTGATGGCGTATGAGGACAGTACTTACTACCTGTTCTGCACGGGGGTGGGCATCCAACAGATGACCTCCAAGGACCGTAAGACATGGACGGTACTGCCTGAGCCCGTGATGACGGTGATGCCGCAGTGGACACGTGATTCGGTGCCTGGATTCACTCACCATGTGTGGGCTCCGGATGTAATCAAGTGGCACGGACGTTGGTGGCTCGCTTATAGCTGTTCTACCTTCGGAAAGAATGGTTCGGCTATTGGCTTGCTGAGTAAGCCTTCGCTGAGTTTCCCGATTTGGAATGACGAGGGTTGTATCGTGACTTCTCGTGAGAAACGTGATGACTGGAATGCCATTGACCCTAACTTCGTGATTGACGACAACGACCAGCCTTGGTTGGTTTGGGGCTCGTTTTGGGATGGAATAAAAATGGCCAGACTGGACACGACGATGCATATTGCCAAGGGTGAAAAGCCGTTTACCGTAGCGCGTCGTTATTCACCCAAGAACAATAACCGAGTGGCGAATCCTACTTCGAAATATGCTGGAACGAATGCTATCGAGGCTCCGTTCATCATGAAACATGGCGGATACTACTATCTGTTTGTGTCGTGGGACTACTGCTGTATGGGCAGTAAGAGTACCTATCGCGTAGTGGTGGGCCGCAGCAAGACGGTGGATGGTCCGTATGTTGATCGTAATGGCGAGGATATGCGTGAAGGCGGTGGTACTCCCGTGATTGCCGGTGATAAGCAACGGTTTGAGGCTATCGGTCATTGCGCTACCTATACGATGAATGGTGAGGATATCTACATCAGTCATGGCTATAGCGTGAAGCATAATGGTGCTGCAATTCTGGTACAACGCAAAATCAACTGGACTGCCGACGGATGGCCGGTGTTAATGGATAATTGAGAATTGATAATTGACAATTAATCATGATGAAGCGTATAACCATTTTCACATTTCTCTTTGTAATTTCTCATTTCTCATTCTTCATTTCTCATTTAGGAAGCACCGCTTCCGCTCAGAGTTGGACGGCTGATAATGGGAATGGAACATTTACGAATCCGCTGTTCTATGATGAGTTCTCTGACCCTGATATCCTGAGGGTGGGCGACGACTATTACCTGGCTGGTACGACGATGCATACCGTGCCAGGACTGGTGATTCTGCACTCGAAGGACTTGGTGAACTGGGAAAATATCAGTTACTGTTTCGACCGTTTCGACTTCGACGATGATGCCTTCTCGCTGAAGAATCATCAGGAGATATACGGTCAGGGCGTGTGGGCTCCTGCCATCCGCTATGCCAACGGACAGTTCTATGTGTTTACGAATATCAACGGCAAGGGCTTGCAGTGCTATACTTCTACGGATATCCGTGGACCGTGGAAGCACCATAACATGCAGGGACGTATCTACGACCTGAGTGTGCTCTTCGACGACGATGGGAAAATATATGCCATTCATGGTTACGGAGAGGTGAAATGTACGGAACTGAAACCAGATATGAGTGGTCCGAAAGAGGAAACCGAACGTACTATTATCCCAAAAGGTAATGCCGTGGGTGAGGGACACCATATGTATAAGATTAACGGCATGTACTATCTCATCTCAACCGACTATAAACCAAACGGACGTACGCTGTGTTCCCGCTCAAAGAGCATTTGGGGACCTTATGAAACCATCACGATTACTGCCGACGAGACTTTCGGCTATCATGCTGCACCGCTGACACAGGTGCCAGAGGGCGAGAAATATCGTATCGGACAGGATGGTACGAAATTCGGTATTCCAGTGGTTGATAAGGATGCTACGGCCTGCACGAACATCCATCAGGGTGGAATTGTGGAGGATCAGAGCGGTCAGTGGTGGGCGCTGTTGATGATGGACTTCCACAGCATCGGCCGTACCGTTACGCTGGCACCAATCACCTGGAAGGACGGATGGCCCATGTTGGGATTGGAGGGTAACCTCGGTCGTGCGCCACGTACGTGGCTCAAACCTGCCATCCCTGCAAACGCTACCACACCTACCTCCCCCTATAATCGAAACGAAACCTTCAACGGAAAGACGCTCGGCAGAGTGTGGCAATGGAACCACAATCCTGATGATTCGAAATGGAGTCTGAAGAATGGACGCTTGCGTTTGCAGTCTATGCCTGCCGAACAGTTGATGTGGGCTCGCAACTCACTGACGCAACGTGTCATCGGTCCTACATCCATTGCAACGGTGGAAGTCTATTTGCAGGGGCTGAAGGATGGTGATGTGGCTGGATTGGGTAATATCAATGTGCCTTGTTCATGGATAGGTGTGAGCCTCCCCCTATCCCCCTCCCAAGGGAAGGGGAACTCCTATTTGCTGAGATGTTTCGAACAGGCTATTAATGACACGGTCAGCGTGCCCGTCGATTTAGTCGATGGCAAAATTTGGCTCCGTATGGTGGGCAACTACGATAGCGACAGTGCCCATTATGAATATTCGTTGGACGGCAAGAGCTTCCATCAGATAGGTCGCGAGATGACACTTTCGTACCAGCTTATCTCGTTCCAAGGCTCACGTCATGCACTCTTCTGCTTTAACTATCAGGGGAAGAAGGGCGGCTATGCCGAGTTCGACAATTTTACTGTGGTTGAGCCCAAGGCTGACCGAAGCAAGAATATCCCATACGGAAAGACGTTCCGTATCATCAATCTGGCGACAGGAAAACCTGCTGTTGCTTTGGAACATGGGATGCTCTACGACACTGATGCGAAGAACAACACCGTACAAACGCGTTTCCGTATCATTGACAAGGGACAGGGCAAAGTCGTTCTGCAGTGTGCCGATGGCCGCTACGTCTTCGTGGCAGGCTACGGACTGGCAGGTGATGTGCGCCTGACCAATGATGAGGCTAAAGCAGAGGTGTTTATGTGGCAGGACTATCTCGACCATGAATTTATGCTGATGTCGATGCGTACCCATAAATATATAGGTAAGAGTCCGACTACAGGCAGTCCTTATTCAATGGATTTCGTCGGTGCAGACCCAGCCAGACGTAACGGTTCTGTGCTGAGGTGGGAATTAATAAAATAGGAGTAATCCTGCAACGGCACTGTAGCAAATCATGCGGATGGGATTGATTTTCAATACCCCAGTGCCGAAGGCAGTAGCTGCAAAAAGTGCGCAGCTGATATAGAACTGCCAGGGATTCTCAGATGGCTTTGAAAAGTTATCAGATGTACATAGTAGTAGTGTAGCTGCGGCGAGTAGTCCAACGACTGCTGGCCGCAGTCCTTTAAATACGGACTGTACAGGCTGTGTGTTCATGTATTTCATGAACATCTTGCTAATCAGTATCATTAGGATAAGTGAGGGCAGCACCAAGGCGAAGGTGGCTGTGGCTGAACCGAGAATAGCCATTGGTACACCGAAACCTGCATTCTTGACGGCAGTATAGCCGGCATAGGTGGCTGAGTTGATGCCGATAGGTCCGGGTGTCATCTGCGAGATAGCTACAATGTCGGTAAATTCTGAAGCCGTCAGCCAGTGCCAATGCTCCACCGTCTCGTTCTGTATCAGTGACAGCATACCATAACCGCCACCGAATCCGAACAGCCCTATCTCAAAGAATGTGATGAATATATAAAGGAATATCATAAGCACAAAATTCTCAATTCTCAATTCCCAATTCCCACCTTGCCATATATATATCCTCCTACTCCCGCTGCAATGATAATCCAGATGGGCGATACGCCCAAGAGCCATATCAGCAGTGCTGATACGACGGGAATCCATATGGTAAACCAATTCAGCTGTGCGCGCTTCGCCAGATTAAATGTCGGAACGGCTATCAGTGCCACTACAGCAGGACGGATGCCCTTAAACATGGCGGCTATCACGCGGTTGTCTTCAAACTGATGGAAGAAGATGGCAATGGCAAGTATAATCAGGAACGAGGGTAGGGCGGTACCCAATGCAGTGGCAACAGCTCCCCGTACCTTATTTAATTTATATCCCACGAAAATACTGATATTGATGGCAAACACACCCGGACAACTCTGGGCAATGGCTATCAAGTCGAGCATCTCCTTACGGTCAATCCAACGGTGGCGGTTCACCACCTCTTCTTCTATCAATGGAATCATGGCATATCCACCCCCGAGGGTGAACATGCCAATCTTGAAAAAGGTCTTGAATGATTCCCAGAATATGTTACTCACTTTTCTCTATTCTCTTCTCACTCTTCACTTTTCACTTCTCACTTCTGATCCTCCACCCACTTACGTGCATTGACAAAGGCCTCAATCCATGGGGTTACTTCGTCCATACGGCGCTCAGCGGGATACCAGGCGTTCTGCCAGGGGAATACGGCACGCTCCAAGTGAGGCATCATGCAGAGATGGCGACCGTCTTCCGAACAGATACCTGCTACGTCGTAATCAGAGCCGTTAGGATTGGCAGGATAACCATGATAGTTGTATTTTGCAATCACGTTGTAAGCGCTTTCTTCTTCAGGAAGAGAGAACTTGCCCTCTCCGTGGGCTACCCACAGGCCGAGTTTGTTGCCGCTCAGCGAGCCGAACATCACACTGTTGTTCTGGGGAATGGTCAGACTGATGAATTCGCTCTCGAACTTATGCGAGTCGTTGTGCAGCATCTTAGCGCCTTTGGCACCTGTGAGACCGAGCTCGACCATCAGCTGACAACCGTTACAGATACCCAGTGACAGGGTGTCTTTGCGGGCATAGAACTTATCGAGGGCTTCCTTTGCCTTGGGGTTATAGAGGAAGGCACCAGCCCAACCCTTAGCCGAACCAAGTACATCAGAGTTAGAGAATCCACCGCAGAAGACTATCATATTGACCTCCTCCAATGTCTCACGGCCACTGATCAGGTCGGTCATCATGACGTCTTTCACGTCGAAGCCTGCCAGATACAAACAGTAGGCCATCTCGCGCTCACCATTGGTACCCTTCTCACGGATGATGGCTGCCTTGGGCGATTGACCATTGGCCATCGACGATTGACCATTTCTCCAACGGTCGGGGTTCAGACCGTACTGAGCCAGCTTTCCAGTGAAGTCCTTGTTGAACTTCATCTCGATAGGCTGCTTCTTATAGTTCTCGAAACGCTCCTTGGCCTTGCCGTTGAAGCTCTGCTTGCGGTCAAGCAAGTAAGATGTCTTATACCATTTGTCGCGCAGGGCGTCAATGTCGAAGGTGATTTCCTCTTCGCCTACTTTCACCACAATGTCGCGACTGTCTTCTACAGTGTAACCAATCTTGGCGAAACCGACACCGGCTTCCTCCATGAAGTCCTTGAAGTCCATCTTATGGTCGTCGCTCACCTGAATCACAACACCGGGATTCTCAGCAAAGAGCGCCTTCACGAGGTCAGGCTCCCCTCCTTGGGAGGGGTTGGGGGAGGTCAGGTCGTGCAGGTTGATGTGCAGACCACCCTTTTGGTTGGCGAAGCACATTTCCAGTAAGGTGGTAATCAGACCACCAGCTGAAATGTCGTGACCTGCCATCACCCAGCCTTTCTCTATCAACTGTTGTACAGCCATGAAGGCATCGGCAAAATATTCGGCATTCTTCACGGTTGGGACGTCTGAGCCAACCTTACCTAAGCTCTGGGCAAAGGCACTGCCGCCAAGACGCTGCTCGTCGAATGAGAAATCGATATGATAGAGCGAGGCGTGCTTGTCGTTCACCACAACAGGACTTACCACCTTGCGGATGTCGGACACTTCACCGCCGGCAGACACAATCACCGTACCCGGAGAGATAATCTTCTCACCATTGGGGTATTGCTGACTCAGCGAGAGCGAGTCTTTACCGGTTGGAACGTTGATGTGCAGGTCGCAGCAGAAATCGCTCAGTGCCTTAACACCGGCATACAGGCGGGCATCTTCGCCCTCCTGTGAGCGGCAAGGCCACATCCAGTTGGCTGAGAGAGAAATGGAATCCATACCGTCAGCCAAAGGAGCCCAGACGAGGTTGGTCAGTGCCTCGGCAACTGAAAGCACAGAACCGGCAGCGGGGTCGGCAAGTCCTGCCTGTGGCGCATGGCCAATGGCAGTGGCAATACCTTTGCGTCCACGATAGTCAAGGGCTACTACGCCGCAGTCGCTCAAAGGCAACTGAATCTCACCCTGACATTGCTGGCGGGCTATCTTACCCGTCACTGAGCGGTCCACCTTATTCGTCAACCAGTCTTTGCAGGCTACAGCCTCCAACTGGAGTACTTTGGGTAATTGACTATTGATCATTGACAATTGACAATTGATATCTTTGTCGTAGGTCACGTCGTCATAGTGGCGCTCTACGGTGTTGTCGCGCATGATGGTCTTGGGTGAATGACCGAACATCTGGGCTACGTCAAGGTCGAAAGGTTTAACGCCATCGCCCTGCTTGAACGAGAAATGGGCGTCGCCAGTGGTCTCACCAACCACATACATCGGGGCGCGCTCACGCTCGGCTATCTTCTGTACGTGTTCAATATGTTTCTCGTCAATCAGCAGTCCCATGCGCTCCTGACTCTCGTTGGCAATGATTTCCTTGGCAGACAGCGTCTTGTCACCGATGGGCAGTTTGGTCATATCTATCTCACCGCCACACTCCTCTACTAATTCCGACAGACAGTTCAAGTGACCGGCACTGCCGTGGTCGTGGATAGACACAACGGGGTTGGTGTCTTCCTCGCAAAGGGCGCGCACCAGGTTGTAGGCACGCTTCTGCATCTCTGGATTGGCACGCTGAATGGCGTTCAGCTCAATACCGTTGCTATAACGACCGGTATCCACTGATGATACCGAACCGCCACCGAGACCAATGCGATAGTTGTCACCACCGACAACCACCACCTTGTTGCCCTTCTGGGGTTCTTTCTTCAAGCAATCACGCTTCGTACCGTAACCCACACCGCCTGCCAGCATAATCACTTTGTCATAGGCGTATTTAGTAGCCTCACCCTTTAGGGGGAGGTTGGCGGGGGCTTCCTGATGCTCGAAGGTCAGTACAGAACCGCAAATCAAGGGCTGGCCAAACTTGTTACCGAAGTCGGAAGCACCATTCGAAGCCTTGATCAGAATCTGCTCCGGTGTCTGATAGAGCCACTGGCGAACGGGCAGAATGTCCTCCCAGTCGCGATCCTCGTCCTCAATACGAGGATAGGCAGTCATATAGACGGCAGTACCTGCGATAGGCCATGAACCGACACCACCGCCCATACGGTCGCGGATTTCACCGCCCGTACCGGTAGCTGCACCGTTGAAAGGCTCTACCGTGGTGGGGAAGTTGTGTGTTTCTGCCTTCAGCGAGATCACACTCTCAATCTCCTTTACACGGAAAAAGTCGCTGGTCGATTGGTCTGCAGGTGCAAATTGCTCAACCATAGGTCCCTGTGCAAAAGCCACATTGTCTTTATAGGCTGAGAGAATCTTATTCGGATTCTCCTGAGTTGTCTTCTTAATCATAGCAAAGAGGCTCGACTCCATCTCCTTGCCGTCGATGATAAATGTACCACCGAAAATCTTATGGCGGCAGTGCTCGGAGTTAATCTGGGCAAAACCGAAAATCTCAGAATCAGTCAGTGGGCGACCGTTCTCTTTCTCAATCTTGTGCAGATATTCAATCTCCTCGGGCGACAGTGCCAGACCTTCCTGCTCGTTGTATTCCTCCAGGTTATCAACGAATTTGATAGGCTCTGGTTGAATGTTAATCGTGAAAATGTCTTGATTCAGACCATTGTACATACGTTGCAACATGGGGTCGTGCTCGGCATCCTCAGAGTCAACGGGGAAATATTCCTCAATGCGCTGAATGCCCTTTAGTCCCATGTTCTGGGTAATTTCTACAGCATTGGTCGACCAAGGGGTCACCATCTCACGGCGTGGACCAACATAGTGGCCTTCCATTGTTTCGCTACCTACCAGTTCTGCCTCACCATAGAGCCAGCTGAGTTCCTGAACTTCGCTTTCGTTGAGTGCATGGTCTGCCTGCGTGGCAATCACACTCTGTTGGGGGGTCTTGAAAAAGAGAATCATGTCTTTTATACCTTATTAATTTTTAATTTGGCCACAAAGGTACGATTAAATGAGCAGAAAACCAAAAGAATTTTGAGTTTTCTCGAACGTGAGTATCTTCGACGTAAGTCAAAGGTACTTAAAATAATCTAAAATGTTGCAGATTTAATATGAAATGTTCGTTAATTCGTTATCTTTGCATCCGAAATCATGTTTAATTTAAAAAAATAGAATGATGAAGAAAACATTTTTAGTGATGACTATCGCAGCTGCTACCATGCTGATAACCAGCTGCTCGTCGAAGAAAGAACTCTTGGCCTGTCAAGAGGAAAACAAAGCTCTGCAGACTAACTACACCGATACAAAGGAGAAGCTGGCTGCATCGACAGCCCGCGTGGCAAGTCTCGAAAAACAATTGGCTCAGGCTGAGAATACCAATGCTGCGCTTCAGAATGCACTCGACAAGAGTCTGTCGAATGCCAGCCAGAACAATGTCAGCATCGAGAAACTGGTCGATCAGATCAATGAGTCGAATAAGTACATCCGTCACTTGGTAGAGGTGAAGTCGAAGAGCGACTCACTCAACATGGTACTCACCAACAATCTGACACGCTCGCTTTCGAAGGAAGAGCTGAAGGATGTCGATGTCCAGGTGCTGAAGGGTGTTGTCTATATCTCTCTGGCTGACAACATGCTTTATAAGAGTGGTTCTTATGAAATCAGCGACCGTGCTTCCGAGACACTCTCGAAAATTGCCAAGATTATCAAGGATTACAAGGACTACGACGTGCTCATCGAGGGCAATACCGACAACGTTCCCATTAAGCGCGAGAATATCCGTAACAACTGGGACCTCTCTTGTCTTCGCGCCTCTTCTGTCGTACAGGCTCTCCAGAACCAGTATGGTGTTGATCCCAAACGTCTGACAGCTGGCGGCCGTGGCGAGTATAACCCACTTCAGTCCAATACTTCTGAAGCTGGTAAGCAGCGTAACCGTCGTACCCAGATTATCATTACTCCGAAACTTGACGAGTTCATGGAACTTATCGGTCAGGCTCCTGCAGAGGATTAACGACTGCGGCAAGCCAGCCAGGAGTATAAGAACTCGTTAAAGATATTAAGTCGGAAGGCTGGGTCAAAAGGTAAAAGGACCTAGTATAATCGGGGTGCGCCCTGGAGCCGGACGGTTGGACGGCCCGGGGCGGACGGCCAGACGGCCTGGGGCATCCAGTCATCTGCCTCAGGTCGTCTGAAAACGGAAAGTTACATTAGAAAGCAACTCTGGTTCGCCGATTGCGGAAGTCCTTAGTTCTCCGCCCTCATATATAATATAATAAGGTGTACCCCTGTTTTGCCCTTGACACAAATCAATCGTTGGTATTTTTTTTGCTTTTTATTGAAAATTTCCTGCAAAAATATTTGCCAGTTCAAAAAAAGTTCGTACCTTTGCATCCGCTTTCGGGAAGACCCGAGGCAC
>ONDP01000016.1 GCA_900316645.1 uncultured Prevotellaceae bacterium
CGGACTGGGTACCATGCGCTTCGGACTCCGTGCCAAGTCTGTCGAGAAGTTGGAGGACGTGAAGTCGAGTCTGATTTCCACCCGACGCATCATCTTCACACCCGATGTGGACTTGAAGGACGAGCTGAAGGCTACTGCCGTCCAGATTACCTGCTTCGACCGCACTGGTAAGGAAGTGAAGCGTGTCACCTCTACTGACGACGCAGAGGTTGAGGATCCCGAGGGACCATCAACCGAAGGCGGACCAAGTCAGGAAGGCGGTAGCACTGGTGGCGGACCAAGCCAGGAGGGTTGACCTATTGGAGAGCACCTTCGGGTGCATCTCCTTTCCCAAAGTAACCATTAAAAATTAATAGTCATGAAGAATTCAAAGTGGAAGATGGTGATTCAGATTCTGATAAGTCTCCTCACCGCACTGGGCACAACGCTAGGTACGACTAGCTGCATGGGACATGGACCTATTTACTTCTAACGAAGAGAAGGGTGTGTCAAAATGAAGTGAACCCCGAAAGTTAGACAAAAAACTTTCGGGGTCGGATTCCTTCACTCTGTCACAAAAATAATCCTTATTTACATATTTTCCTATCACAAAGGATTACTTAATGGTTTCATTTTCAATGTTTTATTTGTTATATGCAAAATTACATAATGCAAATTTACATAATTCCCATAATACTTGCAACTTGCAGAACACAAAAAGACTATTATTTATGTTTTTTTTATTTAATATTTGGTTATATTCCCATTTTTTCGTACCTTCGCAGGCAGAAACGAAACATATAACGATCAATGAAAGAACTAGAATTAAAGTACGGATGTAATCCAAATCAGAAGCCTTCACGCATCTTTATGACGGAGGGCGAGTTACCCATCGAAGTGATTAACGGCCGTCCAGGCTATATCAATTTCCTCGATGCCTTCAATGCCTGGCAACTGGTGAAGGAACTGAAAGCGGCTACCGGTCTGCCTGCTGCAGCCTCGTTCAAACACGTGAGTCCTGCAGGTGCTGCAGTGGGACTGCCACTGACGGATACGCTGAAGCACATCTATTTCGTGGACGACATCGAGGGACTGGACGAGAGCCCCATTGCCTGTGCCTATGCCCGTGCCCGTGGTGCCGACCGTATGTCGTCGTATGGTGACTTCGTGGCTCTCTCCGACACTTGCGACGCTACGACAGCCCGCATCCTGAAGCGTGAGGTGAGCGACGGTGTGATAGCCCCCGACTATACCGACGAGGCTATCGAGATTCTGAAGGATAAGCGTAAGGGTACTTATAATGTGATTAAGATTGACGCTAACTACCAGCCTGAGCCATTGGAGCGCAAGCAGGTGTATGGCATCACGTTTGAACAGGGACGCAATGAGATTAAGCTCGACGACCCTGCATTGTTTGAGAACATTCCTACCCAGAACAAGACTTTTACAGCAGAGGCTAAGCGCGACCTTATCATCGCACTGATTACACTGAAATATACGCAGTCGAACTCAGTATGCTACGTGAAGGACGGACAGGCTATCGGTATCGGTGCCGGACAGCAGAGCCGCATCCACTGCACGCGTCTGGCTGGCAACAAAGCCGACATCTGGTGGCTGCGTCAGCACCCGAAGGTGATGAATCTGCCTTTCAAGGAGGGTATTCGCCGTGCTGACCGCGACAACACCATCGATGTGTATATCTCGGAAGACGAGCACGACGACGTGTTGCGTGACGGTGCCTGGCAGCAGTTCTTCACTGAGCAGCCTGAGGTGCTGACACTGGCTGAGAAGAAAGAGTGGATTGCCAAGAACACGAATGTGGCGCTGGGGTCAGACGCTTTCTTCCCCTTCGGCGACAATATCGAGCGTGCCCACAAGAGTGGTGTGCAGTTTATTGCGCAGGCAGGAGGCTCAGTGCGTGACGACCATGTCATCATGACCTGCGACAAATATGGCATTGCAATGGCATTTACGGGAGTGAGACTGTTTCACCATTAAGAAGCCTCTCCCCCGACCCCTCTCCTATAGGCGAGGGGAGGAAGGGGGAAGAAATGAGAAATTAAGGTAATAGTGAATAGTGAAAAGTGAAAAATTAAGTTCATAGTTCATAGTTCATAATGAAAAAACTGACCCCTACATCCTCAACGTCCCCCTCGGGGGAATGAGGGGGGTTGCTTAATATGAGTAAAGAAGACGATTTTCAGTCGATACTGGAGAATGGGATTTCGTTCGGACGCGGAGGGGGACCCCGGCAGGAGAGTGGCAAGGTGAAAACCAAAGCGAAGAAGAAGAAATACATTACCGGGGCTCACGGGTCCGGCTCTGCCCGACAGAAAGCCAAATACCGTGAGCAACGGGCTAATAGGCATAAATAACACGAACAAACAAAAAAAACGGAGCGCTGTCACAGCGTTCCGATTTTTTATTGATCATTATTCGTCAAGAGAGTGTTTATGTCACTAAAAGCTGAGCTCCTTGCCACGATAGAAATCCAACAGCGTGGTCTGGTAGAGATATTCATAACGAGCCTGCACCAAGTCGCTCTCTGACTTGAGATAGCGGTTCTTGGCCTCGTTGAACTCGGTAATGGTGGCCTTGCCATTCTCATACTTCGCCTGAGCCAGACGGAAAGCCTCCTGAGCCGACTGACGGGCTGCCGTGCTGCTCTCATGTTTTGCCTGGGCTGCCACAGCATTATAGTACACCTGCTGAATCTCCTTGTAGAGTGTCTTCTTCACATTGTCCAGTTGCAACTGCTGCGTCTCACGGTCGATTTCAGCAGAACGGATGCTGTTGCGAGTGGCGAAACGGTTGAAGATGGGGATGTTCAGGCTCAGGCCGATATACTGCGAGAAATTATTCTTCAGCTGACTGCCGAAACTCGCTGCAGCCATGCCGCTGGTCTTGTAGTAGTTGGACTGCAAGCCCCCATTCAGTGTCAGTCGGGGATAGCGTGCCGCCTGTGCCACCTTGATGCTCTTCTCGGAAGCATCCAGACGCAGTTGCTCAGCCCTGACCTCGGGTTTGAAGACCATCGCCTCGGCAAAGACCACCTCGGGGTTGGGGAGAACCAAGGCACTGAAAGGAGTGGTAGGGCGCACCACCATGAAGCCCTCGGGAGTGGGCAGTTCCAGCAGCTGCGTCAACGCCAGCAATGCCAGTTGCAGATTATTGTCAGCCTGGGTGGCAGTCAGAATGCTCTGCGCATGAGTTGCTTTCTGTTGAGCCACCTCTGCCCCACTCGCTTTCCCGTTATGGAAGAACGACTCAAGGCGAACCACCTGCATGGAGTCGATGGACACCTGTCGCCACGCCACATCAGCCAGTTCCATATCATAGAGAATCTGAACATAGGCCTTTGCCACCTGCATGCGGATGTCGTTCTTCGCTTTCTCCAAGTCTTCGATGGCAGCCTCCAACCTCAGCTGATTCAGTTTGATATTGTTAGGAATCTCAAAGCCCGTGAAGAGCGGGACCTGAGTGGTCATGCTGAAAGTGGTGCTGCTGGTGTTGCGATTGGTATAGGTGTTGTCCATCGTCAAGCCACGTCCGAAAGAGAAAGTCTCGCCCACGTTGGCACCCAAATCGGGCAGACGACGGTTTCGTGCCGTTGAGAGTTGCAGTTCCTGTTTGCGTCGGGTGTTGTCCTTCTGCTTAACAGTCAGATTATTACACACAGCATAGTCGGTACACTCGCGGAGCGTCCATTCGTGCTGCTGGGCGTGAAGGTCTGGTGAAACCAGGCATACCAGCGACACCAGACATATGAGGGAAAATAGCCGTCTGTTCATTATTCATCCTCCTTTGTTTCAGCTACAATCTGCGGACCACGCACGCGGTCGTTCTTGGTGAGTCCTTTCTTGATTTCGATATTCACGCCATCGCTCAATCCTGTTACGACGGCACGGCGCTCGTATTCCTTCTTACTGCCTTTGCCCTTAACGACATAGACAAAGGTGGAGTCGTTAGAGAACTCGACGGCACTCTCGGGAATGGTGAGTGCCTTCTGCACAGAGGAGAGCACTATCTCGGCATTGGCAGAATAACCTGAACGCAGTTTATCGTTATCGGTCACCTTGACAGCGGCTTTGATTTCAAACTGGTTGGCACCATTGTTCTCGACAGCCTTAGGGGAGATATACTCCAGATTGGCATCAAGCTTCAAGTCCTGCAGGGCACCGACCGTGATCTTCATGGGAATGCCATTGTAGAGCTGTCCCACCTCCGTCTCGTCGATGTTACCCCGGAAGATAAGATCCTTCATATTTGCCACAGAAGCAATCGTCGTACCGTCGTTGAAGGTATTGCTGTTGATAACGCTGTTACCCACCTTAACAGGTACGTCGAGAATGATGCCGCTGATGGTGGCACGAATGAGGGTTGACGAAGCACTGGCATTGGATTTCGACACACCGTCGCGCACCACCTGCAGATTGTCCTGCGAGGCAGCCAGTTCCTCCTTAGCCTGGTCCATCTTCTGTCGTACCTTGTCGTACTCGTCAGCCGAAACCAACTGCTGATCATAGAGACTCTTCTCGCGTTCGTAGTCAACCTGAGCCTGCTTGAGGTTCAGACCAGCCAGTCGCACACGGGCCTCAGCCGAGCTGAGCTGTCCCATGTCAGGAATCACCTTCACCTTGGCAATCACGTCGCCAGCCTGGACATAGTCGCCCGGTTCCTTATAGAGGTCGGTGATGATGCCGCCAATCTGGGGTTTGACATTCACCTCGTTGCGAGGTTCTATCTTACCCGTGATAATGGTGGTCTTTTTAACTTCGTTCATCTCAGGTGTGAACTCATTGTAAACAACCTCCTGGGGTTGTGATTTCTGCCAAAGGAACATGAACGTTCCAATGAAGATCAGTGCGATAATCGCAGCAATAATCAATTTTCTGTACTTCTTCATATCTCTTAATTTTTCACTTTTCACTCTTCACTTTTCACTCTTCACTTTTCACTCTTCACTTTTCACTCTTCACTCTTCACTTCTTATTCGTCTCTCATCGCATCAACGGGTTTGATGCTCATAGCACGGGCTGCCGGGGCAAGGCCTGCCAACATACCCATTGCACTCACAACCAATGCAGCCACGAGGGCCGTCCAGAAATTCACCTGGAAATGGGCAGTCAGGATGCCATCCTCCGTATTGCCAAGTTCCAACATCTGCAATATCATGACGGCAAAAAGAATGCCGCTCATACCAGCCACCAAGGTCAGGACAATGCTCTCCGAGATAATCTGTGACAGTATCATACGCGGTGTAGCCCCGATGGCGCGACGGATGCCAATCTCGGTGGTGCGTTCGCGCACAGTGACCATCATGATGTTCGACACACCGATAGCACCGGCAAAGAGGGTGCCCAGACCGACAAGCCAAATGAGGAAGTTGACACCCTTAAAGAGATTGTCGAGCATCTGGAAGAGTACTTCCGTATTAAACACCATCACACCCTGTTCGTCGGTAGGGTCAATGTAATGTGCCCAGGCAATGGTTTCACGGATGCGTGGTATGATGCGACTCATCACCACGCCCTCGCGCCCTGTAGCTGCTATCAAGTCGAGCTGATTACCACGATTGTAGGTTTGCTGCACCAAGGTCAGCGGCAACGTGATGCGCTCTTCGCTGCGCCCATTGAAATTAATGTTCGACGAGCCATAATCGACACCGATGACTTCGTAATAAGTAGAGTCAACGCGGATGCTCTTGCCACAGGGGTCGCCCCCCTCTTTGAAGAGGTCCTTGTAAATCTTCTTGCCAATCACGCACACCTTACGATGCTCCTGGATATCCACCTGATTGATAAAGCGTCCGTAATACATCTTGGGAGCAATGACCTCGGCATATTCCGGAGTGACGCCCTGGATATTCGGTGACGTCTTCTGTTCACCATAATAAGCTGTGTTCGTCATACCCCATGGTGCAAACAAGATGGGAGCCACCTTGTCGAGTTCCGGCACTCGCTGGCGCAAACGCTCCAGGTCCTGATACTCCATCGCCCACCAGCGTCCCTTGCGGAATCCCTTATAGGGCTTACTGGTCTGTTGCGACCATACCATGACCGTGTTTTGGGCAAAGCCTTCGAAAGTTTTCTCCAGCATTTCCTTCAGTCCCTGACCGCCTCCTATCAAGGCAATCAGCATAAAGACTCCCCAGAACACTCCGAAGCCCGTGAGGAAGGAGCGCGACTTGTTGCGAGTCAGCGTATCCAGTATTTCTCTGTAGCTATCTAAATCTATTCTCATTATCAATTCTCAATTCTCAATTCTCAATTGTCAATTATCAATTGTCAATTATCAATTGTCAATTATTCAGCGCGCAGCGCCTCTATGGGGCGGATTCGTGATGCTTTATAGGCTGGGATCAGTCCGGCTATGGTGCCGGCAATCACCATCACCATCGTTGCCTCGAAACAGACATCGAGTCCGACGGTGGGGTTGAGGAACATGGTGGCCTTGAAGAGTCCCGTATCTATCGTGTCATGGCCGACGGTGGCATCCATATACTCATTCGCCATCACGCCAAACACCATGCCGACATAGCCGAAGAATGTAGTAATGATAACACTCTCGACGATGATCAGCCTCAGTATGCCCCATGGCTTTGCACCGATGGCCTTGCGAATACCAAACTCATGGGTGCGCTCCTTGACGGTGATGAGCATGATGTTCGAGACACCTACGATACCACTCAGCAAGGTGAACAGACCCACTATCCATAGAGCAGTACGAATGATGGAAATGCCCTGTTGCATCTGAAGACTCTGCGTATAGCGGTTCCACAGCCAGACAGCACTCTCGTCCTCAGGATGTACCTGATGGTTGGCATTGATACGACGGCGATAGTCGGACTCGAAGTCTTCGTTCGCCTCCTCCGTTTTCAGTCCATGGAAAGTAAACTCGATATTGCCGGCATCGTCAGTATTAGCCCCGAAAATGCCCTTGATGGCGGAATAGGCAGAGAAAGCCTCTGCCTGACCATTCTCGGAATCCTTATAGATGCCAACCACCTGGAACATGAAATTATTGACCTTGACATTACGTCCCACCAACGACTTATAGTCTTTGGGCGCCAGTTCTTTTGCCTGGTTACTGCTCAGCACGAGCACCTTGCGCTTCTTCTGCAGGTCGATATTATTGATGAATCTGCCATAGAGCATATCCATCTTGTCAATCTTGATATGGTTGGGGTAAACACCCAGAATGCTGGTACTGATATACTCTTGATTGTTGCTGATGGTAACACCGACGCTATAGCGGGCACCCACCTCGTCAACATGGTCCACGAAATCGCTTCCCGTTGCATCAACATCACGCGTCTGCAGACGGACTGCCCTACCCTCCTGCAAACCGTTGTATGGTTTTGAGGTGCGCCCGCCAAAGACCACCATGGAGTTGGAGAGGAAGCGGTCGCTCTGTTGCAGATTGGCATTGATAAGTCCATTGCCTGCCCCCAACAATACAATCAGCATGAAGATGCCCCATGCCACCGCAAAGCCTGTCAGTCCCGTGCGTAACTTATTGCGCTGCGCCGTCTGCCATATTTCCTTCAATAACTCCATCTTTGATTCTGATAATACGGTTAGTCTGCGCTCCCACATTGGCATCGTGGGTGACGATAATCTGGGTAATACCTTCATCGGCATTCAGTTGCTTGAGCAACTGCATCACTTCAACGGAAGTCTTCGAGTCGAGTGCACCAGTCGGTTCATCGGCAAGGATAATCTGTGGCTTGGTAATCAGCGCACGGGCAATGGCCACACGCTGGCGCTGTCCACCTGACAGTTCGTTGGGATAATGCTCAGCCCAGTCAAGCAAGCCCAGGCGCTCCAGGTATTCTAATGCAAGGGTGTGCCGCTTCTTACGCGACACACCTTGATAGAAGAGCGGCAACTCCACATTTTCTACTGCTGTCTTGAATGAAATCAGGTTAAACGACTGGAATATGAATCCTATCATCCGGTTACGATACTCAGCCGCTTTCGTTTCAGAGAGGTTCCAGATGGGCACCCCGTTCAGCAGGTATTCCCCACTGTCGTAGTTGTCAAGAATACCCAGAATGTTCAATAAGGTACTCTTGCCTGAGCCCGAGGCTCCCATGATGCTGACAAACTCGCCTTTCTTGATGTCGAGTGTGATGCCTTTCAGAACGTGGAGCGGCTGGGCTCCCTGATAGGTTTTGTTGATGTCTTTTAAGTGTATCATATATCCCTTAGACGTTATATTGGTCGAAAAGGTTGCAAACCTCCTCTTTATTTATTCCCAAGAGTTTCATCTGACGGAAGAATTCTGGCAGTTTATTGTCCATGAATTCTTTCTTGCGCACCTTCAGAATCTGTTGCTTTGCACCTTTCGTCACGAAGTAGCCCAAGCCACGCTTATTATAGATAATGTTCGCACGAGCCAGTTCGTCGTAAGCCTTGACGGCTGTATTCGTATTCACCTCCAACAGCACTGCATACTCGCGGACACTTGGAATGCGGTCGTCGTCCTGGAACTTATCGGCAAGAATCTCGTCGCAGACGCGATCGGCCATCTGGAGATAGATTGCTTTATCGTTTGTGAATGTCATACGTTCAACCATTTATTGTTAATGACTTGCATACGGGTAAACAGCTTATAAGAAGCCCAGTAGTGGAAGATGATGAGGGCGCACAACACGGAGTTGAGGATATAGAACAAAGGATGGAAAACCTTGATATATGTCTGTGTCTTCTCGTCCCAATAACCATTTATAAATTCGATATCGACACCACTCCAGTCTATCTGGTTCAAAATAATGATCAGCAGGATGGAGACAGCGACGATGGTGACACTGGTCAACAGGAACTGCTGGCGACGGAACAGCGTGCCGCCCAGGATATAGAGCGAGTGGAAGTAGAACACGAAAGATAACACCATCCATAAAAGTCGCCATTCCCCAGAAGCTGTAAACGCCTCCCCTTGAGGACTAAAGAATTTCGGAATGCCCCAGATAACGATGCGACCCGTCACCCAGTCAACAAAGACGCGCAGGGCATCGGCAAACATAAAGGCTCCTATCGTTACGACTGCCATCAACACAACAGAGAGCAACAGGCTGATGACATACTTCTCCAAATTGGAAACAGGCCAAAGCAGATAGGCAGAACGCGTACGCGTATCCTTCATCTGCGAGAACATGCCACCGGCTCCGAAGAGCATTGCGATACAGAAGAAGACAACAGCAAAGACTACACTCTGCGTCACATGTCGTTCATAGGAATGATAAAGCTCGTCAGCCCCCCATGTCTCCATTATTTTATACGGCGTTCCCTGTATGCGGGTCCAGAAGAGACCAGCCATGAACATCACGAGTGTGAAGATGCTGAAAAGACGAATCCACAGCTTGCGTCCCACCATCAACTGGCATTTCAATGCCTGTCCGAATCTATGTAAATCGAAATTTTTCATTTTGCTTGCGTTTGATAGTTAAACAATAGTTCGAGATTAATCTGTGTCTCCGGGTCGCCCTCCTTGCGTGCAGCGATAACGGCATTACCCTGCAACGTAGGCTCGGCGTAGAGCACTGTATCATCCATCTGCTGAGGAGAGCGATACTCGAAGATGTACTTCTCCTGAATCTCCTGCATCGAGGCATTGAGCAGGACACTGCGCTGGTCGAGCATCACGATATGGTCGAGCATCTGCTCGACGTCATGCACCTGATGGGTAGAAACGACAACGGTACGATCCTCCGTCATGTGCCGGGCAATGACCTTACGGAACTGCGACTTCGAAGGGATGTCCAGTCCGTTGGTAGGCTCGTCCATCAACAGATACTTGGTGTTGGTGGCCATGGCAAAGGCGATATACGCTTTCTTGCGCTGTCCCATCGAGAGCTCGCCCAAGTGTACGTCGGCAGGCAGTTCGAAATCGGCAAGACACCCCTGCAGAATCTCATCAGAGAAATGGGGATAGAACGGCTTGTAGAGTTTCACATACTCTGACAGGCGGATGGCTGGCAAATCGAACTCCTCGGTGACAAGAAACATATCACGCAGCATCTCGGGCTGTCGCTTGCAAGTAGCGATATCATCGCAGCAAACGCTTCCCTTCAAGGGACGCAGCAGTCCTGTGAGCAGATATAGCAGTGTTGACTTGCCCGTACCATTCTTGCCGAGCAGTCCATAGATACGATTCTCCTCCAGCTGGAGACTGAATCCGTCAAAGACAAGGGCTTTCTGGCCTTTGTACTTGAAACTGATGTTTTGTACCTCTATCATAACTATTTTAAATTGGTTTACGTTCGTCTGTAATAGTGTACCACTTTAATAGTACACTGCAAAAGTAAAACAAAATAATAAAGCCACCAAACTTTTTGATGACTTTTTTCAGATAAAATGGAAATTTAACATTTCCACATTATATATAATAGCGCGCGTCAACGACGTTGGTCGGCGCCCCACATCATCTTATCACGCAAGGTGTGGAAATAGCGTTGACCGGCACGCTTGACGACTTTCACCAGATAAGGTGCCTTGCGGAGCGTGAGACGAGTGCCCTCGCTGCATTTCTCCGAGCGTCCGTCAAGTGCCACAAGGAAGTTGTGCGAGCGGCTCTCTACCGTCAGACATATCTCCGCATTGTCAGGAATCACGATAGGACGGATATTCAGGGAGTGAGGAGCGACTGCGGTCATAGAGAACACACAAGTACCAGGAACGATGATGGGACCGCCTACGGAAAGTGAATACGCCGTAGAACCAGTTGGCGTGCTAACTACCAATCCGTCAGCCTGATAGGTTGTCAGATAAACACCGTTCACCGTTGCCCGAATCGAAATCATCGAAGCCACGTCGCGTTTCAGTATAGCCACATCGTTCAAGGCACAGTGATAACCCTGCAACGGTGTGCCATCTGTCTCAACGGCGATAGCAGCACGTGTCTCGATGGAGAAATCGCCCTCATACAGAGCCTGTATGATGTTCTCTATCTCATTGGCATCAATATCGGCAAGGAAACCCAGGCGCCCCATATTTACACCCAAGATGGGAATCTGCTTGTCGCCCACCATACTGGCAGCACGAAGGAAAGTGCCGTCGCCACCCATTGAGATAACGAAATCAGCATCGAAATCGGAACCTTCGAACACCTTTGTAGCCGAAACAGAAATGTGTTGCTGATGCACTAAGAAATCAAAGAAATTGCTTTCCATATAGACTTCAGCTTTGCGCTCAGAGAGACAAGCCAGTATCTTGAGGATGGAAACTGACTTCTTCGGCTGGTATGTATTGCCGAAAATAGCAAACCGTAGTTTTCGTGAGGTCATAAAAAATCTTCTCTTTTTAGCCGTTATTTGACAAACATTTTGTATCTTTGCCGTGTATTATGTGCGCAAAGGTACTTATTTTTAGTGAAAAAGCGTATAAATGAACCAACAATTTTTAGTTAGAACATGACAAAACTTAGTGTAAATATCAACAAAGTTGCGACAATTCGCAATGCGAGAGGAGGCAACAATCCCAATGTGCTGAAGGTTGCTCAAGACTGTGAACAGTTTGGTGCTCAAGGAATTACGGTTCACCCACGCCCTGACGAGCGCCACATCCGCTATCAGGATGTGCGTGACTTACGTCCGCTCATCACCACCGAGTTCAATATCGAAGGTAATCCTATCGATTCGTTTGTCAAACTGGTACTGGAAGTGATTCCTAAACAGGTGACGCTGGTTCCGGACGGGCACGACCAGATAACGAGTAACCACGGATGGGACACCATTGAGAACAAGACGTTCCTGACAGATATCTGCAAGACGTTCAAGGATGCCGGCATTCGCACCAGCATCTTTGTAGATCCCAACCCTAAGATGGTGGAAGGTGCCAAGGCATGTGGTGCCGATCGTGTAGAGCTGTACACGGAGCCTTATGCCTCCAACTACGCCACTAATCGCGAAGCTGCCATTGCCCCGTTCATCGCTGCTGCCGAGGAGGCAAGGAAGTTGGGATTGGGCTTGAATGCCGGTCATGACCTCTCGCTTGAGAATCTTCACTACTTCCATGAGATGATTCCCTGGACCGACGAAGTCAGCATTGGCCATGCCATCATCTGCGATGCCCTGTATATGGGACTCAAGGAGACCATCAGGCAATACTTACAAGCATTAAAATAAATAGTAAACCGAAAATCCTCCAATTGCAAATGAAAAAGGTATATGTGTTCTTAGCAGACGGCTTCGAGGATGTCGAGGCGCTGATTCCCATTGACATATGGCGTCGTGGTGGTTTGGATGTGGTTACTGTCAGCACCACTGACTTCCCCTTGGTACAAACAGCCCATGGGGTGAATATTGAAGCCGACATGATGTTCGAGCAGTGCGATTTCTCTGATGCCGACCTGCTGTTCCTTCCTGGTGGTATGCCTGGTGCCTCTAATCTATATGCCCACAAAGGGGTGTGCAAGGCTATTGTTGACCAGTTTGCTGCTGGCAAGAAAGTTGCAGCCATCTGTGCTTCGCCTGCTGTGGTACTGGCACCATTGGGTATTCTCGAAGGTAAGCGCGCTACCTGCTATCCAGGTTTTGAGCAGGCCTTGGAGGGTGCCACTTATACTGGAACTCTCATCACCATTGATGGCAATGTCACCACTGGTGAGGGTCCTGCAGCCGCATTCCCCTTCGCCTACGACCTGTTAGGTCAGCTAACCTCTCCGCAGGAAGCCGACAAGATAGCCGAAGGCATGCGCTTCAAACACCTGATGGCTAAGAAATAATGAAAGATTATGTTATTATCGTAGCAGGGGGGAAGGGATTGCGAATGGGAGGGGAGATTCCCAAGCAATTCCTGCCTATAGGCGGACGGCCTATCTTGATGCGGACACTGGAGCGTTTTCGTGAGTATTCAGCCGACCTGCAGATAATCCTCGTACTGCCAAAAGCCCAACAGGACTATTGGCAAGAACTCTGCAAGGAGTATCACTTCAAGGTGGAGTATCAGTTGGCGAACGGAGGAGAGACACGCTTCCACTCTGTGCAGAACGGACTAGCACTTGTGCCTGACGATGCACAGGGGGTGGTTGGTGTGCACGATGGTGTGCGCCCCTTCCCCAGTATCGACGTCATTCGCAACTGCTATGAGACAGCTCGTGAGAAGAAAGCCGTCATCCCTGTCATCCCCGTTGTGGAAACACTGCGCCACCTCAAACATCAAACTTCAATCACCGTACCCCGTGAAGAGTACCGACTGGTGCAGACACCACAGACCTTCGACATCCAACTGCTGAAGGCTGCCAATCGCCAGCCCTACAACGACCATTTCACCGACGACGCCAGCGTGGTAGAAGCCTTCGGTTTCGACATCACCCTCGTCGAAGGCAATCGCGAGAACATCAAGATAACCACCCCCTACGACATGACTGTTGCCGAGGCGCTCTTGAAAAAGGAGAAACCCACAGTCCTGTAGTCTTTGCTAACTATGATTGACATACTGCAACAAGACATCCAATATCTGCCTGGGGTCGGCCCCAATCGCAAAAAAATGCTCAGCCAGGAACTGGGCATTGAGACATTCGGCGATTTGTTGCAGTATTACCCCTACAAACATGTTGACCGAAGCAGGCTCTACGACATTGGCGAACTGAACGGCGACATGCCCTTCGTACAGGTGAAGGGTCATATCCTCAGTTTCGAGACCTTCAAGATGAGTGCCCGCAAAGAACGGGTGGTGGCTCATTTCACCGATGGTACAGGGAAGGTGATGGACCTGACATGGTTCAATGGTGGGAAATATGCCAAGCAGAGTTATAAAATAGGTACGGAATACGTTATCTTCGGGCGACCTAACGTCTTTAACGGACGCATTAACGTCACCCATCCCGATATTGATGCTGCCGACAAACTGGAACTCTCGGCCATGGGTATGCAGCCCTATTATAACACGACGGAGAAGATGAAGAAGAGTGGCCTCAACTCACGCGCCATAGAACGACTGACCAAGTCACTCATCGACATTATCAAAGACCCTATTGCCGAAACCATTCCCGACTTCATCACCAGCCGTCTGCATCTGATGAGCCGCGACGAAGCCCTGCGCAAGATTCACTATCCCCTGGATGCCAAAGAACTGGAGAAGGCGCGAACCAGACTAAAGTTCGAAGAGCTTTTCTATGTTCAACTGAACATCCTGCGCTATGCCAGCGACCATCGACGCAAATACCGAGGCTATGTATTCTCGCATGTGGGTGATTATTTCAATACCTTTTTCCACCAATACCTGCCCTTCTCGCTGACGGAGGCACAGAAACGCGTCATCCGCGAAATAAGAAAGGACACAGGGTCGGGCAAGCAGATGAACCGTCTGCTGCAAGGTGACGTAGGGTCCGGCAAAACACTGGTTGCCCTGATGTCGATGCTGATAGCACTCGACAATGGCTATCAGGCCTGCATCATGGCACCTACCGAGATACTGGCAGAGCAGCACCTGCAAACCATTCAGGGTTTTCTGAACGGTATGAACATCCGTGTGGAATTGCTGACAGGCATCGTCAAGGGCAAGAAACGCCAAGCCGTGCTGGACGGACTGCTGGATGGCAGTGTGCAGATTCTCGTGGGCACCCATGCCGTCATCGAGGACACCGTCCAGTTTGCCAACCTTGGTATGGTGGTGGTTGACGAACAGCACCGCTTCGGTGTGGCCCAGCGCGCCAAGCTATGGACCAAGAACACTAATCCGCCTCATGTCCTCGTCATGACGGCTACACCCATTCCCCGCACCCTTGCCATGACCCTCTATGGCGACTTGGATGTGAGTGTGATAGACGAACTGCCCCCTGGTCGCAAGCCCGTTGTCACCACCCACGTCTTCGACCGTTCCATGCCCTCGCTCTACGACGGATTGCGCAAGCAGATTCAACAGGGACGACAGGTCTATATCGTGTTTCCCCTCATTGAGGAGAGCGAGAAAATTGACCTTAAAAACCTGGAGGATGGATTCGAAGTTCTCAGACAGGTGTTCCCCGAATTCCGTCTCAGTAAGGTGCATGGGAAGATGAAACCCAAGGACAAGGAGGAGGAGATGCAACGTTTTGTCAAAGGCGAAACCCAGATGCTGGTGGCCACAACGGTGATTGAAGTGGGGGTTAACGTCCCTAATGCCTCGGTGATGGTGATTCTCGAAGCTCAGCGTTTCGGACTCAGCCAGTTGCACCAGTTGAGAGGACGCGTAGGTCGGGGTGCCGACCAGAGTTACTGCATCCTGGTCACTAACCACCAAATGAGCGAAGACACCCGCAAGCGTATTGACATTATGTGTGAGACCAACGACGGTTTCCGTATTGCCGAAGCCGACCTGAAACTAAGGGGACCTGGCGACTTGGAAGGTACCCAGCAAAGTGGTATGGCTTTCGATTTAAAAATTGCCGATATCGCACGCGATGGGCAGCTGGTTCAGCTGGCTCGCGACGAGGCACAAGCCATCATCGATGAAGACCCGGAATGCCATTCCGACAAGTACAGCATGCTCTGGAACAGACTCCGCCAATTACGAAAGACAAACGTTAATTGGGCTGCAATTTCATAGCTAAAGTGTTAAATAACACACAATTATTGTTAACGCAAAGCGTATTTTGAGGTTTTCTTGATTTATTTTTATTACCTTTGCAGCGACAAAAAATAATCAGAACTATCCTGAAATAGAAAATAAAATAACTTATGCTTACTAAAAGACAATTTAAGAACATTTTAGCAACCCTAGTTACAACCCTAATTACTATCCCTGCTATGGGACAGGATTTGTTAGCAAATCAAGCTCCCATCGACCGCAAGATGAAAGCGGTTGACAGCATGGCTCTCCACAGATTAATTCAGGCTGAGAGCTACGAGTCTCCAGCAGCCGACCTCTATAACGACTGGAACAATCGTTATGCACATAAGGCATCTGTACTCCCCGATACCTTCCGTATCGACTTGAGAAATTTCTGCATGCCTACCACCAGCCGTGTGCTGACCAGCAACTTCGGTGCCCGTTGGGGACGCCAGCACAAAGGTCTTGACATCAAGGTATATATTGGTGATACCATTCGTGCCGCCTTCAGCGGTAAGGTACGTATCGTAAGATATGAAGGACGTGGATATGGTAAGTATGTCGTTATCCGCCACCACAATGGTTTGGAAACTATTTACGGTCACATGTCTAAGCAGTTGGTAACTGAGGACCAGGAGGTTCGCGCCGGTGATCCTATTGGACTGGGCGGTAACACTGGCCGAAGCACTGGTTCACACCTGCACTTCGAGACCCGTCTCTGTGGTATCGCGCTGAATCCTGCACTGATGTTCGACTTCAAGAACCAGGATGTTGTCAACGATTATTATGTCTTCCGCAAGTCAACCTACAATCGCGAGTCTGCCGAGGCTACCCGTGTACGTGGTGTTGGTGGCGTGGCAGTAAATGGCGACTTGGACATCCCACAGCAGAGCTATGCTTCTGTACAGCCCGCAAGCAGCAAGAGCGTGAAAGCCCACTCTACCCGTTTCCACAAAGTGGCAAAGGGTGAGACACTTTCTTCTATTGCCCGCAAGCGTGGTATGACAGTGAGTGCTATCTGCAAGTTAAACCATATCAAGTCAACAACGCGAATCCGTCCAGGACAGATTCTCAGATATAATTAACAAACCATAAGGGCGGCCCAGAGCCGCCTTCCATTTTTTATCTAAATGAAACAGAAAATTATGTTTTGCATCTTACTGATGCTTCTTTCCTCTGTGGATGTCGCATTAGCCAAGGGCAAGAAAAAAAGAGCAAAGAAGATACAGCGTACAGAAACTGTTTACGAAGAAATCGACAATTTCGACTTCCTCTATGCTGATGGCTACGACACCAACATCAGTTTCGCTTCTACCGACGATATTCTCAGTCAGGCCACATCATTCATAGGCACCCGCTACCGCTTAGGCAGCAAGGGTCCTTATGCCTTCGACTGTTCAGGATTCACCAGCTATGTATATGGTCAGAACAACATTGCCATCGGCAATTCGTCGCGCGACCAGTATGCACGCAACATCCCCATTCGTCGTGACGAGATGCAGCCTGGCGATTTGGTGTTCTTCACCAGCCCACACTCAGGTCGCAGTGTAGGCCACGTAGGCATTGTGATGGACTTCGACCCCATCACCGATACCTTTACGTTTATCCATGCCAGCACTAAGGGAGGCGTGAAAATCAGCCACTCGAACGATGGAAACTATAACCGCCGCTATATCGGTGTGCGCCGAGTAGCTAAATAAAAACATAAAGATGAAAGCAAGAACTTTTATTCTGACCATATTAGCAGGCTATAGCATGGCCTGCTTTTCTCATTCTGCCGACTCCATCACCGTTGCTATGACGGGCGACATCATGATGGGCACCACCTATCCTGGCATTTCATTGCCTCCCAAAAATGGCGAAGAGATATTCCGCGACGTCAAGCCCTTCCTGCAGCAAGCCACCATTACAGTTGGCAATCTGGAGGGCACCCTGCTCGACGGTGGCAAGAGCACCAAGAGCGGAGGTCCTAACAGCTATGCCTTCCGTACCCCTACCAGCTTTTCGCATCTGCTGAAGGATGCGGGTTACGACTTCCTCAGCATGGCCAACAACCATGCCAACGATTTCGGAGCCGAAGGCATTGCCTCCACCGAGAAACAGCTGAACCTGCAGGGCATCAAGTATGCCGGCATCAAGGGACACGTAGAGTCTGCCGTTGTCATTCGCAATGGCATCAAGTTCGGACTCTGTGCCTTTGGTCATAACCAATACACGTTGAAGCACCGCGACTTACAGACTGTTAAGCGCATCCTCGACGATTTGAAGAAGAAGTCCGACGTCATCATCGTCTCCTTCCACGGAGGTGCCGAGGGTCGTTCTAAGAACCACCTGCCACAAGGTGCAGAGAGCTTCCTGGGCGAGGACCGTGGCAGTCTGCGTGAGTTTGCCCATTTCTGCATTGACAATGGTGCTGACATTGTTTACGGACACGGTCCCCACGTCGTTCGTGCCACCGAAGTCTATAAAGGCCGCTTCATTGCCTACAGCCTTGGCAATTTCTGCACACCTTACGGCATGAGTCTGGCAGGCATCTCCGCCTATTCGCCAGTAGTTGTCATCAGCATCGACAGACAAGGCCGTTTCCTCAGTGGTAAGATTCACTCCTTCCTCCAGCAGAAAGGCATCGGTCCACGCAAAGACTCCAAACAAAGCGTAGCCCACGAAATAATGAACCTCACCAAAACCGACGTACCACATAGCGAAGCCACTATCGACTCCAACGGCAACATCAAACTGAAATAAGCTATCTATTTTCACTTTCTCAAGGCAGGAACACGCGCTCTGTCTTACCATTATAGGTAGGGATAGTGAGGCGGATAGTATCCAGCACTACGGTATCGGGAAGGAGGATGCTGACGAAGCGGCGATTGGTGTAGTATTCGGGGACACCTGCCTGATCGTGGAGGAAACGGAACTTGGCAGTACGGGTACCGTCAGTATTCACGAGGATAGTGTCTTGGGCTAAACCAATGGTGTGAACACCGTCTTCACCATCCACCTGACCTGTTTTCAGCAAGATACCTAAATTGAGATACTTCCCGTTCTTGCCCAGCCAAGCACTCTCCAAACCGATGGGGTCTTCCTTGGAATCGTTGATTTTCCAATGTTCTCGGGCTCGTAGCGTCGGAACTGTTCCTACGGAAACAGGCTCGGCAGTATTGCCACTCAGCACATTGAAATACAGCATGGCACGATAGGTGGTGTCAGCCGTCTGAATCCACGAAGCGGTGACTACAGGAGTGAGCGAAAAACGTTCATCGGCATCCGTCACGAAGGCGGTGCCCTGCTTATCGGCATTGATAGTCATATCAACCAGTTCTGCCTGCATCAGCGAATACTTACCCTGGCCCTTGTCATAACTATCGGTAGTGCAACTCGACAAATTGACAATTGACAATTGACAAATGAGAATGGTGATTACCTTAAGAATCCGTTTCATGGGCAGCAAGATAATTACGAAGTGGGTTGGCATACATGGTCAGCATTCTCTCACGCAGGAAAGCCTCGTCCTTGTTGGGGATGTTGATTTTTGCCAGCTGGCCTGCCAGATATTCCTCGAAGCGCTGAACGTCGGCCTCAGTGTAGAATTGAGTAATCGACGAAGTCGCTTCGCTAGTCGAAGAATTATGATTACCATGCAAGCCTTTGGGGGAGTCCATTTTTAGCATATCCAAGGCAATATAGTTGCAGGGATAGAGGCGGTAGTGGCTATGAATTTCCTTGTCCATCCGCTGAGCGACAGCCTTGAAGAACTCGTTCTTCGGCAGGTCCTTCAGTTCGTCAATCCATTGATTAATGGGGGTGCCACAATGATAATGCACGCGACCCTTATAACCAAGAATGCCTGTCTTCATATTGTCGAGATCATCTTGTTTGCTCTTCTTGAAGGCGGGATTGTCACGTTTCTGCTGGAACTCCTGCGCCTTCAGATAGTCACATGGGTCATATTCGTAGCTGATGGTAAGTGGCACGATATTGAGTTCCTGCAACGAACCGCCCATAGCCAACATTTTCAATACCGACTCCTGGGTACGGTCGTCAGAGTCCTTTGCCCTACCCTCCCGTTGGGCAATCCAGATGTTCTCCTTCTTCTGTGTGACGGCATAGTGGATGTAACGACTCATCAACTGACTGCTTTTCATCATCTCATGGGCAGTGAGACCACGACGCACCGTAAAGGCTTTGTTCATGCGCACCAATCGCTTAATCCAGGGATAGATGAGCAGGTTGTCACCAATACCTATCTCCACTGTTGTAGGATAGCCGTTTTTATGGAGCAGTACGTCGAGGAAGGCAGAGTCGAGCACGATGTCACGATGGTTCGAGACGAAGGTGTATCTGGGTTGAGAGTGGAGCGTTGAGAGTTGAGAGTCGTCAAAAGTGAGACCATCGGTATGTTTGCGCACGATGTAGTTG
Source organism: uncultured Prevotellaceae bacterium (assembly GCA_900316645.1). Taxonomy (GTDB): domain Bacteria; phylum Bacteroidota; class Bacteroidia; order Bacteroidales; family Bacteroidaceae; genus Prevotella. The sequence continues at coordinate 19,932 of ONDP01000016.1, forward strand.
ACCACTGGTTTCATAAACCGAATCTGGAAGTCAAGTGGTGTCTTCACTCCTGTAAATGCCAGTCGCAGCAGTCCGTTGCGCATGGACTTCGGCAACCAGGGCACAAACCCTTTGAGTAGCGTCGAGAACTGCCTATCGTTGATCAGTTCCTCAAACGCCTGTTTCATCTCCCCCCGCTCATAGGGTCGGATTTCGGAGAAATCCTCCACAGCGGTAGCAAATTTTTCGTCTTCACTCTTCATTCTTCACTTTTCTCTTTTCACTTTTCTCTCTTCACTTCTCAATTCTCCATTCTCAATTCTCAATTAAGAAAACTGGTTTTCTACAATATCCGTCAGGACGTCAGTCATGTTAAGGCCGGCAGCCTTGACTTGCTGAGGGATAAAGCTGGTGGGAGTCATACCCGGTGTGGTGTTAACCTCCAGCATGTAAATCTTGCCCTCAGGAGAAATGATGTAGTCAATGCGGATGATACCGTTGCAATGCAGAATATCATAGATATGACTGGTTATCTCGCGCACACGACGCGCCAAGTTTTCAGAGATACGGGCTGGTGTAATCTCCTGCACCTGTCCATTATACTTGGCATTATAGTCGAAGAACTCGTTCTGGGTTACCACTTCGGTGATGGGGAAAGGCACTGACTTCTCCCTCGTCTTATAGATACCCATCGTAATCTCAGTACCCTTCAGGTATTGCTCGACCATCACTTCCGGACTCTCCAGCATAGCCTTACGGATAGCCGGTGCTAACTGATCGACCTCTTTCACCTTCGACACTCCGAATGAAGAACCGTCACTAGCCGGTTTCACGAAACAAGGCATACCGATGCGCTGTTCCACCTCGTCGTCGCTCACCACTTCCTCGTAGCCCTTACGAATCAGCAGCGAATCGGCCACCAGAATACCATAGGCACGCAGATACTGGTTGAGAACGAACTTATCGAAAGTCATAGCCTCAACCAATACACCACTGGTGCTGTAAGGCACACCCACCAAGTCGAAATAGCCCTGCATGATACCGTTTTCGCCAGGAGTGCCATGAATGGTGATATAGGCATAGTCGAAGCGCTTTGCCTTGCCGTTCTCTACAAACGAGAAATCGTTACGATCGATGGGAGTTGTTGTACCGTCATGCAGTTCAACGTTCCATTTCTGTCCTTTGACATCCACAATATAGACATCATACCTCTCCTTATCGAAGAAGGAATAAAGACCTTGAGCTGAGCGCAATGAGACATCGTGCTCGGAAGAATCGCCACCACAAACGATGGCAATGACACGTTTTAAATTATTCATCATGTATTATTACTTTTAAAATATTTTCTCCATTTATCTAACAGTGCCTCCATATCGCTGGCTAAATCGGACGTGAAGTCCATCTGCTGACCAGTGACGGGATGAACAAACCCCAGCGTACGGGCATGAAGTGCCTGACGGGGACAGAGTTTAAAACAATTCTGTATATATGCCTTGTAGGAAGCTGTACGCTCTCCCCTCAGTATTTCAGTCCCCCCATAACGCTCGTCGCCGAAGAGCGGGTGCCCGATATGTTTCATGTGAGCCCTGATCTGATGGGTGCGTCCTGTTTCCAAGCGGCACTCCACCAGTGTTACATACCCGAAGCGCTCCAACACCCGATAGTGTGTCACAGCACTCTTGCCCGTCTCAGAGCCGGGAGGGAAAACTGCCATACGAAGCCGGTCTTTAGGGTCGCGCCCTATATTGCCTTCAATACGTCCCGTTTCCTCGCTGAAATTACCCCATACCAGTGCATTATAACTGCGATGCGTATCATGGTTGAAGAACTGTGCACCGAGTTCTGTCTTTGCCTCTGGGGTCTTGGCAATGACCAAGAGACCACTGGTGTCCTTGTCTATGCGATGAACGAGTCCCACAGAAGGGTCGTTAGGATCGTAGGAAGGCAAATCGCGTAAATGCCACGCGATGGCATTAACCAGTGTACCATGAAAATTACCACATCCCGGATGCACCACCATACCTGCCGGTTTGTTGATAACCATCAGCTGGTCGTCTTCATAGACAATATCCAAGGGAATATCCTCCGGCTCTATCGTGGTGTCGTAATGAGGGCGGTCAAGCATCAGGGTGATGACATCGCCTGGGCGTACCTTATAGTTACTCTTGACGGGAGTACCATTGACTTGGATGAATCCGGCATCGGCAGCCTTCTGGATACGATTGCGTGAGGAATGCTGCACATGTTCCGACATGTACTTGTCGATACGCACAGGCACCTGTCCACGATCCACCTCCATCCGAAGGTGCTCGTAGAGTTCACCCTGTTCACCGTCACCGTCTTCCAACAAGACTATATCGTCCAATTCTTCCGTCATGGGGCCTTCACTTCCACAAATTCATCTACTTCATGAGTTCCTGTTGCAGGATTAGTCGGCTGCTCATGCATGCCCTCAGTTGGGTCTGCTTCATAAGTAGGTTCAACAAACTCGTCCAGGGCTGCATCTTCCTCATCATAGGTTCCTGTACCAATCATCAGTGTCAGCGGATAGTCAATAGGAACACGATCGCCATTCGACACGCGTCTGCCTCGACAAATGATACCATACACCCAGTCTTTCTCGCCCACCACCTTTTGCGGTTCTGTCAGTCGGAAGCCCATAGCCATCAGTTTGGCCTCGGCCTCACGGAAACTGGAATTATCCACAATATCAGGAATGGCGAATGTAGGCGATGAGGGGGAGTTAACGGTCACATAGATAGTATGTCCCGACTTCACCTTGGAACCAAAACCGGGTGTCTGGGCTAAGATACAGTCTGCAGGCATCGTCTTGACAAAACCTGAGTCACTGACCACGATATTCAATTGGTTCTCCTCCAACAACAGTCGTGCCTTATGGTAAGACATACCCTTCAAATCCGGAACGGCTATACCTTCGCCATGATGCGTATAGACAGCCAAACCGAATTTCACTATCAGGCATAGCACCACCACAACGAGGGCCATACCCAACAGGTTGAGAATTACGTAAAAGCCGCCAACCTTGCTCATTATCTTGCTCATGAATTCCTTCACGTTCATTATTTATATATAATACTCCACTATCTAAACGGCAAAAGTACAAAGAATTCTCGATAATGCCAAATTATATACAAAAAAAAAATCGAGAGCTGACATGAAGTCTACTCCCGACATTTCTTTTCTCTTTCTCTTCGATGGACGGATATTACTTTCCGTGGTTCTCGCTAGATACTGTTAACTTCTTACGTCCCTTAGCACGGCGAGAAGCCAGTACGCGACGTCCATTCTTTGTTGCCATGCGCTCGCGGAAGCCATGCTTATTCACGCGGCGGCGATTGTGTGGCTGAAATGTTCTTTTCATTGCTTATTATCTTTTTTATTGTTATTATTCCATGAATCGGGGTGCAAAATTACACATAAAATTCGAATTATGCAAGTTTCTGAGCAAATTTTTCACTTTTCACTTTTCACTTTTCACTTTTTTTCGTACCTTTGCACCCGCAAAACGAATTTTATATATCAAAATAGCTATTTTATATGATTAATTCACAAGACATTAAGAAAGGTACCGCTATCCGTATGGATGGTGCCATTTGGGTTTGCATCGATTTCCAGCATCGTAAACCAGGTAAGGGTAACACCATTATGAACATCAAGTTGAAGAACGTTACTGACGGACGCGTTTTGGAGCGTCGCTACAACATTGGTGAAAAACTGGAAGATGTTGTTATCGAGCACCGCGACTATCAGTATCTCTATGAGGATCAGGAAGGCCGCATCTTCATGAACCAGGAGACTTTTGAGCAGATTCCCATTGCCAACGACCTCGTTATCGGTCATGAGTATATGAAGGAAGGCGACGTTGTATCAGTAGTCAGCGACACAACCGACGGCACCGTTCTCTTCGCTGAGATGCCCGTGAAGACCAATCTTCGCGTTACTCACTCAGAGCCGGGTATCAAGGGTGACACCGCTACCAACGCCACCAAGCCTGCTACACTGGAGACCGGCGTTGAGGTTCGCGTTCCCCTCTTCATCAACGAGGGCGACCTGATTCAGGTTGACACCCGCGACGGCAGCTACTTGAACCGTGTAAAGGAGTAATTCCAATTGACAATTGAAGTATTCGATTATCGTTCCTGTTTTCAATCGCCCTGACGAAGTGGACGAGTTGCTTGAGAGCCTTTGTTCTCAGACACTTAAAGACTTTGAGGTGGTGATTGTTGAGGACGGTTCACAGAAACCATGCAAGGATGTTTGCGACAAGTACGCAGGCATCCTTGATTTGCATTATTACAACAAGGAGAACAGCGGTCCCGGACAGAGCCGCAACTATGGTGTAGAGCGTGCTCAAGGTGAGTACGTCATCATCCTCGATTCCGATGTCGTCCTACCCAATGGCTATCTTGCCGCCGTCAATTCTCAATTGTCAATTGTCAATTCTCAATTTTCAATTGCCTTCGGCGGTCCCGATGCGTCTCATCCGTCGTTCACTCCCGTGCAGAAAGCCATCAGCTACTCGATGACCTCCTTCTTCACCACCGGAGGTATTCGTGGGGGCAAGGCAAAGCTCGACAAGTTCTACCCCCGCTCGTTCAACATGGGCATCCGCCGCGACGTCTATCAGAAGTTGGGTGGTTTTTCGAAGATGCGCTTCGGCGAGGACATCGACTTCTCCTATCGCATTGTCGAGGCAGGCTATCAGCCGCGCCTCTTCCCTGATGCATGGGTATGGCATAAACGGCGCACTGACTTCCGCAAGTTCTTCCGACAGGTTTACAACAGCGGTATTGCCCGTATCAATCTGGAGAAACGCCATCCCGGCACCTTGAAACTCGTTCATCTCCTGCCCACCGTCTTTACCCTCGGAGTCATCGGTCTTATACTCATCTCAGCTGTTGGGCGCGTCTTGATGCACTATGATGATGTACATCGCTGGTTTTGGCTTTGTGCTGCCCCGTGGCTACCAATCTTACTTTACAGTCTGATTATCTGTGTTGATTCATCCATACAGAACAAAAGCATCAAAGTAGGATTCTTAAGTATTCCTGCCGCCTTTGTCCAACTGATGGGCTATGGATTCGGATTCATCGAGAGTTGGTGGAAGCGTTGTGTCCTGAAACAAGACGAATTTACCGCTTTCGAGAAAAACTTCTATTCATAATGTCTGAAAAACTGACGATAGCCCATTGGGCTGAAGAAGACCAGCCCCGCGAGAAACTGCGTGACAAGGGACCTCAGGCATTGAGTGATGCCGAACTGCTGGCCATCCTTGTAGGTTCCGGTTCACCAGGCGAAAGTGCCGTTGAACTGATGAAGCGCATCTTGAATGACTGCAACAACAATCTCAATTCCCTTGGAAAAATGTCCATTCATCAGTTGTGTGGCTACAAGGGCATCGGTGAAGCAAAAGCCATCACCATCCTAGCTGCCTGTGAACTGGGAAAGCGCCGACAAAGGGAAACTGCTGAAGAGCGCCCCGACTGCGGTACGGCAACACGCATCTATAACCACATGCATCCCATTATGCAAGACCTGGACGTGGAGGAGTTCTGGGTCCTGCTGATGAACCAGAATCACAAACTCATCAAAAAAGTGCGCATATCCCATGGAGGTATCACCGAAGTAGCCGTTGATATCCGTATCATCCTAAGCGAGGCGCTGCTCTCCAAGGCCACCATCCTTGCCGTCTGCCACAACCACCCTTCTGGCAGTCTGCGCCCCAGCAAGATGGACGACGATTTGACTCACAGTCTGCGAGCAGCATGTAACACCATGCGCATTTCTTTTCAGGACCACGTCATCGTTACCGACGGAGCCTACTACAGTTATAACGAAGAGGGGCGCATCTAAGTCTTTCTTGCAATCGGGTTGCAAAAATCGACACTTTTTCTCCATTTGCAACTAAGTTGCAGAACTCTTTCCATACCTTTGCACTCAGAAACAAATAAAAAGTAAAGGTATGTCACACGAACATCATCACGACAAATGTTGTGCCAATGAGCACGAGCATCATCACGAACACCATCATGAACACCATCACGATGGATTGATTCACCAGTTATCACTGATTTTTGCCAGTGCCAGCCTGTTGGTATTAGCTGTCGTCATCGAACACAAATTCCAGTTGCCTACATGGCAATTGCTTCTCGTCTATCTCGTACCCTACCTTGTGATAGGTCACGACACGCTGAAAGAAGCAGCTGAGGGAATAGCCCATGGCCATGCCTTCGACGAACATTTCCTGATGTCAGTAGCTACCATTGGAGCCCTTTGCATCGGTTTTCTCCCGGGTGCCGAAAACCAGTTTCCTGAAGCCGTCTTCGTTATGCTGTTCTTTCAGGTTGGCGAACTCTTTGAGGGCTATGCCGAAGGAAAAAGCCGCGAAAGTATCTCCCACCTCATGGACATCCGTCCTGACTACGCCAATGTAGCATGTGGGGACGCCCAACTCCAGAAAGTATCTCCTGACCAAGTTGAAGTCGGCTCTGTCATTGTAGTCCGCCCCGGAGAGAAAGTGCCGCTCGACGGTGTAGTGATTGAGGGGACTTCTTCCCTTAACACTGTTGCACTCACAGGCGAATCAATGCCCCGCGAGATAACTGTCGATGACGAGGTCATTTCCGGCTGCATCAACCTGTCGGGAGTTATCCGTGTACGCACCACCAAGAATTTCGGAGAGAGCACCGTTTCCAAGATTATTGAACTGGTTGAGAATGCCAGCGAACACAAGTCGCAGAGCGAGGCCTTCATCACCCGCTTTGCCCGCATCTACACCCCCATCGTAGTTTGTGCCGCCATTGCCATCGCCATCCTCCCTCCCCTCTATATAGCGGTAGCAAATTCTTCACTCTTCACTTTTCACTCATCATTTCCCACCTGGCTCTACCGTGCCCTGATGTTCCTGGTCGTCTCCTGCCCCTGCGCATTGGTTATCAGTGTACCGCTCACCTTCTTCGGGGGCATAGGCGGTGCTTCGCGCCATGGCATACTCGTGAAGGGAGCCAACTATATGGATATCCTTGCCAAGATAAAGACCGTCGTCTTCGACAAGACAGGAACGCTCACCCATGGACAATTTGCCGTCGAGGCAGTTCATCCCGACACTTGTTCAGAACACCAATTGCTCCATCTGGCAGCCCATGTCGAGCATTTCTCCACCCACCCCATTGGGGCTGCCCTGCGCGATGCCTTCCCCGACGAAGCCACCGACGGCTGTCGCATATCCGACATAGAAGAAATAGCTGGACATGGCATCGTGGCCAGTGTTGAAGAACATCGGGTGGCTGTAGGTAACACGAAACTGATGGACAGCATTGGCGCCAAATGGCACGACTGCCATCATGTGGGCACCATCATCCACGTAGCCATCGACGGCGTCTATGCAGGACATATCGTCATCAACGATAAAATCAAAGACGACAGTGCCGAAGCCATTACTCAACTCAAGGCACTGGGCGTCGGGAAGACCGTCATGCTGACGGGCGACCGCAAGGAAGTGGCAGACCATGTGGCCAAGCAACTCCACATCGACGAATACCATGCTGAACTCCTCCCTGCCGACAAGGTGACATTCATGGACGAAATCGTCACTAGCCAACAGTCAACAGCTAATAGCCAGACACTCTTCGTTGGCGACGGCATCAACGACGCCCCTGTACTAGCCCGTGCGGATATAGGAATTGCCATGGGAGGACTGGGCAGCGACGCAGCTATCGAAGCAGCAGATGTTGTCATCATGGACGACCAGCCCTCTAAGATTGCCCTCGCTATCCGCATCGCTCGTCGTACGCTGAGTATAGCCCACCAGAACGTGTACTTTGCCATCGGCGTGAAGGTGGCCGTTCTGTTGCTTGCCACCTTCGGTCTCGCTACCATGTGGCTTGCAGTCTTTGCCGATGTCGGTGTCACCGTTCTTGCAGTACTCAACGCCATGAGAGCTTTGAGAATTGACAATTGATAATTGACAATTGATAATTGATAATTGACAATTGATAATTGATAATTGACAATTGGCTATTGAAAATTGCGAATTAATGATTGAAAATTGAGTTTTTTTTGTATCTTTGCACAAAAATAGTGCAAAGAAATGACACAAGAAGAAAAAACTAAGTTGGAAGAAAGGATAGTCGATGTACTGAAAACGGTCTATGATCCTGAGATTCCCGTTAACATCTATGACCTGGGCATGATCTATAAGATTGATGTCCAGGAGGATGCTTCGGTTGACTTGGATATGACCTTCACAGCCCCCAATTGTCCCGCTGCCGACTTTATATTAGAAGATGTACGCACGAAGGTAGAGAGCGTCGAAGGCATCGAGGGTGCCAATGTCAATCTCGTCTTCGAGCCTGCTTGGGATCAGAGTATGATGAGCGAAGAAGCTCGTGTCGAGTTAGGACTTGATTAATTCTCAATTGTCAATGATGAAGAACGTCTATTTCCTTTCAGATGCCCATCTCGGATCGCTGGCTGTCCCACATCAACGGATGCAGGAACGTAGATTGGTGCGTTTCCTTGACAGCATTAAGGAGAAGGCTGCAGCCATCTACCTGCTGGGCGATATGTTCGACTTCTGGTATGAATACCGATATGTAGTGCCCAAGGGATTCACCCGTTTCTTAGGCAAGCTCTCCGAACTGACTGACATGGGTGTCGAGGTGCACTATTTCACAGGCAACCACGACATATGGGCCTACGAATACCTGGAAAAGGAATGCGGTGTCATCCTGCACAAAAAGCCCGAAACCACCGAGATTTACGGCAAGGAGTTCTTCCTGGCTCATGGTGACGGCATGGGCGACCCCAACAAGTCGTTCAAAGTCATTCGTGCCATATTCCACAACAAAGTGTGCCAGTGGCTCTTCTCGGCGCTCCATCCGCGATGGGGTGTCAGTTTCGGACTCACCTGGGCAAAGCACAGCTACATCAAGCATAAAGAGACCGACGAACCCACCTATATGGGAGAAGAACGGGAACATCTTGTGCTCTTTGCCAAAGACTATATAGAAGAGCATCCCAATATCGACTACTTTATCTTCGGTCATCGGCACATCGAGTTGGACATCAAACTCGAACGCCACACCCGACTGATGATTCTCGGCGACTGGATTTCCCAGTTCACCTACGCCGTCTTTGACGGAGAACACATGTTCCTCGAGGAATACATCGAGGGCGAAAGCCAGCCATAAGACACGAACCAACTAACCAATTTAACCAACAATACAAATTACTATGCGGTATTACCTAAAAACTACTATTGTTGTATCACTGCTCCTGATCATCACCAGTTGCAGTAGACAAGAGCCAGAATTTGTGATTGGCGTTTCCCAATGCTCGCAGGACATTTGGCGCGAGAAGCAAAATGCCGAGCTGCGTATGGGAGCCTATATCAATGGCAACGTGGAACTGCGCTTTACGTCAGCTAATGATAACGACGAGCGTCAAGTGCAGCAAATCGACAGTCTGCTCGGAACAGGCATCGACTTACTGATTGTTGCCCCCAACCAAGTAAAAACTATCTCACCGGCCATTGACCGCGCTTTTGAAAGAGGAGTCCCTGTCATTGTGTTCGAACGAAAAACCGACACAAAGAAATACACCGCCTTCATCAGTGCAGACAATCATGAAATGGGGCATACCCTGGGAGAGTTTATTGCCCAACAGTTGAAAGGGCATGGACGCGTGATAGAAATCATGGGACTGAAAGGATCGTCACCGGCCATTGACCGCCACAAGGGCTTTGCCGAAGCCATGTCTCAATATCCCGATATAGAGGTTGTGGCCACGCTACAGGGCGACTGGACGGAGCAAAGTGCCGTCAATGCCGTGAAAGAGTGGATGAACACTGCCGAAGGGCAAAAACAGGCAGCACAAGGCATCGACTATGTCTTCGGACAGAACGACCGCATGGCGATGGGCGCTCGTAAAGCCCTCGCCAGCTCTAGGCGCTCCACATTCAGCACTACGCGTTACAGCGGTATCGACGGACTGCCTGGTAAGGATGGAGGTATTCAACTGGTGCGCGACTCCCTGTTAGAAGCCAGTTACATCTACCCCACCCATGGCGACAAGCTCATCCAACTTGCACTCGAAATTCTTGAAAAGAAACCATACAAGAAAGAGTATTTGCTGAAGTCAGCCCTCGTCACACGCGACAATGCATACGTTCTACATATGGAGAGTGAGGAAATAATGCGCCAGTCTGCCTACCTCGATCAACTGCACGAGAAGGCAGACAACTATATGATGGAACTCGACACCCAACGAGCCATCACTATCCTTATGGAAGTCATCATCTTCATCATTACCATCAGTGCGATTATCATCATCACCAATATGCGCCGTCGCCATCGTTTGGAACGCCAGGCTTTCTCCATGGTGGTCAACTCTCCGCTCACTCCTCAACCCTCAGACATCAGCCCTCAGACTTCAGACACCACCCCCCAAGCCTCCGAGCCCAGACCGCAAATCACCGAGGTAACACCCGAGGAGATAGAGCAGATAGAAGGTGATGCCGATGCCCGTTTCCTGGAATTATTACGTCAGCATGTACAGGAACAGATAGGTAACAGTGATTTCGGTGTAGAGGAACTGGCTGCCCAGATGGGAGTCAGTCGCGTACAACTCTATCGAAAGGTGAAGCAGCAGACAGGTCGAACCCCAGTCGATATCATCCGTCTGAGTCGCCTCAACCGTAGCAAGATACTTCTTCAGACCACCGACCTCTCCGTTAGTGAAATAGCCTATCAAGTGGGATTCACAGCCCCCAGCTATTTCACCAAATGCTTCAAAGACGAATTCGGGATATTACCTGGTGATATCAAGAAGAATTAATAAAAATCGTTCAATGTTTAACAAATATGTTACATTGAACGATTTTTTTAGTTCTATGAAACATCTGTTTTATCCACCTGCTATTATTAGTAGTACTTTTGCGTCACAAATTAACAAGAGTACTAACCAATTTTTAACAAGCAAATGAAACAAGCGAAAAGAATCACTTTGAGTTTCCTCTCCCTGCTTCTATGTACTATAATGTACGCGCAACAGGAGATTACAGGAACTGTGAATGACGCTACGGGCCCCGTCATCGGTGCCACCGTCATGGAGAAAGGTACTACTAACGGTACCGTTACCGATTTCGATGGTAACTTTAAGTTGAAGGTTGAAGCAGGCAAGACCCTTGTCTTCTCCTACATCGGTTACCAGACTGTTGAGATGCCAGCCCAGAACGGGATGACAGTAACAATGAAAGATGATGCCCAACTACTGAACGAGGTTGTCATCACTGGTTATCAGGTTCAACGCAAGGCCGATTTGACCGGATCAGTAGGTGTTGTTGAAACAAAGGACTTCAAGGCCAGCACCACCGACCCCATGGCTTCTCTGCAGGGTAAGGTACCTGGCATGACCATCACCACTAATGGCTCTCCCTCTGGCGAAGCCAACGTACAAATCCGTGGTATCGGTTCTATGGGTGGATCAAGTACTGCTCCTCTCTTCATTGTTGACGGTGTGCCATACAGTGGTTCGCTCAACAGTTTGAACACCAACGACATTGAGACGATGCAAGTATTGAAAGATGCTGCTTCGGCTTCTATCTATGGTAGCCGCGCTGCCAATGGTGTGATTATTATCACAACCAAGAAAGGTAAGAAGAGCGACAAGATCAATATTGACTTCAACGCTTCCATCTCTGTAGCGTGGATGACACAAAAGATGAAGTTGCTCAACAGTCAGCAGTATGCTACTGCTCTTGTACAGGCTGCTCTCAACGACGGCAAGAATCCTGAGGACTATGCCGCAAACTATGGTCTTGGACTTAATGTTGAGGGTGGTAAGCCTATCACTGTCTATAACCCCAATACCGGTATGATGGATACATATCATATCGGTGGTTTCTACAATGGTTATATGAATGCCAAGCAGACCATGCCGTTCAGCGATACCGATTGGGTTGACCAGATTGGACGCACTGGTGTCACTCAGAACTACGACGTTTCATTGTCAAAGGCCTCTGAAAAAACCACCATGCTTTTCTCAGCCGGATATAAGAAGGCCACCGGTGTCTTGAAGCATACTGATTTCGAGAACTTCTCAGCTCGTTTCAACAGCAGTTACAAAATCAACAAGATTGTGACGATTGGTGAGAATGCTGCCTTCTCTTATTCTAATAATGTAGATTGTGCACCTCTGGAGAACGCCCTGAAAATGGCGCCCACGCTGCCCGTTTACGAGATTGACGGCGAGACATTCTCCGGTCCTGTAGGTGGTATGTCGGACCGCCAGAACCCAATGCGCGAGCTCTATCATAACAAGGACAACCGTTTGAAGAAATGGCGCATCTTTGCCAACGCCTATGCCGACATCACCCCCATCGAAGGACTGCTGATCCGTTCTAACTTCGGTATCGACTATACCAATAGTTACATCCGCGCACTGACTCACACCTGGCACTCTGACGTTGTCAACAATGACACCAATGCCAGTGAACTGGCTCAGACCCACAGCACAAAGTGGACATGGTCGAACACTGCTCAGTATAATTTTGATATCGCCGAGAACCACAACCTCAATATCCTGCTCGGACTGGAGGCTCATCAGGACAATGGCATCGACTTTGCCGGACGTCGTGTGAACTATCCCCTGGAAACAATCGACTATATGTGGCCCAGTGCCGGTACTGGCATCCAGACCGTTCGCGGTGCTGGTGACGGTTACAAGCTGATGTCTTACTTCGGCAAGATCGACTATAACTGGAACGACCAACTGCTGGCTTCATTTACATTACGTCACGACGGTTCCAGCCGTTTCGGTAAGAATCACCAGTATGGTACTTTCCCCTCTGTATCTCTCGGTTATCGTCTCTCAAAGCATATCAAGGCCGATTGGCTCCGCGACTGGAAAATCCGCGCCAGCTATGGTGTTACCGGTAACCAGGGCATGAATTCTAATATCGCTCACTACGGACTCTATGTAGCCGACTACGGTTCAAGCCGCGAGAACTCTACCGCATACGATGTCAATCTACAGGGCTCAGGCACACTGCCTTCAGGTTACTATAAGTCACAGTCTGCCAACGAAGACCTGAAGTGGGAGTCTTCTTCTCAGTGGAACTTCGGTACCGACTTCTCACTCTTCGGAGGTGACCTTTATGGTTCTTACGACCTTTTCTTCAAGGAAACCAAGGATATGCTCGTTCAACCCGCCTTCCTCGGTGCCATCGGTTTCGGTGGTCAGACATGGATCAACGGTCCTACACTGAAGAACTGGGGTATGGAACTCAACCTGGGCTATCGTCATAAGACCTCCTACGGACTCTCTTACGACATCACCGGTAACTTCGACTTCTTCCGCTCTAAGGTGACCTATCTGCCTGAGAAGTCTAAGAACTCTTACGAGCACAATGACTTCCACAACTTGGCTCAGGACGGAAAAGCCTATGGTTCTCTCATCGGTTATGTGGCTGAAGGACTCTATCAGTCGCGCGAGGAAGTGCTGGCTTCCGGACAGGCCGGTGCCCGCGTGGGTGGTCTGAAATATGCCGACCTCAATGGTGACGGCAAGATTAACGAGGCCGACCGCACATGGGTATTCAATCCAGTGCCCAACTTCTCATACGGTTTCAATGTCAACCTTGGTTACAAGGACTTTGACTTCACCATGTTCTGGCAGGGAGTATCTGGTGTTGACGTTATCAACACCCAGAAATACCAGACTGACTTCTGGAGCATCACCGATGCCGGTTCTAATAAGGGTGAACGCGTTATCAACGCATGGACACCAGCCAACCCAGGCTCTACCATTCCTGCTTTGACCACATCTAACGGTGCCGACGAGGGTCGTATGTCATCCTACTTTGTCGAGAATGGCTCCTACATCAAATTACGTACCCTGCAATTGGGCTACCGCATACCCGATTCTCTGGTCAAGAAATTGCTGCTTTCCAGTGCCCGCATTTATCTCTCTGGCGACAACCTGCTGACCATCAAGTCAAGCTCACTGACATGCTCTGATCCTGAGAACACAGCATGGAACTATCCTCATACAGCTTCATTCACATTCGGAATACAGCTAGGATTTTAAGAAGGTAATAGTGAAAAGAGAAAAGTGAATAATTTGCTACCGCTAAAAAAACAAGAATTATGAAAAAGATTAATATATATATCGCGTCCTTGCTGCTTTCTGCCCTTGCAGTATCATGTAGCGTTGATGATTTGAAGCCTCAGGGTACGCTCGATGAAGGAACAGCGTTCTCAAGCCCTGAGAAACTTGTCACCGCAGCATACGCCAAACTGGGCGATGACTGGTATTCCTATCCCTTCAACCTGTGGCCATATGGCGACATGAGTGCCGACGACTGTCTCAAAGGTGGCTCCGGCGAGAACGACACCGGCTATCACCCCATGGAGATTTTCTCTACCTTACAGCCCGACCGTGGTGAATTCGACGAACTGTGGTATCAACTATACAGTGCTATCTCTCGTTGCAACCGTGCTTTGGAAGCCATGCAGAATGTGGAGGAGACTGCTAATATCAAGCAACTGAAGGCTGAGACTCGTTTCCTGCGTGCCCATTTCTATTACAAATTGCAGCAGATGTGGTATGAAGTGCCTTTCATCACTGAAGGTATGGACAATGCCGCTATCGAGGCTACTCCACAGAGCTCGCACGACGACCTCATGCAGTTGATTATCGACGACTTCCAATATGCTTACGAGAATCTGGCAGAGGCCGATCCTGGCAAGACTGGACGTGCCCACAAGGTGGCTGCCGCTGCCTATCTTGCCAAGGTTTATCTGAACTGGGCATACGGTGACGGCTACGAGGCTACCACGGGCTACGCTCATGTTGACCAGGCAAAAATCAAGAAGGTGATTGAATATACCGAAGTGGTCAAGAATTCAAAATACGACTATCTCGACACCTACGGTCATATCTTCCTACAGGACTATGCCAATTCTTGCGAGAGTATCTTTGCCGTACAGCACTCTAACAAAGCCGACGACGGTACGCTCTACGGACGTGCCAACTGGTCGAACATGCTGAATGGTGTATGGCTCATGTGGTCGTGCGGTTGGGACTTCCACAAGCCTTCACAGAACCTGGTCAACGCCTTCAAGACCAAGAACGGTCTGCCTATGGATAATTTCGACGAGGATCATAATGCCATCCTCACTTTGGGTGCCGATTTAAAGTACAAGTACGACCCACGTCTGTTCCACACCGTCGGTATGCCTACCTATCCTTACAAATACGAGGCTGATTTCACCCTGGAGAAGAAGAACAGCCGTACTCCTAACACCTACGGTTACTACTGCTCTATGAAGGAGATTCCTCAACGTTCTAAGGGTGAGACCTACGACAACCCCTGGCAGGCATTTGCCCAGAACGACTACGTGCTGCGCTATACAGATGTGATGCTGATGCGTGCCGAGGCCCTCATCGAGAGCGGTGACTTTAACGGCGAGGCTTTGGAAATCATCAACACCATCCGCGACCGTGCAGCAAAAGACATCAATGCGAAGTCACTTATCGGCTATGCTAAGGATCAGTGCGAAATCAGTAAGTACGGTAACTTCGCCTCTAAGGACGATGCTCGCAAGGCTCTGCGCTGGGAACGCCGTGTAGAACTGGCTATGGAAGGACACCGCTTCTTCGACCTGCGTCGTTGGGGTATGCTCTCTGAAACGCTCAATGCTTACTTCGCTTCTGAAAAGACCGACGAATACGATGGTCAGACCTATGCCCTCTACTATAAGGATGCCTTCTTCACCAAGGGTAAGAACGAGTATTTCCCCATCGCATCTAACCAGATGAACTATGTTCAGGGACTCTACCATCAGAACAAAGGCTATTAAGAATTAAAAAATTGAAGAACTGAAAAATTAAAGTAATTATGAAGACTATATATAATAAAATAGGTGCAGCACTGATGGGCGTCCTGCTGTTGGCTTCCTGTCAGGACAGAGACCTCCCAGGTTCTGCTGCCATGCAATTGCCAGCTCCCGATGTCACCACCATCTCTGGTGCAGCCAGCGGTGCTAACGATTACGACTACACGCTCACTTGGTCGCAGGTGCCAACAGGTGCTCAGATGCAGGTGGCTGTCTTCAAGAATGGTTCACAGACTCAGGGTCTGACTACTATTGAGGGTAATTCCTTCACACTCAAGAACCTGGAGACCAACCAGCTCTACGAGTTCCTCTTCAAATATACCAATGGCGATGCTACCTCTAAGGGTGTGATGACCAGCTACACACGTGGTGGTGCTACAGCCCCAGAGAACCTGAAGATGACTCAGGTAGATATCTCTGACGATGAGCACAATCTGGAAGTCACTTGGAATGCAGCAGAGGATGCTACTTCCTATATTCTCACATTGGTCAACGGCGATGGTTCTAAGAAGATTACTGAAACCGTTACCGGCACTTCCTACACCATCAAGGGTGTTGAGATGAAGGAACGTTGGGAAGCAACCCTCATTGCTCAGAATGCCGAGGGTAAGGCGCTGCCTATCTCTGCTTCTACCAAGATTGGTGGTAAGATTCCAGCCTTCCTGTCTGAATATGCTACTCCCGAGGAACTGCTGGAGAAAGGCGATGATGACGAAGCCTCAGCATGGCTCTGGTTCAAGGAAACTTATCCAAAGGGGGAATATGTTTACTTTGGCAATATCAGCACCGTTGAGAATATCGAAGACTACCGCATGCTCTTCTGGTTGCGCGACTTTGACGAGGGAAGTGCTGACGATGTTTGGAATTTCTCTGACGTAGCTAAGAATGCAGCTCCTGTTATCGAGCAATATGTCAAGAATGGTGGCAACCTGCTGCTGTGGTCGTATGCCGTGCCATACATCGGAACCATCAACCGTGTTAAAACATCTCTCCTTCGCACAGCACCTGGCATCGACACAGGTCGTGGCTTCATCAACAATGATGTTTGGAAGATGGCAGTTTGCGTCAATACAGGCAAGTTCACCATGGACTACAGC
Organism: uncultured Prevotellaceae bacterium; assembly: GCA_900316645.1. Taxonomy (GTDB): domain Bacteria; phylum Bacteroidota; class Bacteroidia; order Bacteroidales; family Bacteroidaceae; genus Prevotella. Next base: position 36,928 of record ONDP01000016.1, read on the forward strand.
AAACATGCTATCTACAATGGCATGACTGTTGAGAAACTGAACAACGAATGCTTTGCTGCTATCGCTATGAAGGGTGCAGGATGGACAGAGAACCACAACATGGTGTTCTACGACATTCCAAATATTCTGACCGAATTGAATAACGATACGGAAGAGTGCTACAAATCGATTACTGAGGAATATGGTATCTATCCTCTCGCCACATGGGACGGTCAGGCGAAGTGGGTCAGCCAGTTGAACGTCTGGGAGGCCAAGGGTGCCGAGAAGGCTCCTGATGGATTCCAGAAGGGTTGCGGCACCGTGCTCTGCATTGGTAATGGCGGTTGCGAGTTCTCTATGAAGAACGAGGATGGCACTAACGATATCAGCGCCCACCCCAAGAACAACGCCTATCAGGACAACATCCTGAAGTTGGCTAAGAACAGCATCGAATACCTAATGTCTATCTAAGACATCTAGTTAGTAAAATTGGTTAATAGTAGTTTTTAGTTTAGTAAAAGGAAAGATTGTATTTCAGGATTACTAACCAATCCGCCCAGGCACTGTCGATAGTGTCTGGGCTTTTTTTTCGACAATAGTATGGAAGGTAATAGTTTTTTTTGTATCTTTGCACACAGAAAACTAAATTGACAATGATGAAGAAGACTATTTGGATATTTCTTCCAGCACTATTTCTGCTGTTGACTGCCTGCTCCGACAACGAGAGGGTATATAAAATAGGTGTGGCTCAATGTTCTAAGGGTCCCTGGCGCGAGAAGGTGAATCAGGAGATGATGGCTGCCCAACACCTCTATGAGCACGATGTCAAGGTGGACATCGTTAATTCGTATGACGAACCTGAAGTTCAAGCTCGTCAGATTGACAGCTTAGCACAGACAGATATCGATCTTATGGTAGTTGCCCCCTATGAGGACACGAAAGTCATCAACGATGCCATTGCCCGAGTTCTCAAAGCCGGCATCCCCGTCGTCAGTTTCGACCGTAAGACCAGTGCAGACTATACGGCTTTTATTGGTGGCAACAACTTTGAAGCTGGTTACATTGTAGGTCAGTATATTGCCTCCCTTGTCAGAGATAAAGGGCGAGAAACAAGAAATAAGAAACCTGTGGTGATGGAGATTACAGGACTGTTAAGTAGCACACCGGCACTGGAACGCCATCTTGGTTTTGAAAAGTCAATGGAGGAATTGCCAGAGGTCGAGTACATCTGTAGGAAGAGTGATTGGGCAAGCGACACTTCCTGCCGTCTTGCCACTGAACTGATTGACTCGCTCCGCAAAACAGACAGTTCACAGTTAGACCACACTTTCATCTTTTGCCACAACGATGGTATGGCGACAGGCGTTTACAAGGCTGTCGTGGAACAGGATGTAGAAGGACGCGTTAAGATTCTTGGTATTGATGGCATGCCTCACGAAGGCTTAGAATATGTAACATTAGGCCATCAGATAGGAACCTATTACTACCCTACCCATGGCGAGAAGATTATCCGTTTGGCTCTTGACATCCTCACTGGTAAACCTTTTGAACGTGAGAATCCCATGTTAGGCTTTGTCGTCACTCCCGACAACGTTGATCTCGTTACAAGGGAATCCATGGAGCTGATGAGTCAGAACGACCACATGATAACCATCCACGACAAGTTGGAAACTGCTTTTGGACTATACAACACCCAGCACAAAGTGTTGATTGGCAGTTTCATTGCCATTATCGTGCTGATAATAGCCATCATCATGATATGGCGAGCTTATCTTCAGACGCGCAAAGCCATCCGTCAGCAACAGACGCTGAACGAGGAAGAGACCCTGCTCTACACCCATGCCGCCCCACAACCCATGCGTCCATTCTTGGAAACGGAAAAGGAGCAGTTGCCCACCCCGCGTTCACAGGACGAGATCTTTGCCGAGCAATTAAACGAAGCCATCCGAGCCCAGATGTCAAACCCCGAATTGAAAATCGAGGACTTAGGCGAGGCAATGGGTCTGAGCCGTGTCCAGTTATATCGTCGCGTGAAAGTCATTACCGGGCTCACCCCCGTTGAATTGCTCCGTAAGATCCGCCTGCAACAGGGTTACGTATTACTTTGTACTACAACGAAAACCGTTCAAGAGATTGCCTACGAGGTAGGATTCGGTACACCGGGTTATTTCTCTAAATGTTTCAAGCAACAATACGGCAAATACCCCATGGACCTGCGTCAAAACGGACAGACTGAACAGATTTGACATAATAGTCAACATTTGTTCCATGAAACATTTTTTTTAGTATGCGAACGATAATTTCTAATCGCTCGCATATTTTTATAGTACTTTTGCGTCAGTTATTAACAAGAGTACTAACCAAAATAACAAGCAAATGAAACAAACAAGAAGACTGATTCTGAGTTTCCTCTCCCTGCTTACATGTACTATAATGTACGCACAACAGGAGATTACGGGAACTGTGAATGACGCAATGGGCCCCGTCATCGGTGCCACCGTCATGGAGAAGGGTACCACCAATGGTACCGTAACCGATTTCGACGGTAACTTCAAGCTGAAGGTCGAAGCTGGAAAAACCCTCGTGTTCAGCTACATCGGTTATCTGACACAAGAATTGCCTGCTGCCAACGGCATGACTGTCACGATGCAGGAGGACGCTCTGACACTGAACGAAGTGGTGGTAACAGGTTATACCACTCAGCGCAAGGCCGACCTGACAGGTGCTGTTTCGGTAGTCAGTGTCAACGAGATTGCCAAGCAGAACGAAAACAACCCGATGAAAGCACTGCAAGGTCGTGTACCAGGAATGAATATCAGTGCTACTGGTGATCCTTCGGGAGCTGCTACCGTCCGTATCCGTGGTGTCGGAACGTTGAACAACAACGACCCTCTCTACATCATTGATGGTGTGCCCACCCAGAGCGGTATGCATGAGTTGAATGGTAATGACATTGAGTCTATCCAGGTGTTAAAGGATGCTGCCTCGGCCTCTATCTATGGTAGCCGTGCTGCCAACGGTGTGATCATCATCACCACCAAGAAAGGTAAGGAGGGTAAAATCAAGGTGAACTTCGATGCTAGTATTGCAGCCTCTTTCTACAAGAATAAAATTGAGACAATGAATGCCAGTCAGTGGGGACGTGCTTTCTGGCAGGCCAATATCAATGACGGTATTGATCCTAATAAAAACAGTCTCGGTTACAACTTCGATTGGGGTTATGACCAAAACGGATACCCCAAGCTCAATGGTATGACGATGAATATGTTCATAGACGACAAGGCTACCGTTCGTGCAGGTGACACAGACTGGTTTGACCAGGTGACACGTACAGGTGTCGTACAGCAGTACAACCTCTCGGTCAGCAATGGCTCTGAACGAGGAAATGCATTCTTCTCAATTGGTTATTACGATAATAAAGGTACCATTAAAGATACGAAATTCAGTCGCTTGTCAGCTCGTGCCAATGCCGACTATAAGTTGTTTGATGGTTTGGTAACCATTGGTGAGAACTTCACTGTCAACCGTACGAAGGGTATTGATGCTCCTGGTGGTATTCTGAGCAATGCTCTGGAGTTCAACCCCAATTTCCCCATTTATGCTGAGAATGGCGAATATGCCCAAGCACTCGGTGCTTACTCAGAGCGTGAGAATCCCCTGAGTATGCTTTACAACACGAAGGACAACGAGTACACACAGTGGCGCATGTTCGGTGATGTTCATCTGAGTATCAATCCTTTCAAGAACTTCACCGTTCGTACGACCCTCGGTATGGACTATACCCAGAAGGAACAGCGTTTCTTCACCTATCCTATTGCCAATGGCAAGATGGTACGTACCGACAATGCCGTTGAAGATAAGCAGGAGCACACCATGCGTTGGATGTGGAACGCCATTGCCACCTACAATCTGGAGATTGGCAAGCATCGTGGTGACGCCATGATCGGTATGGAGGTCAATCGCGAGAATTATAAGTTCAGCAGTGCTAAGCGTTATGAGTATGCCGTACTCAATCCCGACTATATGTGGCCATCTGCCGGTTCTGGCAAACAGTTTGCCGAAGGTAACGGCAACGGATTCTCTCTGGTATCTTTCTTCGGTAAGGTGAACTACACCTACGACGACAAATATATGGCTAGCCTGACTATCCGTCGTGACGGTTCAAGCCGTTTTGGTAAGAACAACCAATATGGTACATTCCCTTCTATCTCTGTCGGTTGGCGCTTGACGCAGGAGAAGTTCATGAAGAAAACCAGCAGTTGGCTCGACGACTTGAAGTTGCGCTACTCTTGGGGACAAACCGGTAACTCTGAAATTGACAACAACGCACGCTATACCCTTTATAAGGCCGTCGTTTCAACAGGACTGTGGGGAAGTGGTGCTGCCGGTACCACTTACGACATCACTGGTAGCAATGGTGGTTACACACTTCCCAACGGATATGTTCGTGGCCAGCGCGGTAACGAAGATATCAAGTGGGAAACCACAACCCAGCATAACATCGGTCTTGACTTTGCTCTGTTGCGCAACGAGGTGTATGGTAGCTTTGATTGGTTCTACAAGAAGACCACAGACATTCTGCTGCCTATGGACGGAATCGCCGCTATGGGTGAAGGTGCCGGACAATGGATCAATGCAGGTGAAATGAAGAACGTAGGTTGGGAATTCTCGCTGGGTTATCGTCACAAACTGGCTAATGGCTTCTCATGGGACATCAACGGTAATATCAGCCGTTATACCAATGAGATTACCAAACTGCCTGAGACGGTTATTGCCAATGGTAAATTCGGTGGCGGTGGTATGTTCAGCGTTATCGGACACGCAAGAGATTCACAGGTAGGTTACATTGCCGATGGACTTTTCCAGAATCAGGAAGAGATTGACAACCATGCCACCCAGGAAGGTGCTGGTATCGGTCGTATCCGTTGGAAGGATCTGAACAACGACGGTGTCATCAACGAGGCCGACCGTACATGGATTTATGATCCGACACCCGACTTCGCATGGGGTCTGAACATCTATCTGCAGTACAAGAACTTTGACTTCACCATGTTCTGGCAGGGTGTACAGGGAAGAGATATTGACACTCGCGATTATAAGTCAAAGACCGATTTCTGGGCAAACTCTAATGTGAATGTGCCTTACCTGAACAAGGGTGTGCGCACACTTGATGCATGGACTCCTGCTAACAGCAGCAGTACAATCCCTGCACTTACTACCTCTGACACCAACAACGAAGGACGTGTTTCTACATATTATATAGAAAACGGATCGTATGCTAAGCTGCGCACCATCCAGTTGGGTTATAACCTTCCTAAGAGCTTTACTGACAAACTGCGTATGGAACGTATGCGACTCTACATTTCTGCTCAGAACCTACTGACCATCAAGAGCAGTAAGTTTACAGGTGTAGATCCTGAGAACCCTGCTTTCGATTATCCTATTCCTCTCAACATGACATTCGGAGTTAATGTGTCGTTTTAAATAGCATTTAGAAATTATGAATACCAAGATAAATAAATTATTCTACGTGGGTCTGATGTGCTGTACCGCAGCCTTTACCTCTTGTTCAAGCTTCTTGGAAGACCAAGTTCCTCAGGGAACACTGATTCAGGATGAAGTGAAAGACCCCAAATACATTGATAATGTGCTCATCTCTGCCTATGCAGGTTTGGTCACCATTGAAGACATGAACGCCTCGTTCTCTCTATGGAACTACGATACACGCTCCGACGATGCTTACGTTGGTGGGTCAGCATTCTCTGATGGTGAACCCTTCCACCGTCTGGAACTTGAAATGGGTGTACTCTCGTCTGACTGGCCTTTCAGTTCTATCTGGTCAAAGATGTACAACTACCTGTCACGTGTTTCTCTTTCACTTGACATACTGAATGAGGCTGACCAAGAGAATGCTACCATCCAACAGCGTACTGCAGAGATGAAGTTCCTCCGTGCATACGGTCACTTCCAACTGAAACGCCTGTTCAAGAAGATTCCTTTCGTCAACAAGTATAATATGACAGAGGACGACTACAACAACCTCTCCAATACAGAATATACCAACGACGAGGGTTGGCAGCAGATCATCAACGACCTGGAAGAGGCTTACGCCTATCTGCCTGTTACCCAGCAGGACAAAGGCCGTCCTACCAAGGCTGCCGCTGCTGCTTTCCTGGCTAAGGTATATCTCTATAAGGCTTACCATCAGGACAATGAAAACAGCAATCAGGTAACTTCTATCAACGAAGCTGACTTGCAGAAGGTAGTTGACTATACCAACCTCTCCATATATTCCGCAGCAGGATATGGATTAGAAGCCGATTTGCACAACAACTTCCGTCCTGAGGAAGAATATGAGAATGGCAAGGAGAGTATTTGGGCCATCCAGTATTCCAAGAACGATGGTACCGAGTATGGCAACCTGAACTTCGCTAATCGTCTGATTGTGCCTTGTATTCCTAAAGTTCACGACTCTGGTAACGACTTCTACAAGCCTTCTCAGAGCTTGGTCAATGCCTACCGTACCAGCACCGACGGCCTTCCTCTGGCTGACAACACAACAGCGGCCGACTATGCTGTCGGTTCCACACAGACTGTCGACCCACGTCTCTTTGTCACGGCAGGTATTCCTGGTACTCCCTATATGTTCAATGCTAGCTACATGATTGAAAAGAGCAACACATGGAGCCGTGCCGGTGAAGGTACCTATGGCTACAATGTTTCACTGAAACAGAATGTAGATCCCGCTTTAACCAATATTTACCTCTACAACTGCGACAACCAATGGGCATCCTCTATGAACCGCATCGTGTTCCGTTATGCCGATGTACTGCTGATGCGCGCCGAAGCATTAGCTCAGTTGAACAAGACTGCTGAGGCCATCTCACTGGTCAACCAAGTGCGCGAACGTGCAAGCAAAATGGCAACAAGCAGTATTGTAGCCAACTATACCAGCAAGTATGGCGTACACTATTTCGTCAAGACCTATAATGGTTCATACAGCAAGGATGAGGCAATCAAGATTGTCAAGACTGAACGTCGTCTGGAACTGGCAATGGAGTCAGAGCGTTTCTTCGACCTCGTTCGCTGGGGCGATGCCGCTACCGTCCTCAACAAATACTATGCAGAGGAAGGTAAGAAGATGCTCTTCTTGGCCGAAGGTCATTTCACTTCCGACAAGAACGAGTACTTACCTATTCCTTACGAGCAGATGTCTGCCTCTAATGGACATTATACGCAGAACTGCGGTAACTGGTAATTGAAAGTTTAGAGTTTATAGTTAAAAGTTTATAGACATATGAAAACAAAGATATTGAATATAATAGGTGCCCTTCTCATTGCATGCGGCTTTGCTTCCTGCAATAGCGAAAATACGGGCAGCGTGGATGTCAGCGGTTCATGTCTGGTGGAGGAGTTTGTGCTCAACGGACAGTATGAGGGCACCATCAACATCGAGAAGCGACTCATCAAAATTAAGGTACCTGCTGACTTCAATCAGAAGTCTGACATGCAGATTACAAGTCTGGTAGTTCCTGCAGGAGCCAAGACGAACCTCAAGGCCGGTGACCGCATCAATCTGGAGTCTGACAAGAACCTACAGGTTAACAACGGTAGTCTGGTTATGAACTACCAGATCGCACTGCGCAACGACGAGGCCAAGATGTCACTCTTCCTTCTAGGGGGCGTAAAGGGTATCATCAACGAAGATGATAAGACCATCACTGTTTCCATTACCGGTAATAGCGGTATCGATCTGAGCAATGCCACATTCGAATATGTATGCAGCGAAGATGCTACCGGTAGTGCTGCCAGCGGTACGAAGGCTGATTTCACAGCACCTTTCCAGATTACTCTGACCGACAACACGGCAACAACTACCTATACCGTCTATGTGACAGTCATTGAAAATCCAAAAGCTCTCTTCGTGAGCACGGCTGAGAGTGTCGAGAAACTGAATATCGAGGAACAGGCTGCCGCTAAGTGGCTCACGGGTAATATCGAAGGCGCCACCTACGTTTCATGGCAGGACATCACCGATGGTAATATTTCACTCGATGAAGTGAAGTTCGTTTTCATCCACAGCAATGCCGCAACCTCTGGCAGCTACAACGACTTTAAGAACAAATCACCAGAAGCAATGCTGGCACAGCCCAAGATGAAAGAACTCTGGCAACGTGGTGTAGGATTCGTACTGGGCCGTTCTGCTGTCAACTACGCCGATGCACTGGGTGCTATGCCTGAGGATGTTGCTCCAGACAATGCATGGGGTGGTGGCGGTGACGAAGGTCACGATGTCATGGGCGATGATCCTTGGCACTTCTTCACATTCGACGTGAACCACTCACTGTGGAAGGGTCTGAAGACCTATCCAGGAGCCCCTGCTGATGCTGTCTATACACTCGACCCTGGTTACACTATCTGTAACACTACCCTGCAATTTGGCGACTGGGACGCACGCTATAATAGCAAAGAGGCCTGGGATGCTACTACTAATGGTAACGCTATTGGTAGGGGAGGCGATGGTAAGATTAGTGTTTGGGAGTTAAGAGGCCACAGCGGAGAATACGGTAAGGGCGGTGTCATCTGCTTTGGAACCGGTCTCTTCGACTGGAACTCACCATCAGAGTACACTTCCAACTACCACGACAATTTAGGAACCATCATGATGAATGCTTACCATTACCTCACCGGTGAGTAAGGCATACTGAATAGTAAATTGATTAAAGTTTAAAGATAAGAAGATTATGAAACATAATATATTCATTCTGTCAGCACTTTGCACCATGACGCTGTTCAGCTGCTCCAAAAACGACAGCGTACAGGGAGACCCACAAAAAGACTGGTCTAAAAGTACAGAGCGCTACATTTCTGAAGCTACTCTTGACGAACAAGGCTTCAAGACTTTCTATACCCCTGTTATGGGACGTGTTGGTGACCCCATGCCTTTCTACGACCAGAAAAACGGCAACTTCAAGGTGCTTTACCTACAGGAGTATAAGGACAATATGGCTTATCGCTATCACCCCATTTGGACGGTGCAGACGACAGATGGCGCAAGCTACGAGGGACTGGGTGAATGGCTGTCAGTAGGCGCCAACGACTATCAGCAGGATGCAGCACTTGGTACTGGTTGCTGCTACTATAACGAGAAGGACGGTTTGTATTACATCTACTATACCGGTCACAATCCTCAAGCCACCTTCACAGAGGCTGTCATGCGTGCCACCTCATCAGACCTGCAGACATGGACACGCGATGATGCATGGCAACTGAACGGTGCCGATTTCGGGTACTCCAGCGAGGATTTCCGTGACCCACAGATTTTCGTAGCCGACGACGGACTCTACCGCATGATTATCTCTACACGTCCCAGCTATGGTGGCGATCCCAAGTTTGCTGAGTTTAAGTCTAGCGACATGAAAAACTGGGAACATGTTGGTATGTTCAACATGGTGTGGAACCGTATGTGTGAGTGTCCAGATGTCTTCAAGATGGGCGACTGGTGGTATCTGATCTACAGCGATGCCGACAAACAGAACTGGAGCCGTAAGGTAAAGTATATGAAAGCACACACATGGGATGACTTGAAGGCCTGCTTCAACGACCCAGGTGCCAACTGGCCCGACTGGAAGGAAGGTGTGCTTGATAGCCGTGGTTTCTATGCAGGCAAGACTGCCTCTAACGGAACTGACCGACTCATCTGGGGATGGTGTCCTTTCCGCGAGGGCAACACAATCGACGAGATGAATGTCAATGTTGGCGGAGGTGGTGGCAACGAGCCTAAATGGTCTGGTGCATTGGTGTGCCACAAAATTGTACAGCATGAAAACGGTGTACTGACACTGACAGCTGTTCCAGGTATAGCTTCGAAATTCAGCAAAGAGGTAACACTCAATGTGATGAAGGCTGAGGGTTATAATAATGGAACACTGTCTGGTGACAATGCCTACGTTATGTATAATCGACTGGGGAATGCCAACCACATCTCTATGACGGTAAAGACAGCTGGTAATTTAGACCGCTTCGGCATCTCACTGGTACGTAGCACTGACGATGTACCATATTACACCATGATGATACAGCCCGAAAACGACAACTGGCGTAAACTCAACTTCGAACAGGAAGGCGTTGATGGTAAGGGCTTCATCGAAGGTATCGATGGCTATGGTTTTGACCGTCCTGCAGACAATACCTATAAGATTGACATCTATACTGATCACAACGTAATGGTGATGTATGTCAACGACAACATTTGCTATACAAACCGTATCTACGGCATTCAGAACAACTGCTGGAGCATCAACAACTACGGCGGTTCCATCACCATCAGCGACGTAAAAGTTACGCAATATTGATTGGTTAGTAAAAATTGGTTAATAGTAGTTTTTAGTTAGAGAAAAGATTGTTTTTCAGGATAACATTTTTAATAAAACGAACAACATAAAAGGATGCTCCCATCGATTGACAGGAGCATCCCTTTTCTTTGCCTGCAATGGGTGCTCTTACCTATGATAAAACTGAAAATACAGCAGTCGTATCTTTGCTTCCGTTATTGATATTAACGATAAGATTATGGCAACAATAAGTTTGAATACTACATTGTACAATCAGGCTAAGGATTATGCTAAGGCAGACGGCATGAGCGTGGAAGAGTGGGTGGCTATGCTTATCACACGCTTTACTCCTGCAAAGAAAAAGAAGTTCAAGATGAAGAAGATAGAAGAACTGTCGCCAGAGCTTCAAGCTTTGATTGGCTTTGCAAAGCCTAATGTGCCAAACGATGATGACATTAATGGCGACATGGCTAGGACAGAATATCTGACTGCTAAATATTCATTGTAATGAGAGTTTTTCTTGATACAAACATCCTGTTAGACATCATAGAAAGCAGGCAGAAATTCTTGTTGGCTTCATCGAATGTCTTTGACTTAGGCATCAGAGGGCAGATACAGATATTCGCTACCCCACTGACTTTTGCCAATTGTGTATACACAGCACGTAAGAATGTAGGATACGAACAGGCTGTAAAAGGGCTGAAGATTCTTAAAAGCTACGTCCAAACAGCCCCAATGGATGACGTTCAGGTGACGGATGCACTCAATTCTGACATGCCTGACTTTGAAGACATGCTTCAATACGAAGCCGCTCTTGCTGCCAAGTGCGATGTCATTGTTACAAGGGATAAGAAACGCCATTTCCCCATCGGAGGATTACCCGTATTATCCCCAGAGGTTTTCCTCAACACTTATTTTGGAAGCTAACTAAGGAAGTCATTCACTCTTCACCTTCAGCCGAGTGCCATTCACCGTGACCACAACAGTGCCCCGCTTACCATTGCTGCGGACAACAGCCAGTGCCCTGCCATTCCACGTGCTGTGCTTGGCGTCGTAGTAAGGATCGTTATCGCGCGGATTGGCATTACCTACCGCCAACAGCGTACCGCTGCCATTCACCTTCACATCTAATGGCAGTTGTGATTCAGGCACCACACGACCTTCTTTATCCACCACCTCGATGGTGACGAAGAGCAGCGACTGCCCGTCGGCCTTCATCTGCTGGCGGTCGGCAGTCAGACGAATACGTGATGGTGCGCCAGCCGTCTGTAATTCACAACGGTCACTGCCCGCCTCAGCACGCAACGTACCTGGCTGATAGTTAACCGTAAATACCGCCTTCATCTCCTTCGTGGACTGCTCCCCTATCAGCTGGTCGTTCAGATAGAGCTTCACCTGAGGCTCGCGGCTATACACCACCACCTCTATCGGTTTGCCTTCCCATCCCTGCCATGTCCAGCTGTCGGTGGTAGGCCAAGTGCTCCACATCGATGTCTTTACCTTGCCGTGATAGCCGTCAGGCTCACGCACAGCCATATACGTACTGCCGCCGTTCCACAGCAGCGAGCGGTAGTAGCTCACCGGTTTACGCTTTCCCGTCAGGTCAACGTCACCGCAATAGGCAGCATGCCAGGGATAGAGCGGACGCTCCCAACCCTCACCGGGCACATCACCCTCGTAGTAGTAGCGGCCGATACCCGACTCACCGCCCAAGATGTAGGAGTGCGCCATGGTGCGTTCGTAATTCTGCCAAGCATCACGCGGGAAACTCTCCGTCTGCATCATCACACGGCCGGGCACACGCTCATGGTCGCTTTCTGCCTTGAACATCATATAGTTATAGCCCACGATGTCGTGCTCGGCAGCCAGTGGGTCATAAATGTCCCAGTCCTGATCCCATGCTGCCAATGCCGACGTGACAGGCCTGCGCTCAGGATCCTGCTGGCGGATGCGCTCAGCCAACTGGTGAGCCGTCTTCACCACCTCAATCTTTTTACGTTCTATCACCTCGTTACCGATGCTCCAGCAGAAAATGCTGGGATGCGTCCTGTCGCGCAGCACCATCGCATCGATGTCACGCTGCCACCACTGGTCTATCAGCAGGTGGTAGTCGTAGTCGTTCTTCTTCTCGCGCCATCCGTCGAAAGCCTCGTCAATCACCAGCATGCCCAATTCGTCGCAGGCCCTTAGAAACGCCTCCGACGGTGGGTTATGTGAAGTGCGCAGTGCATTGAATCCTGCTTCCTTCATCAGTCTTACCTTCCGGTATTCAGCATCGTCGTAGGCAGCAGCCCCAATGATACCATTGTCGTGGTGGACGCAGGCACCGTTCAGTTTCAGCGGTTTACCATTCAGCACCAGTCCACCCTTCGCGTCGTAGCTGATGGTACGGATGCCGTAAGTCACCGTCACACGGTCCTTGCCTTCCACTTCCAGTTCTGTCTGGTAGAGATACGGATCGTCGGGCGACCAAAGACGTGGATTCTCCACCATTATCTTACGAGCAATGGGGTATGTCGTACCGTCTTCACGGATGACTGTTGCCGACACCTCTACATGGTTGACGTCTGGCGTCTTCACCAGAATGCTCCAGTCGTCAATATAAGTTTTCTCCGTTGTCACCAGCCACACATTACGGTAGATACCCGAGCCCGAATACCAGCGGCTGTTTTTCTGCTTCGAGTTATCCACGCTCACCACTATCTCATTCTGTCCTGTTTTTATATAAGGTGTAGCATCCACCCAGAACGATGAGTAGCCATAGGGCCATCCACCTGCCTCCTGTCCATTCACATACACCTTGGAATTCATGTACACCCCCTCGAAGTAGAGTCGCACCTTCTTGCCCTCGTACCCCTTGTCGAGCGTCAGCACACGTCGGTACCATCCCTTGCCCGTAGGCAGGTAGCCACCGTCGTTGCCCGATGGCGTCTTTTCGTCAAAGCGGTGCAGGATGCTCCAGTCGTGAGGCAGCGTCACCGGTTGCGCCTTCGCAAAGTTACTGTCGTTTTCCACAAACATCCACCCTGTATTGAGCAGTTGTTTCCTTTGAATAGCTGATGCAGTCTGAACTGCCGTGAAGCTCATTAGCAGCACTGCTACTGTCAGAGCCCTTCTGAATAAACTCTTCATGAATTTCGTAATTATTCGTTGACGATGCAAAAGTACGAATAAATATTAGCATTTTTGTTTCATTGTACGTTTTTTTTTATTATTTGTATCAAAAGTTACAGACATTAAGAGGTGTTTATTGTATCTTTGCAGCAAAATTATATAACTAAAAACAATAACGCAAATGAAAAAATTACTTTTTTCTCTGATGACAATGCTGCTCTGCGCTACTTATGCTAACGCTCAGCAGAAACCACTCATACTGGGTAAGAGTCATGCCCTGCAACGTGTGGAAGTAAAGAACCGCTATCTGCTGCTGCCTGTCCAGGAACGGGAAGACAATGCCACCATCAAGGTGTTGGCCAACAACCAACAGGTGCAGAAGCTGAACATCCGCCTTGCTGTTGACCATGTGGACTACTACGTGCCACTGGACATCAAGCGCTTCGGTGGCGAGGTGGCTTTAGACATCTGGTTCCACGGCGACCGTCGCTTCACCGGTGCTATGAAGGACTTCCTCTGCTGGAAAGAGATGAAGCAGAGCGACTCGTTCGACACCAAGAACCGCGAACACTTCCGCCCGATGTATCACCACACTCCTGCCTACGGATGGATGAACGACCCCAACGGTATGTTCTACAAGGACGGTGTCTATCACCTCTACTACCAGTGGAACCCCTACGGATCGATGTGGGAGAACATGACATGGGGCCACTCTACTTCGCGCGACCTTATTCATTGGGAGGCTCAGCCCACCGCTATCGAGCCGGATGCGCTGGGCGACATCTTCAGCGGATCGTGTGTGGTTGACAAGAAGAACAATCAAGTGGTGGCTTTCTATACATCGGCAGGCGAACGCAGTCAGATGCAGTCTATGGCCATCTCGAAAGATAACGGCAAGACCTTTGAGAAATATAAGGGCAACCCCGTACTGGTCAGCAACGAGGAGGACTTCCGCGACCCCAAGTGCTTCTGGAACCCTGACATCAACAAGTGGAACCTCATTCTGGCTGTAGGTCAGGAGATGCGCATCTATACCTCTGAGAACCTGAAAGACTGGAACTACGAGAGCTCGTTTGGCAAGGACCTGGGTTGTCACGATGGCGTCTGGGAGTGTCCCGACCTGATTAAGCTGCCTGTACGCGGCACCAACAAGCATAAGTGGATGCTGATTTGCAACATCAACCCCGGTGGTCCCTTCGGTGGCAGCGCTACCCAATACTTTGTAGGCGACTTCGACGGTAAAAAGTTCAGCTGCGAGCACAAGGACACACGTTGGATGGACTATGGCAAGGACCACTATGCCACTGTCACCTTCGACAATGCGCCCGAAGGACGTAAGATTGCATTGGCATGGATGTCCAACTGGCAGTATGCTAACCAGGTGCCCACCAAGCAGTTCCGCTCGGCTAACTCCATTCCCCGCGACCTCGATTTGTTTGAGTATAACGGACAGACCTACTGCGGCGTGACCCCATCGAAAGAAATGCTGGCCCTGCGCGGTAAGACTGGAAAAGAGCTGCCCAAGACCGGTGAACTGTTGATTGATCTCAAGGGCTCAACAGAGATTATCTTCTCTAACTCTGTAGGCGAGCAGGTCGTGATGGAATATGACGCCGTCAAGAACACATTCTCCATGGACCGTTCACGCACCTATGCCAGCTTCAGCGAGGCATTCCCCTGCAAGACAGTGGCTCCCACCTACGGTGCTGTAAAGCAGTTGCGCATCTTCATCGACAACTGTTCGATTGAGGCTTTCGATGCTGAGGGACGTATGGCAATGACCAACCTGGTATTCCCCACCGAGCCTTACACACAGATCAAGGTGACCAACAATGCGAAAGTAACAATTTATCCTTTCTAATAATATGCAAAAGACAAGTAAGTTTGCATTACTCTCTGTAATGCTCTGTTTCTTCGCCATGGGATTCGTCGATCTCGTGGGTATCGCCTCCAACTACGTGAAGGAGGACTTGGGACTGAACGACAAGACGGCCAATATCTTCCCGTCGCTGGTATTCTTCTGGTTCCTCATTTTCTCAGTGCCTACAGGTATGCTGATGAACAAGATCGGACGCAAGAAGACGGTGTTGCTGTCACTCATTGTCACCGTCGTGTCGCTGTTCATCCCCCTGTTGGGTGAAAGCTTCGGCTTGATGCTTGTAGCTTTCTCACTGCTCGGCATTGGCAATGCGCTGATGCAGACCTCTCTCAATCCATTGGTATCTACCGTGTTAAAGGGCGGCAATCTGGCCTCTACCCTCACCTTCGGTCAGTTCATCAAGGCCATCGCCTCGTTCCTGGCTCCTTATCTGGCCATGTGGGGTGCCACACAGGTCATCCCCTCTATGGGCTACGATTGGAAAGTGCTCTTCGTCATCTATTTCATCGTGGGCATCCTTGCCACACTGATGCTGGGCATCACCCATATCGAGGAAGAGCCCATTGCCGGTAAGCCTTCCACCTTCATGGAGTGCATCAAACTGCTTGGCACACCTATCGTACTGCTGTCGTTCCTCGGCATCATGTGCCACGTGGGTATCGATGTCGGCACCAACACCACAGCCCCCAAGATTCTGATGGAGAAGCTGGGCATGACACTCAACGAAGCTGCCTTCGCCACCTCTTTATATTTCATCTTCCGTACCATCGGTTGTCTGACAGGCTCGTTCTTCCTGCGCATCATGAACAACCGCCTGTTCTTCATCATCAGCGTATGTATGATGGCGCTTTCCATGCTGCTGCTCTTCGTCGGTGTCGAAAAGTGGGAACTCTATGCAGCCATCGCCCTTGTTGGTTACGGCAACTCTAACGTATTCAGCATCTGCTTTGCCAAGGCGCTCACTTCCATGCCTGAGAAGCAGAACGAGGTCAGCGGACTGATGATTATGGGTCTGTTCGGCGGTACTATCTTCCCCCTGTTGATGGGATTCATGAGCGATGCCTTCGGACAGGCAGGTGCCGTCCTCGTTATGGCTGTAGGCGTGATTTATCTGTTTACTTATATCAAACAACTAAAATAAAACTATGGAACAAAAGAATATTATAGGACTGGGCGAGGCATTATGGGATATGCTGCCCGAAGGAAAGAAACTGGGTGGTGCACCTGCTAACTTTGCCTATCATGCAGGACAATTCGGACTCAACACTCTGGCTATCAGCGCACTGGGTGAAGACAAACTGGCTGACGAGACCATCGAGGCCCTGGAGAAAAACGGACTCCACTACATCATGCCTCGCGTACCCTACGCAACAGGTACGGTGCAGGTGACACTCACCGGTGACGGTATTCCCACCTACGAGATCAAGGAAAACGTGGCTTGGGACAACATTCCTTTCAACGACGAGATAAAGGCAGCTGCCCAGAACTGCCGTGCCGTATGTTTCGGTTCACTGGCTCAGCGCAATGTTGTCAGTCGTGAGACCATCCAGAAGTTCCTGGATGCCACTCCCAAGGACTGCATCAAAATCTGTGATATCAACCTGCGTCAGCAGTTCTTCTCAAAGGAGATTCTGGAAGAGTCGTTCAAGCGTTGCGACATCCTTAAGATCAACGACGAGGAATTGGTAGTCGTCACCCGTATGTTCGGTTACCAGGAACTGGACGATGCCAAGATTTGCGAGAAGATGGTGAAGGAATACAACCTGCAGATGCTGGTACTCACCTGCGGCACCAATGGCAGTCATGTGTTTACTGCTGATGGCAAGCACTCCTTCCAGCCCACCCCGAAGGTTGTTGTTGCCGACACCGTAGGTGCTGGCGATTCATTCACCGGTTCGTTCTGTGCAGCCATTCTGAACGGCAAACCCGTAGAGGAAGCCCATCGCATTGCCGTAGAGGTCAGTGCCTATGTATGTACTCAAAACGGTGCCATGCCCAAATATCCCGCCGAGCTGGTTGCTAAAGTAAAATAACCTCATTCTCCCCCAAGTTAGGGGGCAGGGGGTCTGAACAAGCACTTGTCAGACTCCCTTTTTTTATTATTTTGAATTACACAAAATGTGTAATCATTCATTTGTTTTTAATCTGTAAAGAAATCTCTGGCTATAATATGATACTTATTCATTAACTCAAATAATGAGTTGAGTTAACTCGATTTGTCGTTTGAGTTAACTCATTTCATCAATCGAGTTAACTCACGGTTTTTGGGGGGCAGAAATGACGAGATGGATTTGTCAAAAAAAAAGAGCCGAAGGCGATTTGCCCACGGCTCTCTCTTAACCTTTAACTTTTAACTTTTCACTTCTTAAAGGAGGTTCATCGTGTCTGTGGCGATCATCAGTTCCTCGTCGGTAGGAATGACAACAACCTTCACCTTTGAATCATCAGCAGAGATGATGGCTTCCTCACCACGTACCTTGTTCTTCTCTTCGTCGAACTTGATGCCGAGGAACTCCAAACCCTTGCACACCTCAGAACGCATGCTGACCTGATTCTCACCAACACCGGCAGTGAATACGACGACATCGAGACCACCCATAGCAGCAGCGTAGGCTCCGATATACTTCTTAATACGATAGAAATACATGTCCTGAGCCAGTTTAGCACGCTCGTCACCATTCTTGGCAGCATTCTCTACGTCGCGCATATCGCTGGAACCACCAGTGATACCAGCCACACCACTCTTCTTATTGAGCAGGTTGGACATGCCGTCAGCGTCGAGACCGAGTTTCTTCTCGATAAAGGTGACAGCACCGCCGTCGATATCACCGGCACGGGTACCCATGACAAGACCTTCCAATGGGGTGAGACCCATAGAAGTGTCGATGCACTTGCCATCAACAACGGCAGCAATAGAACCACCATTACCCACGTGACAGGTTACCATCTTGGTGCCTTCAGCAGGAATACCAAGGAACTCGCAGGCACGGGCTGACACATAACGGTGAGAGGTGCCGTGGAAACCATAGCGGCGGATGCCATACTTCTCATAGAGCTCGAAAGGAATGGCATACATATAAGCCTTGGGAGGCATGGTCTGATGGAAGGCAGTATCGAACACACCTACCTGTGGCAGACCGGGCATCAGCTCCTTCACGGCATTCACGCCCTTCAAGTTGGCTGGGTTGTGAAGCGGAGCCAGATCGGAACACTTCTCAAACTCCTTCAGCACCTCGTCGGTGAGAATGACAGACTTGTTGAACTTCTCGCCTCCGTGCACCATACGGTGACCTACAGCATCGATTTCGCTCAACGACTTGATGACGCCAATCTCGGGGTCGGTCAGCAGTGAGAAGATGAACTTCACGCCCTCGGTATGCTCGGGAATGTCGTGCATAATCTGCTTCTTCTCGCCATTAGCCAGTTTAACTTTCACAAAGGCACCGTCTAAGCCTACGCGCTCAGCGCCACCCGATGTCATCACACTCTTGTCGTCCATATTGTACAGTGCGTACTTGATAGAGGACGAACCACAATTTAATACTAATATCTTCATAAACCTCCCCCAACCCCTCCCAAGGAGGGGAGTGCCTGGCGGATTTCAGGGGGATGCCCAGGCTTTCTATTGGGTTATTACTTTTTCAAATATGTGTCTTGCTCAGATTCTCCTCCCCTTGGGGGAGGCAGGGAGGGGTTCCTATTTCTTTGCATCCATAGCCTGGCAGGCGGTGATGGCTACCATGTAATAGATGTCGTCGACGGAACAGCCGCGAGAGAGGTCGTTGACCGGACGGGCAATACCCTGGAGGATAGGACCAATGGCTATGGCATCGCCAAGACGCTGAACGAGTTTGTAACCGATGTTACCAACCTCGAGGTTGGGGAATACCAATACGTTGGCCTTGCCTGCAATATCTGAACCGGGAGCCTTCTTGGAACCTACACTGGGAACGAGGGCTGCATCAGCCTGCAACTCACCGTCAATCTTCAGACTGGGATCGAGTTCCTTAGCCAGACGAGTGGCCTCAACCACCTTATCGACAACCTCATGCTTGGCAGAACCCTTGGTGGAGAAGCTCAGCATAGCCACACGAGGATCAGCAAAGCCAGCTACCGACTTAGCGGTCTGAGCGGTGCACACAGCAATCTGAGAGAGCTGGGCAGCATCAGGCATCGGGGTAACGGCAACGTCGCCAACAACGAGGACGCCGTCCTCACCATACTGCTTCTGCTTAGAGATAAGAAGCATACCGCCACTGACACAGGTGATGCCAGGAGCACACTTGATAATCTGGAGAGCAGGACGCAGGGTGTCGCCAGTGGTAGAGAGGGCACCGGAAATCTGTCCGTCAGCACCTTCGGTCTTGATAATCATACAACCCAGATAGAGCGGGTTCTTCACCAGTTTGCGAGCTTCCTCAATGGTCATCCCCTTTGACTTACGGAGCTCAGCCAGTTTCTCGGCATACTCCTCACTGCGGTCACAGTTCTCGGGGTCAATCAAGGTGGCCTTGTCGATATGCGTCAGCCCCTTTTCCTTGGCAAGGGCATGCACCTTCTCAGGGTTACCAATCAGAATAATGTTTGCAATGTCGTCAGCCAACACACGGTCGGCTGCACACAGGGTGCGCTCCTCTTCTGCTTCAGGGAGCACGATGCGCTGCTTATTAGCCTTTGCACGCGCAACGATTTGACTCAATAAATCCATAGTTTGTTTTTATAATTTGTTTTAATAATGTTTACTGAATTGCAAAGATAGCTATTTTAGTGAAGAATGAAGAGTGAAGAGTGAAGAATTTGCTTCCGCCTTGGTATTTTTTAACTTTTCACTTTTCACTTTTACATCATTTCCTGCGTCAAGATGCTTTCCAACTTTTCGCCAGAGAGGCGAATCTTCAGTTCGCCCTTCATGGCAATGGTAATACCACCCGTTTCCTCGCTGACGACAATAGCTATGCAGTCGGACTCCTGGGAGATGCCGAGGGCAGCGCGGTGGCGCAGTCCTAATTCCTTGGGAATGTCGAGGTTATGACTCACTGGCAAGATGCAACCGGCAGCCTTGATGTGGCTGTGGCTGATAATCATAGCACCATCGTGGAGGGGGGAGTTCTTGAAGAAGATGTTTTCGATGAGCTGCTGACTGATACGGGCATCGATGCGCTCACCCGTGTTGACCACATCGTCCAAAGGCATATCGCGCTCGATGACAATGAGAGCTCCCACCTTGCGTTTACTCATATTCAGACAAGACATGACGATAGGCATGATGATTTTCTTAAGACTCTCGCTGTCCTGTTGCTTGTCCCTGCCTAAGAATCTGGTAATAGACTTAATTCGCCGGTGGGCACCCAAATTGAAGAGGAACTTACGGATGTCCTCCTGGAACAGAACGATAAGGGCTATCACACCCACGGAGACCAACTTATCCATGATGGAGCCCAGCAGTCGCATTTCCAACACTTGGGAGACTAAAAGCCACAACACCACGAAGACCATGATACCTATGAATATATTCATGGAGCGTGATGCCTTCATCAGTCGGTAGATGTAATACAACATCAAGGCGACGAGGACAATATCTATAATATCTTTAATGCCAAATTCGAATAACATATCTCTCTCAACTCTAAACCCTCAACTCTCAACTCTAAACTCTAAACTCTAAACTCTCAACTCTAAACTCTCAACTATCCTAACGCATTCCACGGCTTCACGAACATCGTGGACACGAAGGATGGAAGCACCTTTCGTCAGCGAAACGGTATTCAGTACCGAAGTACCATTCAGTGCCTGCTCGGGCTGTGTGTCCAACAGGCGATATATCATCGACTTACGTGAGAAGCCTACCAGTATGGGCAGCTGTAGTATTTGCAACTGTTCCAGTTGACTGGCAACGGCATAGTTTTGCTCCAACGTCTTGCCAAAACCGAAGCCCGGATCAAGAATGATGTCCTTCTGACCATAGGAACGCAACTCGTCAACATCGCGGGCAAAACGGAGCAACATGTCACGCATCGTCGCTTCTTGAGACATTAATATATAAGGAACGTGCAGGCGGGATACCATGCGGAACATTGTGGATTGAGAATTGACAATTGACAATTGACAATTACCTACGTCATTAATGATATCGGCACCATATTCCTCGACAACCATTCGCGCCACGTCAGGACGGAAGGTATCGACACTGACAACGGCATCGGGAGCCTCCTTGCGAATCAGGCCAAGGGCAAAGCGCAGGCGCTCCATCTCCTCCTCTTGGGAAACGGGCTCAGAACCAGGGCGCGTAGAGCAGGCTCCTACGTCAATGATGCTTCCACCTTCCTGCAGTATCTGGCGGGTGCGCTCAATAATCTGCTGCTCCGACATGGTGCGGCTCCCGGCATAGAACGAGTCGGGCGTCACATTAAGGATTCCCATCACCAAAGGAGTGTGGAGATCCAGCAAATGTCCGTTGCAATTAAGCGTATATTCCATATTTTTTGGCAAAGATACAAAAAAGTTTAGAGTTTAGAGTTAAGAGTTTAGAGTTTTTTGTAATTTTGCAGCAAAGTTATATTATACAGATATGGATATCAAGGAACTCTATAAACTTTATCAGCAGCATCCGTGTATTACGACAGACTCGAGAAACTGTCCTGAGGGAAGCATCTTCCTGGCACTGAAGGGTGCGTCGTTTAATGGCAACGACTATGCGCTTGCAGCCTTGGAGAAAGGTTGTAGCTATGCGATAGTCAGTGAAGAGTTAAAAGTTAAAAGTGAAAAGTTAATACCCGTCAGAGATACGCTGCAGACCTATAAGGACCTGGCACGCGAGCACCGTCGGCAGTTTAGTATTCCCGTCATCGGCATTACTGGTACCAATGGTAAGACAACCACCAAGGAACTGATACGTGCCGTATTGGCAGAGTGCTATAACGTGATGGCGACGGAGGGCAACTTCAATAACGACGTGGGGGTGCCTAAGACGCTGTTCCGACTCAATGACGAACACGACATTGCCGTGGTGGAGATGGGTGCCTCGCATCCTGGCGATATCAAGACACTGGTAGAGACGGCAGAACCTAACTGCGGACTGATTACCAACGTGGGACGTGCCCACTTGCAAGGTTTCGGTTCGTTTGAAGGTGTCTGCAAGACCAAAGGCGAACTCTACGATTTCCTGTTTGCACACGACTGCCCCATCTTCGTCAACCGTGACAACGAACACCTGATGAAGATGGTTCACGATTCATGGTTAAAGGTTCATGGTGAGTTGCCCGATATCTACTATTACGGTCAGAGTGACAACCCCGATATCCTGATTCGAGGCGAGGTGATAAGCTGTGCCCCCTTCCTGAAGTTCCGCTGGCGCGAGCAAGACCATGAGACTGGATATGAGAGTGAATGGCAGACCGTGCAGACGCATCTGATAGGAGCCTACAATCTCGACAATATGTTGGCAGCCATTACCATCGGCTATGTCAACAACATTCCGTTCGAGCAGATAAACCATGCCTTGGCTAACTATGTGCCTTCGAACAACCGTTCGCAGATGACGGTGACGGAACATAACCACCTGGTGGTGGATGCCTATAATGCCAATCCCACGAGTATGAAGGCTGCCATCGACAATTTCTGTCTGATGGAGGTATCGCCCAAGATGGTTATCCTCGGTAAGATGGGTGAGTTGGGCGATGTTACGGAAGAGGAACACCAGAAGGTAGTTGATATGCTGGCCGCTGCCCATTTCGACAAGGTGTGGCTGGTAGGTGAAGAGTACAACAATTGTCAATTGTCAACTCTCAACTGTCAATTATTCCATGACGTGGAAGAGGTAAAGGCTGCCATTGCCCATGAACAACCTCAGGGTTACTATATTCTCATCAAGGGAAGCAACAGTAACAAGCTGTTTGAACTACCGGAAAGGCTTTAGAAGTTAAAAGTTAAAAGTGAAAAGTGAAAAGTGAAAGCTGCGATTAAGCGAGAGCAGAGCGATGCTTGCATCAGCTATGCCAAGCGTGAGCAGGTTCGATGTGAAACATCAAAAGTGAAAATTGAAACTTGAAACTTACATATTGGGAATTTGCCTGTTGATGGGGTTGCTGACGACGGGATGCAGCCAACAACGGCGGGAGGTGTTGCCAGAAGGTAATGCCGTCTATTACTGGCGCACGGACTGGCGGTTGGACTCTACGGAAAGGGCGTTTCTGAAACAGCACCATATTAATAAGGTGTATTGCCGGTATTTCGACGTAGTGATGAACGACTCCCTGGGACCGATGCCTAATGCCACCATCAGGTTTAGCGAAAACCTGCCGGAAGGTATTGAACTGATTCCCACCGTGTTTATCACCGAGGACTGTATGCACCAGAAACCCGACGGACTGGCTGAGAAGATAGTCAAGCGCATCATTCAGATGAACGAGACGAACGACATCATGGGTGTCAAGGAGATTCAGATAGATTGCGACTTCACTGCCAAGAGTCGCAGGTACTACTACGACTTTTTATCGGAGTTAGCCAACTCTTCACTTTTCACTTCTCACTTCTCTCTCCTCTCCACCACCATCCGCCTGCACCAGCTGTCGATGAAGGTGCCCCCTGTGGATTATGGTGTGCTGATGCTCTATAATACGGGCCATCCCATGAAATTTATGGAGCGCAACCCCATCCTCGACATCCGCGATGTAGCTCCCTATCTGCGCTACCTGGAGGACTACGAACTGCCGATGGCAGCAGCCTACCCCATCTTCCTCTGGCACCGCATCATACAGGGGGTTGACATTGAGCATGTGGCTACTGCCGAGGAAATTATGAGGGTAAAGACTGCCGTAGAGAAGGAGCGGCCCGAGCTCAAACGCCTTATCCTGACTTATGATTTAGCAAAAGATAATATTAACAGATATAAACCAAAAACCTATGAAGAAATTTATTCTCATTAGCCTAATGGCTGTGATGGCCCTGCCCATGATGGCATGTGGCTGGTACGGGACTGACAACATCTACCTCTATCGTGTGTACGATAGCAAGGAGTTCAGTGAGCGTGTAGATGAGATCACTCGCAACAACTGGAAAGCCTATCTGGGCATCAACCCTGAGTATTTTTACTTTGATGCCAACCAGATTATTGAGGCTGCCAAGAAAAAGAACGATGCCTTGATGGTGAGCTACGTTCAGCATCTGCAGCAGTATCTGTCGATATGCAGCGATGTACGCGACGACCGATGGGAGTACCCTACTAAAGAGAAACTGGCCCAGCGCAACCAGGCTCTGCGAGCCATTCAGGCCTATGCCTTTAGTAAGATTAAAACGAAGCTGCGCTCTCAGCACGCGCTGCTCTACATGCGCTGCAACATGGTGCTGGGTCTGAACCGCGACAACATCACGTTCTGGGAGCAGACTGCCAGCCAGTTTATCGAGACGGTCTATAAGGACATGATGAAGAACATCTATGCCGGTGCGCTCTATAAGATGGGGCGCGATGCCGAGGCAGGTGAGCTCTTCGCAGAGATGGGCGACTACAACAGTCTGATGACGCAGTTCTACAAGCGTCGTTCGTTTGAGGCTATCGCAGCAGAATACGGTCGTAACCCCAATGCCGGTGTGCTACCCTTCCTATTGCAGGACTTCGTGAACAATGCACAGGAGGCTGTGGATAGCGACTTAGGCGGTAAACTCTTCATCCGCGACATCAAGAAAGACGAGGCTTTGCGTATGGCTGAGTTTGCCGGCAAGGTGGTCAAAGAAGGCAAAACCAACAACCCTGCCATGTGGAAGGCTGCCCAAGGCTGGCTGGAATATATGTTCGGCAAGAAGCAGCAGGGCTATCAGGATATTCAGGCTGCTACCCACATGGCAGGCACTGAGCATGCACAACTGACGGCACGTATCATCAACTTCTATATCAAGTCAGACCTTGCCCCACTGAACAATGACTATGATGTCTGGCTGACCTCTGAGCTGAAGTGGTTCAGGGAAGGAAACGAGCACGAATGGTTTAAGGAAGCAGCCTTGACGCGTACCATCAATCAGGTGCTATACGACAAATACATGAAAGCCGGCAGGATAAATACCATGCTGGGAATCTATAACATCACCGGTCATGGCGGTTTCTATAGTGAGACGCATACCATGAAGGTGGAGGACCTGATTAAATTCCTCGACTATAGCAAAGGAACGTCCAGTAACCCGTTGGACGAATACCTGATTTCCAATATCCATTACGACGTGACGGATATGGACGATTTGGTGGGTACCAAGTATATGCAAGTGTGCGAATGGGAGAAGGCACTCCCCTGGCTCGAGAGAGTACCTGTTTCCGTTCTCCGCGACCGTTCGTCGGTAGTCTATGCCGTTAACCGCAAATGGACTATTGAGCCTTGGATTACACGTCAGTGGATTAGCGACAGACTGGATTCCGATACTGAGAAGATGAAACTGAAGTCGAACTACAAAATCGACTTTGCACGTGAGATGCTGAAACTGGAGAAGGAAGCAGCCATCGCGAAGGGGGACGATCAGTGCCAACGCTACTACGACCTTGCCGTGCGCTATGCTCAAGCCGGATACACAGGCGACTGCTGGTATCTCACCCAGTATAGCAAGAGTTGTGTCGACACTGTGGGTAAGAACGAGAAGGACCTGGCTGCCATTGCCTTCGAACTGCTTGGAAAGGCGAGTCAGGCGAAAGACAAGAGGTTGAAGGAGAAAGCCCTCTTCGGACGTTGCTACTACTACCTCAACACAAGTCCGTGGCTCACCATTGAATGGAATATGGACACCTCGCGCTACGATTTCATCTTGCATCCTGAGTCATCACAGTACCAGGCACTCCAGGCCCTTGAGAATTTCGAGCGTAACAGCGGGCAGCCTATTGCCAAATTCATCAGTAACTGTGATGTCTATAACACGTTCCTGTATCGCTCGAAGCAGTAATGAAATGTTAAAAACAAAAAATAAACAATTGTCAATTATAAATTGTCAATTAATTATGCTACCTTTGCACTCGATTTGAAAAAATCGGGTGCAACAGGCATCGGGATGTAGCGCAGTTGGTAGCGCACTACGTTCGGGACGTAGGGGTCGGGCGTTCGAGTCGCCTCATCCCGACCAGGAAAGCAGAATTCTCCACGGAATTCTGCTTTTAATATGTTACATAGGGTGATAAGCGCTGGATATCAGACGGGGTGAAGTCGGGAGAGAGTCGCAGTTCCTGCAGGCTTTTGATGGAGCCATGCAGCCGGCGATAGTCGGTAATGGCTTTGGCCTGATAATAGTTGATGTAGGGATGGCGCCGCAACTGTTCAAGACTGAGCTGATTGATATTCAATTTCTGAGGGGCTGCCTGTTCAATCACGAAATACTGCTTAGCACTCTGAGGAAACTGGTCGATCTCGTCGAGTTGATCGACACTCACATAACCGCCCAACCGTTTGCCATAACGGGCTATCTCTTTGGCAAAATAGGCACCGATGCCCGGTACGCGTCGCAACTGGGCAGTATCAGCCAGATTCAGTGCCACATGTTCACCGGCTTTGATTTTAACAGGATAGTTCCTCGGCGATAAGGTAGCCTTATTGTTCGATAAGGTGCCCTTATTGCCCGATAAGGTATCCTTATTTGATGATAAGGTGCCCTTATTGTGTGATAAGGTGTTCTTGGTCGGGGTGGGGTCAAACAATGACGCTGCGGGTTGATAATCTGCTGAAATGCGGATATAGGGTTCAAGTCTGCGGTAGTCCTTGACGGTGAGTCCGTAGAGGCGGGCAAAATCCTCCTTGCGGCGATAGATGCCCCCTTTAGCCCTATAGCGGTAGATGTTGCGCACTTGCCAGGGTTGCAGGCCGAGTTTTAAAAGCTGTGTGCTGTCGGCGGTGTTCGGATCGAAGTAGAATTCTTCATTATGCTGCGACTGGGTAGCAGCATAGGGGACATAGGGACGCTTCTGCACTTGTTCCCTCGGGGGGATTTGAGAGGGGGTTCCCAATAGGAAGATGGCTGTCAGCACCAAGAGGGCGACAACAGCGGCTGCAAGGAGAATAATACGGTCATTACGAATCATACTATTCCCAACTGGTGGAGGAATATAATGGTAATGCCGATGGGACAAACCACCCGCACGCCAAAGAGGAACCATGAAAACATGCGTCCCCTCAGTGTGCCGTTGTTGGTAAACTCGCTGCGCACGATGTCCTTAGGGATATACCAACCCACAAACAGACAGGCCAGCATAGCACCCATAGGCAATAGGAAATTGGCTGTCAGATGATCGCAGAAATCCATCAGCGGGAGTCCCAGAATCGCTATATCGGAATCACCCACGGAGAGTGAACAGAAGATACATATCACTATCGTGATCACCGTCTCAATCCATGCAGACTTCTGGCGGGGCAGTTCAAGCTCTTCAGTAAAGAATGCCGTAGTAATCTCGTGCATGGAGATGGTGGAGGTGAGGGCTGCGAACACCAGCAACGCATAGAACATGATGCTGACGACGTAACCCACCGCCGGCATTGCGGCAAAGGCCTGCTGGAACACATTCGGAAGGGTGATGAATATCAGGGAAGGGCCACTGTCAGGGTTAACACCTACCGAGAAGGCGGCAGGGAATATCATCAGTCCTGAAAGGATGGCTATCAACGTGTCGATAATAGCTATCTGACGTGCCGACTTCACCAAATCCGTTGACTTGGTGAAATAACTGGCATAGGTACACAGGCAGGCCGTCCCCAGTGAGAGTGAGAAGAATGCCTGACCTAACGCTTCGAGCAACGAACCGCTTGTCAGTTTGGAGAAATCAGGGTGCAACAGGAACTTAATGCCACCGATAGCACCGGGCAGCATACAGGAAGCCACTACCAATATCAACAGCAGGATAAAAAGGATGGGCATCAGTAGTTTAGAGGCCCGTTCAATACCCTGACGCACGCCACGGACAATCACAAAATGGGTTATCAGAATAAAAGCGACGGCCCAGATGGTGGGTTTCAAAGGGTCAGAGGAAAAAGCTACGAAATAGCTTTTCACATATTCAGCATCGCCGCTGATTTGTCCTGCAATGGAAGCGTAGAGGTATTGCAAGCACCAGCCTGCCACGACAGCATAGAAGCCAAGAATGATGGTAGAGGTAAGGATGCCTAAATAGCCCACGAACTTCCACGGGCGACCATTCGACAGCACATCGTAGGCTCTGGCAGCATTGGCCTGTGCATGGCGGCCAACGATGAACTCGCTCACCATTCCAGGAATGCCCAGCAGGAAGATACAGCCTATATAAATAAGGATAAAGGCTGCACCGCCATTCTCGCCTGCCGTATAGGGGAAACGCCATACATTTCCCAATCCTACTGCAGAGCCTGCCGTTGCCAGCACAATGCCCAATTTACTTCCGAAATTACCTCTACCTACTTCCATTTTGTCATTTCTTCATTTTCATTTCTCATTCCTCATTTATCTCAGCAATCCCAGTTGGTGTAAGAAAATAAGAAGGATGGCCAACGGACAGACATACTTCACCAGGAAGATGAAGATATGGAAAAGCCGGACATAACTCTGACTCTTTAGTTCACCGCTATTCGTAAACTCTTCCTTCACTATATGATGAGGCACAAACCACCCGATGAAAATACAGGTCAGGAAGCCCACTATCGGCAGGAATATCTGCCCTGTGATGAAGTCAAACCAGTCAAACAGCGATTTGCCAAACACCACCAATCCATCAACAGCACCTAACGACAACGAGCAGAAAGCACCTATGATGGAAGTCAGGATAGTCACGATGAGTGCTGCCTTTTTACGGCTGACCATCAGTTCCTCGTGAATGAAGGCTGTGCTCACCTCATGCAGCGACATCAGCGAAGTCAGGGCTGCCAACGACAGTAATACGAAAAACAGCAACGAGATGCAATAACCTACAACAGGTATAGCAGCAAAAGCCTGCTGAAACACGTTGGGTAGCGTGATGAAGATGAGCGAAGGCCCGCTGTCAGGATTCACTCCTACCGAAAAGGCTGCAGGGAATATCATCAGTCCTGCCAGAATAGCCACCATACAGTCGATGAAGGCTATCTGCGATGCCGACTTGGTCAGGTTCGTGTATTTCGAGAAATAGCTGGCATAGGTGCACAGACATCCCATGGCAATACTCATCGAATAGAAGCTCTGCCCCAATGCCCCTAAGAACACATCACCCGTCAGTTTCGACAAATCAGGCTTGAACAGAAACTCTATGCCCTTATCAGCATTGGGCAACATGCACGATGCACCCACGATGATCAACAATAATATAAATAAGGTAGGCATCAGCATCTTGGAAGCCCGCTCAATACCATCCCTCACCCCATGTTCGATAATCAAGTAGGTAACACCCAGGATGATCACCGTCCACAGCACAGGCTTCACCGGGTCGGATGCCAGCTCAGCGAAATAGGTCTTGAAATATTCCGGGTCGCCCTGCAGGTGACCTATCAGCGACGCAAAGATATACTGCAGGCACCAACCGCTGACCACCGCATAATAACCCGTGATGAGGAATCCCGTCAGCACGCCCATGTATCCAATCAGTGCCCAAGGTGTGCGTCCAGCCAACTTCCGATAGGCACGGGCTGTGTTGGCCTGTCCATGACGACCGACGATAAACTCGCTAATCATACAGGGAATGCCCAGCAGTACCACACAGTTGATATAAATCAGAATGAACACGGCACCACCGTTCTCGCCTACCATATAAGGGAAGCGCCACACATTTCCCAAACCCACTGCAGAACCTGCTGTAGCCAAAATGACGCCTAGTTTACTTCCAAAATTTGCTCTTTCTCCCATATTATATACTTTCTGTCTGCAAAAGTACGCATTTTAAATGAAAAGAGAAAAGTGAAAAGTGAAAAATTTGCTGCCGCTACTTTCTTTTCTTTCACTTAAAATGTTTACTTTTGCATCCAAAAACATAGAAAACGATGTCAAATAACCACTTTTCACTATTCACTTTTCGTTCTTCACTCAAGAAATACCCCTTTTCCGTTGCCTGTATCACACTGATATGGATACTGTCGTTCGTGCCCTTCTTCCCGGAAACGCCTCTGGACGATGTGCAGTTCATCGACAAATGGACCCACCTCGTGATGTATGGCGGTACATGTTCTGTCATCTGGATAGAATACCTGCGCCGACACACATCATTAAATAAAAAGAAACTGTTCTACTGGACATGGTTGGCACCCATCATCATGAGTGGCATCATAGAAATATTACAGGAAAACTGTACCAACCACACCCGTAGCGGAGAGTGGTTCGACTTCCTGGCAAACTCCACCGGCGTCACCTTAGGAGCCGTCGTCGGGCTATTACTCGCCCACGTCAAAGTTTTCAATAAGCACTTTCGTCACCTTTCCTGACGGGGCG
This sequence comes from uncultured Prevotellaceae bacterium, assembly GCA_900316645.1. Lineage (GTDB taxonomy): Bacteria > Bacteroidota > Bacteroidia > Bacteroidales > Bacteroidaceae > Prevotella. The sequence goes on from ONDP01000016.1 coordinate 67,615, forward strand.
ACGAAATAAACACGTGGAACTATCGATTTAGCAAACATGTCGTAGATACGGCGGTCAGGCTGTGCCGAGTAAGGAATCTCCAGTCCGTACTCCTCCCAGAACGGAGCCACCATATCCTCATCTTCCGCACGGCTGATAGCCACCATTTGGAAACCCGCATCATTACGATGCCGGAGATAATATGCGTTCAGTTCGGGCAGTTCGCGTTTACAGTCACCACACAGCGTACTGAAAAACACTATCACCGTTTCACCTTCCAAATGACCGGTAGAGAATGTAGTGAGCATACCATGATCCACCACAACGACAGAGAATATAGGAACATCATCGCCCACTACAATTCTCTCTACCGAATCATTATCAGTATCGTCATTAACGCTGCTGCACCCCACACACAGGAAGCACAGCAGCATTAGTTTCAAATAATCAATCTTATTGATTCTCATTCTTCTTGCCAATCACGACATTAGTATTACCCGTCACCTCAGCATTATTACCACCGCCATAGACATTGCCACGGATGTCGGCACCCTGAACGTCCTTCTTTTCGTAGTAGGTGAAACCATCTTGGGCAATTCCTGTGGCAGCAGAATACGTTCCATCATTGTTACGGGTATAGCACCCGGTTGGCAATTCGGTACCTGAAGTAACCTCCATTACCACATAGACCTCAGAGAGAGTTCCAATATTGACAGTGGGGTTACCAATGACCTTCGCTGCATTACCGCCACCGAATACATTGTTGATGGCACCCATCTTTCCGGCAGCATGTGAAGGGATCGGATAATGATTGGGCGTTTCCGCATTCTCGTCGACAACGGACGAAGTATTACCAGAGGTATTATCATAGTATCTGCCATAGGCTTCATTGATGTTCACGGTTGGATTACCCACCATCGTAGCACCTTCACCATAGCCACCGCCATAGATATTGCCAATGCTGGTAAACGACATCACATTGACCTGTGGGTCGTCGTAGAGCGGGGTTGTTCCCGATTCTACTGGTTTGCCATCGCTGTCGTAACCATAAACGGAGTAGCCTGCCTCATTACCACCGCCATAGAGCTCACCAATCTTAATAGGCTTACAGCCGACTTCCTCGACATTCACAGTGATGGAACCATTGATAGTTCCACTCAAATTATTACCACCAAACACACGATCGAAGGTACCGTTGGTGATATTCAGCGTCACATTACCCTGGATAGCGGCAGCTTCAGCACCACCATAGGCTGCCTGTAGTCCTGGAATACATGCCATCAGCAGTTTAGCCTCAGCATCCATCGGTGCACTCTTACCGCCACCGTATGCCTCATCCACACAGAAAGGACATCCGCTGTTTTCGTCCAGCAAGGTGACAGCCGTCTGACGCACATTACCCTTGGTGTTAGAACCACCGAAGACACGGTGAACCGTACCACCAAAGACATTCAGGGAAGCCTGGCCGGTGCCATAGCCATAATTGGCAGCTCTGTCTGCAGGTGTTTGTGCATTACCTGCATCATCAGCATAAGTATAGAAGCCTACGTTAGCGCCTGGGTTGGGATCGCCATTGGGTAAGTCATCCTTACCGTTACCGCCACCGAAGAGTTCTTCAACCTCGTAAGTACCATTGACGGTCACCTTGGTGGCTGGTGTGGATGCAGCATTACCACCGCCATACACCTGTTTAATACTGGTCAATGCACAGCCATCGATGATGACATTGGTTGAATTGGTGGTAGTCTTGCCACCAGCTGGTTCGTAGGCAGCCAAATTGCCACCGCCATAGACAGCATTGACATCATAGCGGCCTTTCACTTTTGCAGTGGTAACCTCACCCGCATTGGCTATCTGTGTAGCCGCAGCGTTCTGCGTGGCATAGATATGCACCAGTACCTTTCCCATTGGTGTACCGGCAGCGTTGTTACAACCAAAGACTTGATTGACTGTACAACCTTTCTTGTCCACAGCGATGGCTGCGCCTTCTTCGCCCGATGCTGTCGTGCCGTTCAAATCCAGCAACACATCACCCCATACAAAGGCAGGTTTGCCAGTTTCACCCAGTCCACCGCCGTATGCTTCGCCAAGAATATCACCTCCAGTCAGACGAACGAGCGTTGTATTGCTTGCTGACGTCTTACCTTCTGCCCAGTCGCCGGCGCCACTATTTTTTGTTTCATCCCAGTTGTTGGTCTGCGTATCAGCCAAAGCGCCACCACCATAGACATCGTTGAGGACGGTACCACCAGTCATAGTGACGGTCACACCTCCTTTTACGGTACCGGACTCACCACCGCCAAAGACAGAGCCATAGATAATGCCACCGGAAACAGCAACTTCCACGCTTCCTGCATTGGTCTTATTCTTGAAGTAAGGTCGAGGATCACCCTTGCCACCACCAAAGAGATGGCCAATTTTAGGATCTGCGGCAATCTGTTCCTGGGTACGTGGCACACCGATTGTACCGCCAGACATCGTCACAGTACTCTTGCCCTGTACGGTGGTATATTCATTAGCACCATAGACATTTGACAGGATATGACCACCGGAGATAGTCAGATTGGCATTACCTTCTACCAAGCCTGCCGACTCTACCCAGCCGTAACCCGTGATATTTCCAGATGTATCTGTTGCCTTATAGGGGAAATAGCCTGAACCACCGCCAAACACGCATCCAATCCATGTCTTGCCATCAGAAGGTGCATCTGTACTGCCGCCCTCGAGACCCGTTGGCAGCGAGCCACCGTGGGCTTGTTTATATTCATCAGCATACGGGTCGTAGGTCTCATAAACTGTTGTAGTACCTACTGTCTTGCCATACTGATAGTGAGAACATGGTACCAGAGCATTTTCATTGGTTATCGTTGTCACGCTCGGGTCCACAAACTTGTCATCATCATAGCGTTTGGGCTTATCTCCTTCTGTCTGATTAAGTCCTACACCAATCTGACCGCCCTCAATCTTCACGTTTGTATTGCCAAGCACACGTCCGAACTCACCACCACCAATGATAGACTCCAGAATAAAGGCATTGTCTTTGATGGTCACATCGGTTTCATTCACGTAGGCAGTGAAATGCACGTCAGGGTTTTCAGACGGAGACTCTACCAGACCTCGGCCTCCGCCCCATACCCAACCTTCTGGGACGGGACCGCCTTGCGCATCTGGTCTGTTCATACCCCATGTAGCCACTTCTATAGGACCTATCTGACCGCCGCTGACAACAATCGTACATTTACCCGTGTTTTCAGCACATGCTGTAGGCTTGCCAATACATACCCCCTCATGAGCCGTATGTCCAAAGATATTCACAACTTCTGGTTCCGTTGACCTTGTAAAGGTACCTACCGAACCAGACAGTCCACCACCGAAGATACCATTAAAGATATAACCGTCCGTCATTGTCACAGTGGTATTGCCCTTCACATTAGCTTCACTGCCACCGCCATAGACGCTCTGATGCACAGAACCGCCCTTAACATCGATGATAGTGCTTTCTTTCACTAAGCCCAGACTACCACCGCCAAAGACGCTGCCCTTAATATCGGCATTTCCACTGACCTCTAATTGGGTTGTTCTGACGGTAGCGAAGCTCTCTTCAGCAACGCTTTGGTCGCCACGAGCTGCACCATAGATATTACCGCTGATGTCCTTAACACCAATCTGTGCCTTACCCTTGATGGTCACTGTAGTCTTACCAGAGTTAGCATCTGCTGCGTTACCTACCGAACCCATAGCACCAGCGCCATAGACGTTATGCACCACGTGGCCACCATCAATGGTCACCGTTGCATTACCTCGTACGATACCTGCTATAGCGTTATAATGCTCTTCGCCTGGATCTCTAACATCGTTGCCGTTGGCATCAATCCAGTACTTATCCGTACCGCAACCACCGCCATAGACATTGCCACGATAAGCATAGGCAGCACCGCCATCAACATTCGTATGAGTAATACCAATTTTACCACTATGAATATCTAGCTGTGTATTCTGGAAGGTGTGGCCGTTCTCACCACTACCATATATGGAGCCGGCAATTGAAGGATTCGTCTTACTCGGATCATCGCTTTGAGTGCCAATAATAACATGCGTGCTATAGACCCATGCCATGCGGTCGTTGGGGTCAACGGCAGGAGTTCCTTCAGGAACAGCTACATCACCTCGTGACGAACCGAACACCATACCATTCTCTTGACCGTTGCTACCGAAGGTACCACCAGTGATGGTAACAGTACAAGCACCCGTGTTCGCTGTTGCTAAAGCCGTAGGCATACCTGATGTCGGATCGTAGGTGAACGTGCCCACAGAGCCGTAGGCACCGCCACCATAGACATTGTGGATAATGGTTGGCGAGCCACTGATACTGACAGTCGTATTACCCTTCACCAGACCAGCCTTAACATCTTTCTCTTTACCTTTACCACCGCCATAGACGTTGCCATACTCGGCACCGCCCTCATTTGCAGTACCGATCGTACCACCTGTGACGGTCACTGAAGTATTGCCGTTGACAGCTGATTCCTCACCACCGCCATAAACGCTATGGGCAACTTTCATCACTTTACCATCAGTAAGAGTGGTGTTGCCATCAATTGTGAGCGTAACATTACCCGTTACGGCACCCAGATCATCTAAGGAATTCCAAGTGTAGCAATACCATTTGCCGTCCTTTTCGTAAGTGGGATGAGCTTTCATATATGCCTCATCTTTACCCTCGAGTTTTTATCATAGCCAATATAACCATCAGTAATAACACCAGCTGTAATTGAAGGGAAAGAAACTGTACTCTTGTCGTGTACTTGGAAGGTAGGAATAGCTGCAGAATAACCTGCTCCAAAGACACTACCATCAACCTGTGTATTCGTAAGAGTAGAAGTAACATTACCATCGACAGTAGCCAAATTACCACCACCATAGAAATTACCCAAAATCTTACAATCAGACAGCGTACTGCTAACATCGCCTGTCTTCGTAATACCAAACTGAATCCATCTGATAAAGCCACGTTGCGTAATCTGGTCGGTCACACCATTGGAATGGTTAAAGACCTCAAATTCATATTCAGCATGATAACCTTTATTATCGGTACCATCATCCTTAATACCTAAAGGATTAAAACCATCCCAGTTATATCCTTGATCAGTCCAAGTTCCTATATGGTTTGAGTTATTATCACCATCTTTTTGTAACTGCCTATAATAACTATTACCACCATTACCACCTCCATAGAACACGCCAAAGGTAGTACCTGTAGCATGAGTCGTCACGGTTTTTCCAGTCATATCACCTACTTTAGGACCGCCACAATACTTTTCTACATAACTATTGTCAATGGTAACGTCAATATTACCACTGATAGGATTAGAGCCATTGATGCCTCCACCATAGAACTCAGTAATCTTCGAATGGTTGATTTTAAAGGTGACATTAGAACCGGCTTCGACCTTATCGTAGCCAGCACCTGCCATGATGTCGAATTTGCCACCATCGGTGTAACAACGTGGAGCACCTTGATTGGTTGGAGCAGCTAATGCTGCACGATAGAGACCTGTGAGGTAAAGTTCTTTCACTTGACCACCAATCACATTTATAGGACATAAGTAAATATTAGGACTTTGACTCGTACTAGGGTGTGCTCCTGGAGCAAAACGATGTATCCACGCATTGCCACCCAATAAGAAATAACTAGTACGATTGGAGTCATGATGTCTAACCACAAACATTTCATATTCGCCACCATTAATGATGACAGGCGATTTATCTTCTATTCGTTTGTCTGCGTAGCCTTGAAAACCATCATACTCAAACTGAGTGGTACGCATGAATGCCGTTTCAGTCACTTCGAAATGACCTTGAGGTACAAAAATACCAATGGCATAAGCTTTATTGTCGTGACGTAAGGCAAGACCCAGTTCTACAACAGGCAAGAAATCAAATCGGATTGGCTGAATACCAGGTCGTGGTGTATTAACCCTGAACTGAAACTGTAAACTGTAATCGGGCTCATTGTCAAAGTCAAAGTCAGCACTCATTATAGTAAAAGGATGCCATTTACTGTCTAAATTATAACCCACATCATTGTTACCATTCTTTACCTGATGGTTGCCTATCAACACTATTGCCTGATCATAAACAGTAGGAGAGTCCGTATTAGTTCCAAGAGCTTTTATAGCATTTTGAAGATCATCATAAACAGGTTGATTCTGAAAAGTAGCGGGTATGGTACCAGCTGGAGTAAATGGGCTGTCTGATTTATAATCTGCTTTTGTTACATTTACACGATCAATGCTACGGCCTCGATTTGAGAGATAAATTGCTTTACCCCAACGAGCAGTGATGGTGATGGAGGTGACGTCTTTGGGGACGTAATAATATCCACCTTGCGCAAATACACGACCATTAATACTATTACGATCTGCGAAATTATAATCCGTAGCAGTAGTGCTACCAGCAGCTTCTATTTCCCATCCCGTCACGACATATTCGGTATAGTTACCACCATATTTCTCAGCATGAGTGGCTCCATTAGGGTTACCGAACACTTCATTATAATAAGGCAACTGAATCTTGTAATAACTATAATC
>ONDP01000032.1 GCA_900316645.1 uncultured Prevotellaceae bacterium
AATACGATGCTGCCAAGAAATCTAAAGTCAGCCTGATGCAGCCTTTCAAGCAGACGGTTGATGAGTTCAAGTGACTCTTCGTCGTTATTATTATTATTCATTTAATAGTTCCGTTTTCTAATTCTATACATCTGTTTTTGAGCACAAGACACAAAAAGAGAAACGGAGGGCGTGGGTGGGGATATTTGGTTGTACAACAAAAGTCTCTCGGGTTTAGCCGACCCATTCGCAATTGTTAATACTGCCAAATGCCCACGCCTCCGTTGTTGGATGCGTGAGCAGGCAGCAGTCTTTTCATGCGAATGTCTTGGTGAACGGCTAATTCGAGAGACTTTCAAGAAAGCTGCTGTTGCTTTGCTATATATATTCGGTTACAAAGATACAATTTAATATGCACATACAGATGTTTTTTCCAAAATATTTTTTACTCGCCGTTATTCTCTTAAGTTGAAGTCATTCTTCTTCGATAGAGATTGTGAATTCAGCAATCACATCATCCCCTGTTGCTATCAAAAGCATATAGTCACCTTCGTCGTACGAAGACATGTCATAGACAACAGTCTGGCCATAGACGGCACTGATATTATCATTTTCATAGATGACCCCATCTTGGGAAATAGAGATTTCTGCAGAGTTGATAGTAGTTCTAAACATAACTGTCAGCTCGCCCGTTTCAGCATCAATGTCTGCAATGACTGGACGGAAGGCAGGCATACCGATTTTATGATGACTTGGAGTTGAGGGCTTTGGTTTAAGAATATACATCTTGGCATCAGCCTGCAGAGTCCCCAAAAACAGGAATGTTATTCCCAACATTAATTTAATAAATAATCTTTTCATACGACTTTTGTTTTTGACTGCAAAAGTATTTAATTTACAGCACTTGGCAAAAAGAAATCCTCCAAAACTTCATGCATAGCCGTTTCTCTTTTTCTATCACCGAACATAGTGCTTTTCAAGGTGTTATGTCTTTCCTTGAGATAATTATAACGGAATAAAAAACGCTTTGTGCCCACTTGAATCCTTATAAAAAGTCGTTTTTTCTTTCTAAATTTGCAAAAATGAATCAGTAATCGATATTTTTTTGTATCTTTACAATCTAAAAATGATGTATGAATAATAAACTTGCTTTAGCAATTATTGCTACTATATTAATTTGCAGTTGTGGAAATGATACCATTTCCAGAAAACTGAGTGTCATAGATTCTCTTGTAAGTGCTCAGAAGTATGACTCTGCCTATTATGAGGTGAAAAAGATAAATCCAGAAACGATCAATAGTTCTGAAGACAGAGCACATTATTACCTTATGCTATATCGGTCGAGTATGCTCACGGGAAATCCGTGTCAATCTGACTCTCTCATCGACTACTCAATCTCATACTATGCTAAAACAGGCAATAAGGAAAAACTATGCAATGCATATTATTACAAAGCAGAAGCCGAAATCAACAAAGGAAAGTATGACCAAGCCATTGTTCTATCCAAAAAGGCAGAGAATTTAGCAAAACAAATAGATACGACAGTTGAACTACTTAAAATATCAGAACAAATTGCTTACATTAATGGTTTATGTGGCAACTATGAAATACAACTTCAATATGCTAAACAGGCTTTGGTATACGCATTGAAGGCAGAGAAGAAGAACTGGATAGCAATGTCTTATGCCAGAATTTGTGAAGCGTATCAAACTCAAGAGAAGAATGACAGTGCACTTTTTTATGCCAATAAAATCATAAAAAACATAAATGATGCAGATTCTACCGATTTACCATATCTTTTAAATACGATAGGTTATGCCTATTTGGAGAAAGATATCAGTAAAGCTAAAAAGTTTTTTGAAGAATCTCTTTCACACAAACCGCTAAGCAGAACACTGGAAAATCTCGCGTACATCTATTATGTAGAGGGTAATGAAGGGAAGGCGTACGAACTATGGAAACAGGCAATGGTGACAGAGGACGATGCTCCCAAAGACAGAATCCTCTTCAATATACTCCAATATGATTTGGAACACCATAATATAATGGATGTAAGCAAACAAATCTATGACATATATGCCATTAAAGACAGTCTCAACGATGTCCTTAAAGACCGGAGCATTTTGAAAATTCAACAGGAATACGATAAACAGGTTGCCCATGAGCAGCACGAACAGGAGGTGCTAAGATGGGTAGTAGCGGTCCTGGTGCTTTTAGTCATCATACTGTTATTAATAGGATATATTCAATACCGGCGCCACAAGGCTAAACTCCTGTTGGCTGAACAGCAGATGACTATCAGTAACTATCTGAATGAAATCAAGAACTTGAAAGACCATCGGGAAGGCACAGAACAACAGATTGCCGATCTGAATCAGAAGATCAATGACTTGATAGAGCAAGACTCTCCAAGGCTATATCGGGGTAAGATGCTTTACGACCACATCATGCAGAACGGTACAACTGTTTCCTGGGGTAAAGACGACTATCAGTGTTTCGTTGATTTTTATAAGGCCAACGATTTATCCACCTATAACAAAATCGTCAAGAAGGATCATCCCAAGACCATCCACAACACATTCTTCCTGATTCTGTATGCTATAGGAAAAACTGACAAGCAGGTACAAACCATCATGGCTATCACCCAAGAAGCCATTCGCTCAACAAGATTCAGAATCAAACAAAATTTGAAGAAATATTGATGCTTTGGTTCTTGTGACCTATCTGATGCGCTTGCATTTGATATACACATCAATGCCAGGGATCGTTCCTGGCTTTGCCTTATGGAACAGGACTAATTCGTCATCTGTAAATGACATGACGGTGTAGTAGTCAACTTCATTGACCTTAGGGTAATACACAACGAGATAACGCCCTCTTCTTTCTTGACCCTGGTTATATAATAATTCAATGAACGGATTGTTGAAACTTCAAGCAAGCTGTTGTAAGTACTATCTATCATTTCGTCAATCGTAAACAGTGTTGTTGTTGAGTCATATTTTGCCCCTGATATTATTTTCTCCCATTTGGTGTCAATCAATTGAGATGTACTTATATCAACTTGAGCTTTGGCTATATGGGTGCATAAAAGAAATAATAATGATATTGCTATTTTTTTCATAAGACTTTATTTTATTATTATACAATAAATATTTTGGGGGTGCATAAACTCATTTGGATAATGAACCTCTATCATGACAGGGACCTGGTACGTGTCATATAACAAAATAATCATGGGGACGTATTGCCCATGATTAGATGAACACCTATGACATTGTTGTTGTCAAAAATAGCTGACTTTAAAATAATCCAACAATGCTTTATAACTGTCTTGAGCAGAGAGGCAGGTGTCTAAAAGATATCCATTGATATGCCCCCACTCACGAAGTCCACGATAATAGAACATCTTCAACTGGTCAGTAAGGATAAACGGAACGTGACAGTTGGCGAGGCACTCCTTAAACATCAATAGTCTGCCCACACGCCCGTTGCCGTCCTGGAATGGATGAATGCGCTCCAGACGGACGTGGAAATCAAGTATATCCTCAAAGGAATGATGCTTGCTTGCATGATAGGCTTTCAAGAGAGCCTTCATCTCCCGATGAACATTTTCCGGCGGACAGGTTTCCAAACCGCCCACCTCATTGGGCAGACGCTTGTATTCACCTACTGCAAACCAGTCTTTACGGCTATCGGCGGTACCTGTCTTTAATAACAGATGCAGCTGTTTGATGAAGTCTTCAGTTAATCGTTCCTCTGCATGATCAATGACATAGTCGATGCAGCGGAAATGATTGACAGTTTCCAGTACGTCATCCACATTGACTGCTGCATCCGTGATGCCGATGGTATTGGTCTCATAGATGTAGCGTGTCTGATCGTGAGTGAGCCTACTGCCTTCAATATGGTTTGAATTGTAAGTAAGGTCTATCTGCGTGCGGTGGTAGATGCCCCCTTTGAGATGAGAGGCTTTCTGTTCGCGTAATGCCGACAAAAGCGGTGACTGTTTCTTCTTGGCTGACTGACGAACAGGCATCAGTGCATCAGAGGGAATGTTCCACGTCTTCCCGGTGAGGAAAGCTCCGGCTATCTTTCCATTGGCACAATAATTGCGTGCTGTTCGCTCTGAAATACCGAACTTATCGGCAAATTGACTGACTGATATATACTCCATCTTTACGGCTATCGGCAAGTTTTTAACGCCGATGTGCCTACAAAGATAGTCATTTTTGCCGACATCGGCAAATTTTTGGGGAAGAAAATAATCATGGGCTTGCTCTGGACTGATGCCTATCTTAGACTCAAGGCAAAGAAAAAAGGGAAATAATTCAGCAAATCCATTGCCGTTTGAGAAAAGCTTAGTACCTTTGTATCGTTGACATAAAACAAAAATGAGTAAAGAGTGATTAGATGAACACCTATGACATTGTTGTTGTCAAAAATAGCCAAGCATCGTTTCCAAATAGCCTGTTGATTCATACTTCATCAATGGCGTAGTAAACCGGAATGAATTGATGGTATCAAAGATATTCAGCAATTCCTTGGCGGTAAACAATTCCAACAAAGGTGTTTTCGCTATAATTTTATAGCAGATAACACTTCCATCATCGTCTATCAAAGCTTGAGAGAAACAAAGAACCTCTTTAGGCTTTAATTTCTTTGGGTTTTTACCAAAACAATTTAAACATATTTGATCCAATTCGCTAAACTCCTTTTTCATTAACAGAGGATTATTCCTTATAGGATATGTATATTTGGCATCATAATTGAATTCCTTCTTTTGCTGTTTAATCGCATTAACCCTATTGGATAAATCGTTTACAGTATAGTAACAAAACAATCTTCCCTCTTCGATCTTCGTACTCTCTACGATAGTCCTATTCCCTTCTTTAATCGTACGAGTAGAAGTTTGGGCTGTGATGGTTGGTGTAAACATTACTATAAATATAGTAATAATTGCCTTTACAAATACTTTCGTTTTCATATTCTTTTTTTTTACTTTTTCTTAAAACCTAATTTGTCTAAGCTATTCCCGTTTTCAAAAATAGCCGAGCATCGTTTCCAAATAGCCTGTTGATTCATACTTCATTAATGGCGTAGTAAACCGGAACGAATTGATGGTATCAAAGATATTCAGCAATTCCTTGGCGGTAAACAACTCTAACAAAGGTGTTTTCGCTATAATCTTATAGCAGATAACACTTCCATCATCGTTGATCAAAGCCTTTCCATCGTATTGGATGTCATTTGACGATAATTTCTTCTTGTTGTTCCCGAGGCAAGTATGATATAGGCTATTCAACTTTTTATATTCATCTTTCATCAGTTGTTGATTCTTATAAATAGGATACGTGTATTCAGCATTATAATTGAATTCCTTCTTTTTCTTTTTGATATTGTCAACCCTTTCAGAAATATCTGCTATGGAATATTGGTAATATGTATTACCATAACTACTTCTTCTGGTTTCTTCCACGATGGTTCTGTTTCCTTCCTTAATCGTTCGGGAAGAAGTCTGGGCTGTAATGGTTGGTGTAAACATTACTATAAATATAGTAATAATTGCCTTTACAAATACTTTCGTTTTCATATTCTTTTTTTTACTAATTGTGTATTACAAATGCTACCCTATGGGTAAATACTATCTACAATATAATAATAGTTCACTAGGTAACTAACTTTTTGTTTGCAAAATTACAAAATAATAGTGTTTTTTCGTTTTTTTAGGGCATTTCATATTTTTAGAACAATAAGGCTCTCGTGTTGTGACCTATCTGATGCGCTTGCATTTGATATACACATCAATGCCAGGGATCGTTCCTGGCTTTGCCTTATGGAACAGTACTAATTCGTCATCTGTAAATGACATGACGGTGTAGTAGTCAACTTCATTGACCTTAGGGTAATACACAACGAGATAACGCCCTCTTCTTTCTTGACCCAAGAAGGAGTTTCATTGGTAATGTAATAATCCTTTGAACCAGAGGCTGATTTCTCAAGTGTAGAATAATATATACTGTCAACGATACAAGTTTCGGTAAATTGCATATAACTATTCACGTTTCTGACTACAGGTTCTATTCTCTGCCATTTCGTGCCAATCAATTGAGAATGGTCGATTTCAATCTGGGCAGAAGTGGAAATGCAACAAGCGCATATCCAAAACATCATGCAAATTCTATTCATATTGTTTTATTTTCTGCAAAGGTACTAATAAACAAATTATAATCCCAAATTCAGACCGTTTTATTTCAATAAAATACGAAACGTATTGTGTGTATTGTTTATTATTTACCATTTTTGTAACATGCCACAAGTTCGGGCACGTAGCAGAAAAAAAGGATACTCCCTCAAATCTCTGGGAGTATCCTCTCATTTAGATGTTTATAATTTGTTACTTTGTTCGCTGACTATAAGATATTATCCCAGCCAGTCGCCGTAGTTTGGTACATTTTCAGGTTGTTGCTCACCACTTGCCTGAAGCAGACATGCACGATGTTGCAGTTCGACAACTGTCATTGTGGGTTTCTCGTATAATTTTTTTCATATTATATGTGCCTCACCAGTGAGTTAACGAATTATTTGGCTTAAGCAAACAATTCGCGTTAAACAATGTTATCATCTCCATCTTTCTCATGTCTCGTCTCATCATTGTTTATGTTCTGTTGGTTTGAATCAGAAAATTACCAACCGAAAATATCTGCGTGGGTGCCTGTTTCTAGGAACATTAGCCAAGAATTTGTTTAAACATGTCATCGACACTATTGGCGTGAAAAACACGTCCATTCTTGACATTGTCCATAGCTTCTTTGTAATGGGCAGTCTTAGTGATGTCATCAACTTTGGGAGTCGATTTCTGTACCCTGACAGAAGTCACGCCTACAAGCATCTTGCATGCGTTCTTTACTTTTGAGACCAAGCTCTCATCAGGAACCTGTAATACTACTGTTGCCATGATAAATACGTATTTGCGTGAATATTCGGCTGCGAAGTTACAACAATTTTCTTAAAACAGCAATATTCTTTCGTCAGTTTAACGTTATTTTTTGAGATCACTAGGAAATTCCTGTGTTTGACTAGCAAAAACGATTGACGCCAAGTTATTATTTGGGAATTATTTGTATATTCATTAAATATTTGTAAATTTGCAGTAGGGTATGAATATTAACAAATAACGAGATGAACAGAGTAAAGATTACCGCCATTCGGCAGACCGTCTATACGGATTTGATGGAAAAGTATGAGAACCCCATCGAGCATGCTTGTGAGGTGACGGAGGGACAGCAATGGATATCTGAGAACGGTATGTGCCCAGAAGGAATGTGTCCTTCTGCCTGGAGCTCTATGCGTGAGTTTGTGGAATCTCTGGCCAGAGGCGAAGGAAACTTCTACGACGGCTGGATGAAGAACCCCATGAGTGCGATGATTAGCTGTAATGACGGTTTCCGCCCATTCAGCTTCTATCTCGAACTCATAGAGTAATTCAAACTTACTGTTCTTTATTCTTTCTCGCGATTCTCTGCGTCAATTGCTTTGATCTTGTCGCGTACGAGTTGGACTTCGTCCTTCAGCTTCTGAACCTTACGGTTCATTTCGTCGATGAGGGAATTGCCCTTCTTCGAGGAGGCATTGAGGAAACCGAGGTTGTTCTCGTAGGTCTGTACCTCACTCTTCAGCTGCTCGTACTGGCGCATCAGACGTGCACGCTCGTTGTCGAGGGCATCGCCACCACGCTCGGCAACCTGACGGAGATTGTCCTTAAACTTGCTGAGACGGCGCTTGGCAACACTGATGTTGAGTTCCTTATAGAGCTTGTCAACGATAGCGTGATACTCTGCATAGATTTTGTCTTTCTCCTTGAAGGGAACATGGCCGATTGCCTGGTATTGCTCAACCAGTTGCTGTACTTTCTCCTGCAGACCATCGCCGGTCTCGGTGGCAATGGCCTTCAGTTGTTCGATGATGCCACGTTTCTTCTCCAGGTTCTGGTATTCCTCGCCACGGCCTGATGCTCCGGCTGCATTGCGGGCCTCGAAGAACTTGTTGCAGGCTCCAAGGAATTCTTCCCACAGCTGGTCGCCCAACTTCTTGGGTACCATACCGATGGTCTTCCATTCTTTCTGCAGGTTGATGAGTTTGTCGCTGGTCGATTTCCAGTCGGTAGAATCCTGCAAGGCCTTGGCTTTCTCGATGAGGGCACGCTTCTTGTCGGCATTCTCCTTGAAATTCTCCTTGAGTCCCTTGAAATACTCTGCTTTGCGTCCGAAAAAGTCGTCGCAGGCTGCACGGAAACGCTCGAAGATTTTGACATTCATCTTCTGTGGAGCAAAACCGATGGTTTTCCACTCGGCTTGAATGGCGATGATTTCCTTGGTGTGACGCTCCCAGTCGGCACTGCCCTTGTTCTCTTCGGCAGCAATGGCTTCCACCTTCTCGCACAATGCGGTCTTGCGGGCGAGATTGTCTTCCTCCTTGGCGCGGAGCTCTTCAAAATGCTGCTGGTGACGCTTATTGATAACGGTAGAGGCTGCCTTGAAACGTGTCCAAATCTCTTCACGCAATTCCTTGGCAACGGGACCTATTTCGCGGAACTCCTGATGTAGCTTCTGCAATTGGTGGAAAGCACTGATAATCTCAGTTTCCTCTGCCAACTTTTCGGCTGCCTCGCAGAGTTTCGTCTTGAGTTCGAGGTTTTTCTTGAAGTCGTATTCACGAGCCTCGCTATTGAGCTTGAGCAAGTCGTAGAACTGTTCGACATAGAGTTGGTAGTTACGCCACAGTTCATTGGCTTTCTCGGCAGGAACGTTCTTAATTTCCTTCCATTCCTCCTGGAGTGCCTTAAACTCCTTGTATGACTTGTTGGCCTCCTCGGGAGAGGTGACCATAGCCTTGATTTTCTCGATAATCTCAAGTTTGCGCTGCAGGTTCTCCTGTTTCTCCTGCTCCTGCTCCTTGAAGAGTTTCTGGCGACGCTCCTTGATAATGCCCATCTCGGCCTTGAAAGCCTCTTCGTCCTCGTCGGGAAGAATCTGATAGGCCTCGGGGTCACCACCTCCGTCGATATATTCTTTCAGACGGGCCTCACGCTCAGCAATATGCAGTTTGTAGAAGGCTGTCTTCAAATAGTCAACCTCCTCCTTTTGTGGAGCCTCCTCCCCTTGGGCTATTTCACGGGCACGCGCCAGAACTTCTTTCTTGTTCTGGTATTGCTTGCGCTCTGGTTCTGCTACTGGGGCTTCTTCTGGGGCAGCAACTTCTGCCTCAGGAGTTTCAGTGACTTCAGCCTCGGGGGCTGGAGTTGCTGTTTCCACCACGTTCTGTTCAACGTTCTGCTCTTGTTCAAGAGCCTTTTCTTGAGAGTCCATCATCTAATTTTTTTAGTTTATGAAAATGGTTAGTACACACAATTTAGGTACAAAAATACTTAAAAGTTATGAAAGTACCTAATATTTTGCCAATTTTTTTCAAAAAATGGCCTAAATCAGTCGTTTATGGCGGAAGAAGAACCATGAAGCGATGGAAATTGCCAGTGATAATACGATAGCAATGATGAATCCCACAGGACTCGATTCCATGCCGTTGACAAGGTTCATTCCGAAGAAACTGGATATCAGCGTGGGCAACATGAGGATGATGGTCACTGAGGTCAGTGTACGCATGATGGTGTTCATGTTGTTGTTGATAATACTCTGATAGGTGTCCATGGTTGACTCCAGAATGTTGGAGTAGATGTTGGTTGTCTCACGCGCCTGCGTCATCTCGATGTTGACGTCCTCAATGAGGTCGGCGTCAAGTTCGTCGATTTGCAACTTGAACTTCAGTTTGGAAAGCAGTGTCTCATTGCCACGGATAGAGGTGTTGAAATAGGTGAGTGAGTCTTGCAGGCGTGACAAGCCGATAAGACTTTCGTTGTTGACTTCTTTGTCGAGATTGCGCTTGGCCTTTTCGATGAGCAGTGAGATTTGCTTGAGTCGTTTCAGATACCATACTGCACTGGAGAGGAAAAGACGGAAGATCATATCGACATAGTCGGTGAAACCAGAACCTCGCTTCTGCTGATAGCTCACGAAATCAATCATCATATTGGTTTCGTAATAACAAACGGTAATGGTGACGTCGCGCTTATGGATAATACCGAGAGGCACGGTGGTGTAGGGAGTACGTGAACGCACCTCCTTGACATAGGGAATACGTAAGATAATAAGCATCCATCCGTCGTCGTACTCATAACGGGCACGCTCGTCGGTATCGCTGATGTCAGAGAGGAAATAGTCAGGAATCTTATATTCTTCTTCCAACATCTGGATGTCTTCTTCACTTGGACAGGTCACTTGTATCCAACAATTAGGCTGCCATGCTTCCAGCTGGCTGAGCCCACCAGTAATGTTCCAGTAAGTCTTCATAATGCTAATCCTTCAATTAATTGACAATTGATAATTGACAATTGAT
The DNA here is from genome assembly GCA_900316645.1 of uncultured Prevotellaceae bacterium. Taxonomy (GTDB): domain Bacteria; phylum Bacteroidota; class Bacteroidia; order Bacteroidales; family Bacteroidaceae; genus Prevotella. Next base: position 10,429 of record ONDP01000032.1, read on the forward strand.
AATTTTTGCGGCAAGAGGATTAGCGGTCTTGCCTGCTGTCCTCATGCCCTACGAATCGTAATTTTCCGCCGGGTAATCGTCCATTTTTTTGTTACTATTTTGGTTATTCGGTTGCAAAGATAAACAAAAAATCCGTAGATTCATGCAAATCTACGGACTTTTTTAAGTTTTTTATTTCACGGGCACATCTTCCAGTGCTTTCTTCAGCAATTCCCAGAACGGAGCGATGGTTTCGATGAGGCAGCGCTCAGAGGTGGTGTGGGGCGACTTCATGGTAGGACCAAAGCTGACCACATCCAGATGAGGATATTTGCCCAGAATGACGGAACACTCCAGTCCGGCATGATCTACCTGGATGATGCCGTCCTGTCCGAACAGTTCCTTGTATTCCTTCAGTAGCAGGTGCAGAACCTCGGAGGCGGGATTCGGATCCCAGCCTCCGTACGAACCGCTGGTCTCCACCTTCATGCCAGCCATGGAGAAACAACTCTCCAACATGGTGGTAACGTAGTCCTTCATGTCTTCACGGCTGGAACGGGCGAGAATCTTGATGGTGGCATGTCCGCCCTCGATATTGATGATGGCGAGGTTCGACGAGGTCTCTACCACGCTGGGGTAGGCGGGGATGTAGCGGATGACACCATCGTGGCAGGCGAAGATAGCGTCAATCAGGTTGTCCTGAATCTCTACGGGCACTTCCTTGGCGGGAGTGGCTACTTCCTCTACGTGGACTTCGATGCCTTGTGGCTCAATGAGCTTAAACTCGTCGTTGAAGGTCTCTTTCCATTCTTCTGCCATCTCTTTCAGCGCGGCAATATTCTCCTTGGGCAGTGTCAGCACAGCCTCGGCTTTGAAGGGAATGGCGTTGCGCATGTTGCCGCCGTTCCATGATGCCAGGCGGGCTTCCGTTTCGCTGATGGCCTCGCGTACAATCTGTACCAACAGCTTGTTGGCATTGCCGCGTCCCTCGTTGATTTCCAGTCCGCTGTGTCCGCCACGCAGTCCGCTTACGGACACCTTGACGGCTGCATCTTCCCGGTCGGTTTCCACTTCCTGATAATCGAGTGTGGCGCTAATGTTGATGCCACCGGCAGAACCGATGACGAACTTACCCCAGTGCTCTGAGTCGAGATTCATCAGGATGTCGCCCTGCAATTCGCCTTCAGGCAGGTCGTTGGCACCATACATTCCTGTCTCTTCATCGGCAGTAATCAGGGCATCGACAGGACCGTGTTTCAGGGTTTTGTCTTCCATGACAGCCATGATAGCGGCTACACCGATACCATTGTCGGCACCGAGGGTGGTTCCCTTGGCTTTCACCCATTCACCGTCAATCCATGGCTGGATGGGGTCGGTCTCGAAGTTGTGGGTTGATTCGGGCGTTTTCTGAGGCACCATGTCCATGTGAGCCTGTAGGATGACACCCTTGCGGTTCTCCATGCCGGCAGATGCTGGTTTGCGCATCACAATATTCCCGGCAGGGTCTTTAAATACTTCCACACCAGCCTGCTTACCGAAATCAAGCAGGAACTGTTGGATTTTCTCAAGGTGACCACTTGGGCGTGGCACCTGTGTCAGTGCATAGAAGTTTCTCCAGATGCACTTTGGGTTCAGATTTTGAATCTCGTTCATTGTATCTTTATTTCAGGGTTAGTATTTATCTTTGTAAAACTCAGTGCCAACCAGGCATAAATGCCAAGCAGAATGACCAGCATGGTCTGGACGGTATGGACGATGAGCACGAAATAGAGGGCGTGCTCGTCGGCTACACCATAGAGAATCAGCATGGTTTTGACGGCGAAATGCCAGGGACCTGCACCATTGGGCGTTGGCACGATGACGGCAATGGACCCAACAATAAAGGTCACCAATGCACACCCCAGTCCTAAGTCTGCCGTGAAGTCGAAACAGAAAAAGGTGAGATAGTAATGCAGGAAATAGCTGAGCCAGATGCCCAGTGTGAAACATGCAAACAAAGGAATGTTGCGCACATCCTTCAGGGAGATGACTCCCTCCCAGATACCCTTGAAGGTCATTTTTACCTTATTATATATAGAGAGCTTGCGCAAGAGGAAATGCAACAGGATAAGAAAGGCCACGACAGAGACGGTGGCTACGAAATAGCCTGCCCATGAGAACCGGTGGAGAATGCTTTCCAGATTGGTTCCTGTCTTACGGAAAAACATACCAAACGTGCTCATCTCCAGTAACAGAACGATGGCAGTAATGCCCATCACTAACAGGGAATCGATGGCTCGTTCGGTAACCACCGTACCCAATGCCTTGGGAAAGGATACGCCGTCGTAGCGTTTCAGTACTCCACAACGGGTAAACTCGCCAACACGGGGAATTACCAGCGAGGCAGCATACGATAAGAACACGGAATGAATGCTGACAGATGTACGGGGGCGCTCTCCCACAGGCTCCAGTGTCTGACGCCAACGCCAGCCGCGAAACATCTGGGCAAGGATGCCAAAAGGAAACGACAGCAGCATCCATGTCCAATCCATCTCGTCTGTCATCACATGGCGAATCTGTTGCCAATCCTCACCACGATACATCCAATAGAGGATAGCACCTCCCAATACGAGAGGCATCAAAACTTTCAATATGATGCTGCTTTTCTTCATCGTAGACTGCAAAGGTACGAAATAAAGTGAAAAGTGAAAAATGAAAAGAGAAAAATTTGCTCCCGCTACAGGTAATTAAGAATTATTTTGTAATTTTGCACACAAATGAAGCAAGTACGTCCAAAGAAAAACCTGGGGCAGCACTTCCTGACTGACCTCTCTATAGCAAAACGTATCGCTGATACGGTGGATGAACCCTATGGTTCACTGCCTGTATTGGAAGTTGGTCCCGGTATGGGTGTGATGACACAATATCTGGTTGAGAAATCCCGTCCTTTTAAAGTGGTGGAGATAGACCGTGAATCGGTGGCTTATCTGAACGAACATTTTCCTCGATTGAGGGATAGTATCTTGGGCGAAGACTTCTTGCGTATGGATTTACAAAAGGTTTTCGACGGACAGCAGTTTGTGTTGACGGGTAACTATCCGTACGATATCTCATCGCAGATATTCTTTAAGATGTTGGACAATCGTGATTTGATTCCTTGCTGTACGGGTATGATACAGCGGGAAGTTGCATTGCGCATTGCTTCGCAGCCTCATACCAAGGCATACGGTATATTGTCGGTGATGATTCAGGCATGGTATGATGTGGAGTATCTGTTTACTGTAGAACCTTCGGTATTCAATCCGCCTCCTAAGGTGCAGAGTGCTGTTATTCGCATGACGCGCAACAGCGTTGAACACCTGGGATGTAACGAGGATTTGTTTAAAAGAGTTGTAAAAACAGTGTTCAATAAGCGTCGCAAAATGTTGCGTGTAAGCTTGAAACAGTTCGGATTAGGGACTTTTGACCATCCTTTTATGACGAAACGCCCTGAGGAACTGGCAGTTACGGAGTTTGTGGAACTGACAAATGTGGTGGAAAACGCGATGTTGTGTGCGAACACAGTTCTTTGATTTACGTCAAGAATAAGCCTTTTTTTTGCTGAAAAGAGAAAGATTTCATTGCCAGTCGGTGAAATATGCTTATCTTTGCATCGTGATTCAGAGGAACACATAAGGTAAAGCAAAAAGATTGAGGATAACATACAGCTTCATAAAAATTATATTGATAATGGATTAGTTGAAAAAAGATTGTTAGGAAAGGGTAACAGATTAATAGATGTTGTTAGTAGTTTTAGGTTAGTAGTATGGTATTAGTTTTATAGAGAAAGTAAGTTTTTAGTTATTAATAGGAAAAGAAAATTGGAAACATGCTGGAAGAGTGATCTCCCAGCTGTTTTTTTTATTGTTTAATTCCCTTTGTCCAATTGCCAAAAAAGAGGCGGATGATGAAAATGCTACCCCGGAAAGTCAACTCGATAGCCATTGCTACCCAAACACCGGTAAGTCCGTATATCGGAGCCAGAATAGCAGCCAGCGACAGACGGATAGCCCACATGCTGGTGAGGTTCATGACGGATGGCTTCAGTGTGTCGCCAGCGCCAACGAATATGCCATAGCATACGATGGAGGCTGCAAACATCGGTTCGGCAAAAGCCTCGATGCGCAGGCAGATGGTGCCCAGGTCGATGATGTCGGTTACAGGAGTCAGTATGCTCATCAACTCAGAGGCGAAGATAAACATCAAGATGCCCATCACCGTCATGACGATCATGCCCAGTCCCATAGACATGCGGGCAAAGGATTTTGTCAGTTTCTGCTGACCGGCTCCGAAACTCTGTCCGACCAGCGTCGTGGCAGCATCGGCGATACCGTAACCGGGCATATAACATAGGCTCTCAACGGTGATAGCCAGTGAGTGGGCTGCAATAGCGATGGTACCCAAAGGAGCCACAATGAGGGTACTCACAATCTGGGCTCCCCCCATCAGCATGTGCTGCAACCCCATTGGTGCACCAATCTTAAAGGCATTCCCTACCACATCAGCCTGTGGGCGGAAAGAGCGTCGGGGGCGACCAACCAGTTTGAGAATCTCTGAACGGCAAAGCAGGAAGTAAAGCATCAGTGATGCCGTGATAAGTTCTGCACAACATGTTCCGATGGCTGCACCTGCTACCCCCATGTCGATAAGGTAGATGAAGAAATAGTTGAAAACTACGTCAAGGACACACGACAGGATGTTCAGGGCAGAGGGGATTTTCATGTTGCCTGAACACTTAAGCATGCTACTGCCCAAACCTGTCATCTGGAAGAAGATGCCACAGAAACCGATGATGGCAAAATACACCGACGCATCGTGGGCTATTTCATCTGAGCCCCCCAACCAATAGGGCAGGGAACCGCTGATGAGGATGCCGATAGTGGAAATAGTGATGCTATAGATAAGGCAACAGACGAGTGACTGCCGCATGATGCGACGGGCTCGCTTGAAGTCGTTGGCACCAATGGCATGGGCAACCTGCACGGAGAATCCCATATTGGCAGCAGCCCCCAGTCCGCCCATCAGCCAGCCGGTGGTCTCTACCAGTCCGATGGCTGCAGAGGCTTTGGCACCCAGATGACCTACCATTGAGGCATCGATGAAGAACATCACCGTTGCCGAGATCTGAGCCAAAATACTAGGAATACTCAGGCTGATAATCAACCTGAGTTTCTCTGCTTGGGTCATCTCGCGCCCCTCGCGGATATTGACCAGCAAATCGTTATTCCCTGTTAAGCCCAATTTTTATTCTTTTTTCGATATTTCGTTATTACGTTATATCGTTATTTCGATATTTCGTTATTTCGAGTTACTCTGCCTCAAGAAGCAACACACGGCTTGACCAGTCTGTCTTCTTCGACCATTCCGGTTCATTGCGCAGTGGCATGTCCAGACCGTGATTCATCAGATAGGCTCCGCTGAACGACTTGCCCTCAACCGACATGGGCTTAAGATCGATACGGTTCAATTCCTTCACCTTATACATGCGGTTGGCATCCAGTCCTGCCATTCTGACACGAGGCAGATGTTCATTCTGGAACGATTCCGTCTTCCACCAGTAGAACACAGCCTTGTCCTGTTGGTCTGTGACATACATCAGCGAGGCAATGCCCTTCTTCTCATAGGGCGAGAAAAGACGGTAGATGTTGCCAAATTGAACAATGGGACGTATCTGCTTGTATTCGGCAATCGCCTTGCGGCAAAGCGCTTTCTCGTCGTCAGTCATATTCTTGGGCTGAATCTCCATTCCTAAGCGACCGCTCATGGCTACATCAATACGATATTTCAGTGATGTGGTGCGGAAGACGGTATGATTCGGAGTTGCTGAGATGTGACTTGCCATAGCGATAGCAGGGAAGAAATAGCTGGTACCCCATTGCATATAAATGCGCTGCAAAGCGTCGGTGTTGTCGCTGACCCAGAACTCGTCAAAATAGGGAAGTACTCCCCAGTTGGCACGTCCGCCACCGCTGGCGCATGCCTGGATGGTGACATCAGGATATTTGGCACGGATGCGCTGGCATGCCTTTTCCAGTCCGCGATGATATTCAATGTAGAGATGGCTCTGATCGTTCATGGTAAGATATTGTGAGCCATGATTCAGAATGGGCATATTGGCATCCCATTTAATATAGTCAATCTCTGGGTATTTAGTCAGCAGGTTATCCACCACGCTGAATACGAAATCCTGTACTTTCGGATTGCCCATGTCGAGTACTACCTGTGTACCGCCACGTCCCAATACGGCATCACGCTTGGGTGCCTTGACAATCCAGTCGGGATGAGCCTCAAAGAGTTCGCTGGTGGTGTTGGCCATCTCGGGTTCAATCCAGATACCAAACTTGATGCCATGTTTCTTGGCATCGCGGAGCAAACCCTCAATGCCCTCAGGCAACTTATTCTTGTCAACAACCCAGTCGCCCAGTGACGAGTTGTCTGTCTTGCGTGGATACTTGTCACCGAACCAACCGTCGTCCATCACGAAGAGTTCACCGCCCATAGAGGCGATGTCGGCCATCATTTGGTCCATCCCTTTCTGGTTGATGTCGAAATAAACGCCTTCCCAAGAGTTTAACAGAATCTTGCGTTCCTTATCACCATGCATGAGCATGTATTTTCTGCCCCATTTGTGGAAGTTACGCGATACTCCGGATAGTCCTTGTTGCGAAAAGGTCAGTGCCAGTTTGGGAGTGACGAAGGTCTCGCCCTTTTTCAGGTGATATTCTGAGTTGTCTTCGTTGATGCCGGCAAAGAAATAGTGATAGTCCGTATCATCGGTATTGACCTTCAGACGGAAATTACCTGAATAACAGAGGGCTGCACCGATAACCTGTCCGCAGTTCTCCTGACCTTTACCTTCGAGTGAGAACATCACCTCGGCATGGTCGGTATGTGAATTGCGCGTGCCGTCCTTGTTGACAATCACTTTCTGACCTGCCGTCAAAGGCTCCTCTACCAACTGTGCCTCGTTGGCCCAAGAGCCGTAGAAATGGCTCATCCACACGTTTCCCCTTCTGATAGGAAGCATAGCAGAGGCAAAGGTGGTCAGTGTGACCGTCTGTTTCTCTTGGTTAATAATCTCTGTCCATGCCTCTATCATATCTTCCTCCCGATAGGTCTTGTATTTCAGGTTGACAATAATCGGATAGACAGGGTCTTTCAATTGGATGGTGGTTGTGTTTCCATTGCGTTGCACACCTTCCACGACCAATGCAGTTGACAGGTTGCCGTCAGAGTGGCGCATGGCAAGGGCTGCCTCAGCGGGGGTGTTCAGACCGTAGGCAGGGTAAGCATCCATGCGTCCGAACATCTCAGGCGACTGCAAGTGCTGCACTTCATTGGCACTGAGCTTGGCTCCAAAATATACGTACTTAGGCTGTGTGCCGTTGGTGGCATCGAGTACCATTGTGATATTCTTCGTCTCAATGACGACTTGCTCTGCCCATGTCATTGTTGCTGAAAGGCAGAGTAAAAGGCAGGTAATAATAGTTTTTTTCATATTGTTGTTCAGTTGTTTATTTCTTCCTGATGGCTGATGGTACAGGGAATCCACATCCAGAAGGTAGATCCTTTTCCGAGTTCGCTGTCAACGCCTATCTTTCCACCGCAGCGTTCGGCGATAGCCTTACAGATAGACAGTCCGAGACCTGTACCCTGTATATAGTCGTTCAGTTTTACGAAACGTTCGAAAACCTTATGGCATTGTTCTTTTGGAATACCTGTACCTGTGTCCTCACAATAAATGTATAGACCACCTTCCTGCAGGCGGTAGCCTACCTTGATATATCCGTTTTGAGTGTATTTGACAGCATTGGTCACGAAATTCGTAATGACCTGTGTGATTCTTCCTCCGTCCAGACGAGTTTGTAATGCCTGATAGGGGTTCTCCTTGATAAACTGCACATTCGGATTCTCCACACGCTGAGCCAGCGACTGACACATCTCGTCGAAAGCCTTGGCAAAGTCAATGTCAGCAGGCTTCATGGTCAGTCCGTTGGCATCCATTGCCGAGATAGCCATGATGTCGTTGATGAGGCGGAGCAACATGTCACAATTGTTATGGATAACGTGAAGGAGTTCTTTCTTCTCCTCTGTGGTGCTCATCATTTGAAGCAGGTCGGAGAAGCCGACGATGGCATTCAGAGGCGTGCGGATCTCGTGTGTCATATTGGCCAGGAATACACTCTTCAGTCGGCCAGACTCGATGGCACGCTGTGTCTCTTGTTTAAGCAGCTCCTGTGCCTGTATGAATCGTGTCAAGTTACGAATCAGACCGAAAGTACCTACCAAGGTGCCTTCGTCGTCGAAGATGGGCAGACTGTTAATCTGATTCCACTGCACTCCTTCCGTAGAGTGGAATAATGGGCGCATCTTACGGAGTATCGACGTAGGCGTCCTAAAGTATAAATCCGGCTCAGCAAGTTTCTTGGACACATCTTCTTTATCGTCGCCAAAATAATGCTGAATGTACTCGTCGAGGGTTAGTTCCTTTTCTATCTCACTCAGTCCTTTCATGAACTGTACCTTCCTGGTCTTGTAGTCAATACGCCATGAACGCATGTCAATGGCTTCCATCATATACTGCAATTCCATCTCATAACGCTGAATCTCCTCGTTGGCTTTCTTGATCTGGGCATCGTTGAGCTTTGACTGCATGTATAAATCACGCTCCTCGGAAATGTCGCGGATAGCAATGGCAATATACATGAGTTTGCCTTTCTCGTCACGGATAGGATGCAAGCGGATTTCCAGATAGATATGTAAGTCGTTATAATCGCTTTTCGAACAAACCCAGAATTCCTCCACATTATTCCTGTCAACGTTTTCGTGGAAGGGGGAAGTGTCGAAGAGGTTGGTATTGGAGAAATATTCGTCGTAGTCGTCACTGTCGAAATTGCAGAGCTCACGCATCTTTTTGTTGGCATCAATCAACCAACCTTCGGCACTATAGAACGACAGTCCGATGACGGAATGCTCAAAAACGAGTTTATATTTGGATGCCAATTCCTCTTCTTCTTCCTGCTGGAGCATTAAATCTGTCTCGTCTGCCAACGTACTGAGAACTTTATCAGGACGTGCAATACCAGGAATATATTCTCCGATGCTATAATTATGGAGATATCCCCATTTGGGTTCTCCGTCTCCGAAATTGAAGTTCCAACGATAGTTGAACTCTTTGGATTTCAATTCTCCGCTGATGACTTGACGGATACTGTGGAGTGCATCTGGTAAATCATCGGGATGGACATGGGCTTTCCATTGGTCGGAGGTGATGCCTTCGTCAGGTATCATATGACCATAGAGCTTAAAAGTATAATCTTTGGATGGGTCGTATAGGATGACATTGGTATCACAACTTCTCAATGCCTGTTGCATGAGGTTCTTGGCCTGGCTTGACTGGCGTGAAATACGGCGAATACGACGTTTGATGAGACGGTTGAAAATAAAGATGACGGCAAAGACAAGAATTAAGATGACCGTCATAGCCATAGGGACCGTCTCGAAAGTCTGACGGTGGGGTATTCCTTGAAGGATAAGACTGATGCAGTTTAATAATATGTTCATGCGATGACAGATTCCATGTTATAATCTATATTACTTTTCTTCTCGATAACTTTGGCGCGGAAGGGCAGGAATATCCACACCGTAGTACCTTTTCCTAACTCGGACGATATCTCTACCGAACCGCCCATTTTCTTGACAAGCGCCTCGACGATAGGTATGTCAAGACCAGTGCCGAAGAGACATCCGTTCTTGTCGCGTACGAAACGGTCGAAGACTTTTGGCAGTGTCTCTGGGTCGATTCCGCTACCGCTATCTTCCACGGAAATAACCAATTCCTCACGGCGGTACTCATACTTGGCACGTATGGTTCCTTGAGAAGTGTAATGGGAAGCTAAAGCACACAGCATCTGGATGGCTTTTCCAAGATGCTCGATGTCGCCATTAAATACCAGATGCTCAAATGGGTTTTCTACAGAAACCCTCACATCAGGCGAAACTCCCGTCCATCCCATCTGACAGTAGGAGTCGAAATATTCGGCAAAGTCGAAGTCCTCATGTTTGAATTCTACCATGTCTGCATCAATACGCGACAGATAGAGAATGTCGTTAATCAGTCGCAACAGGATGTTGGTGTTGTTCTTGATTTCTTCTACATAGACGGGCTCGTCGGCCTCGTCATGTTCCAGTTCAAAGAGCTCGGCGAAACCTAAAACGGAATTCAGTGGTGTGCGAATCTCATAACTCATATTGGTGAGGAACGACTCCTTCAGTAGTTCTGCCTCTTGCGCCTTTTTAGTCTCGATAGCCAGCAATCGCTCTGTTTCAAGTATGTCCGTCATGTTACGGCACAAACCGAAATAGTGTCCAATTTTGCCCTTGGCGTTTTTCATTGGTACCATATTGAACATCAGGGCAATCTGGCGTTTCTTCTCGTCCCTGATTTCCGTTTCAATGGTTTCCTCTATCGCATAGGGTGTCAAATGGTCCATGCGGTTCAATGCACTCGAAACGGTACGTCGGTAACGAGGCATGGCAAGTCGGATGCATCGCAGTTGCGACAATAGCAACTGTGACTTCTCGATGGTATTGGAAATGGTGAAATGACTGGTCTTTGGGTCGTAGTCAACCAGTCGTACCCCACTGATACGCAGGGCATAGTTGATATTGTCGATATATTCCTGGATATGCTTGATGGCTGCCTTTAAAGTGTTGGCACCTTCTTTCTGAGTATGGAAAGAATTGACCATTTCACTGATGTTACGTCCAGCGATATAGACGCCCAACAGTTCTCCTGCTTCGTTTCTTTTCGAATTGACAGACGCTTCGTAATAAACATTCCCCGACCTCCCAGTCTTGGCTGCCCAGAAACGCGTCTCATCGTATTCTGATTGTGCGATGATTGAAGTTAAGTGGGTGTGTTCCACTTTCCTGAAATCAATATTGTTGAAGAAGGCATTCTCGTGGAAATAATGCTTTTCTTTAATGAGTGCCTCTTTGTCAACAATGCCAAACGACTGGCAGGCTGTATCATTGAGGTCGGTCAATACTCCGTCCTTGTCGTAGTACAACATATCCACCAGCGATGAGTTGAATACCGTATGGTAACGCATCATCAGTTTGCTGGTGTTTTTCTTCTTCTCTTGTTCTGCCGATACGTCGCGCTGCACACCCAGTACTTGGGTAACTTGTCCTTTGATGTTTTTCTTTGCAATCGAAAGGTGAACGATATAGTATTTCTCGCCCTCTTCGTCGTTGCCGTTGCTACGGATATTGACAGTGTCGGTGAGTCGTTTGTTCTCGCAGATGTCGAAGATGGCAGAGCGCATCGCTTCAAAATCGTCGCGATTGAATAGCTTTGCAAAACTGACGGGATTAAATTCCTCAAGGACATGCCCTTTTGCAGAAACCAGTTTGTAGTGGCGTGTCTCCGTATCATAAATCCACATACGTAACTTTCCGGTCTGCATGATAAGGGAAAGTCGTATGTTCTGTTTCTCCTGCTGTTTCTTGAGGTCCTGTTCACGATAGATATATAGTCTGTTGTAAAATAGCGATACAGTTGTAGCTATTAAAAATGCTGCCACCACATAGGCAGTGATGTGATCGGAATCAAAATATTTGTCGAAATCAAAAGTCCGTGCTTGCAGAATGGCTGGTATTAACGACACAACGGCAAGTACTGTAGTTCGACGAAATAGATGATGTAGTATCTTCAGGCTCATTGTTAAAGGTAATAGTTTTATGCTATTTGCCTACAAAGATAAACCTTTTATATGATTTCCCCAAATTTTTCTGACGTTTTTTACGAAACAACCGCGAATGAAGGCCATTCGCGGTTGTCTGATAATAGGAAAAGAACGTTTTAAAGTGGATATTCGTCGAAAGCATAGAGCACTGTTGACAGATAGCGCTCACCGGTGTCCGGCAGCAGGGCAACGATGGTCTTTCCTGCATTCTCCGGGCGCTTGGCAATGATGGATGCACCGAATGCTGCAGCACCTGACGAGATACCTACGAGCAATCCATCCTGCTGTGCCAGTTCACGACCAGTGCGGATGGCATCGTCATTGTCGATGTCCAGCACTTCGTCAATAACAGCAGCATTGTATGTCTTGGGTACAAAACCTGCTCCGATACCCTGAATCTTGTGAGGGCCGCTTTGTCCGCCGTTCAGTACGGGAGAAGAAGATGGCTCTACTGCAATGATTTTTACGTTCGGATTCTTCTCTTTCAGAAATTTTCCGATACCGGAAATAGTACCGCCTGTACCCACGCCTGCTACAAAGATGTCAATCTTACCGTCTGTGTCGTTCCATATCTCCTGTGCTGTGGTGGCATAGTGCTTAGCAGGGTTGGCAGGGTTCTCAAACTGTTGTAGAATGATGGAACCGGGAATACTGTCGCGCAATTCTTCGGCAGCACGGATGGCTCCAGCCATACCGTCTTTCCCGCTTGTCAAGCGCACCTCAGCACCATATGCTTTCACCAGGTTGCGGCGTTCCACACTCATGGTTTCGGGCATGGTCAGAATGAGCTTATAGCCCTTTACTGCCGATACCAAAGCCAGTCCTACGCCTGTATTACCACTGGTGGGCTCAATGATGGTGGCACCGGGTTTCAGCAGTCCTTTCTGCTCAGCGTCCTCTATCATAGCGAGGGCGATACGGTCTTTTACACTACCTCCAGGGTTGAAATATTCCACTTTTGCAATCAGCGGTTTCTCTATACCTTTCGAGGCTGAAAATTTACCCAACTCCAACAGCGGAGTGCCGCCGATGAGTTCTGTCAGTTGTTTTGCAATCTTAGTCATAGCTTTTCCGTATTTTTAAATGTTAGATTTTTTCGAATGCTTGTGAGAGGTCCTCAATGATGTCGTCAATATGTTCCGTACCGATGCTGAGGCGAATAGTAGCAGGTGTGATGTGCTGCTGCTTCAGCTCGTCGGGCGTCATCTGTGAGTGAGTGGTGGTGTAAGGATGAATCACCAGACTCTTCACGTCGGCAACATTGGCAAGCAGTGAGAATATCTGCAGGGCGTCAATGAATTTCCATGCTTCCTTCTCGCCACCTTTTATCTCGAAGGTGAAGATGCTACCTGCACCGTTGGGGAAGTACTTCTGGTAAAGGGCGTGATCCTCATGGTCGGGCAGTGAGGGATGGTTCACCTTTGCCACCTTCGGATGGTTTTTCAGGAAGTCAACCACTTTCAGGGCATTCTCCACGTGACGCTCTACACGCAGGCTCAGTGTTTCCACACCTTGCAACAGGATGAAGGCATTGAATGGGGAAATGGTAGCACCGGTGTCACGCAGGATGACGGCACGGATGCGGGTGACGTAAGCAGCTGCGCCTACTGCATCGGCAAATACGATACCATGATACGAAGGATCTGGTTTTGCCAGAGTGGGGAACTTGTCGGGGTTCTTCTTCCAGTCGAACTTACCACCATCGACGATGACACCACCCAGCGAAGTACCATGTCCGCCCAGGAACTTAGTGGCTGAGTGTACCACGATGTCTGCTCCGTGCTCAAGAGGACGAATCAGGTAAGGTGTACCAAAGGTGTTGTCGATGATGAAGGGAATGCCGTGTTTATGGGCCACCTCAGCCACACCTTCTATATTTGTGACGTCCGAGTTGGGGTTTCCGAAGGTCTCTGCGTAGATAGCCTTGGTGTTAGGTTGGATGGCTGCTTCCAAAGCGGCGAGGTCATTCACCTTGACGATGGTGTTTGAAATACCCAGATTTGCCAATGTATGGGTGATGAGGTTAAACGAACCGCCATACAGGTTGTCGGCAGCTACGATGTGGTCGCCGGCACCGGCAATATTCTGCAGGGCGTAAGTTACTGCTGCAGCACCACTGGCAACGGCCAGACCTGCAACGCCACCTTCCAAGGCTGCTACGCGATCTTCGAACACTCCCTGTGTCGAATTGGTCAGACGACCGTAGATGTTACCTGCGTCGCGCAGTCCGAAACGGTCGGCGGCATGCTGTGAATTACGGAACACGTAGCTCGTGGTCTGATAAATGGGTACGGCACGTGCGTCAGTTGCGGGGTCGGGCTGTTCCTGTCCTACATGCAATTGTAAAGTCTCGAAGTGAAGTTTTTTGTTGCTCATAATCTTTCAGTTTTTATTGTTAATACTTTATTTTCTGATTCACACTGCAAAGGTACGGCGAAAACTTCATACCCGAAATAGCACAAATGGGGCATTCTGCATACCACGATTGTGGTATTCTGGCAGAATGCCCCATATTATATATAAGGTGTAACGCCTTTTCGGCTATTTCAGCAGACTCTGAATGAAGGCCCATTCGCTCTCAAACGACTTTACTTTGATGAGCGACTGGTGGGTGACGATATACTCAGAGAGGCCCTCGCGAGGAGCCCCCTCATGCCAGTCGTAGGTATAGCCTAACTGAGTCCAGGGCAGGGGACTGTCGTCTTCGTAGGCTGACGCGAAGCTATAGCGATACCACTCGCGGAAGTTGGTCTCACCAACCTTGAATTTCTCGTCAGCATAAGAAGGGAATTCCAGTCCGGCTGATGTGGTAGTGATGTCTGGATCGTGGGCTGGGCGGAACATGTAAGAAGGGTCAGCATAGAACTGTACCATGATGTTATAGTCGCAGTCGGGACTTAGTCCGTACATCTGGATCATACGCATATGGGCAGCCACACTGTCGAGTCCTTCGTAGGCATCCTTCTTGCGAAGCCAATCGACGGGCAGAGTTACCCATGTGCCAAGTTCACGGTCAATGCGGTAAACGCCCTCGCCGCTAAAGAAGCGCTGCAGACGGCTGGAGTCAACCAGTGTTACCACCAGTACCATGTCCTTGCCGTCAATATTGGCCCATTCTTCACCAGGAGTACCTTTCTTTACAGGCATCAGGTTCTTGGAAACTTCCGAGGGATTGGCTTCCTTGGCATCCGTGATGGCTGCATCGAGTTGTGCCAACAGGAGTGAGTCGTTCTCATACCAAGGTGTTCCGTTTTCTACGTTTTCTACCTTCTCTACTGTCAAGGTTTCTTTGTCCTTTAGCAGCCACCAGCCGCCTGCAATTACTGCCATAATGGCAATTGCGATGAGTACTTTTTTCATAACTAACTATAATGATTAATGTTTAAAAATCTGATTGATCAACATCTCCGGCAACATCGGCAGGGTGGAGCCCAGGCTCTACAGCCTCTTCGCTCTTGATGAGTTCAAGGTTGGTCTGCTCAATGACGCTCAGTTTGATATTGTTATTGTTGGTGCCCGGGTGATACCAAGGCTTGCTGCTGAAGTAGTTTTTCAGGTCTTTCGATTTGAAGACATAGCCATGACGCGCCAGAATCTCATTACGCATCAGTCGTAGCTGCTCTCTTGGAATGTTCATCAGATAGGGTGTGTTCAGCAGTCTGATGCAAATCTCGTTTTCCCAGTTGGCTTTTTCCAATCTGCGCTGCTGTTCCTGACAGTTGTCTTCATTATCGGGTGTCAGTACCATAGTCCACATTGTGTCACCGTTCTTTTTGCGAACAGCCAGGAAATACATACCGTCTTTGCGGACATACTGCACTCGCTGATTGAATTCTGCAAAGCGGATAGGACACTCGTCAGCCTGACGGCTGGGAATAATCTTGTATTCTCCGTTCTTGCCTTCCACTTTTTCCAGTGTCATCTCGTTGTCTTGGGGAGTCGTCATATAGACATACTTACCCATCCTCACCTCTTGAACGGTATATAAACTATTACCATCAAAGAAGGCGTCTCCTTTCTTGATCGTTTGTGCCTGCATACCCAGTGTGGCCAGCAGTGCAACCATCATCATTGATAAGCGTTTTCCCATATTGTATGTGTTTTTAGTTTTAAGCAAAATAATAGAAATGGATGACATAATATCCCTTATTGTAATCATTGTCGAGTTCCGGTTTCATGATTTGAGTCATGATGTTGTAATCGCTCAGCGACTCCACCTTTACCGTACCGTTGGGCAGTTTTTTATCTGCTATGTGGTAACTCCCATTCACATCAACCAGACCGTAAGCCAGTGCTTTCTCGAAGAATCGGTCGGCATCAGCCTTGTTCTTAAAACAGATGGCTGCCTGTGTCGATGTGTCCTGTTGATAGTAGAAATAGCAGCTGTGGGCAGATGTACTGATGATTTCATAACCGAAATCCAGTGGTTCCCCTTTCTCTACACCCCAGCCATATACTGTAACACTCGTATCAGCATCTCCTTCTTCGGCAGGTTCGCTATTTGCAGAATAAATGGGCGATAGTCCACATTTCTTGGCAGTGTCGTCGTTGGGAGTCTTGAGCAAGGCAACAAAATCATCGAAACTGAGTTGGTCGAAAAACTTGTTGAAGGCTTGTTCGTCCTCGTTGGGTGCATCTGCAACGGCAATGCTTTCTTTATCTGCTAGTGCTGAGTCTGTCTTGTTAGCATTACTTGCCGCCTGTGCAGCCTTATTGCCACAAGCGGACATCATCATCGTGATAGTCAGGAGTAAAATAGATTTCTTCATATTGTTCTGGTTTTTGGTTCGTTGGCAAAGGTAATAATAAGTCTTCAAACTGCCAAAGGAAAATTCGTTTTTCTTTGTTTTGGGGTTGAAACTTTTTCTTCAACAAAAAAGGCTTCCGAGTGGGAAGCCTTTTTATGATGTGTAGTCTGAGTTTATCTTGAGGGGTGCAGATACCAGTCGGCATGTTCCTCACCATTCGATTTCACCCAAGGCAGGAATGATGGATATAAGTCGCTGATCTTAACACTCTCGTTCTTACGCAACAGCAGTGTCTCCTTGAAGGTGTCGATGCTGACTCCCTCCAGATAGAAGGCGAAAGGATAGTTGCTATTTCGAACGTAGTATTTTCCTTCTGCAGGAACTGACTTGTCGTCTAAAGTTCCGAAGTAACCTGTTATCATCTTTGAGGTAGGAGCCTCGAAAGGAATGTGAACCTCCCAGCGTCCTTCGCCTTCTGTACGATAGATGAAAGGCTGGATAGAAGCAATATTGCTGGGCTCAATTCCTGTTTTGTAAACCAATTCCAAGATATAGGTTGTACCCAACTCACCCGTGATGTCGTTTGTCAACAGATAGGTGTTGCCGTCCTTGATAAAGACAACCTCTGTCGTGTCCTTTGACTCTGGATCGACTTTCTTCATCTTGATGCTTGAAGGATTCTTCTTGGTGTTCAGTGTCACGGCAAGGCCCGACTTCAGCTCAACATAGTTCTGATAAGTGGTCAGATAGAAGGTCTCCTTGAGAATCTTATATTTGAGAGTACTTCCAGACTTCACGGAGAATACCTTCTCGTGAGTTGCTTCTACCAGCGCGTCATTCAGGTCGTAGTCACCCTGTGAAGGCCACAGGTCCTCAAAAGCATAGACACCTGTTGTCGAGGCTTTCTTTTCCTCAATCTTTGGCAGCTCCTGGAAAACATCAGCAGGCTTCAGTGCAATAATGACATCGTCGTAATCGGTGTCGTTGCAAGCATCCTCAAAGCCTACGATAGCATATTCCTTGCCTTCGGGCGACTCATAGGCAAACTTGGCAGTACGGCTGAGACCTTCGGGATTGTTTAATGGGTTATCTACTTGATCGAGGCCTTCTGTGTTGCAATATGACAGACCGTCAGTTGAGGCACACCACACATTATACTGGCGTGCCAATTTCATTTCCTTACGGTTCTTTCCGCCATTATAACTGTTGAAGTACTTCTTGCCATCCTCAGTAGTTTTCTGCATACCCCAACCGTTCGATTTCAAGAGGAATCCTATGCGAGTTCCTTTGGGGAATGTCTTGGTGGCACCTTCTGTGCTTCCGCTGGCAATATTGGGATAGTACATCAGCTGAACGACGTCACCACGATCCAGTGCGATGTTGCCGTAGAAATTAGGTTCGGACATCCAAGAGCGCGACCAGTGGCCATCCTGCGTGTTGGGGAACAGCATGATGACGTTGATATCCATTGGGCTTGTTGGCTTGTTGTCCTCAGTATAATAGTAGTAACCCAACGTATTGTTCCAGCAGGTGGTGCTGCCTAAGAACGAAAGAGCCACCTCTGAATCCTTGACCAACACGAGGTCGGCAGGACTGAGATATTCAGGATTGCACGCCTGGTTAGCCGACAGGGCATTGGTCACAGTCTCGTAGAGACCTTGGGTCTCTTCCTCAGTGAACAAGAGGCGTGAATCGGCTGTAGCCTTGTCCATCAGGTAGTTGGGATGACCGCTCTCGCTGTCCCATGTGCCTAATGGGGTGTTCCATTCCTTGTAAATCTGGTTGTCGGTCTTGTCGCCTGTTGATACGTTGACCTCATACGACAACTGGTAGAGATTATCCAGACTTTGAGTCGCCTCGCCTGCTCTGCGCGGTGCTCTGTTGGCGGCTTGTGCAGCATAGTTTTGTGCCACTGCCGATGCAGTTCCGTTCTTTACGTCAACAGTTATCAAGTTGTCTGTCACGAAGAAGTTTCCTGTTACCACGTAGAGCTGCTTGGCATAAGCGGGCAGTTTAACTGCATCGTTGAACTTACCGTCCTTACCAGTGTAAGCTTCAAAAATAGGAGAAATGTCGCTTCTAAGAGTCATTGACTCCTCACTACCAGTAAATGGATTCTCGCTGTACACGCTGAACAGTACTGGTGCCGGCGCATTGAAAGCGGAGTAATCCACGGAAAGATTGACATCTTGAACTGTCGAGAAGTCAAACTGGTTAATGACTTCATCTTTCCCTTGCTCTGTCTGTCCTTCCTTGACGTCAATATCTCTGACGCAAGAAACTAACAACCCTGCAATTGCTGCAAAAAGAATAGTCCTTTTCATTTTTAATTTTGTGTTAAATGTTTATGGTTCTTTTCTTAATTATCCAAATGCGGTGCAAAGTTATAAATTAAGTGTCAAATACACAAGAAAAATCGAACAAATTTTCTCTGAAAAGGCAAAATATTGATATAGATGAAAGAATTATCGTATTTTTATTGTATTTTTGCGGATGATTAAACAGATTGTGTCCGTTTTATGAGAACAGCAGTGATAGGCGGTGGGGCAGCAGGATTCTTCGTTGCCGTTAATCTGAAGGAGATGGTGCCCAGTATGGAGGTAGCCATCTTCGAACGCAGCCAGCGAGTGTTGGCGAAGGTGGAAGTGTCTGGCGGAGGTCGCTGTAACTGTACCAACTCCTTTGCTGAGGTTCGCGATTTGCAGACGGTTTATCCGCGAGGTCACAGACTGATGAAACGGCTCTTCAATGTGTTCGACAATCACGATGCTTACGAATGGTTTGAACGACATGGGGTACCTTTGGTGACTCAGGACGATGAGTGCGTGTTTCCTCAGGCACAAGACTCGCATGCCATTATCGACTGCTTCTTGTCGTTGGCTCGTCGCACAGGGGTGAATATCCGTTTTGGCGAGAAAATCCAGTCGCTCGACAATCTTCAGGATTACGATGCTATCGTTGTCACCACAGGCGGTTCGCCTAAGGGCGAGGGCTTGCGCTGGCTGAAGGAAATGGGGCATGGGATAGCCGACCCAGTCCCCTCGCTCTTCACCTTCCGTATTGACGACAAGGCGCTGACAGCCCTTATGGGAACGGTGGTTGAGCAGGCTTCAGTCATGATACCTGGCACGAAACTGAGGAGCAGCGGGCCGTTGCTGATTACCCATTGGGGAATGAGTGGACCTGCCATCCTGAAAATCTCCAGCTATGCTGCCCGACTGTTGGCTGAACATCAGTACCAGATGCCGCTCAGCATTAATTGGGCAGGGCTTACCATAGCCGACGCTGAGGCTTTGCTATACGAGACGGCTGTGCACCATCCTCAGAAACAACTATCCACTTTCAGTCCTTTAGGACTGCCACAGCGTCTTTGGGGTTACTTGTTGGAGAAAGCGCTCTCGGGTAGGGCGCAGGTGAGATGGAATGAACTCAACCGAAAGGATGTTAACAGATTGGTGAATGTGCTGAGTAATGACAATTATCATATTGCCGGACGAGCCGCCTTCAAGGACGAATTTGTTACCTGTGGGGGTGTTGCCCTTCAGAGTGTCAATCCCGCAACACTCGAGAGCAGGGTAGTGCCACACCTTTATTTCGCTGGCGAGGTACTCGATATCGACGGCATCACTGGCGGCTTCAATTTTCAAGCCGCTTGGACCACAGCCTATACTGTTGCCACAGCCATTGCAGCCCGTTGAGGGAATAGGACTTCGTGAATATTTGCGTCTTGACAATACGCACCCGATGTATATTTATTTCGAAATACTATGTAATTTGTTTTTTTATTTCTATCTTTGCATTTATGAAAAAGATGATATTGATAACCTGTTTGCTGGTATCTGTCGCTGTGTATGCAGACGACGGGTTGCCCATCGTTGAGGTGAAGGCCGATAGGACCATTATCTATCCGCAACGCATGGAACTGAATGGCGAAGAAACGCTGATGGATGTATGGCGGGTTATGAAGATGTCATCTCCGATTACAACCTCCGCATCGACAATGTACCAGTGAATGGCGACGAAAGACTGATTCTCACTCAGATGAAGGCCAGGGATATCGACAAGATTCAAGTGTGTAATAACACTGGTGTAGCGAAGGGTACCATCGGCACTCTTAATGTGCTGGATATCACTATGAAGATGCCCGACAAACTCTCCGGATTCGTGGAGGGCCAGGGAATATTCGGTAGGTTGAAAGAGGGTAATGGCACTGTGAATGTGCTGTATGGCAGCAAGAGTACTGACATCTATGCCAATGCCACTTATCGTTATCAGGAGGGCAATAAGGACTATGTGACGTTTCACATGACCAATCGGTTTGACGACCGCAACAAACTGCTGACCTTTTTCACTCAGCAATTTATTGAACAGCCTTATAATATGACCCGGAAAGTGATGGGCAGGGCGCGATATTTCCACACGTTTAATGATATGGGGACGGAATTGCTGTTGGTGGGCGGTTATCAGTATTCCAGCGACCCAAGGGTGTCCAACACACTGCCATTGTATATCGTTGAACTGAACACCCCCTTGTTTACCAAGCGACTGTCTATGATGGTGGGCAATGAGGGCGACTATCTTACGAGCACGCAAAAGGACAGAGAATGGAGTTGGAGTATCTTCAATAACGACATCTACCTGCAGTTTACTTATACGCTGCCACAATGGAGGTTTACGGCTGGCCACCGCACGATGTTCTATGGTTATAAGTTAATGGGTGAGGGCAATACCAGAAAATTTACCGACACTCGCCATAACACCAATGCCTGTGCCATCTATGTGCCAAATAGTCGCAACCAGTTGCAGTTGGGCTACTATCGTAAATACTATAATCCCTCTTACGAGATACTGTTCTTGAACACCATTACACTCTCCTATCAAGATTGGCTCCTTATTGAGGGCCTGTTGGAAGAGTGGAATATCAATCAGTTTAAGCTGGGCTATACCTATAGCAAACCGAACTTCACTTTGCAGACGGACGCCAGCTATTATGTTGTTGAGGGTGAAGACAACTATGCCCAAGTGAATGCCTCGGCCTATTGGAAAACCGGACGGCTCTCTCTCACGGGTGGTGCTCACCTGTATTTCGCTAAGGATAAGGTATATGCTACCCTTCGCACTGCTCCCACCTTCTATCTTCCCTACCAGTGGCAGATTGGTATGCAACTGGTCTATTTCACCAAGAGAACTCTCCAACGTGAGTGGCTTGGCACGACGATGTATGGCAGTTTGTCGGTCAACAAATTGTTTGGCAAACATTGGCTGATAGGAGCCGAATGGCATGATATGTTTGACGACTTCTTAAGCGGAGCCGTCATCAACCGACACTCTGCCAATATCAAGTTGCAATATAGATTCTAATAACTAAAAAATAGAACGTATGACAAGTGTAGAACTTGATATGATACAATCTGCCGGAGTGGGTGCACTGGCACTTCTCGTCGGTATGGGTTTGACGCGAAAGGTTGCTTTCCTGCAGAAATTCTGTGTGCCGTCGCCTGTAAGCGGTGGTCTCATCTTTTCACTGATTACCTTAATATTATATGGTTGGTTCGATATTGAAATCTCGTTCAATGATACATTGAAGTCAGTTTTTATGCTGGCATTCTTTACCAGCGTCGGTTTCCAAAGCGACCTGAAAGTATTAAAGCAAGGCGGCAAACTGTTGGTCATTATGCTTACTTTGCTGTTTGTCATTATTGCTATGCAGAACTTAATGCCGATGGGAATTACCAGGCTCATGGGTGTTGATCCTTTGATAGGAATGGCGGCTGGCAGTATATCCATGACTGGCGGACACGGAACGGCAGGCGGATTTGCCAGCGTTCTTGAAGGTATGGGACTGGAAGGCGCAGGAACAGTGGGTATGGCGGCAGCCACCTTTGGCCTGATAGCTGGTTCAATGCTAGGCGGTCCGTTGGCAGAGCGGATAATCCGCACGAAACTGACACATGAGCAGATGCAACCACAGGATGAAGAGATTGACCCGGCTATGGCTGGTATCGAAAGCGACGAGGCTTCGCCAACTGGTCGTACAAAGCGTGTCAGCACGAACGAACAGGAGTTCCAGCAGTATGCGAAGGCTACTTATTGCATTCTCCTGGTCATGGGTGGTGGCACCCTGTTGAGTTGGCTGTTGGCGAAGACTGGCGTTACATTTCCGACCTATTTTGGTGCCTTAATCTTAGCTGCTGTCGTTCGTAACACATTAGGATTCATCAACTACAAGGAAGACGGAAAATGGGAAAAGGCAGAGAAACTGCTTGATATGGAGCGAATCATCAGTGTAGGTAACATCTGTTTGTCCATGTTCCTCGGTATGGCTATGATATCCCTTAAGCTATGGGAACTTCAGAGCTTGGCCCTCCCATTGATTGTCATTCTGGCGTCTCAGGTACTGTTGATGGCACTCTTTGCATATTTCGTCGCATTCCCATTGTTAGGTCGCAATTATGATGCTGCCGTCCTGTGTGCAGGAATGTGTGGTTTCGGTTTAGGTGCAACCCCCAATGCAATGGCCAACATGAGTGCCGTCTGCTATAAATACCGCTATACCGTCAAGCCCTTCCTTATCGTCCCCATCATCGGTGCCATGTTTGCTGATCTCATCAACACAGGAATGATTACCCTCTTCCTTAATCTGTTGTAAGAGCAGGCGCTGGTCTCAGTCAGCCTCTGTCGCCGCATGGATTTAACACCTCTTCCATGCGTGAATTGAGATTGCGGCTATCTTCCAACACATTCCAGATAGCGTCTTCGCTGAGCACGCCACGTTTCAAGTCCTTGGGTATCAGACCTGCCTCGTCGTCGTCATAGTCGTGTTTCCACTCATCACTATTATAATAAGTCTCCAATTCATGGAGAGCCGTCTGCGCTTCGGCATACTCATCGAGTGCTGCCGACAGTCTCATCACAGCTTGCGAAACTCGATTCAGATGTTGCTCCATCGCTTTGATTCTTTCTATCTGCTCCATAAAATATACATTTATAGTTATTACAAAGTAATCACTCAGAGGACTTGTCGCGCTCGAAGGTGATGCCGTCATAGAGGGCCTGGGTGCCTTCGTAGCTTTCCGGGAGAAAATGGAGGCGGACACCGCGGATGTGCTTCTTGGCGCGGAAGGTCTTAGGGTCATCCACCTTTTCACTCTCAATCTCCAACTTCATCATGCCCCATTCAGGGAGACGTACTCGGTCGCCTTCGCGCAGATGGCTATTGACGACTTCTGCGACACTCATCAATACGCCCTTGATGGTGCCCTCGCTGAATCCTGTGCGTTGGGACGTTTCCTTCATCAGTTGATTACTCTCGATGGTCTGATAGTGTACGGCTACTGCCTTGTACTTTCCGAAAGTTTGTAACCTCGGCTTGGTCTCTTTCTTGACTCTGTATCTCATGCGATTGTCGATTTTGGAGCAAAGATACGAATAAGTGAGAACAATTCAAAATAAAAGTAATTTTATTTTTTTTATTGTCGAACGAAAGTATTCAAATCCACTTATTTAACTACATAACTACATATTTCGTCTGTAAGTATCAGACTATAAGACAAATATATTAAAAGCTAACATACATAATAACTACATAAAACTACATTCTTTATACATAAATCTTGCGAAAATTCTGCTGAAATGCCTATCTCTTAAGTGCCGCATAGGCTTCTGGCACGGTGAAAGATGCGGCTTCGCAAGTTATGAAGTTAATGATAGTAACGAAATTCTCTAGAGAATTTATTGCCGAAATACGTTGTCGGTGTTATTAAATAGGGTGTTAATCACTAAATTCTCTAGAGAATTATTTGCTTTTGTTAGTCCTAAAACCTGCGAAGTGACTTGCGGGATTTTGTTGCATAGGGGGTTAGACTTGATAGAAATGACATGTGGTTGGTATGTAGTTATTGTGTAGGTAATATGTAGTATTTATGTATGTAAAAATTCGTCGATTATCCTTTGTTTAAAGGATTTATCTGCAATTCTATGTAGGTATGTAAATAAACCTCATATTTATTTCGTTTTTTTGGCGGATTTTTGGTATCTTTGTAGGTAAATTCGATAATTAGCAAAATATGAAAGTAACAGTACTAAAAAGAGATGGTAAAAAGGAGGTCATCAACCGTGTGGAAGTGGGCATAGTTGCCGCTGCCATTGAAGATGGAAGAATAGAAAATTCGGTCAGAAGGGTTCGTGAGGTGTATCACCTGATGAGTGTGAACAGGCAGCCCGACGGACAGATAACAACCAACTGGGTGGGTGGCATCCGGCTGCCGAGAATATGCTTTGCTGCCGACTACCGAATGCTGAAAGGCGAGTGGAAGATGATGGCTTATAACGGACTCGTCGTGCTGGAGGTGAACGACCTGCCTACTTACGAGAAAGCGGTGGAAATCAGGGAGATGGCTAAGCGTATGCCAGAAACGATGCTTTGCTTCCTGGGCGGTTCAGGGCGCAGTGTGAAGATTGTGTGCCGAGGCGAGCTGTTTGAGAAGGATGATGTAAGAGGGAAGAAGGATGATGGAAGGCTGCCTACGAAGGAGCAGGATATCAGACAGTTCCACTTGAATCTGTATAACACGGCACGGAGGGCTTACCAGAATCAGTTTGGCATTGACATCGAGTTTCTGGAGCCTCGGATAGAGCGCACGGTATATATGAGTGCCGACCCTGGGATGGGCATCAACTTGCAGGCACGTCCGTTCTATGCCGATACGGAGCGCCACGAACAGCCAGAGCCCGTCAGCATCAGCCGCGAGGAGGACCACTTGATGCCGGGGCGCACCGTTACGAGAACCTATCACTTGAACTGGACGTTCATTGTGGAGTCGATAATGGGGCACTATTTTGAACTGCCCGACGAGAACAAGACTGCTACGTTGTTGATGCAGATTGCCTCAGCGTGTCTGGATCAGGGCATCCCTCTTGCCCACGCCCAAGGGCTGACGATGTTGCACCCTGTGCTGAACACTGACCGGCTGCTGGTTGAGAAGATATTCCAGACCGTTTATAGCGTAGCAGAACAGGAGGAATATCGCAAGGCGCACAAGATAAGGCCGCTGAAGAGCGTGCCAGACGAGACGCTCACTCAGATGAGAACGGAGATTTTCCTTAATTCGAACTATGAGATGCGTAAGAATCTGCTGACCGGTGTGGCTGAATATCGTGAGAAATTCTCTGATAACCAAGATTTTAGGCCCCTTACGCCCGAAGTGCGCAACAGCATGTCGCTCACAGCAACAGAAATGGGATTGAAGGGCTTTGACAAAAATATGAACCGATTCATCGACTCGATGCATATTGAGCAGTTCGACCCAGTGAACCAATGGCTCGACAAACTGCCGAAATGGGATGGGAAGGACAGAATCGCGGAACTGGCACAGCGCGTGCCCACCGACCAGCCGCAATGGGAGAAATACCTGCGCTACTGGCTCGTGGGGATGGTGGCACAATGGCGAGAGAGCGACAGACAACTGACTGGTAATGCGCTGACACCGTTGCTGATAGGGCGGCAGGGATGTGGCAAGACGCGTTTCTGCAAAATACTGCTGCCTGAGGAACTGCGCGACTACTACAACGACAAGATAAATTTCAAGAACGAGTTCGACCTGAACATCGCACTGACCTCGTTTGCACTGATAAATATCGACGAGTTTGACAAGACCACCTCCTCGCAGCAAATCGTGCTGAAATACCTGCTCTCGTCAGCCGACGTCAAATTCCGTCCCCCTTATGGCAAGACCATTAAGCAATTCCGACGCTACACCTCATTCATCGGTACTACCAACCAGATGAAGCCCCTGGTTGACCCCACGGGGTCGCGCCGTTTCGTGTGTGTGGGTGTGAAAGGCAACATCAATTTCGAAGATACCATCAACCATCAGCAACTCTATGCCCAGGCTCTCCACCTGTTCAATAAAGGTGAGCGTTATTGGTTGAATGAAGCCGAGATACAGACGCTGATACAGGAGAACGAGCCCTTCCAGAAATTGAACGACCTGGTGGAGATGATTGGCGAAACCTTCCGTCGACCGAAGGAGACAGAACAAGGCAAGTGGTGGAGTTTGGGCGACATCAGCACGCTGCTGGCCCAACGCTATGCCAACTTCGACCCGGAGACTTCCTTCCGGAAAATCGGCAATGCCCTCAACGATGTCCAGTTCAACTTCAAGAGCAAGCGCACGATGAAGCACATGGAGTACTGGCTGATAGAGAAATAAAGATCGTCATATTAGATGACTTTACAAAAAAAGAGAGGCGCTGAAAATAGATTTGCTGCGCCTCTCTTGTAGTATACTGTTAATCAGTCGCTTACTTGACCTGAATACCTATAAAAGAGCTCTATTATCTCTTTCTTTGGCAAATTACCAGCAAATTAAATTATGCTCGGAGAGGAATGCGATTACGTTGCCAAAATGTCTTGTTTATGACAGCTAAAATAGCAAATACTTGATAAAATCATCAAATTTTCACCACAAACAATAAAAATTAAGTGTATTCTGCTGAATTATGAATAATTATTTGTATCTTTGCCCACAAACAAGAGAAAACTATCATGGCAAAATTAAATCGGATAAGAATCGTTCTAGCAGAACACGACCTAAACAACAAGTGGTTGGCGGATAAGTTGGGAAAGGATCAGGCAACTATTTCCAAGTGGGTCACCAATACCACCCAGCCAAGTCTTGAAGCCCTCATTGCAATAGCCAATGCGCTTGAAGTGCCTGTACAGGAGTTGGTGAGACAGGAAGAATTCAATCAAGAGAAATAAGTCAAATGATAACAAAAGACGAAATACAAGAACTGCT
>ONDP01000010.1 GCA_900316645.1 uncultured Prevotellaceae bacterium
GGACGTGAAGGCTAACCTGATCAGCGTGCGTCGCATCATCTTCACCCCTAACGTGGACGTGAAGGACGAGCTGAAGAATACCTCCATCCAGATTACCTGTCTCGACGAGGACGGCAACGTGCTCAAGCGCGTCACCTCTGGCGACGAAGGCACCGTAGAGGATCCCGAGGGTCCATCCACCGAAGGCGGACCTTCTACCGAAGGCGGCGGACCTTCAACCGAAGGATAAAGCCTCTCCCCCGACCCCTCCCCTAAAAGGGAGGGGGAAGGGAACTCCTAAACGACCAAACGACTAAACAACTAATTTACTAATCTATTAAAAACTGACCCCTACATCCTCATTTAATCCCCCCTTAACAGGGGGGCGAGGGGGGTCTCCAAATTAGACGGTGATTCAGCTCATAGTGAGTATCCTCACCGCAATTGCAACAACGCTGGGCACGACTTCGTGCATGGGACATGGACCGTTCAGTTTCTAAGGAAGCCTCACCCCCAACCCCTCTCCTAAAAGGGAAAAGCCTCTCCCCAACCCCTCCCCAAAAAGGGAGGGGCTTTTTTATGTTTTTGCTTTCATAAGATAGGCTCCAAAGGAGCAACAGCATTAGTGACAAGACTGGCTGGACGCTTGCGTACTAGCAGAATTGTCGCTAATACTGTTCAAGTCTCTGTCCAAGAGACGCTAGCTTATGAAGGGGTTATTATTGTTTTTGTTAATAAATCCAACACAGGGTTTTGCTGGTGACACAAAAAAAACGCTGACTCTTTTTGAATCAGCGGTTCATTGTGAAAGTCGAGGTGACAGGACTCGAACCTGCGACAGCCTGGTCCCAAACCAGGAACGCTACCAACTGCGCTACACCTCGGTTTTGCGGCTGCAAAGGTACACATTTTTTGTGACCCTTGCAAATTTTTCCGCAATTATTTTACTTTATAATGCCTTGTTCGACAAAAATCTTCTTCAAAGCTACCACCGAACGGTCAACCTGCTCGTTGGTATGGGTAGCCATCAGGGCGTAACGAACCAGTGTATCCTGTGGTGCACAAGCAGGAGGAATAACGGGATTGATGAATACGCCTGCCTTGAAAGCGAGTGCCGTAACAAGGAATGTCTTTTCTACATCACGCACATAAAGTGGAATGATAGGGCTCTCGGTGTCGCCAATCTCGAAACCTTCCTCGCGGAAACGCTTCAGTGCATAGTTGGTAACCTTCCACAGTGCCTCAATGCGCTCGGGCTCCTTCTGGATGATGTGCAGCGCCTCCATAGCTGCAGCTGTGGCAGCTGGCGTGTTGGATGCCGAGAAGATATAGGTGCGACAGGTGTGGCGCAGGAAATTGATGGTGTCCCAATCGGAAGCAATGAAACCACCGATAGAAGCCAGCGACTTAGAGAAGGTACCCATGATGAGGTCAACCTCGTCAGTGAGTCCGAAGTGGTCGCAAACACCACGTCCCTGGCGTCCGAAAACACCGATACCGTGAGCCTCGTCCACCATGATTGAGCAATTATACTTATGCTTCAGCTCTACTATCTCAGGCAGTTTGGCTAAGTCGCCCTCCATTGAGAACACACCGTCAACGACAATCAGTTTGATGGCATCGTATGGCAACTTCTGAAGCACGCGCTCCAAATCGTCCATATCGTTGTGCTTGTAGTGCAACTGCTTGGCAAACGACAAACGGCGTCCATCCACGATGGATGCGTGGTCGCGATCATCACAGATGATGTAGTCGTCCTTACCAACAACCATTGCCAATACACCCTGATTGACTGAGAATCCCGTTGAGAAGCAAAGACAATCGTCTTTACCGATAAACTCTGAGATTTCCTTCTCCAACTGAACGTGCAAATCAAGTGTTCCGTTCAAGAAACGGCTTCCAGCACATCCTGAACCATATTTGTCGAGTGCTGCCTTAGCGGCATCAATGATGCGCTGATCACCGGTTAAACCTGTGTAAGCATTAGATCCGAACATGAGCACTTTGTGGCCGCCCATTTCTACTTCCGTACCCTGTTTTCCCTCAATAGCGCGGAAATAAGGGTAAACGTCAGCCTCCATAAACTTCTGCGGTTCACGGTAGTGCTTGTACTTTTCTTGTAACTGTCCCATTCCGAAATTTTGGTATAGTTTTTAATATATTCTCGTTTTCAGACTGCAAAGGTACACAAAAAATATAAATTAGTGCATATTTTATAAGATAAATTGTAAATTTATAGAAATTTTGTTCAAATATGTCGGATAATTACCACGTTTTTATTACTTTTGCAAAGAATATGAGCGAAAAGAAACGTATAACTTTCATCGTTAATCCAATTTCGGGTGGTCATCAGAAAGAAGAAATCATCGAGATGATCAACCAGGAGATGGATCTTGACCGGTTTAAAGTCGACATCCGGATAACGGAATTTGCCGGGCACGCTGTTGAGATAGCCCACCAATGCGCAGCAGAAGGTGTAGATATCGTAGCTGCCGTGGGTGGCGACGGTACGGTGAACGAGGTGGCACGAGCACTGACGCACACCCAGACGGCTCTGGGCATTGTGCCTTGCGGTTCGGGCAACGGTCTGGCTCGCCATCTGTGCATCCCGATGAATACGCGTAAGGCACTTGGTATTCTGAACGAGTGTGTCATCATGCCATTCGACTATGGAGTGGTGAACGACATTCCTTTTTTCTGCACCTGCGGTATGGGGTTCGACGCTTTTATTTCACTCAAATTTGCCGAGGCAGGCAAACGTGGTCCTATCACCTATGTAGAAAACGTGCTGAAAGAGGGGCTGAACTATCAACCCGAGACCTACGAAGTGGAGGACGAGACGGGAGCTCACCGATACAAGGCGTTTCTCATTGCCTGTGCCAATGCCTCGCAATATGGCAACAATGCCTATATTGCCCCCGAGGCATCTATGCGCGACGGTGTGCTGGATGTTATCATCATGGAACCCTTCGACGCGCTGGAAGCCCCACAGATCAGTATCGACCTGTTTAACAAGACGCTCAGCAACAATTCAAAAATCAAGCACTTCCAGACGCGCAAGATTCATATTCATCGCCAACAGCCGGGAGCCATCCATTACGACGGCGACCCCATTATGACTGATCCTGACGTTGACATTCACATTGAGCATTTAGGACTTCGCATTGTCACCAATCCCGAGGCTACCGAAGACCAGTCACAGCCCAATCCCGTACTGAATGCCTTCAGCGATTTTTTTAATAATATAAATAATGTTCGCGAGGATATTGAGAAAGGTGGTCGCAAGATACAGGCCATCAACAAGCTGATGCTCCGTAAACTGTCGAAGTTATAATGCAGTTCATCATTATCTTCATCGTATTAGCATGTGCCATAGGATATGCTGCCTGGCGTATTTACAAAGCACTCTCTGCCCCACCCGACCCATGTGCCGGTTGTCAGGGATGTGCCCTAAAAGACAGGCGAAAATGCCCGAATTGTTAAAAAATTGCTAAGTGAATGCAAATTTTTCACTTTTCGTTTTCCACTTTTACTTTTTTTGTGTATCTTTGCATCCGCTAAGACGAAACGGTGCCTTGGATGAGTGGCTTAGTCAACGGTCTGCAAAACCGTCTACGGCGGTTCGAATCCGCCAGGCACCTCTGGCAAAAATCCTGAAACGAATCGTTTCGGGATTTTTTTATGAGGAATGAGAAATGAGGAATGAGAAATGGCTATGGAAAACTTGGCACGATATTTGCAAGGAGATGGGCAGAAGCAAAAAAACAAAAAACATATAAGAGTATGCAAAAAGGTAATATCGGGGTTACGACTGAGAACATTTTCCCCGTCATCAAAAAGTTTCTCTATTCAGATCATGAGATTTTCCTGCGCGAGATGGTGAGCAACGCAGTGGACGCTACACAGAAGTTGAAGACACTGAAGGAACAAGGTGAGTTCAAGGGCGAACTGGGCGATTTAACCGTTCACGTAAACTTGGATGCCGACAAGGGTACCATCACCATCAGCGACCGAGGTATCGGTATGACCGAGGAGGAGATTGACAAGTATATCAACCAGATAGCCTTCTCGGGTGTGAACGACTTCCTGGAGAAGTATAAGGACAATGCCAACAACATTATCGGACACTTCGGACTGGGTTTCTACTCTTCGTTCATGGTTTCGAAGAAAGTGGAGATTGTGACCCGTTCGTATAAGGACGACGCCAAAGCTGTGAAATGGAGTTGTGACGGCAGTCCTGCCTACGAAATCGACGAAGCAGAGAAGGAGGATCGCGGTTCGGACATCATCCTGTATCTGGACGACGACTGCAAAGAGTTTCTGGAGAAGCAGAAGATTCAGGAACTGCTGAACAAATACTGTAAGTTTATGGCTGTGCCCATTGCCTTCGGCAAGAAGCAGGAGTGGTCGAGCGACGAGAAGAAAATGGTGGATACCGCCGAGGATAATATTATAAATAATGTGGAGCCTCTGTGGACGAAAGCTCCATCGGCACTGAAGGACGAGGACTACAAGTCGTTCTACCGTACACTCTACCCCATGAGCGACGAGCCGATGTTCTGGATTCACCTGAATGTGGACTACCCCTTCAACCTGACGGGTATTTTATATTTCCCACGCATCAAGTCGAACATCGACCTGCAGCGCAACAAGATTCAGCTGTATTGCAACCAGGTGTTTGTGACCGACCAGGTGGAGGGTATCGTACCTGAGTTCCTGACGCTGCTGCACGGTGTGATTGACTCACCGGACATTCCTCTGAACGTGAGCCGTTCGTACCTGCAGAGCGACCGTGACGTCAAGAAGATTTCGACCTATATCACCAAGAAGGTGGCAGACCGTCTGCAGAGCATCTTCAAGGAAGACCGTAAGGCCTATGAGGAGAAATGGGACGACCTGAAGCTCTTCATCAACTACGGAATGCTGAGCGAGGAAAGCTTCTACGATCGTGCCAAGGAGTTTGCACTGATGAAGGACACCGACGGCAAATACTTCACATTTGACGAATACAAGACTCTCATCGAGGGTGCACAGAAGGATAAGGACGACATGCTGGTTTATCTGTATGCCACTGACAAGGAGGAGCAGTACTCATACATCCAGGCTGCCAAGGACAAGGGCTACTCCGTGCTCCTGTTGGACGGTCAGCTCGACGTGCCTGCCATTCAGATGCTGGAGCAGAAATTCGAAAAGAGCCGCTTTACACGCGTGGATGCTGACATTGTAGAGCGACTGATTGTCAAGGATGACACACCAAAGACAGAACTGTCAGAAGACGAAACTGCCAATTTGTCATCGGTATTCCGCTCGCAGATGCCTAAGATGGAGAAGACGGAATTCATGATTGAGGTGCAGTCGCTGGGTGCCGACGCCCGTCCTGTCATGATGACGCAGAACGAATATATGCGCCGTATGAAGGAGATGAGCCGTTTCCAGCCGGGAATGAACTTCTATGCACAGATGCCCGACTCGATGAATCTGGTGCTGAATGCCGACCACCCATTGGTGAAAGGCGTATTGGCTGACTGCAAGTCGGCTACCGAGGAGGCCCTGAAACCTGTTGAGAGCGAACTGAAAGGACAGGAAGCCCGTCTGGCTGCCATCCGTCAGGCTCAGGAGAAGAAAAAGGCCGACGAACTCACTCAGGAGGAGAAGGACGACAAGGCCAACACCGAGAAAGCCGTTCAGGAGCAGAAAGACAAGAAACAGCAGATTCTTGCCGATTATGCGAAGGGCAACTCGATAGTGCACCAACTCATCGACCTCGCCCTGTTGCAGAACGGTATGCTGAAGGGCGAAGCACTGGATAAGTTCTTGAAGCGCAGTATTGAACTGATTAAATAATAACCCCCAGTTACAGGGCGGCTTTACGGTATGACATCAACGTCGTCATGATTGATGAAAATGTAGTCGTGACCCGTTTTCAGAACGTAATAGCCGTCCTGTAGCAATTCATACTCGTCAGCGATGATGGTGCCTTTCTCTACGAATCCGTAGGGTACGTACTTAGGACCTTCATCGCTATAATTATCGGTATAGAGCGACGTAATCTCTTTCTTAGCCACCAGTTTGGGTTGGCCATTTTGGGAATACCAGTTTTGGGTTCCCATATATTTTGTATAAACCCAACCTACGGTGTTCTCTACCCTGACCTTGCTCCACTGCTTACCATACTCCAGCAGGATGCCACGCCCCAATCCGTGAAATGCCAAGGGGAGCGTGGTCAGCACCATACCCTTGCTGGAAGGCAGGGCGCGGACATTCAGAAAACCATCGTCGGAGGTTGCGTAACACACCGTCAGCACATTCTGCGACCAGAGTGCTGTACTCATGAAAAACACAAAAAGGGAAAAGAAAATACGTTTCATCATTGTTTTAAGATTTATTATTGACGCTGCAAATATAAAGAAATATATGAAAAGTTCCAAATAAATTTGGATTTTATCGTAAAACTTCGTACCTTTATCCCCATGAATGAACTAAAAGTCACTATTTACCAGCATGCGTCAGAGTTGCCACCAATGACGGCGAGCAATTATTTCCACAGTCCGGAACTGATGGAACTCTGCGAGAAGACACCACGCATGAAGCCCTATATGGCTGTTGTGTCGCTGGCTGACGGTACGGTAGTGGCTCACATGCTGGCTATCGTCTATCAGCGCCGGACGTGGCTTCCACCTTTTTTATATAGTCATGTCAGAGTGATGGGCGAAGGCGTCTATCATCAGACCTCAGGAGAATTCAATGCGCAATACCTGTTCGGACGGATGGCAGAGGCTCTGACCGAACGCTTGCAGAACCATTCGCTGTATATAGAATTCAGTCACCTGTCGCAAAAGATGTTTGGTTATAAAGACCTGAAGCGACTGGGATTCTTCCACGTGAAATGGATGAGCATTCACAATTCGCTGCATAGCAAGACACCCGAGGAACGCATTGTGGAACGACAACAGAAACGCATAGAGGCAGCTCTGGAACGTGGAGCCGAAACAAAACTCGTAGAAACAGAAGAGGAGTTTCAGGAGTTCTCGAAACTGTTGCGCCGACACAACTGGTTGAAGCCCCGCCGCTATCTGCCTGTGGACGATTTCTTCAAGGGAATGATGAAAAGCAACCGCTGCAGGCTGTTTATCACCAAAGCCCATGATAAGGTCATAGGATGTTGTGCCTGTGTGAACTCCGAAAACGACACCTATTTGTGGTATTCCGCCTCACTGAGAAAGAGCTATGCGTTGCTCCACCCTAATGCCGTCACTATTTGGAGTGCCATCAAACATGCCCACCAAGAAGGCCGACAGCACTTCCGCTTTATCGATGTGGGACTGCCCTATCGCCGTAACCCCTATCGTGACTTCATTCTCAGTTTCGGAGGCAAGGAGGTGACTGCCTTCCGTTGGTTCCGCACCAGCATCCGATGGGTCAATGCCTTCGCATCGTGGTGGTGGAGGGAGTGAGAGAATTGAGAATTGAGAATTGAGAATTGACCATTGACCATTGACCTTTGACCTTTGACCTTTGACCTTTGACCTTTGACCTTTGACAATTGATAATTGACAATTGGGAATGGTGGGGAGGTAATAAATCGGGAATTTTTGCGTTATTATTGTGATGAAACGTAAATATTGCATTCTCACAATCATATTTTGCCTGGTCAGCATGATGGCCAAGGCACAGTCGTTTACCCTCTCTGGAAAGGTAAGCGACGAAGATGGTAATGGTATTGAACTGGCTACTGTCAGCTGTCTGGAACAAGGCGCTGTGACGGTGGCAAACCTGAAAGGTGAATATACGCTAAACCTGAAGTCGGCAGACTCGGTGGTGGTGAAATTCTCAATGGTAGGTTTTCAGACTCGCACCCGTGTGCTGCGTCGCCCCAAAGGTAAACAGCGACTGCTTGTCACACTGCATCCGATGGAGTCGCTGGACGAGGTGGTAGTCACTGAGAAACGCCGTCAGACTACGGGAACCGACCAACTGGACACCAAGAATCTCAGACAGACACCCTCGACAACAGGTAATGCCGTTGAGGAACTGGTGCAGCAGCAAGCCGGTGTTTCTACCCATAACGAACTGTCGAGCCAATATAACGTAAGAGGCGGTTCGTTCGACGAGAACTCCGTATATATCAACGGCACTGAGGTCTATCGTCCGCTACTCATCAGAAGCGGACAACAGGAAGGACTCTCTGTCATCAACAGCGATATGGTGGAAAAGATTGGTTTCTCGTCAGGTGGATTTGAAGCCAAATACGGCGACAAGATGTCGAGCGCCCTGGATATCCAGTATCGGAAACCTACCCGACTGGAAGGTAATCTGCAGGCTTCACTGCTGGGCGGTAGCATCTTTCTGGGCTACGGCAACAAGAAATTCTCGATGAGTCACGGTTTGCGCTATAAGACCAACCGCTATTTGCTGGGCTCGCTGGAGACGAAGGGTGAATACAGGCCTAACTTCCTCGACTATCAAACGTATATTACATGGAGCCCCAACAAGCGGTGGGACGTGGACTTTATCGGTAATATCTCAGAGAACCACTATAACTTCAAGCCCAGCGACAGGGAGACTTCGTTCGGAACAATGCAGGACGTGAAGTCGTTCAAGGTGTATTTCGACGGACAGGAGAAGGATATCTTCCGCACACTCTTCGGAACAGCATCCATCACCTATCATCCCACAGAAAAGACGAACGTCAAATTGCAAGTTGCTGCCTTCCACACGAAAGAGCAGGAGACATACGACATTCAGGGACAATACTGGCTGGACGACACACAGACGCAGGAGAACCTGGGTGTGGGAACTTATATGGAACATGCCCGCAACTATCTGACAGCGAATGTGCAGAGCGTCAAACTGACTGTCAACCACAAAGCTAAGCGTCACGACATAGCTGGGGGATTCACCATGAAGTGGGAAGAAATAGAGGAGAACGCAAGGGAATATGAGATGCGAGACTCCAGCGGATATAGTATTCCACATACTGGCAAACGACTGGATATGATCTACTCGCTGGCTTCGAAGAACAAGATTTCGAGTACCAGACTGGAGGCTTATCTGCAAGACACCTACCGATTCCAAACAGGTAGCGGCGAAAAGCCTAACTTGTGGACGTTGAACATGGGTGTGAGACTGGCTAACTGGAGCTATAACAAGGAAACCATCATCTCGCCACGCGTCTCGCTGGCCCTGATTCCGTCCTTCAACGAAGATATGACTTTCCGTCTTTCGACAGGACTCTACTATCAGGCACCTTTCTATAAGGAGCTGCGCGATACAACGACAATTAACGGAAGGACTATCGTCACACTGAACCAAGACATCAAGAGTCAGCAGTCCATCCATATCGTGGGAGCCTTCGACTATCGCTTCCGCCTGGCCAACCGTCCCTTCCGCTTTACCGCAGAGGCCTACTATAAAATATTGCGTAACCTCGTGCCTTATAACGTGCAGAACATGAAAGTGGTGTATTACGGAGAGAATCTTGCCAAGGGACACGCTGCAGGACTCGACCTGAAACTATACGGAGAATTCGTACCCGGCACTGACTCGTGGCTGACATTCTCTGTCATGAGCACCCGTCAGACCATCAACGGTATGAGTGTGCCGCTGCCTACAGACCAGCGATGGGGCGTCAACCTGCATTTCACCGACTACTTCCCAGGTACACAACGCTGGAAGATGACCCTGCGACTGGCTTTTGCCGACGGACTGCCCTTCGGTGCCCCACACCGTGGACTGGAAAAACAACAGTTCCGTGCACCAGCCTATAAACGCGCTGACATAGGTATGAGTTTCCTGGCTTACCACAACGAGAACCGAACCACCTTCGGCGTACGACGCATCTGGGTGAGTGCCGAGGGACTCAACATCTTCGGTATCTCAAACGTCAACAGTTACTATTGGGTTACCGACGTCACCAATCAGCAATATGCCGTTCCAAACTACCTGACAGGAAGACAAATCAACGGAAAAGTGATTGTTGAGTTTTAATAATGCTTAATTCTTAATTCGTAATTCTTCTTTCTGAATTAATTGTAGTAACTTTGCACCTTAGTAATTTCAAACTCAAATAATTTAGATATGAAGATTTCACACATTGAGCATCTGGGCATTGCCGTTCAGAGCATTGAAGAGAGCCTGCCATTCTTTGAGAATGTGCTGGGGCTGAAGTGTTATGCAGTAGAAACCGTTGAGGATCAGAAGGTAAAGACTGCCTTCCTGAAGTGCGGTGAGGTTAAACTCGAACTCCTAGAGCCAACATCTCCTGAGAGCACCATCCAGAAGTGGATTGACAAAGGCAACAAGGGCGTTCATCACGTAGCCTTCTGCATTGAAGACGGTGTAGCAAACGCTTTGGCTGAGGTCAGCGAGAAGGGTGTGCGCATCATTGACGAGAAGCCCCGTAAGGGTGCTGAGGGCCTGAACATCGCCTTCCTGCATCCAAAATCAACTGCCGGTGTATTGACTGAACTGTGCGAGCACCCGGAGTGATTTAAATTGAGAATTGAGAATTGATAATTGATAATTGAGTAATCGTCGTAAGACGCTTTTACAAAGCGAAGCGACTAAAAGAATTGATAATTAAACAACAAAATGAGTAAGCAATTAGAGAAAATCAAGAAGCTTATCGAGAAGCGCGAACAAGCTCGCCTCGGAGGTGGTGAAAAAGCCATCCAAAAGCAGCACGACAAAGGAAAATATACTGCCCGTGAGCGCATTGAGATGCTGCTCGACAAGGGCTCGTTTGAAGAGTATGACATGTTCAAGGAGCACCGCTGCCATAACTTCGGTATGGAGAAGAAGCAGTTCCTTGGCGACGGTGTCGTAGCTGGTAGCGGTACGATTGACGGCCGCTTGGTATTCATCTTCGCACAGGACTTCACTGTTCATGCCGGTTCTCTGTCAGAGACCATGAGTCAGAAGATTTGCAAGGTGATGGATATGGCTATGAAGATGGGTGCTCCTGTCATTGGCATCAACGACTCAGGCGGTGCTCGTATTCAGGAAGGTATCAACGCGCTGGCAGGCTATGCTGAGATTTTCGAACGTAATATCCTGGCCTCTGGTGTTATCCCACAGATCAGTGGTATCTTCGGTCCTTGTGCAGGTGGTGCCGTTTACTCCCCTGCCCTCACCGACTTCACCCTGATGATGGAAGGCACATCATACATGTTCCTGACTGGTCCTAAAGTAGTAAAGACTGTTACTGGCGAGGATATCGACCAAGAGCATCTGGGTGGTGCCAGTGTACACGCCTCTAAGAGTGGTGTGACTCACTTCACTGCCAAGACTGAGGAAGAAGCCGTTGTGATGCTGAAGACGCTGTTGAGCTATATTCCTTCCAACAATATGGAGCTGGCTCCACGTAAGAAGTGTACCGACCCCATCGACCGTCTGGAGGATTCGCTGAACGAGATTATTCCAGAGAACCCCAACGAGGCATATGATATGTATAAGGTGATTAGCGCTGTCGTTGACGACAATGAGTTCTTCGAGGTTCAGCCTAAGTTTGCCAAGAATATCATCGTTGGTTTTGCACGCTTCAACGGACAGAGCGTTGGTATCGTAGCCAACCAGCCTTCATGCTACGCTGGTGTTCTCGACGTTAACGCTTCTCGTAAGGGTGCTCGTTTCGTACGTTTCTGCGACGCTTTCAATATTCCTATCGTATCACTGGTTGACGTACCTGGATTCCTGCCTGGAACAGGTCAGGAGTACAATGCTGTCATCCTGCACGGTGCCCAGTTGCTGTATGCATACGGAGAGGCTACAGTGCCCAAGATTACTGTTACACTGCGTAAGTCATACGGTGGTAGCCATATCGTTATGGGTTCGAAGCAGTTGCACACCGACCTCAACTACGCATGGCCATCAGCTGAGATTGCCGTTATGGGTGCCTCTGGTGCTGCTGCTGTGCTCTATGCCAAGGAAGCAAAGGCTAAGAAAGAGGCTGGCGAAGATGTTAAGGCATTCATCGCAGAGAAGGAGGAAGAGTACAACGAACTCTTCGCTAATCCTTATCAGGCTGCCAAGTATGGTTATATCGACGATGTGATTGAACCACGCAACACGCGTTTCCGCATCTGTCGTGCTTTGGCTCAGCTGGCTACCAAGCGTGATGCGCTGCCCGCTAAGAAGCATGGTAACATTCCTATGTAATTGATAATTGAAAATTGACAATTGACAATTGAAAATTGAGAATTGACAATAAATCATTATGAATAAAAACGAAGTATATGCAGCCATAGCTCTTGCTCTTCATGAGTATAAAGGCAATAACGTCCACGACAAGGAAACTGGTATCATCACGATTCAGGAAAAGAACACGCAGTGGAACGGTTATGCTCAGACTATGACCATGCACCCCTAAAAAGAAAGCACTATGAAGAAAGATTATAAGTATACCATTAATGGCAATAAATACGAAGTTGCCATTGGGGATATTATAGAAAACATCGCGACAGTCACTGTAAACGGTGAGGAATACAAGGTGGAACTGGAACCGGAGCCCGTTGAGGAGAAGAAGGTGGTAGTAAAGCCTGTTGCCCAGCCCACTCAGACGGCAGCTGCCAGCGAAGCCAGTGAGAAGAGTTCGGCAAGTAGCGCTTCCGGCGACGCCGTAAAAGCTCCACTGCCAGGCGTCATTACTGAGATTTGCGTCAATGTGGGTGACGAAGTGAAGGCAGGCGACACTGTTGTGGTATTGGAAGCCATGAAGATGGCCAACAATATCGAAGCTGAAAAGGACGGTAAGATTACTGCTATCTGTGTAAATCCCGGTCAGACTGTTATGGAAGACGATGCACTCGTAGTGATTGGATAAAAACAGAAAAGATAACGTGAAAAAGAAAAGGCTGCTCCATTCAGAGTAGCCTTTCTTTTTATCTTATAACTTATTGCCTGCCTTCGGGAACACCACATGGGGCTGAAAAGTCTTGGCTTCTTCAAAATCCATCATGGCATAGGAGATAATGATACAGACATCACCTACTTGCACTTTGCGAGCTGCAGCACCGTTCAGACAAATACAGCCACTGCCCCGCTCACCTTTTATGATATAGGTCTCAAAGCGCTCTCCATTATTGTTGTCAACCACCTGAACCTTCTCGCCAGCTATCAGATTGGCAGCATCCATTAAATCCTCATCAATGGTGATACTCCCCATATAGTTGAGATTAGCCTCAGTAACTGTTACACAATGGAGTTTCGATTTCAATACTTCTATCATCATTTCTGTTTCCTCTTTGACAATTTATGATTTATACTTGATGTGATCAATCAGACGAATAGGAGTCTTACCGCAATAGACGGTAATGCAGCCTACTACATAAGGAGAATCGTCCCAGCTGGAAACTTCCTGCAACGTATTACCATCAACGATAGAGAAATACTCTACGTCGAGGCCATCCACACTATTAATATCTCCAACGACCTTGTCGTGAGTTTCCTTAACAGTATGATTCTCAGCAAATTTCAAGCTTTCCTTTAAAGCTTTATAAATAGTGGGGGCAATGGCTCTTTCGTCGGGCGAAAGAAGGGTGTTACGTGAACTCTTAGCCAAGCCGTCTTTGTCGCGAATAATGTCGCACTCAACAATCTGAACCTTTATGCCGAGCTGACGAACCATCGCCTTCACAACTGCAATCTGTTGCCAGTCTTTCTCTCCGAAATAAGAACGGGTGGGCTTCACAATATAGAACAGACGACTGACCACTTGGCACACACCATTGAAATGACCCGGACGATGGGCACCCTCCATAACGGTAGATATTGGTGGGAACTCAAACTGACGCGTATCGGGTGTAGGATACATTTCCTCGACAGACGGAGCCAAGACATAGTCGGCACCACACTCCTCGAGCAATTTGCAATCCGCATCAAGTGTACGAGGATAATTCTTCAGGTCGTTCTTGTCGTTAAACTGATTTGGGTTGACAAATACAGAAACAACAGTTATCCCGTTTTCTTTCACACTACGCTTCACCAAGGAGGCATGTCCTTCGTGCAGTGCGCCCATAGTAGGAACTAATCCGATTTCCTTTCCTTCTTTGCGATCCTCAAAAAGTTGGTTTTGGAGGTCAACAATCTTATTGAATACTTTCATTTTCTTATTGGGTTGTATACAAATCGGGTGCAAAATAACAACTTTTTTATCAAATAAGGAAAAAATATCGTAAAAATATGCCAAATTAGGGACTAAAAATCTTTAAAAATGCACGAAAGTGCTGATTTGTGAATAATTTTTCGTACCTTTGCACGGATAAAAGATACAATATGGCAAAGAAGATTCTGTTCATCAATCAAGAGATTGTTCCTTATGTTCCTGATAGCGAATTGGCCCTGATGGGAAAAGCACTCCCACAGGTGATGCAGGAAGGTGGTCACGAGATTCGCACGTTTATGCCTAAATGGGGCAATATCAACGAACGTCGCGGACAGTTGCATGAGGTCATCCGCCTGTCAGGTATGAATCTGATTATCGACGATACCGACCACCCGCTGATTATCAAGGTGGCTTCTATCGCACAGACACGTATACAGGTATACTTTATTGATAATGACGATTATTTTTCTAAGCGTCAGATGACGATAGACGAGAATGGTGTTGATTATGCCGACAACGGTGAGCGTGCCATTTTCTTCGCACGCGGTGTACTTGAGACAGTGAAGAAACTGCGTTGGGTGCCCGATATCATTCACGTTCAGGGCTGGATGGGAGCTGTAGTGCCTCTCTATATCAAGACCGCCTATCATGATGAACCGTCGTTTGCCGAAACCAAAGTGGTTACCTCGCTCTTTACAAAGAGTCTGAACTCGGTCTTGGGCGACAACTTCAAGCGTTGTGTAGAGTTCCGTGAGGCTACTGCTGATTTGCTGAAGAAATACAACGACAACTTCGATTTTGAAGAATTAGGAAAACTGGCCATTGACTATAGCGACGGTGTGATTGCTGCCCACAAGGAAGTCAATGAGAACTTGCTGAAATATGCCCAAGACCAGAACATCCCTACCCTGGCCTACCCTGGCGAAGATTTCGGTCCAGCCTACGAGGCTTTCTACGAGAAGATTTAGAGATTATATAATTTAATAAGGATAATAGAATCATTAAGATTTAGCACTTCAATGATGAGAAAAATACTACTGACAGGGATTGTAGCTTCAATGATGTTTACAATCTCTTCATGTGATGAAGATACGGCAAGTATTGGTAAATCACTGACAAGTAATGTCGATATGTTTACCATCGTATCAGATACTTTCGACGTACAATCCAAATCGCTGGTGGTTGACGCTGTTCTTTCGAACAGCACCTATACCTATCTGGGACGCATCAAGGACCCAGAGACCAGCTCGTATATCACATCCGACTACTCGACACAGTTTGCCATACTGGAGAATGCGCAAGACAGTATCTTCTATGACGAAGACGATATCATCAGTTTGAAGGATGGCGATGTTGTAGCTGATTCTTGCTTCATGTCTATAATTGTAAAGAGCTTCACAGGCGACTCGCTGGCAAGCATGAAGATGACACTTTGTGAACTTGACAAACCCATCGAAGATAACAAGAAATACTATACTGACTTTGATCCGGAAGCAGAAGGATATCTCAGGACTAACGGATTGAAAGCTAATATCGTGTATTGTCTTACCGATTTTATGGACAACGACAGTACGAGAAACGCCCATAAAGGAGAGTATTCCATTGACATTAAATTGGATATGCCTTATACGGACAAGAACGGTAAGACGTATGACAACTATGGTACCTATCTGATGCAGACATATTTCG
Source organism: uncultured Prevotellaceae bacterium (assembly GCA_900316645.1). Lineage (GTDB taxonomy): Bacteria > Bacteroidota > Bacteroidia > Bacteroidales > Bacteroidaceae > Prevotella. The sequence goes on from ONDP01000010.1 coordinate 15,770, forward strand.
ATCATCCTGAATATTTCAAGAACTCGAATACCTTCACCAAGAATGTTTGTCCTGGATTCTATTTCAAGACTACTGACGGACTGGGGATGATGGCAGAGATAGAGACAACACGTCTGAGTGTCTTCTATAGAATTTCGAAGCAGGATGAGGACGACGGTCTGCACGAATTCTATAATGTCTATTCGCTCTTCTATGGCACGCAGGAAGTGCTGCAGACCACACATATCGTGAATGACAAGGAGGTCATCAAGCAATTGGCTGACGAGACAGACTGCACCTATCTGAAGACACCAGCCGGTATCTATACAGAGGTGGAGCTGCCTATTGACGACATCAAACTCAATCATGAGAATGATACCATTACATCTGCCAAGATAACATTCCACAAGATGAACGATAAGACTGCTCTGGCAGATAAGTTGTTGAAAGACCCCACTATGCTGCTGATGGTTGAGAAGGACAGTCTGAAGAATTTCTTTGAGAAACGTGATGTTGCTGATAATATTACCAGCTACTTGGCTACACTCAGCACTTCGTATAATTCTTACACCTTCAACAATATCTCGTCGCTGATCAACTACCTCTATTCGAAGAAGAAGGAAGGTGGTGCTAATTTCACCAACGAACATCCCAACTGGAACAAGGTGGTGTTAGTACCCGTTCAAGCCACTGAAGCCACAACAGCTACGACAACTGTGAGTGCCGTCAATAACGAGATGTCTATCACCAGTTCACGATTAGTGGGTGGCAAGGATAATATGCTTGAGCCGATACGCATCAGTGTGATTTACAATAAGAGTAAATAGATGGCCGACAATTTTCTTGAGAAGCATTACGAGGAATACGAGGCGCGCAAGGCAGCTTACCTCAGAAAGAAGAAGCACCTGCCCCATACGAGCCATCCTATTCCAGAACGCCCGGAAGACGAAGCCCTTTAGGATTTAATAATCGTATATTTGGCGAATTTCAATAGCAACTGTTTAGTTCCTGCATTCTTGAACTCTACAGTTGCTTTTGTATTCTCACCTGTTCCCTCCACCCGTATCACGGTTCCTACACCAAAGCGCTGATGCTCAATGACATTACCTGCCTGTAAACCGATATTGCCAATGGCAGACTGGGGCCTTGGTGCTTCATGGCGCACAGGCACAAGGCGTGGCTTGGGGTCAGCAACAAACTGTGTAGCTACAGGGCGAGGATTCTGAGATGTCTGACGCTGGACATTGAACGATGTTGGACGTGGCGAGGACTTGGCTGCTATGCCGGGAGCCGATCCTTCCACCTGCAGCAGACTAGGTTCGATGTCCCGAATGAAACGCGAAGGGGTGTCATACTCCATACGTCCATAGCGCCAACGGTTCTGTGCACAGGTAAGAATACAGTGTTTCTCAGCTCGCGTAATAGCCACATAGAGTAAACGCCGTTCTTCTTCCAATTCACGCATAGAATTGATACACATTGGTGACGGGAAGATATTCTCCTCAAGACCAACCACAAAAACTGTCGGGAACTCAAGACCTTTCGCTGCATGGATCGTCATCAGCGACACTTTATCATCAGCATCACCGCTGTCACTATCGAGGTCTGTCAGCAACGCTACCTCCTGCAAAAAGTCTGGCAGATAGACATGATCTGCCTGGTCTTCCTCCTGTCGACTGGCCACGAAATCCTGCATACCACCCAGAAACTCTTCCAAGTTTTCCTGACGCGAGAGATCATCAGGATTATTCGAGCTGTATATTTCCTTACTGATACCACTCTCCATAATGATAGAATGGCCCAGTTCATAGGCATCTTCTGTTGTCAGGCGGTCTGCCCAGCCTGCTATCAGCATCTGGAAAGCAGAGAGTTTCGACATAGTAGCCTTTGAAACAGAGAGACCGAAAACGATGGGTTGCGAGATAACGGTCCACAGACTGACACCATGCAGATTGGCAACTTCCACAATCTTCGCCACTGTGGTATCACCAATGCCACGTGTGGGATAATTGATGATACGACGCAACGCCTCTTCGTCATTGGGGTTCGACACCAGACGGAAATAGGCTATCACATCTTTTATCTCCTTGCGCTGATAGAAACTCAAACCTCCATAGATGCGATATGGAATGCCGTCTTTTCGCATCTGTTCCTCGAACGAGCGACTCTGCGAATTGGTACGATAAAGAATAGCAAAGTCACTGTAACGGCACTGATCCTGACGACGTATCCGACGGATATCGTTACATACGATAATAGCTTCCTCCTTATCACTATAGGCAGGTTTCAGCATCAGTTTCTCACCATGTTCATTCTCGCTGAACACGTCTTTCGGAATCTGTCGCTCATTATGTCGTATCAGACTGTTAGCTGCCTGAACAATCAACTGGGTAGAACGATAGTTCTGCTCTAGTTTCGAGAGTTTGGCACCCCCATATTCCTTCTGGAAATCGAGAATATTATCAATATTGGCACCACGGAAGCTATAGATGCTCTGTGCATCGTCACCCACTACACAGACACGTCCATGCCCTTTCGTCAACAGGACGACGATGGACTGCTGCGCATAGTTCGTGTCCTGATACTCATCCACCAGCACATACTGGAAACGCTCAATATATTTCTGACGGATGTCTTCATGATTCTGAAGCAGCACATAGGTATAAACCAACAAATCGTCGAAGTCCATCGCATTGGCTTGGCGGCAACGCTCATGATACCTTATATATATATCCTTCACCAGCGGGCGCTTGCCACGGGCATCATCTGTGGCCCATGCACTCTGGGCATAAGCCTGCGGAAGCAACAGATGGTTCTTCGCCATCGATATCCTGTCAGCCACCGAAGCAGGTTTATACGTCTTGTCGTCCAACTGCATCTCCTTGATGATGCTCTTGACCAGCGAACGGGAATCTGCCTGATCATAGATAGTGAAGTTCGACTGAAAACCGAGTGTCTCAGCTTCAGCGCGAAGGATGCGTGAAAACACAGAATGAAACGTACCCATTTGCAGATAGCGAGCACGCTCCTCACCCACCAGTCTGCCTATACGTTCCTTCATCTCGCGAGCAGCCTTGTTCGTAAAGGTCAGCGCCAGAATATTCCAAGGGTTCATACCCTGTTGCAAAAGATAGGCTATCTTATAGGTTAGCACACGCGTCTTACCCGACCCAGCCCCTGCAATAACCAGTTGTGGACCTTCACAATATACAACTGCTTCACGTTGTCCTTCATTCAGTTGTTCTAACAGATTCTCATTCATTACCAATCAACTTCTTTTTCTGATAAATGAGCCCTCGATTCACATCGGGGGCTCATAACAACACAAACACAAAATTAACTCAGTCTATTGAGACTGGTTATATCTCAACATTTATTGAATGCCTTCTTCGCGCAATTTCTTCTGCCAGTTCCAGGCACTCTTCAATGTATCCTCAAGTGAAGTCTCGGCCTTCCATCCCAACACCTTATTGGCTTTCTCTGGATTGGCCCACACTTTCTCAATATCACCTGCGCGACGTGGAGCGTAGGTCCAATTCAACTTGACACCCGTCGCTTTCTCGAAAGCATCAACGATTTCCTTCGTCGTACAGCCGTGACCTGTTCCGATATTGAAAACCTCCAGCTTGTCACTGTCAGTATCCAGCACACGAGCCATAGCCTTGACATGGGCTTTTGCCAAATCAACGACATAGATATAGTCACGGATACAAGTACCGTCGGGCGTATTGTAATCATTACCGAACACCTTCAGCTGCTCACGGATACCAATTGCAGTCTGAGTGACATAAGGAATCAGATTCATGGGCACACCGTTAGGCAACTCACCAATGATAGCTGACGGATGCGAACCTATCGGGTTGAAATAGCGCAACAGGATGGCCTTAATCGGAGCACCACTGTTAATATCGTCGCGAATAATCTCTTCGTTAATCTGTTTGGTATTGCCATAGGGACTTTCTGCCGGCTTGATGGGAGCATCCTCTGTAACAGGGAGATTCTCTGGGTCGGGCTGTCCGTACACCGTGCAACTCGACGAGAAGATGATACCCTTTACATCATATTTAGGCATCAGTTCCAACAAGTTGACCAGGCTCACAATATTGTTACGATAATACTTCAAAGGTAGCTCCACACTCTCGCCTACAGCCTTTGAGGCAGCAAAGTGGATGATACCCTGAATATCGGGATATTTCTTGAAAACACGCTCTAAGCCTTCCATGTCACAGCAGTCCACTACCTCAAGAGGTGGGCGTTTACCTGTAATTTTCTCTATACCGTCAACAACAGAAGCTTTCGAGTTTGAGAGGTTATCAACAATCACCACCTGATAACCTGCTTCCAGTAATTCAACAGTGGTATGGCTTCCAATAAAACCAGTTCCTCCTGTTACAAGAATTGTTTGTTTCATGCTAAATTATAAATCTTTTATTTATTCGTCTTTCTTTAAAGGAATCAGAACACTGAAGGTGGAGCCTTCACCCAGCGTCGATTCCACCATAGCGTCGCCACCATTCTTGCGGGCAAAGTCCTGACAGAGCTGCAAACCGAGTCCCGAACCTTCCTCACCACCTGTTCCATAGGTTGTCTCACCCTTATGGAAGATAGAGTCCAAACGCTCCGGAGCAATACCTACACCATGGTCGCGGACACAGATTTTGGCGAAATCACCCTCACGCTTGAAGAACACTTCGATTCCCTTGTTTTCCGGTGTGAATTTAATGGCATTCGATATAAAGTTGCGGATAATGGTCTTGATCATATCATTATCGGCACGAACGGTCAGTTTCTCTTCGCATGGGATATATTGCAAGTCGATTTTCTTCATCTCAGCAATCATCTTGAAGATATCAACCACACCCGGAACAATGTCGTCCAAGTCAATATCCTGATAAACCACATTCAGACGACCTGTCTGACTCTTGGTCCATTTCAGCAAGTTGTCCAACAAGTCGTGCGTCTCCTCCGACTCTCGGTTAGCCTTATCCAGCAGTCCGAAGATTTCTTCACCCACCGTTTCCGGCGAAACGACATTCACTGCCAGATTGAGCACCATACGGATGGAAGCCATTGGCGAGCGGAGGTCATGGGCAATAACGGAGTACATCTTATCACGGTTGGAGATGGTACGCTTCAATTCCTCATTCTGCTGCACGATGATGCGCTTAGCGGCAACCAGACTAATCTGGTGCATCACACGCATTACCAGTTCTTCCTTGTTAAAGGGCTTAGTCAGGAAATCGTTGGCACCAACCTGGAATCCATGCACCAAATCGCTTGGATTATTCAATGCCGTCAGGAAAATGATGGGGATATCCAGTGTCTCAGGGTCTTTTTTCAAAATAACTGCAGTATCGAAGCCACTGATGTCAGGCATCATCACATCAAGCAATATCAAATCGGGATGCTCTTTCTTAGCCTGCTCAATACACATATTTCCGTTTGATGCCGTACATACCTGGAATTTCTCATTCGTCAGCAAAATCTTGAGTAGCAAGACGTTACTAACCACGTCATCAACGATAAGTATCTTGTAGTCGCTTCGATTAATTTGAGATGAAAAGGTGTCCCCTAGCTCCATATTTCTTGCATTTATTTTAGTTATTAGATGCAAAAGTAGCAAATATTCGGCATTTCGCCAAATATTTGCCCTACTTTTTTTATTTATATTCGTTCCACGACTTGATTCCTATGCCCTCAATGCCTACTGTACAGAAAGCATGAATGAAAGCACTTGCCAGTCGGCTGTTGGTGATAAGGGGAACATTCAGGTCGATAGCGGCACGACGTATCTTATAGCCATTCGTCAATTCATGAGTGGTCAAATCCTTGGGGATATTCACCACCATATCTATCTTGTGTTCGTGCAGCAAATCGAGTGCCTGTGGCTTACCATTGTCTGACGGCCAGTGAACCAGCGTATTCTGAATTCCGTTGTCTGTCAAGTACTTAGACGTTCCGCCTGTGGCATACAGTTCATAACCGTGTTCCACCAGCATACGGGCTGCATCCAGCATTTCTGCCTTCTGCTTGGCACCACCCGTCGAGAGCAGTACGGTCTTCTTCGGAATCCTGTGTCCCACACTGAGCATCGACTTCAGCAGGGCTGTATCCGTATTGTCGCCAATACAACCCACCTCTCCCGTCGAGGCCATATCGACACCCAGCACGGGGTCGGCTTTCTGCAGACGGTTGAATGAGAACTGCGAAGCCTTGATACCCACATAGTCCAGGTCGAAGAGGTTTTTCGAAGGACGCTCCACCGGCAATCCCAACATCACCTTCGTTGCCAATTCGATGAGATTCAGTTTCAGCACCTTGCTCACGAAGGGGAACGAACGCGAGGCTCGCAGGTTGCACTCAATAACAAGGATGTCGTTCTCGCGAGCCATATATTGTATATTAAACGGTCCGTTGATGTGCAGAGCCTTGGCTATCTGTCGCGAGATGCGCTTGATACGGCGCACCGTCTCCACATACAGTTTCTGTGGTGGGAACTGGATGGTAGCATCACCTGAGTGGACACCGGCAAACTCAATGTGTTCACTGATGGCATAAGCCAGTATCTCACCGTCCTTGGCTACGGCATCCATTTCTATCTCTTTCGCATGCTCTATGAATTTCGAAACCACAACGGGGTGATCCTCACTGACATTTGCTGCCAACTGAAGGAAGCGCTCCAGTTCCTCGCGGTTCGAACAAACGTTCATCGCAGCACCGCTCAGCACATAGCTGGGGCGCACCAGCACAGGGAACCCTACCCTCTCCACGAAGCGGTCGATATCCGCCATCGACGTCAGGGCACTCCATTCGGGTTGGTTGACACCCAATTCGTTCAGCATCTGCGAGAACTTAGCACGGTCCTCAGCCCCGTCAATGTCCTGTGCCGACGTTCCGAGAATAGGCACATGCTGCTCGTCCAGATACATCGCCAGATTGTTAGGAATCTGTCCACCTGTAGATACGATGACTCCATGAGGCTGTTCCATATCAATGATATCCAATACACGCTCGAAGGTCAGTTCGTCGAAGTAAAGACGGTCACACATGTCGTAATCCGTCGATACGGTTTCGGGATTATAGTTGATCATCACCGAGCGCCAACCCTCTTTACGGATGGTATTCAGCGCCTGCACGCCACACCAGTCGAACTCCACACTCGAACCGATGCGATAGGCACCTGAGCCAAGCACGATGATGCTCTTCTTGTCGTTCTCAAACTGGATATCACTTGCCACACCCGAATAGGTCACATAAAGGTAGTTGGTCTGTGCAGGATATTCTGCTGCCAGCGTGTCGATTTGCTTTACAACAGGCAGGATATTCAACTGTTTACGACGGTTGCGCACCAACAGCGAAGCTTCATGCATGGTCGGTATCTCACTCTCCAGCCCAACGGCACGCGCTATCTGGAAATCGGTGAATCCATAGACTTTGGCCTCACGCAGCAGGTCGCTGTCCAGTGTGTTGATATTCTGACGCTTCAACTGTTCGTCTATATCAATAATATGCTTCAGCTTATAGAGGAACCAACGGTCTATCTTTGTCAGGTCGTGAATCTTGTCGATGGTATATTCAGGCATGTGCATCGCCTTTGAAATCACGAAGATGCGCTTGTCTGTCGGTTCACGCAGGGCAGCATCAATATCTGCAATGCGCAGTTCCTTGTTCTCCACGAAACCGTGCATCCCCTGCCCTATCATGCGCAATCCCTTCTGGATAGCCTCCTCGAAGTTTCGTCCGATGGCCATCACTTCGCCCACCGACTTCATCGACGAACCCAGTTCCTTGTCCACACCGTGGAACTTCGAGAGGTCCCAGCGGGGTATCTTGCAAACCACATAGTCGAGGGCTGGTTCGAAAAATGCCGAGGTGGTCTTCGTCACCGAATTCTTCAGTTCGAAGAGTCCGTAGCCCATACCCAGTTTGGCAGCTACAAAAGCCAGGGGATAACCTGTTGCCTTTGAAGCCAATGCCGACGAACGGCTCAGACGGGCATTCACCTCTATCACGCGATAGTCTTCCGACTCCGGGTCGAAAGCATACTGCACGTTACACTCGCCCACAATACCGATATGGCGAATGATTTTGATAGCTAATGCGCGCAACTTATGATATTCCGAATTGGTCAGCGTCTGACTCGGAGCAATGACAATGCTCTCGCCTGTATGGATGCCCAACGGGTCGAAGTTTTCCATATTGCAGACGGTGATACAGTTGTCGTAACGGTCGCGCACCACCTCGTATTCTATCTCTTTCCATCCCTTCAGACTCTTTTCCACCAACACCTGTGGTGAAAACGAGAAAGCCTTCTCTGCCAAGCGGTTCAGCTCCTCCTCGTTATCACAGAAGCCACTGCCCAGTCCGCCCAGGGCATAGGCTGCACGCAGAATCACCGGATAGCCTAAATCCTTGGCGGCCTGTCGTGCCTGCTCTATCGTTTCGCACGCCTCACTCTTGATGGTCTTCACGTCGATTTCATTCAGTTTCTCCACAAAGAGTTCACGGTCCTCGGTGTCCATAATGGCTCTGACGGGAGTTCCCAACACCTTTACCCCGTATTTATCCAGCACACCGCTCTTATAGAGTTCCACACCGCAGTTCAGTGCCGTCTGTCCGCCAAACGAGAGCAGTATGCCGTCAGGGCGTTCCTTTTCTATCACCTTTTCTACGAAATAGGGTTGCACTGGCAGGAAATAAATCTCGTCAGCCACACCCTCAGATGTTTGCACGGTAGCAATGTTCGGGTTAATGAGCACCGTCTTCACACCCTCCTCGCGCAATGCTTTCAATGCTTGCGAACCAGAGTAGTCAAATTCACCAGCCTCACCTATTTTCAAGGCACCACTGCCCAACAGCAGGACTTTCTTTATATTGTTATCTTTCATAATTATCAATTCTCAATTATCAATTCTCAATTAGAAAAGTGATTCAATAAAACGGTCAAACATAAATTCTGTATCTACAGGACCTGAACAGGCCTCTGGATGGAACTGGCTCGAAAACCAGGGATTGGTCTGGTGACGAATACCCTCGTTCGAACCGTCGTTCATGTTCACAAAGAGTTCGCGCCAGTCTCTGTCGAGCGTCGAGGCATCAACGGCATATCCGTGGTTCTGAGAAGTAACATAGCAACGGGTGGTACCCACCTCGCGAACGGGTTGGTTATGGGAGCGGTGGCCGTATTTCAACTTATAGATGGTGGCACCTGCTGCCTTACCCATCAGTTGGTTACCCATACAGATACCGCAGATGGGTTTGCGACTCATCGACATCTGTTTCTTCAGGATATCGACAGCCTCAACACAACGGTCTGGATCGCCAGGACCATTAGCCAGAAACAGTCCGTCGAACTGCATATCTGTATAGTCGTAGTTCCAGGGCACACGAATCACCTCCACTCCGCGACGTATCAGACAGCGGATGATGTTCTGCTTCACACCGCAGTCAACCAGCACCACGCGTCGGCCTGCTCCTTCGTTATATTTAATAATGTCTTTGCACGAAACCTTCTCCACCCAGTTTACGTCCTCGTATGCTGAGAACGAGTCGCAGCACACAGAGCCTTCGAACTCCAGGCTGCCCATCATCACGCCGTGCTCACGCAGCACCTTCGTCAACTGGCGGGTATCAATGCCGGTAACTCCTGGCACCTTCTCACGCTTCAACCAGTCGCCCAGACTCTCGCAGGCATTCCAGTGGCTATACGCTTCGCTATAGTCGCTGACAATGATTGCCGAGGCATAAATTCTGTCGCTCTCCATAAACGTGGCCAGTCCGTTGTCCTCCACCGTAAACGGAGGCACTCCGTAGTTTCCCACCAGCGGATAGGTCAGCACCATCAGCTGACCGGCATAACTCGGGTCGGTCAGGCTTTCCGGATAGCCCATCATGGCGGTGTTGAACACCACCTCACCTCTCACTGGGGCATCATAGCCGAAGCTCTTGCCCTGGAATTTCGTTCCATCATCTAATACTAATGTTACATCTTTCATGCTGTATCGTATTTATATTTTTTATTTCTCAAAAAAGAAGGGCGAAACGTCAATAACGAATCGCCCTTTATCTCATTCAACGGTAACACTCTTGGCAAGGTTTCTTGGTTGGTCAACATTGAGACCTTTGCAAACGGCAACGTGATAGGCCAACAACTGAAGAGGAATAGTGGCCAACAGCGGTTCCAGACACTCTATCGTATCTGGCAGTGCTATCACTTCGTCGGCTATCTTGCTGATGGTCGTGTCGCCTTCGCTGACTATTGCTATCACCTTTCCCTTACGCGCCTTCACTTCCTGAATGTTCGATATCACCTTCTCGTACATACCGTTATGTGTGGCTATCACCACCACTGGCATATCTGAATCGATAAGGGCAATCGGACCGTGTTTCATCTCTGCTGCAGGATAGCCCTCGGCGTGGATATAGGAAATCTCCTTCAGTTTAAGGGCACCCTCAAGCGCCACAGGATAACTGAATCCGCGTCCCAAATACAGGAAATTGCGAGCATAGGTGAAGGTGCGGCTCAGGTCGGCAATGCGGTCGTTGAGTTTCAACACCTCTTTTATCTTGGCTGGTATCTCGTGCAGTTCCTTGACGATGTGCATATAGTCGTCGCTAGAAATCGTTCCCTTCTCCTTAGCCAGAGCCAGGGCGAGCATGGTCAGCACAGTCACCTGACCTGTGAAGGCCTTTGTGGAAGCCACACCTATCTCCGGTCCTACGTGAATATACGAACCGGTGTCGGTGGCACGCGGAATACTTGAACCGATAGCGTTACAGATGCCGTAGATAAACGCACCGTTATCCTTCGCCAGTTGCACGGCAGCCAGCGTGTCGGCTGTCTCACCGCTCTGCGAAATGGCTATCACCACATCTTCGTTGGTGATGACCGGGTGACGATAGCGGAACTCCGAGGCATACTCCACCTCTACGGGTATCCTGCACAGCTGTTCTATCATCTGCTTGCCTATCAGTCCGGCGTGCCATGATGTACCGCAAGCCACTATAATGAAGCGCTTGGCCTGCAACAGTTGCTGCTTATAGTCAATCACTGCCGAGAGCACTACATTGTCCGTATCTACATTCACGCGTCCACGCATACAGTTGGTCAGACAGTCGGGCTGTTCGAAAATCTCTTTCAGCATGAAGTGCGGGAAACCGCCCTTCTCCAGCTGTCCCAGATTGATGTCCACCTTCTTCACCACAAGTTCCTGCTCCTCGCCTAAGATGCTGACCACCTTCAGGTCTTCACCTCGCTTCAGCACGGCAATGTTTCCGTCTTCCAGATAGACCACCTTGTCGGTATATTCCACAATAGGACTGGCATCTGAGCCCAGGAAGAACTCATCCTCGCCAATACCCACCACCAGCGGACTCTGTTTGCGGGCGGCTATAATCTGGTCGGGATGACGCTTGTCGATGATGGCAATGGCATAGGCACCAATCACCTGATACAATGCCACCTGAACAGCCGTCAACAGGTCGAGTTCCTTACGTTCCATCACGTATTCAACCAGCTGCACCAGCACCTCTGTGTCCGTTTCCGAGCGGAACGTCACACCCTTGGCCTGCAGTTTCACCTTCAGGTCGGCATAGTTCTCGATAATACCGTTATGGATGATGGCAAGATTCCTCGATTCCGAATAGTGGGGATGCGCATTCACTGCTGACGGTTCGCCGTGCGTAGCCCAACGCGTATGGGCAATACCTACCGAACCGCTGACGTTCTTGTCGTTGCAATACTCAACCAGATTGTCCACCTTACCCTTGGTCTTGCAGACATTCAGGTCGCCGTTATCATTAATTAATGCGACACCCGCAGAATCGTAACCACGATACTCCAAGCGTCGCAAACCTTTAATCAGAATCGGAAAGGCATCTTTCTTTCCTAAATATCCAACTATTCCGCACATAAATTATTTATCTCTCTCGTAAGTTTGTGTTTGTGTCTTGCTGTCTCTTATTCCTTCTTCGGATCGTACCTCACTGACAACGTCGGTTTGTACGTATTCTCCAGAATGACTGTAATTAAACCGTCGGAGGCATCAAACTTAGCCACCTTGTGGTCGTCCTTCAGAATCGGACAATTAGGCCATGCGCCCAACTCCTTCTCCAGTCCGTCGCGCAACTCCTGCCACAACTGGCGGGTACTGTCGTTGGTCGAGAACGCATAATTCTCCTGCACGGCTGCTATCTTATCGCCTGTGAAAGCCATCAGCACACGGTATTTCACGTCCTTGTTGGCAAACACCACCGTCTTGCCGCTGTCCGATGCCACACTATCTACGGCAAAGCCGCGAGCCAGCATGGAGTCAACAAACTGAGTAGAAGTAAGTGAAAGGGGCAATCCGCGATAATTAAAAGGAGCCTTCTCGTCAGAACAGGCCAGAAGCACTGTCAAAGTCACAAATAAAAAAGCTAATTTTTTCATATCTTTATGTTTTTGACGCGACAAAGGTACATAAAATCCAGAAAACTGCAAAGGAATTAGCTGGATTTTTTACCGATAACTATAATCCATTTTCATCGACACATAACCTTTGGGCCATTTCTTCTTGTCAACGAAAAACTTCGCATTGCCGTGCGAGAGCAAGAAGAGGTCGGGCCTTATCTCCTTGAATTCATACTGCATATTGTTCTGCTTCTCCTGCCAACTGATGCGGGCTATCTGCCAACAGCCGTCAGCAATATGTACCCGCATATTGTCGAGTTTCACAACATAGAACGTCCTGTTGCCGGCAGTGTAGCTCCCCACATATTTCATGCCCGTCTCCTTCTTTTTCTTATATTTCTTCTGCAGTTCCTTCACCTTCTCGCGTACCTTTTTATAAAACTTATCATAAACATTGGCACTCATCATACCGTCGTGCTTCAGGAACTGCGCAATCTGCTTTTGTGTCAGCTGCTGTTTCATTTCCACCATCCTCACGTTCGACGTCGTAATTCGTCCATTATTAAACAGCACATCCTCAGCCATCGTAATCCCGAAGTGCTTATGTTCCCTCAGTGCCGACACTATTTGTCCGTAACCAGCCAATCGGGCAGCAAAGGTAATGGTGCGCCGATGAGGGAAAGTCGTCAGGTCGATATCCTTCTCCAACTGACACGTCACCGAATAGCGCAACGCCCTCACCCGCTCCTTGAGCGGTTTAGCATTCGCCAGCACCTGTTTCAGCAGATATTCCTCAAACGTCGTCCCATCTGCCAGCACCACCGTTTCCGCCAGATTCAGCGAATAGGCCACATCATCGTCCTCGTCCTGAGCCTGAACATTCAGTGCCAGAGCCAGCACCACTATCGTAACAAAATATCGTAGTTTGGTCATCTTCATCCTCATATATTTTTGCAAATATACACAATAAAACAACGTCATCCAAACTTTTAGGAAGATATTTTCAACCCAGCCTTGACAACCTGAAGCCAATAACGCCGAAATTACTTTCGGAGTAAGCAAAATTACTTTCGGAGAAAACAAAATTACTTTCGGAGTATCTTATTGACACACTAATAACATGCCCTTATTTTGCCATACTACATGTCTTATCCAATCGGATAGAGCGTAGAATTTCTCTGCCGTAAGGGGAGTTAATCTCTTCGGTAAGCGGAGATATTTTCCGGACGGCTCATACTTCGCCTTTGTGATGAACCCCTGATTGATTCACATTAAAACAAACGTTGTTTATTTAAGTTTCAGACGGTAAGAATTTCTAACATTGCACCCCTCTGGGGACATGTAGATTCTAGGCCGTAACGGGTGGAGACTCCCGGACTCCCGACTCCCGAACTCCCGAACTCCCGAAATGTGCATTTTTGAAAGAAAGAGAATTTTAAATTATATTATATATAATATATATATTATATAAATATAAAAAATTATTTCTTATTTCTGGGGAAGTTGAAAACACGGAAAACGGGAGTTCGGGAGTCGGGAGTCGGGAGTTTAAAAATCTTATAATAATTATTTACAAGTTTATTAAGTTATGGAAGAAAAAAAATTATTCGTCCCACAACGAAGCCCGAGGCCATAAAGGGCAAGTTGCTGAAGTACCAAGGTACTGACAAGTGATGAAGAACAACGCATTGAAGCAGGAATTGAAACCGTGGCTTGCAGAAGAACATGCATCTGATTGGCGTTCAGCGACTTGCAAGTGCAATTTCGTTTTCTATCCGTTATCTGGGCTACTTTTCTTGCAGAACAGCCCATTTCTTTGTAATTTTGCCGTTGCAAATACGACCCAAAACTAATTCGAGGACTACAGCAGTTTGCTGAGCCGGTTGCGGAGTTGGTCGGCTTCGCTCTGGCGAATGGCGAGACGGATCTCACACGTGTTATCGTAGGTCTGGGAGAGTATGCGGGGATTCATCTCCTTGACAATACGCATCACATCGTTCATCTGGGGATAGGCGAAGGTGTAGGTGATGACTTCCTCGACCTGGCGTACCTCGACAGTGGCATGGGCAATGGCATCGGCAGCTGCCTCACGATAGGCGACAATGAGACCGCTGGTGCCCAGATTGACACCACCGTAATAGCGAACGACGACAATGAGGATGTCGCTGAGTTCGTTGGAATTAATTTGCCCGAGAATGGGTTTGCCTGCAGTACTGGAAGGTTCGCCATCGTCGTTGGCACGAAACTCTTCCCTACCCGCTCCCAGCATATAGGCATAACAGACGTGACGGGCGTCGTAGTATTTCTTGCGATAGTCAGCCAACAGTTGCTTCACCTCATCGACTGTTTCGACGTGGTGAGCAAAAGCGAGGAACTTACTCCGTTTCTCGGTATAATATCCCTCGCTTGTTGCTGTTATCGTTTTGTAACTGTCATTGACCATTGAACATTGACCATTGACCATTGATGATTTATGAGAGTTTATGAATGACCAGACCTGAACGGAGCTTTGGCTCAAACCATGTGGCCTTGGGAGGCATGATTTTGCCTGAATCGGCAATGTCCATAATCTGCTGCATGGTGACGGGATAGAGTGCAAGGGCTGCACGCATCTCACCACTATCGACACGACGCTTGAGTTCGCCCAGTCCGCGCAGTCCGCCAACAAAGTCGATGCGCTTGGAAGAGCGAAGGTCGCCAATGTTCAGTATCTCGTCGAGTATCAGACGACTGCTGATATCTACATCGAGCACTCCGATAGGATCGGTATTGTCGTAGGTGCCCTCCTTGGCCTTCAGACTGTACCAATGCTGGTCAAGATAGAGTGAGAACTCATGGAGTTGCTGTGGCTTATAGATGTCGGTGCCCTTATCCTCTACGATGAAGTTCACTTGCAGGGCTGCCAGGAATTCTTCTGACGAGAGGCCGTTGAGGTCTTTTACCACGCGGTTGTAGTCGAGAATGGTCAATTGGCTGGCTTGGAAGCATACTGCCATGAAATAGTTGTATTCCTCAGTTCCCTTGTGGTTGGGGTTCTGCTTCTGTTTCTCAGCTCCCACGAGGGCTGCTGCTGCAGAACGGTGGTGACCGTCGGCAATATACATGGAAGGCATCTTGGCAAACTCGTCGGTGATGGTCTGCATATCCTGCTCGTCGGAGATGACCCAGAACTGATGACGGAATCCGTCGATGGGGGCAATGAAATCGTACTCGGGCTCGGTAGCTGCGTAACGCACCAACAGGTCGTTGAGCACGGCATTGTCAGGATAAGCAAAGAACACGGGTTCGATATTGGCATTGTTCACACGGACGTGCTTCATGCGGTCTTCCTCTTTGTCGCGACGTGTCAGCTCATGCTTCTTGATGCGGCCTGCCATATAGTCGTCGGTATGGGCGCACACCACAAGACCATACTGCGTCTTGCCGTTCATGGTCTGGGCATATATATAATAATGTTCGCGCGCGTCCTGCACGAGCCAGCCCTTGTCCTGGAACTTCTGGAAGTTTTCCGCTGCCTTCTCATAGACGCGTGGGTCGTACTCGGAAGTGCCTTCGGGGAAATCAATCTCGGGCTTGATGATGTGATAAAGACTCTTTTCGTTATCGCCTGCCTCAGCGCGTGCCTCTTCACTGTCGAGCACGTCGTAGGGGCGACTTTCCACTTGCTCCACCAGTTCTTTCGGTGGGCGTATTCCTTTGAATGGTTTTACGATAGCCATGATTATTTAACATTGAACATTGGACATTATAGATTGGCCTTGATTTTCTCGATCATCTCTGCATATTCAGCATCAGAGAGATACACCTTGCCTGGATTCATCTGGAACGTGCCGCCATAGTCGGGACCATCCACATATTTTGGAGCCAGATGAAAATGCAGGTGCGACAGTTTGTCGCTATAGGCACCATAGTTGATTTTCTCGGGATTGAAGGCCTTCTGCATAGCGCGAGTGACACGAGCCACATCAGCCATAAAGGCATTGCGGTCTGCGTCCGACAGTTCGTTGAGATCGTTCACATGGTCCTTATACGCCACAAGGCAACGACCACGATAAGTTTGCTCTTTAAAAAGGAATGCACGCGACACGGATAGCTCGCAAATCTCTATCATCAAATCGTGCAATGTTTGGTTGTTGGTGCAGTAAAGACACTGCTTTGGATCACTTTGCATAGATTGTTTGTATTTAATATATACCTAATTTGTTGCAAAGATAAGAATTTCTATTGTAAATTAGAAATGATTCGCTAACAATTTCGTATATTTGTGAACTAAAATAACCTAATTATACAAAAATGGACTACAAACGTTTACTTACTATTAGCATGATTGCTGCATCAGTAACCACGATGCAAGCACAAAGTTTTGAAACAGCCCAGGAGGCAGTCACCAACATGGGTGTGGGCTGGAACCTCGGCAACACGCTCGATGCCAACAACGGAGCGGCACAAGGTTTGGAATCAGAGACCTGCTGGGGCCAGCCGAAGACGAAGCCCGAGCTGATGACGATGATGAAGGAGGCCGGATTCGGCGCCATCCGCGTGCCCGTGACCTGGTTCAACCACATGGACAAAGACGGCAAGGTAGACGAGGCTTGGATGAAGCGTGTGCACGAGGTGGTAGACTACGTGATCGATGCCGGGCTGTACTGCATCATCAACGTGCACCACGATACAGGCGACGGCAGTGTACACTGGCTGCACGCCAACATGTCTGTCTACAACGACACGAAAGAGCGCTACGGATATCTCTGGCAGCAGATTGCCGAAGAGTTCAAGGACTACGGCGAGAAGCTGCTCTTCGAGAGCTACAACGAGATGCTCGACAAGTACAACTCCTGGTGCTTTGCCACCTTCGGCTCGCCGAGCAAGTACATCGCCGAGGATGCCGCTGATGCCTACGAAGCCATTAATAGCTACGCCCAGAGCTTCGTCAATGTCGTAAGGGCCTCAGGCGGCAACAACGCCCAGCGCAACCTCGTGCTGAACACCTACGGCGCCTGCAACGGCGCTGGTACCTGGAACTCGCATCTGCAAGACCCGCTGAAGGAGATGAAGATGCCTGAGGGAGAATCAAACCATATCGCCTTTGAGGTACACAACTACCCCAGTATCAGCAACCTGTCCAATGCCAAGAAAGAACTGGATCAGAACATCAAAGACCTGCAGTCTACGCTTGGTGCGCTGGGGGCTCCCGTAATCTATGGCGAATGGGGCACATCGAGTGCCAATGGCGATGGGACCAGCGACTATGACAACAACCGCACGAACATGATAGACTTCCTGCAGTACTACGTGAAGCAGACCAAGGCAGCAGGCATGGGCACCTTCTACTGGATGGGACTGACGGACGCCACCAACCGCGACTACCCCTGCTTCAGCCAGCCCGACCTGGCCGAGGCGCTCACCAAAGCCTGGCACGGCGACGACTTCAAGGGGATATATCCCACGAAGCAGGATGTCATCGGCAACGTAGACATCATCTATAATGTGGACTATAAAGGCGACTGGCAGGAACTGAACCTCTGCGGCTCAGCCGTCTCTACCAACAATTTCAAGAGCATCCGCCTTGAGATGTACGAACTCCCAGCAGGCATCACGCTACAGTTCAAGGTATATGGCAGCGACGACAACCACATCCAGTCGGAAGCCATCTCTACCACAGACCTGAACAGCTCACTGGTTTTTGACGAGAGCATCCTCGGAGGCAAGACCATCAAGCGCATCACCCTCCAGACACAGTCGGGCGCAGGCTCTTGCAAGGTGAAGCGCGCCGTGCTGATCAAGAACGACGGTACGGAAGTGGAGCAGGAACTCAGCGTGTTCTGGGGATGCTCGATATCATCAGAAACGATTACAGGCATCACTGCCATTCAGCGCAGCGATGCCGGCACAGGCACCATCTACTCCCTTTCAGGGCAGCGCGTGAGCAGCCCCGCGAAGGGCATATACATCTGGAACGGCAGGAAATACATCATGAAATAAGAAAGAAGCCTCCCGCTGATTGCGAGAGGCTTCCTTTTTTATATGATTCGCACAATAGAGACTATCCCTATCGTGCAAAACTTTACTTGTTCACCTGGAACTTGGTGTCGCCTTCCTTGAAGAAGGCATTGATCTGCTTAGCGGCAGCAATACCGGCATTGATGTTGGCCTCGGCTGTCTGAGCACCCATCTTCTTAGGAGTTGAGAAATAACGGCCCTCGAACTTCTGGAACTCGTCGTTGGCATCAGGCATGATGTCGGTAACGAACTTCAGGTCTTCACGTTCCTGCATCAACTTGATGAGTTCAGGCTCGTTGATAACTTCCTTACGAGCTGTGTTCACAAGGATACCACCCTTCTTCATCTTGCCAACCAGTGCATAGTTGATGCTCTGCTTGGTTTCAGGAGTAGCAGGAATATGGAGCGAAACAACATCGCAGTTCTCGAAGAGTGCATCCTGATTGGCTACTGCATGAACACCAGCCTTCTCGATTACCTCTGCAGGGCAGAAAGCATCGTAAGCATAAACATCCATGCCAAAGCCCTTGGCAATACGAGCCACGTTGCGACCAACGTTACCGAAAGCCAGAATACCCAGTTTCTTGCCCAACAGTTCTGAACCGCTCTTACCATTGTAGAAACCACGAACAGCCATTACCAGCAAGCCGAAAACCAATTCGGCAACAGCATTGGCATTCTGTCCTGGAGTGTTCTCTGCAACAACATTGTGAGCTGTGGCTGCTGCCAAATCGATGTTGTCGTAGCCAGCACCAGCACGAACCACAATCTTCAACTGCTTGGCTGCGTCGAGCACCTCAGCATCCACCTTATCCGAACGGATAATCATTGCGTCGGCATCCTTCACAGCGTCCAGCAACTGGGCCTTCTCAGTATATTTCTCGAGCAGCACCAGCTCATTGCCTGCTGCTTCTACTTCTGCTTTAATTCCATTAACAGCAGCTGCTGCGAATGGTTTCTCTGTAGCAACTAATACTTTCATAATTCTCAATTATCAATTGTCAATTATCAATTAGTGCTGAGCCTCGAATTCCTTCATGCAGGCTACGAGCGCATTGCAACCCTCGATGGTCTGGGCATTGTAGCAGCTGGCACGGAAACCACCAACTGAACGGTGACCCTTCACGCCTACCATACCCTTAGATGTAGCAAAGTCAAGGAAGTCTTTCTCCAACTCCTTATACTCGTCGGCCATCACGAAGCAGATGTTCATCAGTGAACGGTCTTCCTCAACGGCAGTACCACGGAACATCTTGTTGCGGTCAATCTCACCGTAAACAATCTCGGCACGCTGCTGAGCCAGCTTATCCATTGCCTCAACACCACCGTTCTTCTTGATCCAACGAAGTGTCTCAAGAGCACTGTAAATAGGAACAACAGGAGGAGTATTGAACATAGAGCCCTTATCAACATGGGTGCGATAGTCGAGCATAGTAGGAATCTCACGGGGAGCCTTACCCAGTTTCTCGTCCTTCACGATAACGATGGTTACACCAGCCATAGCCAGGTTCTTCTGAGCACCAGCGTAGATGGCATCATACTTCTTCACGTCGATAGGACGGCTGAAGATATCAGACGACATATCGGCAATCAGAGGTACGTTCACGTCAAGATCCTTGCGAATCTCTGTACCGTAGATGGTGTTGTTGGTAGTGATGTGCAGATAGTCAGCATCAGCAGGAACACTCCATCCTTTAGGAATGAAGGTATAGTTGGCATCAGCAGAAGAAGCTACCTCTACTACCTCACCAAACAACTTAGCTTCCTTCATAGCCTTCTTTGCCCAAACACCAGTGTTCAGGTAGGCAGCCTTCTTAATCAGGAAGTTGAAGGGAATCATGCAGAACTCTAAGGATGCACCACCACCCAGGAAGATGACTGAATAACCCTCAGGAATCTGCAGCAGCTCCTTTACCAGAGCTACAGCCTCATCAACTACGGGCTGGAAATCCTTTGCACGGTGGCTAATCTCCATCAGAGAGAGACCAGAACCATTAAAATCAAGACACTGTTGAGCAGTCTTCTCAATCACTTCGCGGGGAAGCATCGAAGGACCTGCATTAAAGTTGTACTTCTTCATTTTTGATTGTGATTTTAATTATTTATACTATCAAATTATTATCTGTTTCTGAAAAACGATGCGAAATTACACTTTTTATTTGAATTAGGCAAATATTTAAGCAATAATTAAGCATTTTCTTTGATTTTCTTACGTTTTGCAAAGCCGGAGTTACACTTTTCTATCTCACGGGCTCGATTATTGTCTTTATTCCCTTTATCTTCTCGCCCTGAGTCTGACGAATGACTTGTTGGAGCTTTTCACGTTTCACAGCAACATAGGTATATCTGTCATTGACATCAATACGTCCTATCTCGTCAGCCTGCAGACCACCTTTCTTGCAAAGGAAGCCTACGATATCGCCCTTCGACACCTTGTCCTTCTTGCCCTTACCGATGTAGAGGGTTGCCATACGGGGAAGACTCACCCCCTGCCCCTCTCTGGGTAGAGAGGGGAGTGAATACTCCTCTATGTTGCCCTCAACATATTCTGGGATATGTTCTTCCGGACCTGTGATGAAGAATGCCCTACCCTGCTTGTCCCAACGGGCTGTTCGACCCACGCGATGGACATAACCTTCCTCGCTCTCGGGCATGTGGTAATGGATAATGTTCTGAATGTCGGGAATATCAAGACCACGTGAGGCAAGATCGGTAGCCACCAGTACGTTGGCTGACCCATTGGAGAAACGGTAGAGGGCTGCCTCGCGCTGCTTCTGTTCCAAACCGCCATGAAAGAAACTGGTGACGAGTCCCTGTTCCGTCAGATAGTTGTTGACGCGTTCCACGCTGTCGCGATAGTTCAGGAACACGATACTGCTCTCGTCGCCAAAACCAAGCAACAGGTTGCGCAGTGTTTCAAGTTTATCCTTCTGAGGGCTCTTTACCTCATAGAGCGTAACCCTTTCGGACGTCTGCTCCTCTTCAGGCAGGAAATCAACCAGTGTCCCCTTCTTTGCCATATTGACAAACTGGGGTATCTGCTCGGCATTGGTTGCTGAGAGCAGGATGCGACGCTGCAATGCCGGCAGGCTCTTGATGAGTTTCTGCATCTCCTGATGGAACCCCATCGCAAGACATTTGTCAAACTCGTCAATGACGAGCCAACGAATGTGATAGCGGTTGATGTTCTCCTTGTCTAAATGGTCGTTGAGTCGTCCGGGTGTTCCAAATATGATTTGGGGGTTGACTTCTTTCAGTTTCCGATGTTCATCCATCGTGGCACGCCCACCATAGCAACTGGCAGAACGGATGCCTGACCCCATATCGCGAAGTACGGTGTCAGACTGAAGAGCAAGTTCGCGACCAGGCACTACGACCAATGCCTGTACGTCGTCCGACGTTGCATCCAACTGCTGTATCAACGGCAACAGGTATGCCAATGTCTTACCAGTACCCGTCGGAGATAGTAAAACAACATCACCGTCGGAGCACAGGATGGCTTCGGCGGCGTGTTGCTGCATCTCGTTAAGTTCAGAGATGCGTAGTTTCTTCAGGATTTTATCGATATCCACGACTTATTTCTTCTCTTCTTTCTTTTCTTCAGTCTTCTTGAAAGTAGACTTGTAACGCTTGTTCAAACCGTTGATAACGTCGTCGGTGATGTCGAAGCGCTTAGCTGCATAGAGAATATTGTCGCCCTGCTTGGTCAGAATCATGTCGTACTTCTTGTCCTTGTTGTAAACAGCAAGGAAGTGCTGCAGAGAATCGCGCAAACCGTCATTATAGGTTGCTGTCTCGTTGGCAAGTTCATTCTCCAAGCGAGCCTGCAACTGCTGCAGGTCGTTCTGCTGGCGTTGGATGGCTGCCTGCTGGCTCTCAGCCTGCTCACGACTGGTGAAACCGTTGTTGTTGAGCTTCTGCTGGAAGTTGTTCATGGCATTCTGCAACTGCTGTCCCTTCTGGGTCAGTGTGTTGCGAGCGTTATTGCTCTTCTTCTGGAGAACCAGTGTGAAGTCTTTACAATAGTCATACTGGGTCATCAGTGAGTCAACCTCAACATAAGCAATTTTCAGACCACCACCGTTGCCATTGTCAGCAGAAGCTGGTTGTTCGTCCATCTTTGGACTTGCATTGTTGCAAGAGGCCAGTGCCAATACGGCAACTGCAGCCATCATCATGTACTTTTTCATTGTTGTTTTCTTTTTTTTTTCGTTATTTCGTTATTTCGTTCTTTCGTTATTATGACGATTTCTCATCAACTGCGAAGCGACTCTTCCTGCGCATCTCGCGATCTTGATCCATGACACAGTGAATGCCCCTGTCGTGCATGGCCTTACTGTCGTGAATATGCTGCGACGAGAAGGTGCCATTTTTGCGTGAAAGGACTTTTATTAGAAAAAAAGCCATTCCTATAGCAATTATTAACGTGCTGAATAGTAAGATTCTCACCATAAATGATTAATTTTGCACTTGCTTTGCAATTTTCGACTGCAAAGATAAACAATAAATTTAGAAAACCGATAAAATAAACATTAATAATGAATAAAAGTGAGTTAAAACCTGCAGTTGTCTTCGAACATTTTGCGAAGATTAACGAAATTCCACGCCCTTCGAAGCGTGAAGAGAAGATGATTGAGTACTTGAAGAGCTTCGGTGAGAGCCGTGGTTTGGAGACGAAAGTCGATGAAGTGGGCAACGTGATTATCCGCAAGAGAGCTACCCCTGGATATGAGGACTGCAAGACGGTTATCCTGCAGAGCCACATGGATATGGTTTGCGACTGTCTGCCTGATGTAAAGATTGACTTCGACAAGGAGGGCATTACCTCTTATATAGATGGAGAGTGGATGCGTGCCAAGGGAACCACATTGGGTGCTGACGACGGTATCGGTATAGCCATGGAACTGGCTGTGCTCGACAGCAACGACATAGAGCACGGTCCCATCGAATGCGTGTTCACCCGCGACGAGGAGACTGGTCTGACTGGAGCCGAGGGTATGAAGCCCGGATTTATGACTGGCGACTTTCTCATTAACCTCGACTCGGAAGACGAGGGCGAAATCTTTGTGAGCTGTGCCGGTGGGCGCACCACCTCTGCACAATTCGACATCGAGCGTCACCCCGCCCCCCAAGGCTATTTCTACATCAAGGGCTCAGTGAAGGGACTCGTTGGTGGTCACTCTGGCGACGACATCAACAAGAAACGTGCCAACGGACTGAAGATTGTTGCTCGTTTTGTCTATCAGGAGATGGAGCGCTACGAGGGTATTCACCTGGTTCGTTTCCATGGCGGCAGTCTGCACAATGCCATTCCGCGTGGTGGCTACTTCGTATTGGCTGTGCCCAATGATATCAAGGAAAACATCCGTGCTGACTGGAATATTTTCTCTGCTCAGGTTGACGAGGAGTTCCACGTTACCGACCAGCACATGGTTTGGCGCATGCGCAGCTACGACCCAGAGCCATATATTGACGACGAGGTAGCCCGACGTTTCGTCTATGCCCTGCAAGCCGTTGACAACGGTGTCTTCTCCGTATGTCAGGACGAGGCACTGGGCGGTATGACTGAGACCTCCAGCAATCTGGCACGTGTAGAGACTAATGAAAAGACTATCGACATTGTCACCTCACAGCGTTCAAACGTCATGTCGAACCTCGACAATATGTGTAACACCATTGCTGCTGCCTTTAAGTTGGCTGGTGCCAAGGTTACTCACTCCGAGGGCTATCCCGCATGGAAGATGCGTCAGAACAGCGAACTGCAACGCATTGTGAAATACACTTATCACAAGTTGTTCCAGAAGGATCCTGTCATCCGGGGCATCCATGCCGGACTGGAGTGCGGACTCTTTGCTGAGCGCTATCCCAACCTCGACATGGTGAGCATGGGTCCCACCCTGCGTGATGTGCACACTCCCGACGAGCGTCTGCTCATCCCTACTGTCGAAATGGTGTGGGATCACCTGTTACTCACCCTCAAGAACATACCCCATCAGTCATGAAGCGCCTTATATATATTATAATAGGTGTAGCCCCCCTGCTGTTTGCTTCGTGCGGACCACAGGCTGAAGCAGAAGACTTGGTGGAAGAGTTTATGGAGCAGAACATGCGCGAGGGACTGAAGCCATCGTCAGTACATTTCACCGACATTGACTCCACCCATGCCATGACTGATTCCATCGTCGTCAACCTCCGTCAGTTGGCTCGTCAGGCCAAGCGCTATCGTCCTGATCTCAAATATGCCCCTGACCAACCTTTCAAGAAACTGATGGTTACTCGTGTCAGATACGAGTTGGACGACAAGGAAGTCAGCGACACCTACTATCTCGACATGGCGCTGACGCGTGTTGTCGCTTTCAAGGAGAACTAAAAAAGAGCCCTGCCACAAAATGAATGTGACAGGGTTCTTTATTGATGACACTTACAGTCTGCTTACCTGCTTGACGCCCTTCACGGTGCGCAGTTTTCGGATGAGGGATTCAAGACGGGAATTGTCGTCAATCATAATTTCCAGATTTCCACTGAAGAGGCCATCGTGAGAATCGATATTGATAGAACGCAAGACGAGTTTCTCATCCTTGGAAATAATACTGGTCAGGTTGTTGACAATACCGATATCATCGTTGCCTATGACACGCAGGGTGATGGCATACTGCGAACCGCCCTTACCACTCCAGCGAGCCCTAACCACACGATAGCCAAAACGCTTCTTCAGTTCTGGTGCATTGGGACAGTCTTCACGATGAATCTTGATGCCACCGCTCACAGTGACAAAGCCAAACACCTTGTCGCCATAGATAGGTTGACAGCAACGCGCCAACTGATAGTCAACACCCTTCAGGTTGCGATCAATCACCAACACATCGTCAGAAAGCTGGGAACTGAACGACGTCAGCTGAGAATTGTCGAGCACAAAGTCAGCAGCTGTCTGGGCGATATTGTTACCGGTAACAGGCTGTTCGCCCTGCTGCAACTCAACATACTTGTCAATCACCTGGTTGACATCTAACGTGCCATCAGCTATCTGGCGGTAGAAGTCGCTGGTCTCCTTGAAACCCAGTTTCTTGACAAGATGCTGCATGGTGGATTCTTCCATGTCCACCTTGCGATTCTTGAACTTACGCTCCAACGACTCCTTGGCAAAAAGAGCCTCCTTGACCTGCGTCTCTTTCAGCGCCAGACGAATCTTCGACTTGGCCCTTGACGTCTTAACGAT
Organism: uncultured Prevotellaceae bacterium; assembly: GCA_900316645.1. Taxonomy (GTDB): domain Bacteria; phylum Bacteroidota; class Bacteroidia; order Bacteroidales; family Bacteroidaceae; genus Prevotella. The sequence goes on from ONDP01000010.1 coordinate 41,356, forward strand.
ATTGAGCCATTCCTGTCGGGGCTTCTGAGTGGAAGCTGTCATGATTTCCACCTGGTCGCCACTCTGCAATACCTGTCGGAGTGACACCACCTTATTATTAATACGGGCACCTGTGCACGTATTGCCTATCTTTGAATGGATATGATAGGCAAAGTCAAGAACGGTGGCTCCCTTGGGGAATTTATAGAGATCGCCCTTGGGCGTGAACACGAAGACCTCATCCTCATAGAGATCCATCTTAAACTGATCCATTGCCTCCAGCCCGTCGGATGTTTCCAGCATGGAACGGATATTGGTCAACCAATCGTCAAGACCTGACTCACCCTTTACGCCCTTATAGCGCCAATGGGCTGCCACACCGCGTTCGGCTATCTCGTCCATACGCTCTGTACGGATCTGCACCTCGACCCATTTCTGTTCAGGACCTAATACGGTGATATGCAGACTCTCATAACCATTCGTCTTAGGCACCGACAACCAGTCGCGCAGACGCTTGGGATTAGGCTGATACATATCCGTCACGATAGAATAGACTTGCCAACAATGCATTTTCTCCTTCTCTATCGGAGAGTCAAGTATCACACGGATGGCAAAGAGATCGTAAACACCCTCGAAGGCACACTTCTGCTTCTTCATCTTCTGCCAGATGGAGTGGATAGACTTGGTGCGTCCCTTGATATGAAACTTCAATCCTGCAGCTTCCAAGTGTTCCTTGATAGGCTGGATGAAGCGTTCGATATAGGCATCACGGCTCTTCTTCGTCTCACTCAGTTTCTCCCTGATATGATAATAGGCATCATGCTCCAGATATTTCAGCGACAGGTCCTCCAGTTCGCTCTTCAGTTTATACAAGCCCAACTTATGCGCCAAGGGGGCATAGAGATAAGCAGCTTCCTCGCTCACCTCCCTCTGTGCATCAGCCTGCTGGGTATCACGAATCTGACGCATCAAGTTGACGCGATCAGCTATCATGATAAGGATGACACGCATATCCTCGGCAAAAGAAAGAAGCAGGTTACGGAAATTCTCCGTCTCAATGACAGGATTCTTCTTATAGAGCTCCTGTATGCGCTGCAGACCATGAAGAATGCGAGCCACCGACTCGCCAAACTCACGACGTACAGCATCAATGGTAAGATAGCCATCCTCGATACAGGGATGCAACAGGATAGCCAGAACGGCATCACGTTTCAAACCGATTTCCTCAACCACCAGATAGGCTGTCTGGAAACCCAACAGCATGGGATTCAACCCAAACACATCACGATGGATATGATTCTGCTCGATATAACCCGTCAGATAATGGCGCATTTTCTCCTCGTCGTCATCTGTAAGCGACGGAGCGATAGCCTGCTTGACGCTATTATATAGCGAGAGGATCTCTTCTTTTTCCTGTGGTGTAAACTCAAACTTTTCTGTCATTACGGAGACAAAGGTACTAAAAAAATGAGAATTGACAACTGATAATAAAAAATTTTTCATAACTTTGCCGTGAAAATACTATAATCATGGTAGACGACAAATTATTACGGATGCAGCAACTCGTCAGAGAATTGAACGAAGCCTCTGACGCCTATTATAATGGTCAGGCAGAACGGATGACCGACTACGAATGGGATGCACGTTTCGACGAACTGAAGAAACTGGAACAGGAGACTAGCACTACCCTGCCCGACTCCCCGACACAGAAAGTTTCGGAAGACAGCATCACTGGTCAGAAAGAGGAGCATGAGTTTGCAGCCCTCTCACTCGCCAAGACCAAACAGACTGCCGAACTGGTGAAATGGGCAGAAGGATTGCCCATCTGGATTTCATGGAAACTGGATGGCCTGACGCTCGTTGCAACTTACGATAACGGAGCACTGACCAAGGTAGTGACACGAGGTAACGGACACATCGGAACTAACATTACCCATCTTGCAAAAGCCATTAACGGCATTCCGCAACAAATTGGCTACAAGGGACATACCGTAATCCGAGGAGAAGCCGTTATCAGCTATGATGACTTCGAACGCTTCCTGATTGAGAGTGGTGAAGACTATGCTAATCCGCGCAACCTGGCCTCCGGTTCACTGACCTTGAAAGACGTGGAAGAAGTACGCCAGCGCCACATCCAATGGATACCGTTTACCCTGGTGCATATTGACGAGGACATCACCTCGTGGGGCAAACGAATGGCTTGGTTGGAACAGCAAGGTTTTGCTACTGTTGAGCACGAAAAGGTAGAACATCCCGACCAACAAGCTGTAGAAGAATGTATCGCAGCCTTCACCCAGAAAGTTACCAGCAAACAGAATCCTTACCCTGTTGACGGACTCGTCATCTGTTACGATGATACCGACTATGCCCAGACTGGCAGTATCACGGGGCATCATGCCACTCGTGCAGGATTGGCGTTCAAATGGCAGGATGAAGCAGCCGACACCATTCTGGAGAAGATAGAATGGTCGTGCGCAGCCAGCACCATCTCGCCAGTTGCCATCTTCCAGCCCGTCGAACTGGAAGGAACAACCGTCAAGCGTGCCTCGCTCTGCAACATCAGTGAGTGCGAACGACTGGGGATTGGGACCAAGGGTACAGAAATCAGTGTCATCAAAGCCAACAAGATTATTCCGAAGGTGATTCAAGTGAAGCGAACGGAAGGGTCGCTGGAGATTCCCCACGAATGTCCCGTCTGCCACGCTAAGACGGAGATTCGCATCAGTGAGGCCAGTGGCACGAAGACCCTGCATTGTACGAATGCAGAATGCCCTGCCAAGCAACTGAAGAAGTTTGCCCGCTTTGTATCGAAAGAGGGTATGAACATCGACGGTATCTCCGAACAGACCTTGGCAAAGTTCATCAACCTCGGTTGGGTGAGCGAATATGCCGACCTCTACAACCTGAGGAGCCACATTCGCGAATTGGCAAATATGGAGGGCTTTGGCGAGAAGTCGGCCTCGAACATCATGCGCAGCATTGATCGTTCTGCCCAGGTTGAAGCGCACCGTTTGCTCTATGCGCTGAACATTCCCCTCTGCGGACTGGATGTCTGCAAGCGACTGCTGGGAGCCTATCCTATCGACGAGTTGGTAGCTGCTACTGTCAAGGAGACTGGCGATTTGTTTGAGCCGTACCAGGAGGCATCGGAAGTCTTTGCCCATGTCAACGGTATCGGTCCTGAGAAATCGGCTTCGTTTGTCAATTGGTTCCGTGATGCCCATAACATGCAACGCTATCAGCACCTGAGAGAGAAGATTGAGGTGACACAGGCCTCCAACGAACCCACAGGTAACAGGTGCGAGGGACTGACCTTCGTGGTCACTGGCGATGTGCATCACTATAAGAACCGCAACGAACTGAAAGCATATATTGAGTCGCAGGGAGGCAAAGTGGCTTCAGCTGTGAGTGGTTCTACCAATTTCCTCATCAACAATGATGTCAACTCTACCTCCGGAAAGAACCAAAAGGCCAAGCAACTGGGCATTCCCATTATCTCCGAGGACGAGTTTGTAGAACGGTTTAGAGATTAATATGTACCAGCAGCGAGTGATTGCACCTTTATTACCAGTAGCCATAGCGTTCATTCTTGGAATCATCGTGGGCCGCTATACTGACTATGGGGCTGTCACTACGCTTGCCATACTTGCCGGACTCATTGGGATAGCCCTCTGCCTGTTTCGCTTTCCCAAAGTTCAGTCACTCTTCATCCTACTCATCACAATGGTGATGGGCTGTCATCTCATCCAACATCCCCTACCCGATATCCCTGTGGTGAAACGGGCTGGCGAAAGGATGCTGGAATATCGCGAACAGCTGCTGCGACAATACCGGGCGACGATGAATCCTGCTACCTACGAAGTGGTGGCAGCAATGACGCTGGGCGACAAAACGGCACTCACCAAGGAGACAAGAGAAAAATTCAACATGACTGGAGCCTCGCATATTCTTGCCATCAGCGGACTCCACCTGGGCATCATCTATATGATGGTCTCTCTCTTAGCATGGGGAAGGCGATGGCGCATCGTAGCCCAAGTGCTGACCTTAGTGCTGCTTTGGGGGTTTGCTTTTCTGGTAGGCCTGCCAGCAAGTGTTGTCAGGGCAACCACCATGTTGACCATCTATGGGTTGCTTTCGTTGGGCTATCGCCAGAACTCGAGTATTAACGTTTTGGCTTTCACTGCCATCGTGATACTTGCCTGCCAGCCCGAAGCGCTGTTTGAGGTGGGGTTCCAGATGTCTTACCTTGCCGTGTTTGCTATTTTGCTGTTCTATCCCACTCTTTATGGTATGATTTCCGAGAAATGGCTCATGGAACATCGTGTGGTGCGCTGGGTATGGGGCATGACGACAGTCTCGCTGTGTGCACAACTGGGCGTAGGACCACTCATCGCGTTCTATTTCCACCGGTTCTCCACTTATTTTCTCTTGACCAATTTCATTGTCATTCCCTGCGCCTATCTCATCCTCGTCGGAGGCTTTCTCCTGTTGCTCACGTCGTGGACAATGATAGCATCGGCATTAGCAACTGTAGTCACCATCATGACCCAGTCGCTCACTGCTATTGCAGCCCTTCCCATTGCCTCCATCGGGAATCTCTATCCTTCTCTTTTGCAAACCGTTTTGGTTTATGTACTTATCGGCTGTCTATCTATTATTTTTCTTAAGTTATGGCAAACCTATTCAGTATCATACCGATAATATTTCGTGCCCATCGCCCCAGTAAGACGGGTGATATGTTGGCTGTTAATATTCCCTTCTGGATTCGGAAGGGCTATGAGGGAATGACGTTCTTCGGAACCATTATCACTCACAGCAAGGAGGAGGCCGAACATTTCAACAACTGCCTGGATGCGATGAAGAACCACGAAATGATTCATCTGTACCAAGCACGCGCTACCCGCGACTCATGGATATGCTTCTACTGGAAATACCTCGTCTATTGGCTGAAGGCTTGCCGTTATCGCAAGCACCTGCGCAATGCAGGCTATCTGCTCAATCCTTTTGAACTGGAAGCCTATGGCCACATGTACGACCTGCATTATCTGGACGACAAAGAAAACGGCACCACTGAGTGGCGCCGCTATGCTGCAATGTCGTTGGAAGAACGCTTGCGAGTTTATTTTGCACGGAAACGCTCCGCCTGCGACTGAATCAGTTCCTTGTCATCAAAGTAGTTAATCTGCATGGCACTGCGCACCTCGCTCATCGTCTGGGCAGCAGTCTCACGAGCCTTCTCCGTACCTTTCTTCAGGATATTATAAATTTCCGGAATATCCTGCTCGAACTCATGACGACGCTGGCGCATGGGCTCCAGGAACTCGTTGAGTATCTGATTGAGGAACTTCTTGCACTTCATATCACCCAATCCGCCACGACGATAGTGGTCTTTCAACTCGTCGAGGTTCTGGTATTCAGGCCAGTATGCAGCAAAGTGCTCAGGCTTTGAGAAGGCATCCAGATAGGTGAATACGGCATTGCCCTCTACATGACCGGGATCGTTCAAGTTGATGTGCTCAGGGTCGGTGTACATAGAGCGCACTTTCTGCCATACAGTATCAGCATCGTCGCTCAAGTAGATACAGTTGCCCAGCGACTTCGACATCTTCTCCTTACCATCGGTACCTGGCAGGCGACGGGCAGTAGCATTCTCTGGCAACATGATGTTGGGCTCTACCAATACGGGGGCGTATATCTGATTGAAGCGACGCACCAATTCGCGTGTCACCTCCAGCATAGGCTCCTGATCCTCACCAGCAGGAACAGTGGTTGCCTTAAACAAAGTGATATCGGCTGCCTGGGAGACTGGATAGCAGAAGAATCCCAAGGGAATACTTTCACCCTCGAAACCACGCATTTTCACCTCAGTCTTCACTGTCGGGTTGCGCTGCACACGACTGACCGACACGAGATTCATCAGGTAAGTCGTCAACTCAGCAAGTTCTGTAATCTGGCTCTGGATGAACAGCGTGCACTTCTCTGGGTCAAGACCGGCAGAAAGATAGTCGAGCGCCACCTCAACAATGTTCTGACGAATCTTCTCCGGATTGTCAGCATTATCTGTCAGTGCCTGCACATCGGCCATGAATACAAACATTTTGTCGTAGTCGCCAGCATTCTGCAACTCCACACGACGGCGCAGTGAACCTACATAATGTCCCAAATGGAGCTTGCCTGTAGGACGGTCACCTGTCAATATAATTTTTCCCATTTTTCTTGTTTTTTAGAATTTTGAGTGCAAAGGTAACAAAATAATTGCAAACTACCTTGGAAATAAAACAAATATTTCCTAACTTTGCATCAAGATTAATTGGTAACATATAATAATGAATTAATATGATAGACTATTTGATTGCTAACATGTGGCAGGTTTGGGCTGTTATTGCCGTTGTATGCCTGATTCTGGAACTTTCGTCAGGTGACTTCTTTATCATCTGCTTCTCCATCGGTGCTGTCTTTGCGCTGATTTCGGCTGTTGTCGGATTAAACATCTATTGGCAGTTGTTCATTTTTGCAGTCTTCTCGCTGCTCAGCGTACTCTTCGTGCGCCCTGTGGCCTTGCGCTATCTCCACAAGAACGAGCCTAACAAGCCCTCGAATGCCGATGCCTTGCTGGGACGCACTGGAAAAGTGACGGAGGCAATTCCTACAGGTGGCAACGGCTATGTGCAGATTGATGGCGACATGTGGAAAGCTGTCAGCGATACCGACATCCCCCAAGGCACCACCGTCCGCGTCGTCGGACGCGAGAGCACCATCATCACAGTGGAAAAACTCTAAACTCTAAACTCTAAACTCTAAACTTTAAACTAATAATACATGGAAATTATGACTTACGTATTGATTGCCATTGTTATCATGGTATTAATCTTTGCCAAAAAGGCAATTGTTATCATCCCTCAGTCGGAGACGCGCATCATCGAGCGTCTGGGTCGCTACTACGCTACCCTGAACCCTGGTATCAACATCATCATCCCCTTCATCGACCGAGCCAAGGAGATTGTGGTATTGAACCGTGGACGCTACACCTACTCCGACTCTATCGACCTGCGTGAACAGGTTTACGACTTCCCGTCACAGAATGTTATCACCAAGGATAACATCCAGATGGAAATCAACGCCCTGCTCTACTTCCAGATTGTCGATCCGTTCAAAGCCGTTTATGAGATTTCCAATCTGCCCAACGCCATCGAGAAACTGACGCAGACCACATTGCGTAACATCATCGGTGAACTGGAATTGGACGAGACGCTGACTTCGCGCGACACCATCAATACCAAGCTGCGTGCCGTTCTGGACGACGCTACCGACAAATGGGGTGTGAAGGTGAACCGCGTAGAACTGCAAGACATCGTGCCTCCTTCAACGGTGCTCAATGCAATGGAGAAACAGATGCAGGCCGAACGTAACAAACGTGCACAGATTCTGACCTCAGAAGGTGAGAAAGCAGCCGAGATTCTGGCTTCAGAAGGTGAGAAGACGGCTATCATCAACCGTGCCGACGCTCAGAAGCAACAGGCCATCCTGCATGCCGAAGGTGAGGCACAGGCTCGCATCCGCAAAGCCGAGGCTGAAGCAAAGGCTATCGAACTGATTACCGAGGCTGTAGGCAAGAGCACCAATCCTGCCAACTACCTGCTGGCTCAGAAGTATATCCAGATGATGCAGGAACTGGCTCAGGGCGATAAGACGAAGACCGTTTACCTGCCTTACGAGGCTACCAACCTGATGGGCTCTATCGGAGGCATCAAGGACTTATTCAAATCAGAGTAGATTTATTTATCCTAAACAAATACAATTATGAAAGAACTGAAAGGAACAAAGACAGAGAAAAATCTGCAGGAAGCATTTGCAGGTGAGTCAATGGCTCGCAACAAGTACACTTACTGGGCATCAAAGGCCAAGAAGGACGGCTACGTACAGATAGCTGCCATCTTCGAGGAGACTGCTGCCAACGAGAAGGAACATGCCAAGATGTGGTTTAAACTGCTGGAGGGCGGAGCCATCAAGGACACTGCCAGCAATCTGGAGGCTGCAGCAGGTGGCGAGAACTTCGAGTGGACCGATATGTATGCCCGCATGGCCAAGGAGGCCCGCGAGGAGGGATTTGACGAGATAGCCGAGAAGTTCGAGGGTGTTGCCGCTATCGAGAAGGCTCATGAGGAGCGCTATCGCAAGCTGTTGGACAATGTGAAGAAGGAGCGTGTGTTCTCAAAGGACGGCGACGTCATCTGGCAGTGTGCCAACTGTGGTCACATCGTCGTTGGCAAGAAGGCTCCCGATGAGTGCCCCGTCTGCAACCATCCGCAGTCTTACTTCCAGGTGAAAGCAGAGAACTATTAATTTCGTCCCCCTAAGTTAGGGGGAACAAAAAAGGGTCTGAACAAAACACATTTTCCTTCGTTCAGACCCCTCCTAACCTCCCCTAACTTAGGGGAGGATTTTATTTCATTTCCTTTTCCAAGAAATTGATGCACTGGCGGAACAGGTGGTTGCGCGTGTTGCCACCATAGATGCTGTGGTTGCGATTGGTATATACCAGCTGGCTGAAGTCCTTGTCGGCCTGCACCAGTGCCTCGGTATATTCTGCAGCATTGCGCAGATGCACATTATCGTCGGCTGAGCCGTGACAAAGCAACAGCGCACCATGCAGACTGCCCACCCTGCTGATGGGGTTCTGGTCGTAACCGTTGGGGTTCTCCTTGGGTGTGCGCATGAATCGCTCAGTATAGATGGTATCGTAGTAACGCCATGAAGTGACAGGAGCAATAGCCACACCGGCACGGAATACGGGACGGCCCTCCGACATGGACATCAGCGTGTTGAAACCACCATAGCTCCAACCCCAGATGGCTATGCGGTCTTTATCCACATACGACTGCTTGCCAAGCCACAAGGCTGTCTCCACCTGATCGCGCGACTCCAGTTCGCCCAATCTCAGGTAGGTACACTTCTCGAAATCAGCACCGCGTCCGCCCGTTCCGCGTCCATCGACACAAACACAGACGAAACCCTGCTGACAGAGATACTGTTCGATGATGGCACCCTGTCCGTTCATTCCGATATTCCACGCATCCTTCACCTGTTGCGAACCAGGTCCGCTATACTGATACATCACCACAGGATAGCGTTTCTGAGCATTGAAATCAGCAGGTTTAACCAGCCAGCCATTGAGTTTGATGCCCTCGGAAGTGGTGAAGGTAAAGAGCTCGCGCTTGCCGAGTGGCAGTTTGGCGAGTGTAGCCTTCAGTTCCTGATTGTCAGTAATCGTAGCCTGTCGCTTTCCGTCGCCGGCACAAAGGGTGATGACGGGAGGCGTGTTCAGATTGCTCCAGGTATGGATGAAGTATTTGTGGTTCTTGCTGAATACGGCACTGCTCCATCCTGCCTGATTGGTCAGACACTCGCGCTTGCCATTGGCATGAGCCACATAGACGCGCTGGTCGCAAGGTCCCTGTTCGTGGGATGCATAATAGACATCGCCCGTAGCATCGTCGATGCCATAGACTGCCGACACCTCGTAACTGCCCTGCTCCACCTGGCGCAGCAACTGTCCGTTGAGGTTGTAGAGATAGAGATGCATCCAACCATCCCTGTCGCTGGGCAGCAGCATATACTTGTCTGTCACTCTGAACCAACTGGCGCACTCCTCCTTGATGTATTTATGCGTCTTATCCTCGATGAGCAACTGACTCACCGTCGAAAGCGGATTGGTCTGGTAAACGCGCAGACAGTCCTGATGGCGATTGAGCGTGAGCACCAGTATCTTCTGCGCCTCGGCTGTCGACTTGATGCGAGGGATATAGCCGTCGGCATCAAGGGGCACCTGCAACTGGCGTGTCTGTCGGCTGGCAATATCAAAGCTCCATACCGTACACTGGGCATTGTCAGCACCAGCCACTGGATATTTATAGGTGTAGGCACCTGGATATTCGGCATACTCATCGTAAGCAGGAGCCTTTCCCTGATAGAGCGGCATGGAATACTGGCGCACCTTCGATTCGTCGTAGCGCACCCATACCAGCTGTTTGCTGTCAGCCGTAAACACCATCGCACGATTGTGGCCGAACTCCTCTTCGTTCACCCAGTCGGGAATGCCGTTGATCACTTCATTCTGGCGTCCGTCCTTCGTCACCTGGCTCTCGGCATTGTCGTAGAGCAACTTGATGAGAAAGATGTTGTTGTCGCGCACGAAGGCTATCAGCGTACCGTCCTTCGAGAACAATGGCGTCTGCTGGGCACCGTTCTTCGACAGTGGCACCAGTTTCTTGTTGGCAATGGTATAGATGTAATACTCTGCCTTGAACGAATGGCGGTAAATCAGCTCTGTATTGGTCTGAATCAGCAGGCGCTTGCCGTCGGGACTCATGATATAGCCGTCGATACTGCTCAACTTAGCACCATGAGCGGTAGATGCGTCGAAGATAGTCTCCACCTCCTTGCCCGTCTTGAACGATGAGCGCACCACGCGCTGACCATCGGCGCTCAACTGCAAATACGACTCCCCGTCGGCGGCAGGCGTTACTGCCATCATGCCTTCAGCCATGTAGGCACCTTGTGTGATACGTTTCAAATCCAGATTCTGGCCCATGCTCGGTACTGCCATCAACGACAGACACAAGAGGCCTAACAATGCCGTTTTTTTCATGTTGATGTTTTGTTAGTATGTTTTCTCGTCGCGAAGCAACTGCTCCACGCTCATCTCTTTGTTCTGCTTCATAAAGCTGTCAACCAGTGTCACCTGCTCGTCGTCAAACACACGGCGGTTGGTCACATGGTTCACAACCCACTGAATCTTGCCCCTGTGCCAATCACGGGCAGCCTGCGTCGCCTGTTGGTCGGGCGATGGGAAGAGGCTCAACAAATAAAAACCCAGACAGTCGGGCGTTATCATCGAACGCGTCATCATCTTGCGCTGCTCGTCCGTATAGTGCTCGCGGTAGAAAGGATAGTCGGCACCCAGATATTTGTCCAGCGAAATGCCTAACGTCTTGTTACCCACGATGATACTCTGGTCGAACGAACCTATCTGGGCATACACCTGAGGCATCTCAACCGAAGGCACTTCCTCCTTCAGATTGCGGAAAGCCTCGGTCAGTTCGTTGTTCAAATCGTCTAAATTGGTAAACTGCTCCTGCACGTCGTTAATCATCTGCTGCAACGTGGAGTCGCTGAAGAAACGCAAGAACTTGATGTTTATCTCGGGATCGTTCACCTGACCGAGCTGCAACACATTCTCAATCAGCGTGCGCGTCTGCATCGGGAACGATTTGTTCATCTGCAACAGTGCCGAATAATCGCCTGTCGTCAAGTAAAGACTCTCTATCCTGTCGTAGCGCTCAATGGTCACAATACTGTCGTTCGAAGTCTCGTCGTTCGACTTCAAACGCCACTCACATCCCAAACAGATGAGCATCAACACGAATAACAATAGATAGACCTTACGCACCGTCTTTGAACTGTTTAAAAGATTTATTATTGTTAAAATCCGATGCAAATTTACTAAAAAACATTTTAAATTCCAAATTTTAACCTAAAAAAGATAAAAAAAAGTGCATTGCGAACGCTTTTTCGTTTATTTGTGTGAAATTTGCAAACAATAAACGACACATTATTATATATACACGTATGAGAAAACTAATCTGCTTCTTCCTGCTGACTGCCTTCGGGCTGCACGCCTCAGCAACGCGCACTGTCACTGTCTTCGTAAGAAACCAACTCGACAATGCCCGCACCGACCAACCCGTTGTCATCAGTCTTGCCCAATATGGCGAAGTGCGCTCAGCACTGGTAACGGTTGACGGACAGGAGATTCCCTGCCAACTCGACGACCTCAACCAGGACGACATCTTCGACGAACTCTGTTTTCTGGCCAATCTGGGCGAGAGGGAGCGAAAGCAATTCACCGTCACCCTCTTCGACGAAGGCGAGCCACGCTCCTACCCTGCCCGCGTCTATGCCGACATGCTGGTCAGGAATACCAGCGACAAGAAATTGAAGAAGAATCAGCAGAATAATTTCCTGGAATCAATTACCGTCCGGGGCGATGCTGCCGATGCCTATCACATCCAGCACCACCACGGAGTTGATTTCGAAAGCGAACTCAACGGCATCCGCATCTATTTCGATGCCCGTCAGACACTCGACCTCTACGGAAAATACCAGAAGCGACTGGAACTGCAGGACACTCAGTTCTACACCGATGCCGAACAGAAGGCACAGGGTTATGGCGACGATGTGCTATGGGTGGGTCAGACCTTCGGACTCGGGGCATTCCGTGGATGGGACGGCACGAAGCCTACCCTCGTCGAACCCGTACGCTCGCGCACCCAGCGCATCATCAGCTACGGCCCCCTCCGCACCATCGTCGAAGTGGTTGACCGAGATTGGCAAGCACCTCTTACATCATCCATCTCACATCATCCATCATCCATCACCATGACCCTCCGCTATACACAATATGCAGGCCATCGCGACACCGATGTCGATGTGTTCTTCAACAAGAACGTCAGCGACTACCGCTTCTCAACAGGTGTCATCAACGTCAAGGGCTCCGTGGAATACAGCGACCGCCACGGCTTACGCGCCTGCTGGGGCACCGACTTTCCTGCCACCGACACCACCAAGTGGAAGCGCGAGACGGTAGGCTTGGCCGTTCTCGTTCCGCATAAAAACATAGCCAGCGAGGAGCCTGCCAACAAAGACAACTATGCGTTCGTCGTGAAAATCGACGGCACCCACATGGCATATAAAGTCAACTACACCTCAGCCAACGAGACCTTCGGTTACCACTCCGCCCAGGAATGGTTCGACTACCTGAAGGCCTGGCGCCGCGAAGTTGACCACCCCGTCATCGTGAAGATAAAATAAATCACCCCGCTGTCATCGGTGTCATCGTCATCGGTGTCAGCGGGATGTCGGTCATCAGTGAGGTATCCCTCAAGCCACGTGGCTCGAGAGATACTTTTCTGTTTTGCAATAGTGCTGTGTCTCAGGGTCTAACGTAATAAACCCACGCTTTGTCCACTGCGCCAGCTGGTCCTTGGGATTGGGATTCTTGCATCCCTGCTGGATGCGCATGGAGCGACACTCCTCGCGCGTGAACTCATCCGGCAGCAGGTCGAGCTGGTTGGAAACGCCTCCGCGCATCACAGTCCTCTCCGCCTCGCGGTCATCGTCGAGTGCTTCGCTGAACAAATTCATCTTGCACCACATGTCGTAATCGAACGACCAGCGACAGAAGTCCTCTATCTCGCGCGACCATTTCATACCATTCATGACGTAGAGCAGACAAGCCTTGCGGAAGACGATGGCGATGGCACGGCGAGCCAGTATACGATAACCGTCATTATCGAAGAGTGCTGCCCGCTCCACACTGAGCAAACTGAGGTCATTGGCCATTTTCTTGGCTGGCTGACAGACAATGAGGCCCTTGGCTTCATCGAGCAACTGCAGATAGCCCATGATCTGCGCCTCGAATTTCTCGTCGTAACGCTTGTAGATGGGTATCAGTCCGTTGTCCTCGGTCTCCCTGATGGTACAGAAACTGAGTCGTGACACCGTTCCGTCGTTCACGTTCTTGCGGAAGAATCGGAGGGCAGAGGCTGGCGTGGTGGATGCATTCCAACACCAACGGATGTGGGCCCTGGCAGTAACCGACTGGGCACCTACGCGCTCCTGACCATAAGAGTCAGTGTCGAAGTTTCGGCAGATGATGCGGCTCACCATTTCCTTTGACGACCCACCGGCCATCTTCGTCAACTGCTCCACCTCGTCCATGCTGGTGTACAGACAACGGTCGCCTGCACGCTCGGCATCAGCCAGTCGCTGGGTGAAAGCGGCATTGGTCATATCGGAGTCAACCACCTGGATACAGATATCCGTCGGGCGGACAGGCTTTTCCTTGTTGGCCGAACGCGAATTCATCGAGTCCTTCCAGTCCTGTTCCTGCTGTCGGCACAGGGTGTCGCGAGCCACGACATCCTTCAGACAGATTTCGATGGGTTTCTTGACACACGACTTACCGCTCGACATGGGAGCCACCAGCACATTCATCATCGTGGCCTCCATCTCAGAATTGTCGGCATACTCCAGTTTCAGTCCTCCCGTGCGTGTGGCCCACACTGGGAAGATGGCCTGTGCCAAAGCTGGCTTGCAGTGGTCGGGCACCTTCGAAATGATAATGCGCACTGGGGCTGGCAGTCTTTTCGGCATCTCGGGCTCCTTCATCATAGCCTGCTTCGTGTTGCCCTGCTCCAGATTCTGACGGCGACGGCAGAGGTCGAGCGTGAGTTTCATCTTGGGGCTCATGGTGGCAGCCTGCTTACGCTTGCAAGCATTACGAATGGTGTCGGTCACGCGCTGGTGGTCCTCACCAAAATCGGGCATCACCGTGCGAATCCATTCGGGATCGTCGTTGCAGACATGGCGCAGATGGCAGGCCATCGAGAAGATGAAGTCATTGCGATTACCATGCTCAGGGGCACCGCCCAACTGATCGGCCAACTCCTCGACAATCTTCTCGTAGGGAATACCATGATATTCGGTGGGATAAATCACCCCGCTGTCATCGGTGACATCGTCAGCGGTAGTCGTGGACAGTGATGCGGACCGAACTTGCAGTTGGTTCTTCAACTCACGGCCGTCGATGTCAAGGCCGCGCTCCTGATAGGCCTTGCGACGCAACGCAATCTCATCGTCGCTGAGACGCTGCTGCCATTCGGGTGAGGTGTAGAGCTGCGAAGCCTCGTCGGTGATGTAGATCATGCGCTCAGGCGAACAGCAGTCATCGTCGAAGTCAACACCCAGGGCATCGGTGTATTCCCACTGCGTCTCGCGGATGGTCTTTCCGACAGGGATGCGGATGTCGATGTGCAGCTTCTTGGATGCCGAATACTCCATGTGCAGCAACATGCCTTGCCACTGACCGCCCTCTTCATTATTAAGAAGGTACGCGCGAGAGAGGGCCTGCTCCACCTGCTTGGCATCGTCGATGTCGATACAGGTCTGGAACGTGAACTCCTCGGGCAGAATGGCATCCTGCGCACGATGGTTGTCGGCGAAACGGAAATAGTGAGGACAGCGGAAGGGCAGCTGACCCTTCAACTGACGACGCTCGTCCTTGTCTTCCGTTTGGCGGATGCGATTGATGAGAGTAGTCACCTCGTCAGACTTGGTGACGTTAACGAACTCTTCGAGATTGCTCTCGAACACTTGGCCCTTGAGGCCGCGAACCATGCGGTTCATGCAAATTGTTTTTGTAGTCATAAAACTAAGATTTAAAATGTTAAAAACTAAATTTCACACTACAAAGTTATATATAATAATAATGTATAGCAAGGGTTTCCGCCCTCTAAAGCCCCGTCGGGAGAGGGTTGGAAGAAAGTTGGGAAACCTCGGGAAAATATTGGGAAACTATGGGAGTCCCTTGGAAAAAATTTGGGTGACAATCAAAACTCCAAACGGATGGTTCGGGCAAGAACAGGAGCCAGTTCGTGGGCTATCTGATTGCAGATGATACGAGCCGCAGCCAGCGACGGATTGATGTACGACTGCTGTGTCCAGCTCGACCAAGGTTCCTTCTGTCCCATGATGTAAACGTAGTCACCGTTCTTACGCACGATGTCGCGCCCCTTGTTAGGCACCATCGAACAAATGATCTGGTCGAAACGGTTGATGGTCGGCTTGTAGAGAATACCCTCGTCACACATCACTCTCATCACGTGCGCCCAAGTCCAATTCTCGCGATGCGAGCCGATAATCTCGTCAATCCGTCGGACAATCTCAATCAGCTGGCGCGCCACTTCGGGCTGCCTGTAGCGAGGCATGAACTCACGAGGCATGGCTTGCGGATCAAGTTCCTGTCCGTCGCGCAGTCGCTTCAACAGCTGGCGCACCTCGTCAACACAATCCTGCTCCTTGCCCCAACGCTCCATCAGCTCAACATAAGGACGGCGCTGGGCAGTGGTGCCCTTCGACTGGGCAACATTCAACACAAACTCAACGGGAATGGGGTCAACCCCTATCAGACTAGTCTTCATACTCAAATCCCTCAATGTGTTGATTAGCGTTCAAACGATTAGTCAACTCGGTCAACTGGCCGTCGGTCGTCCTGAAACGTATATAAATGATGTCATCATAGAAAGCACCCATATAGACGCTCAACTGATAACTCAGCTCCTGATAAACCTCTTTGGCAGTACCCTCTGCCTGGAAATAGAAACCCTCAAAGCGGTTGCTGCGAACACGATAGTAGGCGTCCTCGTCTTCAGGGAATCCGTGCAGACACATCACGTCGAGCGTGGCATTGAACTTCATGACGTACAGCTCCTCGCCCGTCTCCTTATCCTTCTCGGTGGGCATCGCTATCTTGCATCCCAGCAACTTCATGCGCTCCAGAATGTATTCAGCACCGGCAGGTTCCAACTGCTGGAAGTCGTACTCAATTATCTTGGCCACCCAAGTAAGATTAGTACCCTCCGGCGGACACAGCACACGACAGTCGTGCAACTCAGCATCTTCGCAGAGCGTGCCAGCAGGAAATTCCTCACCTTCATCGATGACAGGATACGAGGCAGCTCCGAAGATACCACCATTCTCATCATCGTCATTCCACACCATCAGCGTGGCTATGTGCCTGCCCACCTTGCCACCAGCATAGATGACTTGATAAGGGGCGTCGAGTTTCAACAGTTTCGATTTCATGACTGCAAAGGTACACATTTTATTCGACTCAGCCAACTTTCCGCAACCCAAAATCGATGACACCGATGACGATGACACCGATGACACCGCCCATTTATCAGTCATCACGCTGTTGAAAATTGTTGTATTATTATATATAATATATATATTATATATAATAATAGGTCAGTAAATAGCCCCACTCCTGCAAAAATAAATCACCCCACTGTCATCGGTGTCATCGTCATCGCTCGCCCCAAAATTTCTCCCTGCCCAGGGAAATTTTTTTCCTTCGCCTAGCAGCAAAAACCCCTCGCAATGCCGATGACAGCAGCGTTTCAAACCGATGACACACCCCTCCGTCTCCCCCCTTTTCTCATGCACCACCCCCAAAATCGCTAACACCGATGACGCTGACACCGATGACAGCGCCCTAATTTGTTTGGGAAAATCTGTTGCCTGGTCCTAGTGCACAGCGGAAACCTATTGTGCACAGCTCTTTCATAAGAGATAGAAAAGCAACAAAATCGACGCTCAAAAAACAATTTCCCATCAAAAAGTTTGGTCGATTCAATAAAAAACATTACCTTTGCACCCACTAGAACCCGCCAAGCCTCTCCACGATGCTCAAATGTGCGGGTCGTTTTATTTTTATACGATGAGCAACAGAATCCCATTCCAGAAACCATACGCCCGATACCTCGAATTCATAGGCTACTACCGTTTGTCAGCCTACATGTATCCCCTCCTACAGATGCCCAAGGAGCAGCACCGCTACAAACCGAACACCACGTTCGACCAAGTGATGATGCTCTACCGCTTCGACAAGAAATTGCGCCTGCTCATCTTCAACGAGATTGAGAAGATTGAGGTGGCTGTTCGTAGCGCCATCGTCAACATCGGCAGCGACATGACGGGCAATCCCTTCTGGATGACTGACGGCAGCAATTTCATCGATGCCGCAAAGTTCCGTCACACGATGGACTTGATAGACGCAGAGCTTCACCGTTCACGCGAAGACTTTATCGTCCACTTCAAGCAGACCTATTCCGACGCCTATCCGCCTGCATGGATTCTGGCAGAAGTGCTTCCCTTCGGTGTTATCACCAACATCTTCAGCAACATCAAGACCCCACGTATCAAGAAGAGCATTGCCCGCAAGTTCGGCCTGCAAGTAGCCCCCTTCGAGTCGTGGCTCACCATCGTCACCCTGACGCGCAATTCCTGCTGCCACCATGCCCGTGTATGGAACAAGCAGAACACCATCCGTCCGATGCTCCCCAACCGCATGACGGGCAGTTGGATTACACTGCCTACCGATGCCCTCCGCATCTATTTCAATCTTTGCATCATCAAGTATTTCCTCAACATCATTTCGCCCAACAACGACATG